>CATBDC010000046.1 GCA_949502235.1 uncultured Lachnospiraceae bacterium | reverse complement strand
AGCGGTTAGTTCACCGGAGTGTTGCCCAGTCTGCGTTAGGAAGGGCATCTTAAAATTTCCGTCCCTCGAACAACATTCCACCCGCACTGGTAAGAAATTTTGTCCCTGGCTTCGTTATTTGACGCTTAAATGTGCGGTACGGAAGGGCTCTACGGTTTTGTGGTTCAGTGTGACGCCAAGTCCCGGGGCCTTGGGAACCGCTAATTTACCATCTGTAATTGTCTTTTCCAAAGGATTTTCTACAATATCATAATGCATCTGGGGTCGGTAAGGGAAGACCTCCAGCATGGCAAGATTTGTCAGGCATGCGGCCATCTGTACAGAGGCAGCGGTGAGGATAGGGCCGCCGCAGTTGTGGGGCGCAATCCTCATGCTGTATGCTTCTGCCATATTACCTATATTCCATACCTCTCTTAATCCTCCGCATGTGCCGGGATCCGGCTGTACGATATCAACGCCCCGGCTCTCTATGAGGCCGCGGAACCCATATCTGGTGTAAAATCTTTCTCCTGCCGCGATAGGAATGTTTACCTTATCATGGAGCAGGCGGTATGCATTTACGTCAAAAGCGTCTACAGGCTCTTCAAACCAGAATAAGTCAAATTCTTCCAGGCTTTTCCCGATACGCGTCATCACATCTGCCGGGCCTTCTGCAGTTGTGTCAACCATTAACTCCACATCCGGGCCGATAGCATCACGGACCAGTCCCACAACCTTATGGGTCATCCGTTCATCCTCTCTGGTAACCTTGCGGTTTTTTATGTGCCGTGTCAGGTTACGTACCGGATCATATTTGCTTAAAGGATACATTTTGATACAGTGAAATCCGTCTTCTACGACCTCCGCGGCCCGTTCGGCCATTTCTTCCGGGTGGACAAAGCCCTTGTCGCCCCAGTCATTTGCATAAAGCGTGATAGTGTCTCTCTGCTTTCCCCCAAAGAATTCATAGACAGGAACATTAAGGGCTTTCCCTTTTATGTCCCAGAGTGCGTGTTCCAGTGCGCTGACTGCCGCATAAAAAATCGGCCCGCCGCCCTTACCCCAAAAGGTGTGGAAATAAAAGTCATTCCAGATATTATTAATATCAAGAGGGTTCTTCCCCAGCACAAAATTTTCGGCCAGTTCACTCATCATTGTTCCGGCAGCATGACATCCAATGCCAAATCCTACGGCGCCCTCGCCGATGCCGCTGATTCCTTCATCTGTAATAAGTTCAACAATCGGAGGGCAAAAGCCTCCGGTGTCTACCACATATACATTAGCCTCAATCACTTTCATAGATACAGCTCCTTTCCCAGGTAAAATAATTTTAACATAAACGTATCATACAATACAAAAATAAATTAGTCAATACAATCTGAACCAATAAATATATAACAAAAATTTACTGTAAAAATGTTGCAATATGACGAAAATTATAAAAAGTATTGAATAGTATAGAAATATATTGTATACTACAAAAAACAAAATATTAAATAAAACAAAAAAATATAATTTGGAACAAAATGGAAATTATTTGTTACTGTTCACACGGCACCGTGCACCACGCTGCACGGTGCCCGGCCAAAGAAGTAGTGGCTGTCGGGTATCCGGCCCCTCACCGAAGGTGACTTTTAGGTGGCCGGATGCCGTTACTGGAGCACCCGTAGGGTGTGGACAGTAACAATTACTTTGGGTCTTAGTCATGAGACTAAATATATATAAAAGAAAACGGAGGCATGAAAATGAAAAGAAGGATGTTGGCGGTGGTACTTAGTCTGGTAATGACAGCAGGGCTGATTGGGTGCAGTCAGTCAGAAGGAAATGAAGGAGGGAGTGGAGGAGAGAAAAAGAAAGAAACAGCCTATCCTGAAAAGGCAATTACAGTTATTGTCCCATGGAGTGCCGGAGGCGGCAATGATATAGCGGCGAGAGAGCTTCAGCCTGTTTTTAAAGAAAAGTTCGGCGCGGAGCTAGTGATTGAAAATGTAGAGGGCGGTTCAAGTGCTGTGGGGCTGACACAGGCAATTCAGTCAAAGGCGGATGGCTATACTGTGGGATTTATGACAAGTACATACCTGGGACTGGCGGCGCAGGGCACAGTTTCAGATAAGCTTGAGGAGGATTTTGACCCGTTATGTCTTGTCATGGAGGATCCCATTGCAATTGTATGTAAGACAGGAACATATGAAAAGCTTGAGGATTTTGTTGAGGACGCAAAGTCAAGACCAGGGGAAAGCATTGTGGCAATGTCAAATACATTCGGAACAGCGCCCACATATGCAACCCTGTTAAATGAGCAGACAGGGATGGATTCACAGCTTATCTGCTATGACAGCGGCTCAAGATGTGTGACGGAGGTTCTGGGAGGACATGCAGAGGTGGCATGCAGTAATTATACAGACTTTGTGGATCAGATTGCGGCAGGAGAGATGAAATGCCTGGCTCTTTGTACCGAGGAGCGCCTGGAAAGCCTTCCGGATGTTCCCACAGTGAATGAGTGCGGATATGACATTTTCAAACTGGGCTACCTTCGCCAGATGAGCTTTATGGTTCTGCCGGAGGGCACGGACGCAGAGGTTAAGGATACACTGACAAAAATGTTTAAAGAGGCGTGTGAAAGCGATGAGTATCAGGAATTTGCGGCAGGAAGAAACTTTGCATCGCCTGCAATTACAGATACAGAGCTGGAAGGTATCGTAGATGAGACCTATAAGGGTCTTAAGGATGCTTATGATAATTACTTTGCAAAATAGTTATTAAGTGTGAAAGATGTCCCGGAACTGTAATAGGGAGGGACATCTTTGACTGGGCAGAAGGAGGGTGTAAGGATGGAGAATAAAACGACACGGATATTTGAGCTGCTGGCGGCAATTCTTTTGGGAATGTACAGCGGGGTTATGATTTTTTATGGGATGACTCACTCCGTAGAAGCGGCAAACGGCGGAATGAAATCCTATACATTTCCGCTTATTATGTACGGTATTATGCTTGTATGCTGTGTAATACTGATTATTCAAAACAGGGCTGCGGCAGCAAAGAGCGATAAAGGTGAAAAGCCTGAGAGGCTGGATAAACGTGTATGGATGACAATCGCAGCAATTTTGATTTATGTCGCCTTGTGGAAGGTAATCGGCTTTATGCTGTCTACATTTTTATTTGTTACAGGTGAGTCGAAAGCTTTAAAAAAGGATGAACCAATATTAAGATGCGCGGCAGTCGCGTTAGGAGCGGTGGCAGTTATCTACATAGTTTTTGTAAGAGTCTTTTCAATATCGCTGCCTGAAACATTCTTAAGCGGTTTGATTTAAGGAGGGAAGGATATGACAGATTTTTCGGCAGTTTTATCGGCATTATTGTCAGTAGTATCAAATCCTTTCACATTATTAATCATTCTGGCCGGTACGGCCATGGGGTTGATATTCGGCTCTCTGCCGGGGCTTACGGCGACAATGGGTGTAGCCCTTTTGATTCCCCTGACGTATACACTGGAGCCGGTACAGGCTATTGGTATGATGCTTGGATGCTATGTAGGAGGTATTGCGGGCGGTGCGATTCCGGCGATTTTACTGAATATTCCGGGAACGCCGGATGCCTGTGTGACAACAATGGACGGCCATCCCATGGCAAAAAGGGGAGAAGGCGCTAAGGCACTGGGCTGGGCGGCATTTGCCTCCGGGATCGGCACATTTTTCAGCTGGTTTGTGCTGATACTTGCCGCGCCTCTTCTGGCCAGTATTTGTATAGAATTTGGTTCACCCGAATACTGCGCTCTGGCATTTTTTGGATTATCTATTATTATTGCGGTGTCAGGGAAATCCTTAGTAAAGGGGATCATAGCCGGGCTTCTTGGAGTGGGGATTTCCTTTATAGGCGTGGATCCGGTGTGGGGAAATATGAGGTATACCTTTGACAGTATTTATATGATCGGAGGCATCAGCCTTATGCCTGCACTGATTGGCTTTTATTCTATTCCCCAGATTCTGAACGGATGTACAGGAAGCAGCATTCAGGCAAAAGAAGAAAAAATCAGGCTTAAGGATTTTGTTCCCTCGCTTAAGGAATTGTGGCTGAATAAATTTACGATTATCCGTTCCAGTATAATAGGAACCCTCATTGGGGCTGTTCCGGCAACAGGAGGAAATATCGCGGCCTATATTGCCTATGACCAGACAAAGAAATGGTCTAAGGATCCGGACAGCTTCGGGAAAGGAAATTACCGGGGAGTTATCTCGGCGGAGGCTGCGAATAACGGGGTGTGCGGAGGAGCCATGATTCCTCTTACGACCCTGGGGATTCCGGGGGACAGTGTTACGGCAATGCTGCTGGGCGGACTTATCATCCACGGAATTCAGCCGGGGCCCTTATTATTTAAAAATAATCCGGAGGTCGTTTACGGGCTGTTTACAACCCTGCTGATAGGAACTGTTTTTATGGTAGCGCTGCAGATGTTCGGCATCCGTATATTTGTGAAGATACTAAGCGTGCCTGTGAACTTTTTGAATGCGATCCTGGTTGTTCTGTCACTGGTGGGATCTTATGCACTGAATAATAACTTTTTTGATGTGATTGTGGCGCTGGTTCTGGGATTTATCGGGTTTATTATGAGCAAGGCGGATTTTCCTATGGCTCCGGCAGTATTAGGGCTGGTTTTAGGCTCAAAGTTTGAGACAGAATTTCGGCGTTCCCTGCAGATGAGCCACAATTCTATGACCATATTTTTTAAAAGACCCATTGCCTGCGGGCTGATTGTTATTGCAGTTATAATGATAATACTGTCTGTTATCAGCCATAGGAAGGGAACGAAGGCTACTGTTCACACGGCACCGTGCACCAAGCTGCACGGTGTCCGGCCAAAGAAGTAGTGGCTGCCTTGCATCCGGCTCCTCACCGAAGGTGACTTTTAATGGCCGGATGCCGTTACTGAAGCACCCGTAGGGTGTGAACAGTAACGAACGAAGAACCAGGAGGTATAGGAGAATATGACAAGAAAAATCAAGAATTATGAAGCTTTGATCTCCGCAGGTGATACGGATTCCAGGAGGATTGTTCTGGATATTACAGAAAGGACGCTTCAGAGGCTGGATTCCGGTGAGCGCATTAAAAGCATTATGCACAGGGAAGGCCCGCTTCTATACATAGGGGAAAAGGTATGGGACTTAAGTAAGAAGCGGAATGTATATATGATTGGCGCAGGGAAAGCGTGTAACGCTATGGCTATGGCAGTTGACGAGATTCTGGGAGATTACCTGACCTGTGGGTATGCGATTGTAAAAGTTCCGGAGGATACGGATTTTTACCGGCATACAAAGGTATATACAGGGGGACATCCCATTCCCAATGAGGAAGGCTTAAGGGCCTGCAGGGAAATATTAGAGGTTGTGGATCGTGCGGGAGAGAAGGATTTATTTATTACATTAATGAGCGGAGGGAGCTCTGCACTTATGAGCTGCCCTATACCTGGTATTACTCTTGAGGATGAGAAGCGCACAACAGATATTCTGCTGAAATCAGGCGCGGGAATTATGGAGATTAATGCCGTAAGGCGTCATATCTCCCAGATGAACGGAGGGAATCTGGCGAAACGGATAAGAGAAGCAGGGGCAGAGATGATTGGATTTTCAATCTTTGACGTGGTGGGATATCCGCCTACAGGGGACATTTCTGTTCCTTATCCTCATCTGACAGGAACGCCGATAGGAGCGGATGACACAACCTTAGAAGAAGCGAGAAGAGTGATTACCGACTACGGGCTTGAGGACAGGCTTCCGGGGAATGTAGTAGATTACCTGATGAACTGCGGGCCGGAGGGGGAAACGGTAAAGGAATTTCCGGAGTTTACATATTACGGACTCAATTCCCTTCCTGATTCCTGCCGTTACGCGAAGGAAATAGCAGAGGAGATGGGTCTGTCTGCGGTCATTCTTTCCTCTTTCCTGGAAGGTGAGAGTAAGGATGTGGGAACCGTATTTTCGTCTCTTGCGAGAGAAATACAGACCTACGGCAATCCTGTGAAGGCTCCGTGTGTCATTATAAGCGCAGGGGAAACGACAACGAAGATTCTTAATAATGACGACATAAAAGGGCACGGAGGGCCCAGTCAGGAGCTTACGGCAGGGTTTGCTTTATCCGCGCATAAGGCTTCCGGCGCATGTATGCTTTCCATAGACAGTGAGGGAACGGACGGTACAACGTCCATAGCAGGGGGAATTACGGATTCAGCGACCTATAGGATGTCCGTAGAAAAGGGCGTAAATCTCTATGAGGCACTACGAACCCATGCCTGTTATGAGGCGCTTAAGGAGCTGAACTGTGATGTGCAAACCGGCAATACGGGAACCAATGTATGTGATTTTAATCTCCTGTATGTGCCGGAAATTAAGAAAGAGGAAGGAACAGCAAGATGAAGAACCAGATAAAATCTGTCTGTGCCCGGCAGATATTTGACAGTAAGGACAGGCCGATTATAGAGGTGGATGTTATAACCGAGGGTGGCGTTTTAGGAAGGGGCTCCGCCTCAACAGGCACTTCTGTAGGCATGTATGAGGCAGTTGTCATGACAGATAACAATCCGGCCTGCTTTAACGGGCAGAGTGTCTATAATGCCATACATAATGTAAACCGCTTGATCGGTCCGGCAATTATTGGCATGGATGTCACGGATCAGAAGGGTATTGACGAAAGGATGATTGCACTGGACGGGACCCCCAATAAATCATATCTGGGAGGAAACGCCATCTATGCGGTATCCATTGCCTGCCTGAAGGCGGCGGCAAGAAGTGTGAATCTGCCGGTATACAAATATCTTGCAGGCGGAGAGCTTAAGACGCTTCCGATTCCCACCTTTAACAGTATTAACGGGGGAAAGTACGGGGACTTCTGGATGGGGATTCAAGAGTTCACATTTTGCCCCTATAAAGCCGACAGTATGGCAGAAGCGGTGGAAATCGCAATGAGGGTTTTCGGCATGATCGGAAAGGTAATTACAGAATACCAGAAGGGGGCGCCTGCAAGGGTGGGGCATTACTATGGCTGGCAGCCCCCGACAGAGGATCCGGAGGTTACAATGGAGCTTCTTCATGAGGCAGTCAGAAGATGCGGATATGAGGAAAAGGTGGCGTATGCACTGGACTGCGCTGCCAGTGAGATCTATTCGGATGAGAGTAAAACCTACTATCTGAACGGGAAACATCTTACAACAGATGACATGATCGCATTTGGCAGACGCATTTCTGAAAAATATAACTTTCTATATATAGAGGATCTGCTGGATGAAAATGACTGGAGCGGATATAAGAAGGCAATGAAGGAGATTAAAAGAACCATCCTGATAGGGGATGATTTTATTGTGACGAATAAAGAGCGTCTGAAACGGGCATATGAGGAAGAGGCTATCGGTGGCTTTATCTTTAAACCCAATCAGATTGGTACGATTACAGAAAGTCTTCAGACACATGAGTTTGCAAGAACCCATGGAATGATTACCGTGCCTTCCCAGAGAGGGGGAGGGGTTATTGATGATATCGTTATGGATCTGTGCCTGGCTATGCAGGTGCCGGCGGTAAAGAACAGCGCTCCCAGATCTGGAGAGCGTATCTACGCATGCAATATGCTGTATCGTGCTGCGGATGAAAATCCCCACGCCCGCCTGTTTGATTACAGCAGTCTGCAGAGATTTTAAAATGGATATAAAGGAGAAGGAAAAATGACAGATACCAGAATCAGGTCAATTCATGCGAGACAGGTCATGGACTGTAAGTTCAGGCCGGTTTTGGAAGTGAGCGTCATGCTGGAGAGCGGAATTTCGGGACAGGGGGCAGCGCCTACGGGAACCTCGGTAGGAAGCCATGAGGCGGCAGTCATAAGGGATTATGACCCGGACAAATTCTGTGGATTGAGTGTGTTTCAGGCAATTGAAAATGTGGATAAGGTTCTGGGCCCGGCTCTTAAGGGAATGGATGTGATGGATCAGGAAGCCATAGACAGGAAGATGATTGAGCTGGACGGGACAGAGAATAAAAGTGTTCTCGGGGGAAATGCAATTTACAGCGTATCCATTGCATGTGCGAAGGCGGCGGCAGAGGCTTGGGGCAAAAGCCTGTATCAGGCAATTGCAGGGCGTAAGCTTAGGACGATTCCCCTTCCGGCGGCAAACAGCATCATAGGCGGCAGATATGCTGATAAGACAGTATGCTTTCAGGAATTTACATTCTGCCCCTACCGGGCGAAAGATATGGAAGAGGCAATGGAAATCATATATCATGTGCACCATGCCATAGGAGATATCTTTTCCCGGGAGCTTGGGGGAGCCCCGGCACTTATAGGGAACAGCCATGGCTGGCAGCCGCCCACAGAGGATCCGGAGGAAATCATGCAGCTTATGTCAGAAGCCGTAAAGAAATGCGGGTATGAGGATAAGGTGGCCTATGTCCTTGATATGGCTGCATCGGAAATGTATGATGATAAAACAGATACTTATTATTTAAACGGCGCGCAGGTTACGGCAGGGCAGCAGATTACATATATAAAGAATCTGACGGAAAAGTATCCATTTCTATTTATAGAAGACATTTTACAGGAAAATGACTGGAAAGGCTTTGCCAGGGCTTCGGAAGAAATTAAAAAAACAATTCTGATTGGAGATGACCTGACCATTACCAGTCCGAAGCTTCTTCGGAAAGCTCATGAGGAAAAAGCAGTACAGGGATTTGTCTTTAAGCCCAATCAGATCGGGACCATTACCGAGGCTATAGAAGCAAGAAATTACGCAAGGGAGCATCAGATGATAACTGTGCCGTCCCAGCGGGGAGGGGGAACTATATGGGATGTAGTTATTGATCTCGGAGTCGGGCTGGAGGCAGAGGCATGCAAAAGCTGCGCGCCCAGAGGCGGGGAAAGTGTATATGCTATGAACTGTCTCTACAGGGCCGCCCAGGAAAATCCGGAGGCTTCCATGTATGACTTTGGGCCGCTGGTAAAATTTATTGACAAAAAATGACGCCTATTATATCATCTACTTATATAGAAGAAAGTATACTGTCCGTGGGCAGGGAGTTTGTTGGTTCTTGTCCGCGGACGGCATGATTGAGGGCAAAAACATGGCAATCATCTCACGTATCGAAACAAAGTACGCAGATCTGACAAAAACGGAGCGCAAGATAGCTGATTATATATCGGGACATGCCTCGGAGATTGCTTTTAAGACGCTGGAAGAGATTGCGAATGATATTGGGGTCAGCACCACATCTGTCATTCGCTTTTCGAGAACACTGGAATATGAAGGATATACACAGATGCAGCAGAGCCTGCAGGCAAGCCTCATGAAAAAGGTCAGTCTGCCGGAGAGATATGATGAGAATTATGAACTGTTAAAGAGAGATAACCTGCTGAATGATCTTTTAGAGGCAGAGATAGAAAGCCTTAAGCAGAGCGCGGCGCTTCTTGATGATGAAAATATGAGCAGGGCTGTAAAGATGATAAACAGCGCTAATACAGTTTATATTCTTGGAGGGAGAAATGCTTTTGGGGTTGCCCACTACATGGCGGCAAATTTAAGCCAGATTAGGAGAAACATCCGACTGATTGACGGGATTGGCGGAATGTATCCCGAAGAAATAGCAGGAGCCGCAGGGGGAGATGTCTGCATTGCTTACACATTTCCAAGGTACCAGAAGATGGTGCTGAATCTGCTTACCTGGATGAGGGCAAAGGGTGTTAAGATCATTTTAATCACCACATTTTCATACGAATCTATTAAGCATCTGGGTGATGTATTTTTATGCTGCGGCATGCCGGCGGGAATTATGATGAAGGACAGTATGGTTTCCCCCATGTTTATCAGCAATTATCTTTTTAACCGGATTATGGCGGACGATTATCCCAAAACCCGGCTTGCCCTGGAGGAGATTGAGAATCTTCTGGACAGGGGGTATTATTTTGGTATATAGAGTTGAGTTGGGGACGGTGTAAAATTAAAATGAACCTGTCCCTGTACAGGGACAGGTTCATTTTAATTTTACGCCGTCCCCGACAGGTCTTTTTCGAAGGGATGAATAAATAGCCCGCTTAAAAGCTTCGGCTCAAACCAGGTGGATTTGGGAGGCATAAGACGTCCGGCATCCGCCACAGAGAGAAGCTCTTCCATAGAAGTAGGATACATGGAAAATGCAGCGCCTCCCTTCCCGGCGTCAACAGTTTCAGAAAGAATCTTAAGCCCCCGTATTCCTCCCACAAACTGGATGCGGGAATCTGTCTTGGGGTCATGAATTCCAAGCAGGGGTTCAAGTATCATATCCTGCAGGATGGACACATCCAGACGGGCCACCGGATCGTCTGGGATGAGGACAGGATTTACTTTCAAAAGATACCATGAGCCATTCCCGTAGAGCCCGATTTCACCCTTGCAGGAAGGGCGGACAGGCTGCTCTCCCATTTCCTTTACATCAAAATTCTTTTTTAGCTCCCCGAGGAATTCTTCAAATGTATGGCCGTTCAGATCGGAAACAATGCGGTTATAATCATAAATTTGAAGCTCGTCAGAGGCAAACAGGACAGAGAGGAAATAATTAAATTCTTCATTGCCCGTATAATTGGGATATTCGTCCCGCCGCTTTAAGGCAACCTTTACGGCAGAAGCCGCCCGGTGATGTCCGTCAGCGATATAGATATTGTCAATAGAGCAGAAAATCTCGTATAGCTTGCGGACTGTATCTGCATCATCAATTTTCCAGACCTGATGGCGTACCTGATCCTCCATAGTGAAATCATAGAGGGGAGCGCTCTGTTTTGCGTCATTTAAAATCCGCTTAAGCCTTGCGTCCGCGCGGCAGGTTAAGAAAATCGGACCGGTCTGGGCGCTTAAGGTATCTACATGGCGTATCCGGTCTGCCTCCTTGTCCTCCCGTGTATTTTCATGCTTTTTAATCCGGTTTTCAAGATAATCGTTGACAGACGCGCAGCCCACAAGTCCGGTCTGGGAGCGGTTATTCATGGTAAGGGTATAGATATAGTAGCAGGGCGTCTCATCCTGAATATATGAGCCGTCAGAACGCATGGCTTCTAAAAGGTCCTTTGCCTTGTCATAGACAGGCTTTGAATACATGTCGGTATCTTCCGGAAACTGGGTCTCTGGCCTGTCAATTCTAAGAAATGACAGAGGACGTGCTTTTACAGCTTCGAGGGCTTCTTTGCGGCTGTATACATCATAAGGCAGTGCGGCGATAGAGGAAGCCAGTTCTTTCTTAGGACGCACAGCCTGAAAGGGTCGGATAACAGTCATAAATGATACTCCTTTTCTATTTATGCTGACCTCATTATAGCACATGGGAGGGAAATTGTGGATATAAGAAATGTGAAAACCACTGTTGAAAGCAGTAAATATGCAGTTACTATGAATGGGGTGAAAGTAACATCCGTATGTTCCCTGGATGTTCATAAATATTGGGGCAGACCATCCCGGCTTCATGTCTTTTTTGAAATTCGACTTGTCAAAAAAATAGGAAAGATAGTCTTCTGTGGAGAGCGTTTCTGTTTATTATAAATGGTTACTCATTATCGGTCAAGCTGTTCGTAATTTACAGAAGAATTGTGGATGTATCAGGTTACTATGAACGGGAGTGAACAGTAACTGTATCTGCACAAGAAAATATGCTATACTATATGGTATTAAGGGAAAGGGACAATAATATGGTAAATGAGATTACAAAGCAGCTTGCAGAGCGCAAGTCGGTACGGGTTTTTGAGAACCGCCAGATATCGGAAGAGGAAAAAAGGACGATTCTTGAGGCGGCAATGGAGGCGCCCACAGCGGGGAATCAGCAGTTATATACAATTTTAGATATTACAGATCAGGAGCTTAAGGAAAGGCTTGCAGAAAGCTGTGATAACCAGCCATTTATTGCCAGGGCCCCGCTGGTTCTTGTCTTTTGTACGGACTGTCTGAAATGGCTTCAGGCATACCGCGAGGCAGGACTTACGCCCCGGGATCCGGGAGTGGGAGATCTTATGCTGGCGGTGACAGATACTGCGATTGCGGCGCAGAATGCAGTGACAGCCGCATGGAGTCTTGGGATCGGCTCTTGTTATATCGGAGATATCATGGAGCAGTGTGAGACCCAGAGGGAGCTTCTTCATCTGCCGGAATATGTATTTCCGTCTGTCATGGCAGTATTTGGATATCCGGCGGCACAGCAGATGTCCAGAAGGAAACCAAGGCGTTTTGAGCTGGAGGACATTGTCTGTGAAAACACGTACCGCAAAAAGGATAAAGAGACTCTTCGGAAAATGTTTAACGGAAGATGTGACGGGCTGACCTACGATGAGTGGATGAAAAGATTCTGCAGCCGGAAATATGACAGTGACTTTTCTAGGGAGATGACACGTTCGGTTGGGGAGTATTTAAAGCAATTCTGTACTTGCTATGAGTAAAAGTGACAAAAAAGTACCGGCAGAAAAGACCGGTACTTTTGTTCATATTCTTGCCAAGGAGAGAATCTGGGGTATAAATCTGCTAACTATTGACATCCTGTTATATATAAGATATTATTTAATTATAATTCGGCAAAAAAATAAAATGCCGAAAATAAATTAAAAAAGGTGACAAATATGACAATAGATTATGCAATATCAAATGACCAGATGCTCATCTCAATTGAAGAGCTTAAAGAGAAAGGGCTTACTCTTTATAAGATCAATCAGCTTGTGAACCAGGGCGTTCTGCGAAAACTGAATAAAAAATTTTATGAGAATACAGGCTATCAAGGAGAAGAATCGGATTTTTATTATGCATATGCTTATGTTCCAACAGGGGTCGTGTGTCTGATGAGTGCAGCTGTTTATTATAATCTTACGACATACAGACCGGATGCTGTGGATGTAGCAATTAGAAGAAAAGCAAAGGTCTCATCTCTTCCAAAATGGCCAGAAGTAAATCTGTACTATTATACAGACAAAAGGTTTGAACTTGGAATAGAGACAGTTTTTAACGAAAAGAACCGTTTTCGCATTTATGATATTGAAAAAACGGTTGTTGATATTGTTTTCTACCGTGAGAAAGTTGGTATAGAGGAAACGAAAGAGATTCTTATTAATTATCTAAGGAGAAGAGATAGAAACCTTAATCGGTTGCTGCGTTATGCAGAGCTGATGAAGTGCAAAGATGTCATGAAAAACTATCTGGAGGTGCTTGTATAATGAATGCTGAATCAGTAAAAGCAAGGCTCAAGAAGCTTGCCGTAGAAGAGGGCCAAACCATGCAGGACAAGCTTGTGACCTATGCGTTGGAACGCTCAATTTATAGATTATCTGTTTCAAAATATGTAGATCGATTTACTCTCAAGGGTGGTATATTCCTGTATGCTTTGTTTGACAGACAGTTTGAGAGAGCAACAATAGATATTGATTTGCTTGCGCAGAGAATCCCTAATGATGCAGAAGAAATAAAAAAGGTATTTCAGGATATCTTTTCTATAGAATATGATGATGCGTTGCGATATGACTTAGAATCCCTGGATGTTCATAATATCACCGAATTCAAAGAGTATCATGGTGTGAATTTATCAATAAATGCGTATTTGGATAGAACAAAAATACAAGTATCAATCGATATCGGCTTTGGCGATGTGGTTTATCCAGACAGAATACAAATGGACTTTCCGGTGCTTCTTAATATGGATGAACCGAAGATATTTGCGTATTCATTATATTCTGTAATTGCTGAAAAATTTGAGGCGTTTACGTCATTGGGATTAATCAATAGTAGATATAAAGACTTTTACGATATATACATATTGGCAAGGAGGTTTGATTTATCCGGTGTAGAGTTGCAGGAAGCAATTCGGAAAACATTTGCACATAGGGGAACGTCTTTTGATGATATTGTTGCTTTTGAAGATGAATTTACAGAGGACGTTGTAAGGCAGAACAGGTGGAAGTCTTTTGTGAAGAAGAAAAAGGCGATAGAGGATACAAACTTTAAGGATGTGATTGCATTAGTAAAAGATGTACTTACGCCGATAGTAAAATCGCTCCAGTCTGGTTCAAGGCTTGATATGGACTGGGTAAGCAAAGATAAACAGTGGAAATACTATGAGTAGAAGAAGGGGAAGAAGAAACTGACTCAGGTGTGAGCAGATCCCATTGCCGAAGGCAATTTTAAATGGCTCCCAGAAGGTTACTATGGAGTGAACAATAACACAAAAAAAGTACCGGCAGAAAAGACCGGTACTTTTTTTGCACAGAAATTTATACAGTCTGTGCTTATCTATGGAGGGTATCGCTCACTTAGGGAGCATCATATACAGTTTTACGCCCAGCTCGATATCCAGGCGGGTCTGCCTGTCATCCAGAGAGATTTCCGCGATTTCACAGATGCGGTCCATGCGGTGGAGCATGGTTTTATAGTGTATAAACAGCTGCTTTGCGGTTTTGCTTAGGTTCATATTGTTGCCAAGCAGGGAATCCAGTGTCTCAAGATACTGGGTATTTTTTGCTTCATCATACGCGGCGAGCTTTTTCACCGCAGGAGGGATAATCTGCTCGAAATCTGCGGTGCTGGAATGTGCGGCCAGAATTCGAAGGACGCCCATATCCTCATATTTCACAATATTATTTTTAAAGGCATGTGCGAATTGTAATGCATCAGAGGCTTCCCGGATTTTTAAGGGAATATGTGAAACATGATTTGTGATACTGCTTATTCCTGCAAAAAAGGAAAACAACCTGTATTTTTTTGTAATAAATGCCTCTAATTCAGAAATAATTGCGCTTATGGAACTGTAGACATCTAAAGGACGGTGCTCTCCCGGCAGTCTGTATAAAACGTGAAGATAAGGCTCCTTTATATAAAAATAGCAGTTATCCTTGGAGAGATACTGAGTCATTTCTATAAGAGCCTCAGAAATCTTTGAGGTATTTTTTACTGCAGCCAGTTCTGTAGAAAATACGCTGTAGGTGTCCTCTTTTCCCCAGCCGTATCCTTTTGTCCTGTCTTCAAGCTGCTCCTCCTCAATATTTCCTTCAAATAAATCCGCCAGAAAAGTAGATATATATTTCTGCTCGATTTCCGCCACATAATATTTTTTCAGATACAATAATGCCAGCAGGCTTGCGGCAGTTTTTAGAAGCATTTCCAGATTTTCATCTAAAATATGATTTGTCACTGCCTCAAGGTAGCCGTTCACTTCCCCCATACACATGATAGGAAGCTTGATTCTGTCCGCAATGGCTCTATAAGGCTGAAATTCAGCAGATTGTGAATAAGAAGTAAGATTTTTTTCACTGTCATACAGAGAAATTGCGGCAGGAATATACTGGGTAAGATAATTAAGTATCTGGGGCTCTCTGGCACCGGAAGCCAGGAGATTTGACAGGTTATTTTGTATTTCAATGTAATACTGGTTCTTGATTTTTAATATGACACCCATAACCGCAGAAATTACATCAATGAATGGTGTGTTTAAGGGCAGTCTTATGATGGGAATATTAAAGTCGTTACCGCCTTTTATAATGTCCTCCGGGATGTCCTCAGAGGGAGCCTTTGGCTTTATGAACAGTGCGCTGATGTCTTTTCCGGCAAGCTGTTGTATGTATTCACTATATGAAAATGGGCCTAAAACGGCACCATAAAGAGAAGTGAGCAGAACCTCGCCGCCACTTAGCCATTGAAGCAAATCAGGGTCTTCTGCAGTTGTAATTCCAGTAACGGCTTTTGCCAGGCCTCCTGTACCGGCGCATAAGGAGACGTTCTTTAAAACATCTAGTTTTAAAATATCTGCCACAGTCAATATGTCCAAAAAGCTCACCCCTCTATAGATAGCACTCACTATAACTAACTCTCTATAACTAATATACAGAATTTTACCACACAACACATATAAATGCAGATGTCACAACAGGATAAAGTTTGTCGAATCATATCATCCCATTGTTCTAATGCCAAATCCCATATACGGGTAGTATAATGAATAAAATTATTTTTATACAAAATCATAAAGCTTGGAGGAATGAGCTATGCTGAAGTTCACATTGAAAAGGCTGGCATCTCTTTTGCTGGTGCTGATAGGAGTATCATTTCTGGTGTTTATGCTGCTTTCGCTCACCCCGGGAGATCCGGTGCGGATGATGCTCGGTGAATCGGCAACACCGGAAGCACAGGAAGCCTTAAGAAAGGAAATGGGCTTAGATGATCCGCTTTTAGTGCAGTACGGCCGGTATATGAAAAATATTGTGGTGCATCAGGATTTGGGAACATCCTATTCTACCCAGAGGCCGGTATTAGATGAGATTATGAATGTATTTCCCAATACAGTGCAGTTAGCGGTTGCGGCAATGGTAATTGCCATAATCCTTGGAATCTTCCTCGGAATCATCTCGGCCGTGAAACAGAATTCACTTTTAGACAATATTGTTATGGTACTTGCGCTGATTGGAACCTCTGCTCCTATATTCTGGATTGGTATTTTGATGATTCTTCTGTTTTCCGTACAGCTTGGATGGCTGCCGCCATCGGGCTTTGGAAGCTTTGAACAGCTTATCATGCCGGCTGTTGCCTTAGGTATGCAGAGTACGGCGGTAGTTGCCAGGATGACACGTTCCAGCATGCTTGAGGTTATCAGGCAGGACTTTGTTAAGACAGCCCGGGCGAAGGGACAGAGAGAAATCGTTGTTATTTTAAAGCATGTATTTAGAAACGCCCTGATTCCAATCATTACAGTTGTAGGACTTCAGTTTGGTACACTTTTAGGAGGCGCCATGCTTACAGAGGTGGTATTTTCCATTCCGGGTGTCGGTCGTCTGATGATTGAGGCAATTAAGCAGAGAGATTTTCCAATTGTACAGGGAAGCGTTCTTTTTGTCGCGGCATGCTTTTCCCTTGTAAACCTTGCGGTAGATTTACTGTACGCTGTCGTTGATCCGAAGGTTTCAAAAGAATAGGTGAAGGAGGTAAAAAGAAATGGAAGAAAAGAAATCCAGAAGTCAGCTTATGACTGTCTTAAAAACTTTAAGCCGCAATAAAATGGCAATTTTCGGATTGATTATCCTTCTCCTTTTATTAATAATGGGAATCCTGGCTGATTTTATTGCACCGTATGATTATGCAAAGCAGGATCTGGCAAATGCGTTTCAGCATCCAAATGCACAGCATTTATTCGGAACGGATGAATTTGGAAGGGACATTTTCAGCCGCATCATTTATGGGGCAAGGACATCTCTTCTGGTAGGCTTTGTATCTGTTGGAATTGCCGTCATTGTAGGAGGCGCCTTAGGAGCAGTTGCAGGCTATTACGGAAAGAGAGTGGATAATTTTATTATGAGGCTTATGGACGTGCTGCTGGCCATTCCACAGACACTATTAGCCATAGCCATTGTAGCAGCCCTTGGAACAGGACTTACGAATCTTATGATTGCAGTAGGAATTTCAGCAGTACCTACATATGCCAGAATCGTCAGGGCATCGGTCCTTACGATCCGCGAGGAAGAATATATTGAGGCAGCAAAGGCATCTGGGACAGCCAATATTAAGATTATTGTAAGGCATATCCTGCCCAACTGTATAGCGCCTGTAATTGTCCAGGTTACTCTTGGCATGGCCGGAGCTATTTTAACGGCAGCAGGAATGAGCTTTATCGGTCTGGGAATCCAGCCTCCTAATGCAGAGTGGGGAAATATGCTTTCAACAGGAAGGGACTATATCCGCGGATATTCCTATATGACAATGTTCCCGGGTCTTGCGATTGTAATTACTGTTCTTTCGTTAAACCTGTTAGGCGACGGTCTGCGTGACGCATTAGACCCGAAGCTTAGAAATTAGTAAGGAGGGAAGGAGCATGGAAAAGCAAAACTTACTGGATATTAAAAACTTAAGTGTGGAATATAAAACAGAAGACGGAATTGTTTATGCAGTGAATGAACTGAATATGGAAATCGGCCATAAGGAGACACTGGGCTTTGTCGGTGAGACGGGAGCCGGAAAAACAACAACCGCAATGACGATTATGGGGCTTCTGCCAACGCCGCCGGGAAAGGTAACCTCCGGGGAAATCCTGTTTGACGGGCGGGATATGCTGAAAATCAGCGACAAGGAAAGAAGAGGGATTCTTGGCGAAGAGATTTCAATTATTTTCCAGGATCCTATGACGTCACTGAACCCTTCTATGAAGGTGGGCGACCAGATTGTGGAAATGATACGCCTTCATAAAACCATCAGCAAAAAGGATGCCATGGAGGAGGCCAATAAGCTTCTGGAGATGGTAGGCATCAGACGGGAACGGGCGAATGATTATCCCCATCAGTTTTCAGGGGGAATGAAGCAGAGGGTTGTAATTGCCATTGCTCTTGCGTGCCAGCCGAAGCTCATCATTGCGGACGAGCCCACTACGGCTCTTGACGTTACAATTCAGGCGCAGGTTATGAATCTGATCAAGGGCTTTAAGGAGACCCTTGGAACCTCCATGATTCTGATTACCCACGACCTGGGGATTGTGGCGGAAATATGCGATAAGGTTGCGATTATGTATGCAGGCCAGGTGGTAGAGTATGCGGATGTGGAAAGTATTTACATGAATCCATGCCATCCATATACAAAAGGATTATTTAATTCCATTCCGAAGCTTGACACAGAGGAGGAATGGCTGGAGGAAATCCACGGACTGCCGCCGGAGCCTACGGAGAGAATAGAGGGCTGTTCTTTCAGTCCCCGCTGTCCTAACTGCATGAAAATCTGCAAGCATAAAAAACCAGGCATTACTTACATTGATGAGAAGCATTATGTACGGTGCTTTTTATACGAAAATCAGGAGGTGAAGACTGATGAGTAATTCAAATGAGAAATTAGTTGAGGTCTGTCATCTGAAGAAATATTTTAAGGTCAGCAAAGGTCTTCTCCATGCGGTAGATGATGTCAGCTTTTATATTAACAGAGGAGAGACTTTAGGACTGGTGGGAGAGTCAGGCTGTGGTAAATCTACTACCGGAAGAACTCTCATAAGGCTTTTGGAGGCTGACGGCGGCGAGGTGAATTTTCACGGGGAAAATGTTTTATCACTGGATAAGAAGCAGATGAAGAAATTCAGGGAAAATGTCCAGATGGTTTTCCAGGATCCTTACTCCTGTCTGAATCCAAGACTTTCTGTGTTTGATTTGATTGCAGAGCCGCTGACAAATATGGATGAATATAAAAGGGATAAAAAGAAGCTGGACGCGAGAGTCCGTGAGCTTATGGATGTGGTAGGGCTTTCCAGAAGGCTGATTAACGTATATCCCCATGAGCTGGACGGCGGCAGAAGGCAGCGTGTGGGAATTGCCCGTGCTCTTTCTGTAAATCCGGAATTTATTGTACTTGACGAGCCGGTTTCCGCACTGGACGTATGTATACAGGCACAGATTATCAATCTGCTTAAGAGGCTGCAGCAGGAGCTTAACCTTACGTATTTGTTTATTTCCCACGACTTAAGTGTTGTAAAGCATATTAGTAACCGGATTGGTGTTATGTATCTGGGAAAGATTGTAGAGCTAAGCGATTATCAGACCATTTTTGCGGCTCCGCGCCATCCGTATACAAAGGCCCTGCTGTCAGCAATTCCCATTCCTAAGGTGGGAATCGACAGAGAGCAGATTATATTAAACGGAGATGTGCCCAGTCCGGTTAATCTCCCGGGAGGCTGCAGGTTCGCAGGACGCTGTCCATATGTAACCGAGCGCTGCAGACAGGAGGAGCCAAAGCTTCGGCCTGTAGGAGAAGGCCAATTTGTAGCATGTCATCTGGCAGAAGATGAAAATAAATAAATAAAAATAAAGGAGAGAAGATTATGAAAAAAACCAAAAGAATAGTCAGTGTCATACTGACAGGCGTTCTTGCTGTTTCCCTGCTTGCAGGATGCGGCGGCGCCAAAGAGGAGGAAGCAGCAAAAAAGGATACGCTTACTGTAGCAATTACCGGCGACCCGCCGACATTGGATCCACATTCATCTTCCACATCAAGCAGTGTAAATAACTTAAATCCGGTTTATGAAACACTGGTAAGATATGACGAGGAAGGTGAGATTGTGCCCTGTCTGGCAACAGAGTGGGAAAGGCTTGATGATTTAAACTGGCAGTTTAAGCTCCGGGATGACGTAAAGTTCCATAACGGCGAAAAGATGACGGCAAATGACGTCCTGTTCAGCTTCAAGAGGGCAACCGGGCCAGAGGGCGCCAAGGTAGCATATATTATGGCTGCCATTGATTACGAAAACTGCAAGGTAGTGGATGATAATACGATTATTATTGCGACACACGAGCCGTTTTCACCGCTTATTGGTTATCTTCCGTATATCGGAGCTGTTGTAGTAAGCGAGAAGGAATTTACAGAGAATCCGGAGCAGGCAGCTTTAAATCCGGTAGGAACAGGCCCGTTCAAATTTGTAGAGTGGAAGAAAAATGACAGATGTGTCTATGAAAGAAATGAGGATTACTGGGGAGACAAGCCAGCTTATAAGAACCTTATTATCAGAACTATTGTAGAGGCTAACAGCCGCGTAATTGAGCTGGAGTCAGGAAATATTGATATTGCCTTTGAGATTCCTGCAAATGACGTTGAAAGACTGGAAGGAAACAAGGATACAGAGATTGTAAAGCGGTTAAGTACAGTTGTAGAATACCTTGACATGAACGTAACCAAGGCGCCGTTAGATGACGTAAGAGTCAGACAGGCCATTGATTATGCTATTGACGAGGAGTCGATTGTCAAATCTGTTTACCGCGGAAATGCCGAGTACTGCGCGACAACCGTTACACCGAACATGAAATACTATGATGATTCAGATGTAGAATGCAGATATGATGTGGAAAAGGCAAAGGCGCTCTTAAAGGAGGCAGGAGTTTCAGATCTTAAGTTAACTCTTACCTGTGCTGAAAATGCAAACAGGCTGAATGCGGCAACGATTATACAGAATATGCTGGCAGAGGTTGGAATTACAGTCGAGATTCAGAGCTATGAGTCAGGAACCTTCTATGATATGGTTGACGCAGGAGAGACAGAGCTCTTTATCGTAGGTTTTGGCGCGGTAGGTTTCCCGGAGCCTGATAACAATATTTACGGACCGTACCACAGCAAACAGATTCCGACAAATAACATGGGCTTCTACAGTGATCCGGAGCTTGATGCTATGCTGGACGCACAGAGAGCTGCAGATGACGGTCCTGAGAGAGAAAAGATTATTAAGGATATCCAGAAATATCTGCGTGAGAACCTTCCGGTTATTCCTTATGCAAATTCACAGCAGGTACTCGGAATCAGAAGTAATGTGAAGGGCTTTACACCAACGCCGGCAGCAAGCCATTTCTTTGAGAAAGTTTATTTTGAATAAAAAATATGTCACCTGTACGGTTGGGATATCGTTCGGGGGACGGAAGTTTTAAGATGTCCTTCCTAACGCAGACTTAAGCAACACTCCGGTGAACTAACCGCTAACAAAGACTAAGGAGTTCAGGAAAGCCTTCACTCCTAAGTCTTTTGTAAGCGGTGGATTTCACCTCCGTTAAAAGCGCCCCCTGATGTCTGCTTATAGGAAGGGCATCTTAAAACTTCCTGTGCATCGAAAATGACGTTCCAACAGAACAGGTGGAAAATATGTCTGATATTATAGAATAGAGGGTGCGAAGTACAGTAGTGCCCTCTTTTTTCATAAACAGAGCTATGTGGAAAAAAGGAGGGGTTTGCGGATGATTACAAAAATAAAAGGCGCATATGTTATCGGATTTGACGGAGAGGATCACGAAGTGATTACGGACGGCGAGGTGGTCTATGAGGGTGACACTATTATTTATGTGGGAAAATGCTATGGCGGGCCTGTGGATAGGACAGAGGATGTGGGAAATGCGGTGATTATGCCGGGGTTTATTGATTTAAATGCACTGGGAGACATTGACCATGATATTATTCATACAGAGACATATAAGGAAATACGGGGGAGTCTAAGCCCCTCGGAGGAATATTTTGAAAAGGGAACCCATGAGCTGATGACGCCAGAAGAGGAGGCTTTCAAGTCCCTTTTTGCATACACCCAGCTTATTATGAACGGTGTGACAACAGCAATGCCCATTACGTCTACTTATTATAAAAGATGGGCGGACACCTACGAGGAGGAAGAGGCAGGAGTGCATCACGCCGGAAGGCTGGGACTGCGTCTTTATACCTCCCCAAGCTATCAGTGCGGGCTGAATGTTGTGCGGCCGGATGGGTCGATGACAGTCCGGTACAAAGAAGAAGAGGGAGAAGAAGGGCTTTCGCGTGCCGTAAAATTTATCCGGAAATATGACGGAGCCTATGACGGGCTTATCAGAGGAGCCCTTCTTCCTGAAAGGATCGAGACGCAGACAGAGGGAAATTTAAAAAATACAAAGAAGTATGCCGAAGAGCTTGGATGTCCGGTGAAGCTTCATGCGGCACAGGGGCTCTTTGAATATCGGTTTATTAAGGAAAAGACAGGCATGAGCCCCCTGGAATATCTGGACAGTATTCATTTTCTCGGGGAAAATGTTGGGATCCCCCACTGCTACATTGCGAAGGGAACCAAGTGGGCGCCGGATGCAGGGGATGATCTGGAGATTCTTGAAAGAACCGGCACAACGGCAATTTATTGTCCGGTTATTATCGGAAGGAGCGGCGGGCATCTTGATTCTTATTCCAGCTACAGAAGCCGTAATATTAACGTGGCGGTTGGAACAGATACATTTCCGCCGGATTTCTTTCAGAATATCAGGACAGCGGCTATGTTTTCAAGGATGATTTCCGGGGATCCAAAGGGATCCACTTATGCAGATATTTACCGTTCCGTTACTCTGGGAGGGGCTAAGTATCTGGGAAGAGATGATTTGGGAAGGCTGTGCGCAGGCGCAAAGGCGGACATGATTGCTGTTGATTTGGAAGCCTTTCATATGGGCGCGGTGGATGACCCGGTACGGACGATTTTTATGTGCGGTTCCGGCGCTGACGTGAAAATGTCAGTGATTAACGGAAGGGTTGTTATGAAGGACAGGCAGATAGAAGGTATAGATCTTGAAAAGCTGAAGGCAGAGGGGCAGAGGTATTATAACAAAATGAAGTACGGCTATATGGAAAGAGACTTCCGGCATCTTAAGGAAGAGGAGATTTTCCGTCCGTCCTTCAGGATAAGATAGGAGAAGGCTATGTATGATTTTATGCTGATGAATGCGGTTGTGATTACTATGGATGAGAAGCGCAGGGTGATTCCTGACGGCGCGGTAGGGGTAGAAAAGGGCAGAATCGCATTTGTAGGGACAAGTGAGGAAGCAAAAAGATATGAGGCAGGGGAGGTGATTGACTGTAAAAACCATGCTGTTATGCCGGGATTTGTGGATGCCCACGGACATGGGGGACATTCGGTGTTTAAGTCAATTGTAGAGGACACAAGCTACTGGATGCCGGTCATGACCCATGCATATAAGAATTATATTACAGATGAGTTCTGGTATAACGAGGGGCGGCTCTCAGCGCTGGAGCGTCTCCATGCAGGCGTAACCACAGGCGTATGCGTGCTGGGCTCCCAGCCAAGATGTGACTCCCCGGTTCCTGCACAGAATAATGCAAAGGCGTATGCAGAGGTGGGGGTAAAGGATATTGTCTGTACAGGGCCGTGCCATGTACCGTGGCCCCACCGTTTCAGCCGTTATGTAAATGGGGAGAGGGTAAGAAAAGAGGTCAGCTATGAGGAGGTTCTTGAAAGCCTGGAGACAGTGGTGGGGGAGCTGAATCACGCCAACAGGGACAGAACCAGGGCCTATGTAGCTCCCTTTGGGGTTATCACCAGCGTTGACCCGTCTGCGCCTACTCCGGCGGACCGCTGCGTAAGGCTTACGGAGCATGATATCAGGCAGGCAAAGGATATGAGGAGGATAGCGGAAAAATATAATACAAGGATTCATACCGATGCCTTCGGGGGAATGATCCGCCTTGCATACCAGGATAAGGAAAACGCTCTCTTAGGCCCGGATGTCCATTTGCAGCACTGTACGGGGCTTTCCTTTGATGAGACATTGATTCTTGCAAATACAGATACTCATGTAAGCGTAGCACCCGGAATGCGCCAGATGACTTATCGTACGCCGGTGATAGAGCTTCTTGAGCTTGGAGCTACCGTTGCCATTACAACAGACGGCTCCATGCTCTCCTCCGGTTTCAATATGTTTGACGCCATGAAACGGGCCAAGATGATTTTCAGGAGAGCCATGAATGACGACTATTACCTGCCATCAGAAAAGGTGCTTGAGATGACAACGATTGATGCCGCAAAATGCATTGGAATGGAGAAGGAAATCGGTTCTTTAGAGCTCGGGAAACGGGCAGATATTATCGCGGTTAACCTGATGAATCCAAGGCTTATGCCAAGAATCAATATTGTAGATACACTGGTGGGAAACGGACATCCATCGGATATTGATATGGTGATGGTGGACGGACAGATTGTATTAAGAGACGGACGGGCAGTGAATGTGGATGAGGAAGAAGTACTCCTTGCAGCAGAAACAGAAGCACTCGAAACGGCAGAGCGGGCAGGGCATCTTCATCCGTTTATAAAGAAAAAGCCCCAGTGGGGAAAGACGAAGATCTACTTTGACGAGGTCCGGTTCGATATGGAGGAGAACCGGAAGGACGGAGGACATTATTAAAAAACTGAGTTGGGGACGGGGTAAAATTCAAAATACTCCGTCCCAGATTCAAAATACCCTGTCCCCTACTGGCATCCCCAGCTTCTGCTTTTTAAGCCGCTCCTTTACCTTTTCAAGAAATTGTTTATTCCCTGTTACCGTGAGCATAGGCCCAAAGGACAGGACTTCAATCAATAATTCTGTTTCCATATTCTGGTTATAATAGATAAGACATTCATAGGTGTTTTCACCTATTTTTTTAGTATTTTTCTCATAGTTGGCGAAGTGAAGCATAGCCCGCTCAAGGGCATTGCGCCGATCTTCAATGCGCAGAGTAGCAGGCTCTTTATAATAAGAACCGCGGATGATTTCATTCAGATCAATATCCGCTGACAGAGATTTTTCTGTCAGGCAGACATGATCCATACGTGCTACATTTAAGGTTTCGAGAGTCATTTTTCCGTCTTTTGTCTGTTTTAAAGCCAGAAGTCGGAACTTGTCATTTTTTACGGAATATTCCAGACGTGCAGGAATATAGTAATGATGCACGCGGTTTCCATTAGGCGCAGTATAGTCTATCTCTACATATTGCTTCTTTTTTACTGCATGGAGCAATGTGCTAAAGTGCTTCTGATATTTTATGCTGTCAAAGGGGTCGCCTCCGTCAAAGCGGTCATAGTAAATGAACTGCTCTGGTTTCCAGAGCGGGGAGACGCCGGACAGCATCTGATTCAGGCGCTCCAGCCGCTTCGTGTCAAGGAACAGCCGGATTCTTTTATCGGACAGCAGAGCTTTTAAATAGGATTTTTCTAAATCAGAGAGAGGCATGAGAAAGGAAGGGGAAATTCTGGATAGATAGAGCTCCCCGTCCTTTTTAAACAGATTCCATGAGCTGTTTTTTATTTTCGGGATGATGGACAGGAGGCTTTCTGCAAAGCCTTCCTTGTAGATCTGCGCATTGATATCCGGAATTGTAAGGGCTTCTCTGCTGCTTAACAGATGACGCATTACCTGATAATAGCAGTTGTATATTTCTGAAAATAATTCCATAGCTGTTCTCCTTATATTGTGTATTAGAAGCGTCAAAACACCTTCTGATACTTACATTATATGATACATTTGGTACATGGCCTGCAAATCCTGATAAAATCTCTGCTCTACTAATCTGTCAGTACATGTAAGGGATAGAATCCGTCCGGTAAATGTGCGGATCCAGGGAAGCATCTCATTGCAGTCAAATACCTCTGTTTCATACCTGTAGGTGTCCGCACCTGTTTTCGTAACGGTGCCGCCTCTGCCTTCCCGCTTTAGGCGGTCAATAATATAGTCCTCTTCAGGTTCTATAACATGCAGGGTCATGGCTAGCTTTTCAAGATGGCGTCCGCTGTCACTGTGGAAGGATACACCCCAAAGATAACACTGGTTCCGGTTAAGCATTTGAAGTAGTTTGTTGTATCCGGGTGCTTCCTTTTCTGGTATAATATGTCTGATTGTATCCAGGCGGAAACAGGTAAAGCGTCTGCTTTTCATTACATATCCGCACAGGAAACGGCGTCCGCTTCTCGTGCTGGCAAATATTTTAAGAGGGACGCAACAGGCGGTATTTATCGTTCCCCTGCGGGAGCTTTTCATTTCCAGACGGACAGACAGCTTTTTGTTCATTGCATTGAGCAGTCCAAGGAGGATTTCATCCTCCAGTGTATGTACGAAAAAGCTGTGCTTTACCCGGAAGATGCGGTTAGGATAATCGTACTGCCCGCTGATATAGTTTCCAATGATGCCGAAGGCCTCTGCCATCTGGTAAAAGGTACAGGCGTCAAGTACGGCCTCGTTTGCTTTCAGCCAGTCAGCAAGAGTGGTATCCAGGGAAAATACGACAGCTTTTCCTTCCCTGCTCTTGTTTAACAGACCTTCTCCAGCATAGGAATTACATTTTCGGCGGACAGTCTGGATATCAAACAGCGTTTCATATTTAGAGAGGAGGCAGTCAGTAATTTCTTCAGCAGTAAGGGGCCGGCTGTTTTTAAGCACATCTAGCAGGAGAAAATGAAGCATAATATCATTGTCAGTGAAGCTTTTTGTTTTCCACACCTGAAAGAGAGGATTGGTATCAAGAAGATTGCTGTCAATGGCAAGGGAAATATTGGCGCCGTTCTGAGTGTAGTCTCTGCGCACATAGGGAGAGAGCCAGCTTTCCAGCCGCCTTCTTTCATTGTCGTAGGTCCGGGGACTTTTTTCTGTAAATTCGTTTCTGGTCTTAAAGCCGTAGACGAAGAAATCGCGGACATAACCGCGGGTCTTGGAAAAATTTTTTATAAGCTCATGAAAATCTGACATTTTTGTAAACTCCGGGAAAGATATTTAACATAACTATAGCACATATCCTTTATCCGCTCTACAGTTCGCAGCTTTTTTTAAATGATTATCTGATAAGGGATTTGTATAATAAGTTTGTCAGCTAACGAAAAAAATATAGATGAAAATGTAAATGAAAGGATGGGGTGATATGTTTGTACTGAATAATGAAAATACAAGGTTTCCGGTTAAGGTATGGTTAGAGGATGAACGTCAGCTGGAAGAAAACTGTCTTTTGCAGGCGTATCATCTGTCGGGCCTGCCGTTCCTTCACAAATGGGTATGCCTGATGCCGGACACTCATGCGGGGAAAGGGATGCCTATCGGCGGAGTGATTGCCGCGAAGGATGTGATTATCCCAAATGCGGTGGGCGTTGATATCGGGTGCGGCATGGACTTTATTTCCACTAATATTCATGCAGAGGATATTAGGGAGGTTCAGACAGGAAACGGTACGGTAATCCAGGCAATTATCGGCAATATTATGAGGTCAATTCCTCTGAATACAGAGAGATACAGGGAGCCGCAGAAGTCGGAGGTGCTTGACCGTGCAAAAGAGGAAATGGAAAAATATGAGAAAAATGAAGAGCTGTTTCCTCTAATTGAGGATGGATATTTCCAGACAGGAAGCTTAGGGGGCGGAAATCATTTTATAGAGCTTCAGGAGGATCAGGACGGCCTTCTCTGCATTATGATCCATTCCGGAAGCCGTCATCTTGGTAAGGCAGTCTGCGATTATTTCCACGAGAAGGCAAGAGAGCTTAATAAGAGATGGTACAGCGAGGTAAAGGAGGAATATCGGCTTTCATTTCTGCCGGTCTGCGCGGAGGAGGGAAAGCAATATATTAACTGGATGAAGCTGGCCCTGGACTATGCATTTGAAAACCGGGCGCGGATGCTTGAAAAGACCTGTTCTATTGTGAAGGAAACCATAGAGAAGCATACAGAGATGAGTGTAGAATTCGGAGACGAAATCAACTGTCACCATAACTACGCGGCACTGGAAAACCACTACGGGGAGAATGTGTGGGTGCATAGAAAAGGCGCTACCAGAGTAAGAGAAGGCGAGCTGGCAGTCATACCGGGCGCAATGGGCTCCTTCAGCTATGTGGTAGAAGGAAAAGGAAATAAAGAATCCTTTTGCACATCCTCCCACGGCGCCGGAAGAAATTATTCAAGGTCAGGGGCAAAGCAGGCATTTTCCGTGGAGCAGGTGATTGTGGACTTAAAAGAGCAGGGAGTTGTACTCGGAAAGCGGAAGAAAAACGATGTGGCAGAAGAGTGCAGGTTCGCTTACAAGGATATTGATAAAGTAATGGCGCAGCAGGCAGATATTGTCACACCGGTAAGGAAGCTTAGAACGGTTGGAGTAGTGAAGGGCTAGTCGGGGACAGGGTATTTTGAATCTGGGACGGAGTATTCTGAATTTTACTCCGTCCCAGATTCAAAATACCCTGTCCCCGATACGAAAAGGATATATTAAGCTGATAAACTGCTGCTGTAACAGATAATAAACAGACGAATACAAACGGACAAATATTGGAGAAGGAGTATGGAACCTGAATTATTGATTGTGGAGGATGACGGCCTGCTTTCGGAGGCTGTCGCGGACTATTTTATGTGTAAGGGCTGGGATGTAACGTGTGCCCGGGACGGACTGGAAGCCCTGGAGCTCTTGAAAATAAGGAGCTTCCGGCTGGTTCTTCTGGATGTGATGATGCCGGGGATGGACGGCTTTGCCGCGTGCCGGGAAATACGCAGGGAAAGTGATGTGCCGGTGATCTTTATTACGGCCAGGGTGCTGGAGGCGGATATGCTGAACGGATATTCTCTTGGGGCGGATGATTATGTGACGAAGCCTTTTTCCCTGCCGGTTTTGTATGCGAAGGCTATGGCACTTACAGGAAGAACAAGAAGCGGCAGTGGAAACTGTGTGAAGGCGGGGAGTCTTAAGGTGGATTTGAGAAGCCATAAGGTTTCAAAGAATGGAAACCTTATGTCTCTGCCGCCGAAGGAGTATGAGATGCTTGTTTTTTTCATACAGAATCCGGGGAGAATATTCAGCCGCGAGCAGCTTCTGATTCGCTTCTGGGGATATGATTTTGAGGGAAATGAGCGGGTTGTGGACAATCATATTAAGAAGCTTAGAAAAGCAATCGGTTCCTGCGGATGCTCCATACAAACTGTGCGTAAATTCGGGTATCGTATGGAGGTGGCAGAATGAAAGAAAAATTCAAGAGGAAGAAGAGGCGGTTTTGGGTACCGGCGTCAGGGGGATTTCTTGTTTTGTATCTGGTAACAATGGGACTGGTGACATGGCTTGTGAAGGACAAGTTTGTGGAGGAGTATCAGCAGATGTTTGAGGAAATCGCTTCGTCCCTTCTGAAAAGTGTGTCAGAGCAGGAGAGCTTAAGCAGGGAGGAGGGCTGGGACGACATAAAACGGCGGGATGTGCATCAGAATCTGGTTAATGGGTATGGCTATTTTCTGGGTACATCTCCTTCGCTTACGGTTTCCGCGGCTGTATATGATGAGAAAAAGGAGCTGCTTGTAAAAAGCAGTGATGTCATAGGAGAGTCTGTCAGCTCTGACGGGGAAAAATACGGTCCTTTTTTTATGGATGATTACCTGTCTTTTGAGGAAAAGGAGGAGCTTGCAAAGTACCATTGGGAGGAAATGCAGTCAACAGAGGACTATACACTCCCGGGGAAATACAGGATTTCTTTTGAAATTTTACCTGACGGCAGTGAGCTTCTGGCAATATATGTCCAGAAGCTTACCTGGGAGGAAAACCCGGATGAGAAGGGAAAAAATTATAAGGATGGGCTTACAGGACGTATAAATGTGATGGAAACTGGTGTACGTATCGATTATGAGACTGGTGAAGAGACTGGTGAATTAAAAACCTTTTATGAAACTGGCAGTGAAGTTGTCTGGGAATGGGTAAATCCAAAGATATGCAGCGTACAGCAAAAGAAGGGGGGAGTGATTCAGACTGCCAGCACGGTTTTTCCTTATATGAGCTCCTATGAAAACTGGCAGAAATGGAGCAGCAGCGAGTATCTGCATGGATATCCCAAAAAAGGGGAGTTTTCCTGGAAGGAGGGAAGCGACAGCCCGGGCCTGGTTGTTGATTCAGACGGGTTTTATTACAGAGGAAGGTATCAGATTCAGGTAGGAATGGTGGGGGAACCGGATGCGTATATGGAAATCCGTATGGAGGAACGTCCCTGGTCTGCTGCCTTTGCCTATATGAAATATGTTTATCTTGCGGGGTTTATGCTTACCTCTGCGTGTATGCTTCTGGTTATCCATGCATTTAATTCGGTGTATGACAGGCAGATGGCTCTTGAGGAGACAAGACGGGATTTTACAAATGCGGCGGCCCATGAGCTGAAAACTCCTCTTGCTATTATACGGAATTTTGCGGAGAATCTGGTGGAACATAACATGGAAGAAAAGAGGGACTATTATCTGTCTCAGATTATCAGCCAGACGGAGGAAATGGACGCTCTGGTGGTGAAAATGATTGAGATATCGAAGCTTGATTCAGAGGAGATGGTCTTAAAGAAGGAAAAGGTCTCCATTTCTGAAATCATCCGGGAGCAGATGGCGCGGCTTGAGCCGGTGCTTAGGGAGAAAAGGCTTCATGTACAGTACCGGGAGGAGGAAGATTTTCTTTTGGAAGCTGACCGGGAATATTTTTCGAAGGCTGTGTGGAATCTTTTGTCAAATGCGGCAGAGCATACGCCGGAGGATGAGTGTATTCTTATAGGAATCCGGGATGGAAGGTGTACGATAGAAAATACAGGAGTTTTTCTGGAAGAGGAAGAGATTAGGCATGCTTTTGACTTGTTTTTTACCGGGGATAAGAGCCGCGGGAGAATGGAGAAGCATATGGGGCTCGGACTATCTCTTGCAGAGAAGATTCTGCGGCTTCACGGACTTGGACTTTCCCTTGAGAACTGGGAGGAAGGGGTCCGGGCGGTGATTTGGAGGTAAAAAGGGTGGTATGAGAATATACGAAAGGCGGATAGAGGAACTCTATCCGCCTAAGTTTCAGAATTTATATACTCATATTGATTATTTTAATGCTTGAGAGCCACTGTTTTAAGGCTTCAGAGCCATCAATA
>CATBDC010000045.1 GCA_949502235.1 uncultured Lachnospiraceae bacterium | reverse complement strand
AACTAGTTTTACTCCGTCCCCGATTGCCCTTTACCCTGTCCCCAACTCCCCAGCTGCCCCCAAGTCTCTAACTGCCCTCAGGGCTTATTTTTTTCCAAACAGTGCAGCCACAAAGGTATTGCCGCTTCCGTTCGTCATTTCTATCATCTGCTCGTAGCTCGCATTGCCTCTTTCGCCGCCCCCTGCTCTTTCATATACAACATATCCTTCCGCATAGCCTGTCAGGACTACTGCGTTTACTGCATCTATCATAGCTATGACCGGAGAGCCCTGGTTAATGATATACAGCAGCTCTTCGATAGAGCATCCCGTCAGGTCAAGGCCATTTCCGTCTGAAAGCTCATTCATAATCTCCATCGGACTGCCGCCGTTCCGAAGTCTCTCGTGTATTGCCGCAAGGCTGCTGCTGTCACCCGGAATAACATACTCCAAATCCCTGTTGCCCCGTTCCCAGATATATTCCTGCTTCGCTGACACGGCAGTACCGTTATACATGTCTGCCGCCCTCACAGCCTCCCCGGCGTTGTCATAGATTCCCTGAAGCTCCCCGTATGCGTATACATAGCATTTCCCGCTTATGCCTTCACTGTTGAATTCTATCACATTTCCGCTTTTACGGATAATCTGTTTCGGCTCAAGAAGCTTAGGCTGGGTCCCGGCTATTTCTTCATAATCATTATAAGCAAGGCGCACCTGGGTTTCTTTAAGCTCTGTAACATAAACTTCTGCGTAGACCAAGATTTCATCTGACTGTTCATTACTGGTAATATAATCTTCTGCTACGGCAGTATATGTTGTGCCCTCCTTAACCGCGCGGCTAAGGGTTACCATATTATTTTGGGAGTCGGCTCCTAAAATATACGTATTTGCCTGCTGATAGGTCTTCACGCTCTCTCCCTTGCTGTTTTGTATCTCAACCTTATACATTGGAACAACCTCCTGCCCAGATACAGTTTTTCCAATATCTATTGTTTTAGAGACGCCGTATACAAAATCATTTTTAATGAAACCAAGGGGCTTTATACGTTCCCCCTCCCCGCACTCTACATTTCTTTCCTTTCCGGTTTTAAAATTTTTTATAATAACCCTCTGGCCGCCGTCTTCTCCTGTCTTTTCCTGATAAGCGGCAATATGGCCGTCACTGGATACAACATATTGATCATCCGCAAGACCTGTTATTAATTCTGTTTCCTGTCCTTTATCTACATCAATTTCATATAAAGTACCGTCAGCCATAACATACAGCATGTTCTGCTCTGTGCTGTAATATACCAGCTCCCCCAGCTCTTTTATAATCCTGCCGTACGACCTGTTGCCCGACAAAAATACCTTTTCTTCCACCGTATTATCTTCTGCATTATAATAGTAAACCAGAACACCTGTCTCGCCCTCGTATCTTCCGCGGTTCATATACCCATACACTGCAAACACGGCATTTCCGTTGTCATCCATTGCAAGAAGCCTGATCTCATGCTGTGGAAATAAATTTCTTGTGTCCGTATTCTCAGCATCCGCAAAGCTGAATACCAGTGATATCTCATTGGAATCCCTGTTATAGCTCCACAGCTCATCTGCCTGTACAAACGCAGTGATCTTATTGTCCTTGCTTGCCATATACTGTACATTACTGTCTGTAATGCCCAGTATGATTCCGCTTTCATTTATCATCTGATGAGAGGCATCAAATATCTGCTCCATGGTTCTGTCGTAATCCAGCAGATAATCCGTCCCTCCTTCACTCACATGGCGCACACGGAAAAACTCCGTTACATTATAGAGATCTGTTTCATTTTCCTCTCCTTTGCACCGCACACGGTACTGCAGCTGTATAGAGGTACAGGTACTGTTTATCTCCTTAATATTCCAGCGCTCCCCGCCTTCCACCTGCGGCATGAGATTCCCCCAGGTCACATGGTCATAGTCTGAATGGATATTCACATGGCCAAAGGTCGTATTGTCACTCTCCTCATTTGGCTCAAGGGCTGCCCCTACTCCCACATCTGCCACCTTATTTAGGGCATTTTCATGAAAGCTGCGGGTATAGTCCAGGCACTCCAGCACATTTTTGTCCGCAACATCCATGATACGGGTGTAGAGATACGACTTTTTTTCCTCCTCCTGGTTCAGGACAATCTGCAAAACTCTCTCTTTCTCCAGAAGCTGCTCACCCTCAAATGTCAGAAGAACGGATTCACCGGGACTTTTCAATGTGTTTTCGAAAAGCTTTTCCTCACCATCCAGAGTGTATACAGAATACGTAAGGCTCTCAATCACATTTTCATATACCTTTAAATTCATCTCAATCCGGTCAGCCGTGACCGGCGTAACTGTATCTCTCACGGCCGTAATATCCATTTTCTTCGCATATACCGGCAGCGGGTTAAGGGCATATCCATTATATGAAAATGTTACCTGGGGCCTTGCTGCCGAACCTATGTCTGCTGTCATATTACGATTTTCTTTATTTGTACCGCGGTTAAATACAAAAACTGCAAGGATAAAAATAACCGCCAGCATCAATACATCAGTCAGATGTTTATTCCGTTTTTTCCATTTCATCAAAAGTCCCCTTAATTTTCTAAAAGTTTTCCAAGTGTGGGAGACACCCCCAGAAGCTCCTCACATGCTTTTATCCTGTCTCCGTTATCTCCCTTTCTTCCTGTCCTGACTGCACGTATCAGAATATTTTTAGGTGTATGCTCCATATCAATAAACTCTAATATCTGAACCGTATATCCCTCTCGTTTCAGATACTCCGCCCGAAGCGCATCAGTCACAAGAGCTGCTATGCGTTCTTTAATAAGACCGTAGCCAAGGACCGGCTTAAGGATTTCATTTTCGATCTGGCCGTTCAGCTCATGCTGGCAGCACGGCACAGACAGAATAATCCCGGCCTTCCACTCTACTGCCCTGGCAAGGGCAAAGTCCGTTGCCGTGTCACAGGCATGAAGCGTAACTACCATGTCAACCTCATGACTGCCCGTATAATCCGCAATGTTCCCCTCCATAAATCTAAGCTTCTCATATCCATACTTCCGGCTTAGCTCACTGCATTTTTTAATAACCTCACTCTTAAGATCCAGGCCGACTATACGGATGTCGTATTTTTTTAACTCATGCAGGTAATAGTACATGGCAAAGGTCAGATAGGACTTTCCGCAGCCAAAATCAAGAATCGTAATCTCCCGTCCCTTCGGAAGCTCCGGAAGAATATCCTCAATAAACTCCAAAAAACGGTTCACCTGGCGGAATTTATCAAATTTCGCATGAATCACCCGTCCCTCATCCGTCATCACACCCAGATCCACAAGAAAGGGCACAGGAATACCCTCCTCTAAAATGTATTCCTTTTTCCGGTTGTGTGAAAGCGCGCTCTGCTCCTTTAACACTTTATGGGATTTTCCCTTGATCGTAACCCGTCCCTTTTTACTCACCAGAACTGTATAGCTCTTACTCCTCGTCTCCATCTGCAGCTGCTTCATATTTTCCATCCATTCAAGAAGCCTTTCTGACGCCTCGTCTCCCTGCAGGTTCTCGTGAAACGCCTGATTGTTCCGAAAGGTCTCCACCTGAAAGAAAAGCCTTTCCCCCTTCTGCACCGGTCGTACCCTCACCTTGGAGGCCCTTTTACTATCCCTGGGGCTGCTTAATGTGGCAGATATAAAATCACTATTTAAATTTTGTTGTAATAATACTCTTAGTTTATCCATTACAATACTCTTTTTTTGTTCCTTTAAACGCATTTATCAGTATCTGTCTTACTTCCATATCATCTTTAAATACATTCATCCAAACAGAAAAGAAACCGCTTGACTGTGCCAGCATTTCTATTATCTGCAAATATTCTTCTCTTTCTGCTGATTTCTTTATTTTATCCCATCCCTGTTTACTGCCCAGGGCATAATTGCGGGCTTCATTTCTCACAGCATAACGCCGATCTTTTACTGCCGGAGTGAATGGAATATTGTCCAGCTTTACAAGCCGGAACAGATTCTCTGCTTTCTGCCGAACCTGTTTTCCCTGGAGCAGTAAATATTCTTCATTCAGCTTTGGAATGTCATCCTCATATAAAAATGCATGAAATGTATCATCTTCATCTGGCCAAAGGTATTTTTCTTTATCGCCCCTTTTTACAATCGTTCCTTTACGGGTATTGCAGTATTTACAGGAAAGCAATAAATTTCCCCATGACATTTCTTCCCCGCCCTTTGTTTTGGCCTCTTTATGTTCTACCTCCGGCACGTGGCTGATAGGCATCTCACAGAAAGAACAGTACGCTCCCAGACGCTCTTCTAAATACTGCTCTGCATCCTGATATCTTTTTAATTCCTGATCAGGAGCTTCTCCTTTTGTAACCGGTCTCATTCTCTTTTGTTCTCCACCTTTTTCTCTAAATATTTCTGCTTCATCAAAATCGTATCTAAAGCAATCAGCTCTCCTGGTTCTAAAGACTGGATAATAAACGGTGAATGAGTGGCACATATAAACTGTACCTTTGGAAATAATTCTTTTAAGATACGAACAATCCGCCTCTGCCATGTGGGATGCAGGCTTAAATCCAACTCATCTATGACAACTATTCCCGGAGTCTTTTTAATGTATCTCTTTCCAGATATGGATTCAGTATACACATTTTGGTTGCTATATCCGTTACTATTTTAATGACATTTCGATATCCATCGCTTAATACAGAAAAATCTATAACCGTTCCATCCGGATTTTTTACTGCAATTTCCCCAAACCTTGATGAAAATAAAACCTGCTGCCCCGGAGTCAGTTCCTCTCGCAAACTATATTTTACAGCATCCATAATCACTTCATAAGCAGGAAGAGGTATCCCATCGTTTTCCTCAGATGCCAGACTTCCTAATAATTTAATATACTCGAAGGAGGTCTGGCTGCCTCTTTTCTGATCTAAACACCGCTGATAAGCATCCGTTCTGCTTGGAATCTTTTCCATTTCGCCTGTCCTGTTTTCATTCCACAGCCTTGCAGAACTTAAATACAACACTAGCGGATATATTTGTTCTTCATCAGATCCATCCGCTGCTTTTATAGCTTTTTCCCATTCTGCGATGATTTCCCGCATAGAATTTTTCCCGACAGATTTTGTCCGTCCGCCTTCTTTTTCCAAAGCTCTTATACATTCCATCGGGTTATTATCCCACATAATCTGACTACTGACAATGCAGGGAAATTGTTTCACTGATGATGTTACCGCTACACTTTTTACGGGCTTTACTGACTTTCTCAAAACATCATTGTCTGAAATATTCTGTCCAAATCTGCTTGGCACATATTCTTTAAACGCCGTCAAATAAGCTCCTAAAATAACTGTGGCTGCTTCTAAAACTGCTGTTTTTCCTGATGCGTTCTTTCCAATAAAAACATTCATCCGCGGATTAAGCTCATATGTAGAATTGTCAAACTTTCTAAAATTCAATAACCTGATATTTCTTAAATAAAATTGCTCCATGACATCCTCCATACATTTAAACAGTCATAGGTTCCTTTACGTTTTTAATCATATTGTATAGTATACCCGTTTATCTCCGCAAAATCAATAATCCCCATGAAAAAGGAGAAGAGCTGCTCTTCTCCTTTGTTTACTGTTCACAATTCTTACAGGCCGCCATACCGAACCTCAGGAAAAGTTATGGTTACCTTAAACAAATCTCCATCCAGATATAATTCGAATTTTCCGCCCTGCATCTGTGTCAGTGTCTTGGCTATGGAAAGCCCCAGTCCGCTGCCCTCTGTACTTCTTGATATGTCTCCTCTGATAAACCTCTCTGTCAGCTCATCTGCGGAGATATTAAGGGGCTGTTCAGATATATTTTTGAGACTGAAGCTTACCTCTGACTCGTTTACTGTCAGGTCGCCGTACACTCTTGTCCCTGGCATTGCGTATTTTGCCGCATTGTTATATACGTTCTCAAGTACTCTCCATGTGCGCCTTCCGTCTGCCCGGATCACTGCTCCTTCATCTGGAAGTGTCAGGATCTCTTCCAATCCCCGTACGGAGAATTTTTCTTCAAACTCTCCGCTTGTCTGCTGGATCATCTCCACAAAATTAAGATCCATATATTCCAGCGTAATGTTTCCGGAGCTTACCTTTGATGCCTCCACCACATCCTCTGTCAGTGTTTTCAGCCTCTGTGACTTTTGCTCCAGGACTTCAATGTACCTCTTTAGCTTCGGATCTTCAAAATTTTCCTGTTTTAAAAGATCCACATAGTTGATAATAGAGGTAAGGGGAGTCTTTATATCATGGGAAACATTTGTAATTAAATCCGTCTTTAGCCGCTCGCTTTTAATGCTTTCCTCCAGCGCGGCATCCAGCCCCTGGCCGATGGAGTTAATCTTTTCGGCTATTTCCTTCTGTTCTCCCCGTAAATTCTTAAGCGGAATGGCATAATCTACCTCTCCGCCTGCAATACGCTCGATTCCCGTTTTGATTTTCTGTTTCCCGGCTGCACTGTATACCAGGTAAATAAATGCCGGTACATCTGCCGCAAGCATAAGGAAACCAAAAAGGCCCGCCCCGTCATATCCGGAAATTCTGGCGCTTACGGCAAAAAGAAACTGCAGGAAAGCAAAGCCGCCGAACAGAAGAATTACTTTCCATACACTGCCAAGGTTCTGAAAAATCATGACAATAAACTGGCATACGCTTCTTAATACACTGTTTTTCCACACGATCCGCGCCTTCAGCCTTCTTGCCAGGCTTAACAGACCAGCCAGAAACATGCTGCAGGAAAATACTGCAATTGCAGTGAAACAGATAATATACGGAATCGAATTTGACAGGTATGTCGTCCGGCTGATTACCTGATTTCCGATTTCTGAAACCACATAATTTATACCGCCCATACTGATTCCCGCAGAATATAAAATACAGACCGGAATAAGCCATATCAGAATAATAACTGCTGCCGCAGGCTCTGTCTTCCAGTGATCGAACCAGTTAAGATGAAGCTCGTCATCCACACTGTTTCTTCCGGCCATTACAACCAGCCACAAAACATTTACTAAAAATAAAGCTGCGGCTATCAGCCCCCATATAACTAACCGCCTGGTATAGGCTCCGTATTTCTCATACATCCTGTTCTCTGTATAAAATTCATCCTGTATCGGATATTTTGTATCTACAGCCGCCGCAAAAATAAAGTCCTCCTCTGATATGCCGCTATACCTGATATCATTCCGCCAGGCCTCTGCCTGAACATCCATGTTCGTTTCAAAGTCCGCAAGCCTGGGCTGCACGACAGCGTATTTTCCGACTTTCTTTAATGCATCAAGACTTTCTTCAAGCTTTGCGTATGATGCGTATTTTTTTTCATTTGTATAGAGTTTCTTATTCTTCGTGTCTGCATATATATAATGGAAGTTAGTATCCCCTTCTTCAATTCCTATGTCATATGATTCATATGCACGGTAATTCATCTGCAGTCCGTATAGGGCTGATTCAAGTATATTGTAGGCCTCGTTTAGATTCCCGTTCCATTCAGGAAATTCATTAGCAATCTCAAGGAGGCTCTCTGCCGCCGCCGGCTTATACATTTCCTCACGTTTCATCCCATCGTACCGCCAGCAGTCCGAATACACCATCCTCCCTTCCCTGTCCTGGATCCCCCGATACATCCCCTGGTCCGCCGCATACCCGTACTGTAAATTCGCGAGATCTGCAAGAATTCCCTGGTCAGTATAACCGGACTCTCCATTAGCAGCAGCAAAATGAAGCTCACCTGTATTTACCAGCTTATAAAATTCCGACAGGGTATAATAGTGATAGGCTTCCTCCTCTGTTTTGCAGACAATAATAGCTTCCGTCTCCGGCAGGGAATCATTAAGCTCCTGTCCCCAGGCTATCAGATCCCCCAGCCTGTAAATCAGCTTTCCCTTGTTCTCCCCTGTAAATGTACCTGTATTATAGAATTCTTCGAGATCCACCTGCCTGTCCGGATCATACTTTCCATCTGTCTCGAACAAAGCCTTAGCCGCAGTTCTTTCCACCGTCCGTGCGCTGTAGAACTGCATCCGCTCTGCAAAATCTGCAGTATCCTTATACTCATCTGCCGGATCTCCGTCAAATATTTCTGTTCTGACGGCAGGATAGGACAGAAGCCACACAGAGCTTACTGCACATACCGCAATCATAATATGGGCCAGCAGGATCAAAACTGCCTTCATAATATTTGATCTGTACCATCTCTGGTTCATTTTAGCTCCCTTCTAAAGCTTCTCTATCTTATATCCCACGCCCCAGACTACCTTCAGATATCTGGGATCCTTCGGATTAATTTCTATTTTTTCTCTGATATGCCTGATATGGACCGCCACAGTGTTGTCTACTCCTATGGCCTCCTCATTCCATATATTTTCATATATCTGGTCGATAGAGAATACTTTCCCCTGATTTTTCACAAGTAACAATAATATATTATATTCAATAGGAGTCAGCCTCACTGCCTCCCCGTCAACAGTAACCTCCTTAAGATCATCATCAATCGACAGCCCTCCTGCCGAATATACTGCCTTATTCTCTGCTTTTACCGTACTTCCAAGCTGTGTATATCTGCGGAGCTGTGATTTTACCCTGGCTACAAGCTCCAGGGGATTAAAAGGCTTTGTCACGTAGTCATCCGCCCCCACATTAAGTCCCAGTATTTTATCTGCATCCTCCGATTTGGCGGATAAAATAATAATGGGCATATTATTTTCCTCCCGGATTTTAAGGGTCGCGCGGATACCGTCAAGTCTGGGCATCATAACGTCCATCACAAGCAGATCTACCTGACTGGCCTTAAGTATCTTTAAAGCCGCCTCCCCGTCATAAGCCTTTAAAACCTCGTACCCTTCCTGAGACAGATAAATCTCTATTGCCTCTACAATTTCCTTATCATCATCACAAACTAATATTTTTGCCATTTTCATCACCTCCCTTATACTATACAAGAATAGCAGAGATTTTTTAAGACCAATTGCTGATTTTCTTAAGAATTCATGAAGGTTCCTATATGATCAAAAGGCCGCCTGGCTCACTGCCAGGCGGCGCCTGAAGATTAAGTCTAACCTATCCTTATTACCTGACCTGCATAAATGCGGTTTGGATTCTGGATCTGATTAAGCCTCTGAAGCTCCTGCACGGTTGTTCCAAACCGCTGTGCGATCCCGCTTAAAGTATCTCCGGGCCTTATGGTATAAGTCCTCACTTCCCCGCCGCTGCCTCCTGCCGGAATCTTAAGCTGCTGTCCGATATAAATACGGTTTGGATTTGTAATGCCATTATATGCGGCAATTGCCTGGTAGGTTGTTCCATACCTGGCCGCAATACCGCCCAATGTGTCTCCCCGGCGTACAGTATATATAAGAACACTGCCTCCACCGCCCGGAGGGGGCGTTACCACCTCTCCCTTAAGCCTGTTCAGACCGGCTTTTGATATCACATTTGCAATGTCATAATAGGCAATATCCATATCCACGTTCCCATTAATTCCGGGAACACTTCCGGTACTGCTGTACTGCCACATTGCCTGCCCGTTAAGCCCCGGCTCCTGTGCATACCTTGCGAACCACAGGGCGTATTTTCCCTGAAGCGAGGCGTCAAACATCTGGTTTAAAAAATTAAGATTGCTGTAATACATCGCAAAATAACCCAGCTCTTCGACTCTGCGGCAAAATACGTTTACCAGACGGCTTGCAAGCTCGGGGGTAACATTTACCCCGTGGGATGCGGCATAATCCACAGATGCTGACTCATAATCAAACGCCACCGGATACTGCACCTCAAAGTCTTTTATTACCTGAATACAGTAATCTGCCTCTTGTCTGGCGCCTGCTTCTGTGTATGCATATGAAAACCAGTATACTCCGAAAGGAATCCCCAGGCGGTTACATTCCCTGGCATTTCTGTTAAACTGTTCATCAACATTTCCAAGTCCATAGCCTGCACGAAGGATGGCAAACTGAATCCCGGATGCCTTGACTGCCGCCCAGTCTATGATACCCTGATAAAAGCTTACGTCTATTCCTTGAATACTCATATATTTCACCTTTTTTATTTACTATATGAATCAGATTTATTTTGTTTACCTTATTTTAATTTTGATATACAAAATGTCTGTAAATTTTCCTTTCGATTAATGTCGAAATATGTTTGTTTATATCTTATTTTGACATGATTTTCAAAATTATATCGATTTACAGTTATAATGTGTATATAGCTTATTTCCTCTTACTGGACTCCTTTCAATGAGGACAGGAGAAAATTTATATGGAAGATCTGCGAATCGAGTGCCTAATCCGTTCCCTCGGAATAGGAGCTAATTATAGAGGCTATCGTTACTTAAGCTATGGAATCAAACTTTGTATTTTTGATGAGGATTATCTTCTGGCCATAGGCAAACTTCTCTATCCCCAAATTGCTAAGGAATTTCAGGCAACCTCCAGCAGTGTAGAGCGCGACATCCGTACCGTTGTTAAAGTCTGCTGGGAACGCGGAGACAGGATGTATCTCCAGCAGATTGCCCTGCGTCCGCTTCAGTTTCGGCCTACCTCCGGCGAATTTTTTGATATCCTTACTGGTTATTTAAGGAGGTCGGCAAACGTAGAAAATTGAGATTAAGAAGTTCTTAAGATTATTTCTATTTCTTTTATAGAATCAACATATTTTAGACACATTTGTTTTATATACTAAATGCAGATAGTTGATGAACAATCACTATCTCCCCCTCATAAAAGTAACGCGTCGGTAATACCGATGCCGCACTTTACTCTCATTCCTTTAGAATAACTATAAAAAAGAAAGTCCCTCACAGCATATGCCTGTGAGGGATTTTTCTGTAAGTTTGCTCACTTCTGAATCGCTTTCTTAGGGTCTGCGCAGTAAATGCGCAGGCTCTAAGAACAACAGCCCTTGTAGACAGCAGCTTTTTCCTTTATAATAAAACAAACTACAATTACGCAGGAGGTATTATTATGGCATTCAAAATGGTACACGAAAATTATAATGTAGCAGATCTTAACAAATCACTGGAATTCTACGAAAAGGCCTTAGGCCTGCATGAGCTCCGGAGAAAAACCGCTCCTGACGGCAGCTTTATCATCGTTTACATAGGAAATGATGAAACCGATTTTGAGCTGGAGCTTACGTGGCTTAAGGATATGGATCGCCCGTACGACCTTGGTGACTGCGAGTTCCATCTGGCATTTTGTACGGATGATATGGAAAAAGCATACCGCACACACAAGGAAATGGGATGTATCTGCTACGAAAATCCCGATATGGACATTTACTTCATTTCTGATCCAGACGGATACTGGCTGGAAATTGTCCCCGGACAAAAGAAAGCGCTTTAGCAAAAGTGCCAAACATTTTCCAGCCAAAGTCTGTTTCAACGATCAGGATACGACTGCCCCTTGTTCTATGAGCTCCCTGCGGAGCTCTTTTACATCTATCCCGGAAGGCAGTATTCCCTTTTTGCAGGCAATTGCCGCCGCTGTTCCCGCTGCCTCTCCGACAGCCATACAGGCAGACATAATTCTTGTCATTCCGAAAATGGTCTGGTCAACTGATATTGTCCTCCCGGACATAATAAGCCCTTCTATCTTTTCCGGTATCAGGCATCCGTAAGGGATTCCAATCGCATGAGGTATCGGAATCATTGTCATAATCCCGGATGTCTGCCCATGGATATCTACATTATATCCGGTCAGCGCCACGGAATCATCCGGAACCGGAAGCTCTTTGAGAATATCACTGGTAAGGGTCTTTTTTCCTGCAATCCTCCTGCTTTCTCTTGCTCCGAGATATGGCATCATCTGTCCAAGTGTACAGTTTTTAAATCCCGGGCAGTATTTCCTCAAAAAACGCATTATCTCAAATATCTGATGTTCACATATATCCTCCGCTCTATTGTAATCCTCCAGTTCGGAAACATCAGTATTAATGGCCCGTGTTACATTAAAAAACCCTCTGTCCGTATTCTTTTGATGTGTAAAATCAATCATATTTCTTGGGAGTGTAAAATCCCCCGCCTCCCGTGCCTGTTCAATCAAATCAAAAAAGCACATTGTGGCAAATGTCTTATCTGCGCCAAAATCCTCTGCCTGCTGGCTGATTCCTTTAAAGGTTTCAGGAAGCTTTATAGTTTCCGGATGGGTCCTGACATATTCACAAAATTTCTCAATATCAATGTTTTCCACATCAAAAGTAAGTGTTGGCGGCTGAAGATTTTCTCCTTTCTCACATCTTGCTCCCGCCTTATAGGCGCAGGATGCATCTCCGGTGCCGTCAATTACTGTTTCTGTATAAAAAGTATAGCTTTCACCCCGGCTGAATACTTTTACGCCCTTTACTCTGTCTCCTTCCATGAGCATCTCTGAAAGCTCTGCATATACCATTGTATCCACATGTTCCTCCCGCAGCATCTCATTTATCATGATTCTTGCCCATGACATGTTCACATACGTAATTGAATTCTGAATTGGAACTGGAATATGCTCCGTTGCGCCTCCCACCTCTCTAAGCCTTATGATAAATTCTTCTGCGAACCCTTTTACAACCTGCCGTCCGCTCCGGTCAATGAACGCAAGAAGCGGAAGGCCGGATGCCAGAAGTCCTCCCAAAAAGGGATTCCGCTCCAGCACCAATACCTTCATTCCCCTTCTCGCCGCCGCAACCGCCGCCGGAAAGCCTCCCGGGCCGCTCCCCACTACAATTACATCATATCGTTCCTGATACATTGTTCTCCTCCTAATCTAAAAATCATCCCTTTACTGCCCCTGCAACAAGGCCTGATACTAAAAACTTCCCCAGATACGTAAACACAAGTAAAATCGGTACTACTGCAAGTGTTGCTGCCGCCGTCAGAGGCCCCCATTCCTGCCCGAAAAACCCAATATAATTATAGATGGAGACCTGAATCGGGTACAGCTCTCCGGAATTTACCATTACAGATGATACTGTATATTCATTCCACGCTCCGATAAAAATCATCAAAGCCGCGCACGCCATTGTCGGAAGGCTAAGCCTGGGAATTAATCTAAATATCACATACCATCTGGATGCGCCGTCAATAAGAGCTGCTTCCTCAATCGCATAAGGAATTGCCTGCATGCCTCCAATCATAATCCAAACCGCCATAGGCAGATTATACGCTGTGTAAATCAAAGGTAATGTAAACCATCTATTTACCATATGGAGGCTGGATAACATCATATAATTTGGAACAACCATTGCAGCGCTCCCCATAGAAAGAGGAATTCCGAACAAAATCAGTAAAAATATCAGTCTTTTTCCTCGGAATTTAAACCGTGTTAATGCATACGCAATCAGCAGCGCACAAAGTACTCCCAGAACAATAGCTGCCACACTATAGAGGGAGCTGTTAATCAGCGCCCTTCCAAAGGTTCCCTTTAAAACACTCTGATAATGTTCCCCTGTTACTACACTTCCAAATAGCCGCGGCGGATAAACAGCCACTTCTCTTGCTGTTTTTAAGGAGGTTAATGCACCCCACAGAAAAGGAACCAGATTTATAACCGCAATTGCCGCCATACCGATAGCCGCAAGTATTCTGTTTGACACATCTCTGCCGGTATTTTTATGTTTAGAGCTCATATTTCACCGCCTTTACATACATAATTGTCAGTATGAAATTAATCAGACACAAGGCAATTGATAGTGCGCTTGCCTCCCCGAAATGATAATAGGAAAAGCTCTCCCGGTAAGCCATTATAGCAATTACCGTGGTCGCATGTCCCGGCCCTCCTCCTGTCAGCGTCATAGGAACTGTCAGGTTATTCAGATTAGACAGTGCCACAATAATCGCCGAAATTGCCATGGGAGTCTTTAACTGGGGAAGACGCACCAGCCAGAATAGCTGCCATTTATTTGCACCGTCAATCATAGCAGCCTCGTCATATTCTTTTGGAATTGCTTTAAGCCCTGCCAGCATCTGTACCATAACGTATCCGATAACTCTCCAGGTAATGACTCCAATCAAAGAAATTACAACAATATTTTTGTCCGAGAGAAACGGAACCTTTTCCATGCCGCATTTTGCCAGCAAATAATTTAAAAGCCCTGTATCATCCTTCAAGAGCCATTTCCACAGCATAGCAGCTACTACCTGCGATGTTGTCCATGGTATCAGGATCATGATTTCAAGTATATATGCAGATCTCCCCTCTGCCGTATTAATCCATAAGGCAAGCAGCACCCCGCTTACCAGAGCAAGTACAAGGCTTATGAGTGAGATAAAAAACGAAAGTCCGATACTCTCAAGTGTCTGGGAATTTCCAAGCACATCTGCATAGTTCTGAAGTCCGACATATTTCGTAAAATTCATATAATCACAGCGCCAAAAGCTGCAATAGAGACAATATATTAACGGCATCAGAAGAAACACCACAATAAAAATCATAGCCGGAGCTGACAGCAGATATGGCAGTATTTTTTCTATATATGCTTTCCCTTTATGCTTTTGATTTTCAGTTATAATAACAACCGCCTCCTTATATACAAACGCAGAAGGCACCGCATGACAAAAGCGATGCCTTCTTCTGGATACTATCTTCCCAGGTTTCTCTCCTCAAAAGCATTTGCCACATCTGATAATGCTTCCTCTGCTGATTTTCCGTCTACATATGACAGCTGAAATGCATTCTGCAGATCCTCAGCAAAGCCTGTAACAGTATAATTAATTGATTGTACATAAGCACGGTTGTCCAGAATATCTTTCGCCTGTATGATCCATGCATTGGTAGGCTCCTCAAAGAAATCCGCGCATTTTTCCAGTGTGGAAGCGTGGATCGGAATCTGCTGTGCCTCTTTTACCCAGAGCTCGTCTGCTTCCGCTGAACAGATATATTCCAAAAACTTTCCTGCCTCCTCTTTGTTAGAAGAGCCGGACCATACTGCTGTATTCCAGCCTGCTGCATAAGAAAGCCCCATTGTATTTTCATCTATTCCCGGAAGAGGAAGGAATCCCAAGTCCTCCGGGTCAAATGTACAGCTTCCCTGAACAGTGGGTATACGTATGGTTCCGCCTGCAATCATCGCATAATTTCCTGCCTGGAAGTCTGTATAAACATCCTCAGATGTAATAGACGCCGCACTTTCTGGCGTTATTTTGAATTTATTAATCATATCAAGCTCAATCTGCAGTGCTTTCTTAGCATCCTCTCCTGTCCATTTATTCGGTTTTCCGTCATCCGTAAACATGCCGCCGTCCTGTCCAAATAAAACTGCGGGAAGAACGCCATGAGGATCCGTTACATCCAGACTGTAGCCTATGCCGTAGCCCCAGATCTGCTGGCCATTATCATCTGTATATGTCAGAGTCTCAGCCGCTTTTATTAAATCATCCCATGTTACAATATCTTCCGGATTTATATTCTTTTCCTTAAACAGATCCTTACGGTACATAACCCCAAATCCCCCATAAAAAAGCGGCACCTCATAATGATTTGTTCCATCAAATCCCTGCTCCCATATTGTGTTCTCCACATCTGCCTTCATTTCATCTGTCCAGTCATCATAAAACATGCTTTCCAGCGGCTCACAAATTCCTCTTGAGATGGCTTCTCCTACATTTGCTGTATTTACCATAAATACATCCGGGCAGTTTCCGCTTTCAGCGGCCGCGAATATCTTGCTTGCAAGCGTGCTCCAGTCCTGTGTCTCAACCTTAACTGTAACTCCGGGATTTTCCTTTTCAAAATTCTCAATGAGCTTTTTTAATACCAAAGCCCTTCCATTGTCACTGGTCAAATCAAGAAATGTCCACATCTTAAGCTCTGTATTGCCGGATTTTTTATCTTGTCCACTATTTTCTTCTCCTCCGTCAGACCCACCTGCACATCCTGCTATTAAAGCGGCCAGCATTGTTATAGTAAGTAATAGTGCTGCTATTCTCTTCATCCTTTTTTCCTCCATTATTAAAATTGAAATGCTACTTTAAAATCTCCATCTTTTCCTGTTGCTTTTTCAAAGGCTTCCTGCCAGTCTTCCAGTGAATATATACTGCTGAGTATCCCGTCTGTCTTAAGCCTTCCATCGTAAATATGCTCAATTACAAATGGGTAACAATACGGAGAAAGATGTGCCCCAAGCACGTCCAGCTCTTTTCCGTCCCCAATCGTGGACCAGTCTACAGTAGTTTCCTCCCCAAAAACTGAAAATTCTACAAAACGGCCCAATTTTCTGATTATGGAAAGCCCCTGCTTCACACTGGCGGGATGCCCTGTTGCCTCAATGTAAATATCACATCCATATCCTTCTGTCAGCCCCATAATTTCCCTTACTACATCTTCTTTTCCGGGATTTAGTACAATATCTGCACCAAATTCTGATGCCTTTTCAAGTCTTGCGTCAATCATATCCAGCACAATCAGCTTTGACGGATTCTTCATACGTGCATATGTAACCATGCCAAGCCCCAGTGTACCTGCTCCCGCAATTACAACCACATCTTCGTTGGTGATCTGCGCTCTGTCCACGCAATGCTTGGAACACGCATATGGTTCTACCAGCAGAGCCTTCTCTACAGGCATGTCTTCAGGAATCTTATGAATTACTGCTGTTTTCGGATAACGGACATACTCTGCCATTCCTCCGTTGTTCCCTGACTGAAATCCAAATGTTGCATGAGGCTGGCACATCCAGTATCTTCCGGATTTACAGAATTTACATTCGCCGCAGGGCACTATCTGGTCTGCTGTTACTCTGTCTCCTAAAGCATATCCTTCCACCTTTTCCCCCATTGCAACAATATGTCCCAGAAATTCATGTCCCGGAATAAACGGAGGCTTCACCCAGGAAGGCTCTGTGTCATTTCCCCAGAAACGCTTTGCACCATGCATACATTTCAGATCGCCCGCACAGATTCCGCAGGCTTCTGTTTGAATTAAGATATCCTCCGGACCACATTTTGGCACCGGATAATCATATTCTAACCGATAATCTGATTTACCATACGCGACTAATGCTTTCATGACTTCTGGTATACTTCCCTTTTCTGCCATTTTTGCTTCTCACTCCTTTCACATTATTATATTTCATTTTTGTAATTGAATTAATAAAACGGTTTTATATTTTTGATTATAATTATGATTTTATATTTTGTCAACACTATTTTTTATAATATTATAAATTTTCTTTCAATTTTTCACTTGCATTTTTATTGGTTTTTAATTATGCTTATTATAAATGGTTTTATAAAATAAATATAAAATAAATTTTAAAAATGATACAGCAGCAAGGAGATTTATGAGCACAAAAAAAACAGCTAATATGGCAATTAAACATTTAAACCGTACAAATATTTTTCAGCTTTTATACAGGCAGGAACCAAAAACCAAGCAGGATATTGTTGCCTCACTGCACCTCTGTCTGCCGACAGTAACGCAGAATATAAATCAGCTGGCCGATGAAGGACTGGTAACTGAATCCGGAAGTATCGGCAATACAGGCGGGCGGCGTGCGAAAACTTATACTACAGTCAAAAATGCCCGTACTGCCATCGGGCTGGATATTACACGCAACCATGTTACTACAGTAATTGTAAATCTGACAGGCGAAATCTGTTATCGTGTACGCATCCGCCAGGCCTTTTCACGTACGGACTCTTACTATCAGTTTCTGGGAAAACAGGTTGAAAATGCTGTAGAGGAATCCGGCATTAATCCTTCACATTTACTGGGAGTGGGAATCGGCGTCCCGGGTCTTATAACGGAGGATAACCAGTCTGTTTTCTATGGAGAAATTCTAAATTTTACCGGCGCTACCTGCAGTGAATTTTCCAAGTACATTCCTTATCACACCGCACTTTATAATGACGCCAATGCAGCAGGGTTTGCAGAACTATGGGCCAGAAAGGAATTGAATAACGCTTTTTATATTATGCTTTCCAACAATATCGGCGGTTCTATTGCAATCCACAATCAGATATATACAGGCAATTTTCTGCGGAGCGGTGAGGTCGGCCATATCCGCATTGTACCAGACGGACGTCCATGCTACTGCGGCCAGCGCGGATGTGTAGATGCCTACTGCGCCGCCACAGAGCTTTCCTCTCTCACCGGAGGCGATCTGTCCACATTTTTTAAATTGCTGAAAGGAGACGATGAAAAGGCTTTAGATGTGTGGAATCAATACCTTGATTATCTGGCTCTCACTATTATTAATGTACACATGCTTTTCGACTCTACAATTATACTTGGAGGCTATGTCGGAGAATTTCTAGATGATTATATTAATGAGCTGCGTGAACGTGTAAGATTATTGAATCCATTTGAAGACAATGCTGACTTTTTATGGGTATGTTCTTATAAGACAGAAGCCATTGCGGCAGGAGCAGCCCTGAACTTCATCGCTGATTTTGTTAATTCCATATAAAAGGGACAGGGTAAAAACAATCTGGGACGGGGGATTTCTAGAAATCCCCCGTCCCAGATTGTTTTTACCCTGTCCCTTTAAGGCAGATTCTTTATTTTAATTTAGGGACATTCGGCGTTTTTCCATCCAGCGGTAAAGGTCTTCAAAGACCTGCTGCCTGTCGGTTTCATTGAGGATTTCATGTCTGTCCCCTTTATAAAGCTTTATTTTTACATCCTGTATTCCGGCCATACGATATTTGCCATATACAAGCCGTACACTTTTTCCAAAGTTTCCTACCGGATCATCTGTTCCTGATACAAAAAGAACCGAAAGCTTCTTTGGTATCTTTCCTGCCCTCTCTCTTTTCTTTAAAACCTTCATCCCTGCGAACATCTGATAGTAGCCGTTCACGGTAAACATAAAGGTACAAAGCGGATCGGCCGCATAGCGCCGGCAGTTTTCCACATTTGCAGAAAGCCACGTTGCCCCTGTGGGATCGTTCTTAAATCTTTTATTATATCCCCCAAAGCTTAGGTTGTTAATGAAATCACTGCGGTATTTCCATCCTTTAAAAAGAGCAGCGATCCGGCACAGCATTTGTCCCAGGTTCAGGATCAGCCCGCTGTGTTCCCCTGTCCCCATAATTACCGCACCTGCAAGACCGTTTCCGTATATTGTAAGATATTGCCGAAGCAAGAAGGAGCCCATGCTGTGACCCAGCATAAAATAGGGCACGTCCGGATATTTTCTCTGCGCAATCCCCCTAAGCTTATGGATGTCTCCTATTACATACTGATTGCCTTTCTTTTCATGAAAGAATCCATAGTATTCCTCACTCTGCACGGATTCCCCGTGTCCCAGGTGATCATGCCCGATTACATAGATGCCCCTTTCATTGAGATACAGGGCAAATTCTTCATAGCGTCCTATATATTCTGTCATCCCGTGGCAGAGCTGAAGGACTGCCTTTACCTCCCCTTGCGGAATCCATTCAATGGCATGAATCTCGGTTACTCCATCCCTGGACGGATAACGGAATTCTCTTTTCATTATTTCCTTCCTCCTTATATCTAACGCTCCGCCATAGGAATGTAAGCGCGGTGCGGCGCAAGCGGCTTATATGCAGGACGGATAATCTTGTCTACATTCTTAAGCTCCTCCAGACGGTGCGCGCTCCATCCTACAATACGTGCAGCGGCAAATATTGGAGTATAAAGTGCCGGCGGCAGACCTAACATACTATATACAAGCCCGCTGTAAAAATCTACATTTGCGTTTACACCTTTGTAAATCTTCCTTTTTTCAGCAATCACCTTGGGCGCCATATGCTCTACCATATCGTAGAGGGCATACTCCTTCTGAAAACCTTTTTCCTTGGCAAGCTGCTTTACAAACTTCTTAAAGATATCTGCTCTTGGGTCTGATACAGAATAGATCGCATGGCCCATTCCATAAATAAGTCCTTTTTTATCAAAAGCATTTTTATCCAGCAGATCAATCAGGTATTTACGGACAGCGTCTTCATCCTCCCAGTCAGTAAGCTGTTGTTTCATGTCCTCAAACATCTGGGTTACCTTAATGTTTGCCCCGCCGTGCTTCGGCCCCTTGAGGGATGCCATAGCTGCCGCAATTGTTGAATATGTATCTGTACCTGACGAGGTAACTACGTGTGTCGTAAAGGTTGAATTATTACCGCCGCCGTGATCCATGTGGAGAACCAGAGCCATATCAAGAATCTTTGCCTCAAGCCTGGAATACTTTCTGTCTTCACGCAGCATCATCAGAATATTTTCCGCGGTAGAAAGCTCCGGTGACGGCGCATAGATAAACAAATCATCTCCCATACGGTAGTTATAGGCATGATACCCATAAACCATCAGCATCGGGAACTGGCTTATAAGATTTAAGCACTGTCTTAAAACATTTGGGATTGATGTGTCGTCTGCCTTCTCATCATAGGAATAGAGATTCAAAATAGAGCGTGACAGGCTGTTCATCATATCTCTGCTGGGCGCCTTCATGATTACATCCCTCACAAAATTCGGAGGCAGTGTTTTCCTCTCTACTAAAGTATCGTGGAATACTGTCAGCTCCTCGCTGGAAGGAAGCTCGCCGAACAGTAAAAGGTATGCGATCTCCTCAAATCCATAATGCTTGTCTTTTAGAAATCCATTTACAAGATCTTTAATGTTATAGCCTCGGTAGTATAAATTACCCGCACATGGCACTTCCTTCCCTCCTACAATCTTCGTAGCACACACATCAGATACATTTGTCAGGCCAGCAAGCACACCCTTGCCGTTTAAATCACGCAGGCCTCTTTTGACCTCATATTTTGTGTACAGTTCCTTGTCAATCGCATTTTTCTCTTCACATAATTCTGCAAAATGCTGAATCTCCGGCGTGATTTCAAACAATGCTCTTTCTACGCTTTTTTGCATATTCATCATCCTTTCTCTTGCTGCCATGCCCACGGGTTACCTGTCTGCGGAAATCTCCGCTATATTATTGCATAGCCTGGCAAATTCCTCAAGCGTAAGTGCTTCTCCTCTTACGCCCGCTCCTTTCCCAAGCCGTTCAACTGCTTTAATAATATCCTCTCTGGAAAGCCTAAGCCTGTCCGAATTGCTTAGGCCGTTTACCAGCGTCTTCCTTCTCTGGTTAAAGGAGGCTCTTATAATGTCAAACATCAGTCTTTCATCCGCCACCTCAACAGGGGGGGTTTTATGCCTTGTCAGGCGGATAACTGCAGAGCCAACCTTCGGCCGGGGCATAAAACAGTTAGGGGGAACATTTGCCACTATGTAGGGCTTTGCATAGTACTGCACCGCAAGGGACAGCGCCCCGTAGTCCTTGTTTCCAGGCCCGGTCTGCATACGGGCCGCAACCTCCTTTTGCACCATAACCGTAACACTCTCCACCGGCACATGATTCTCAAAGATTCCCATAATAATCGGAGTTGTAATATAATAAGGAAGATTCGCCGCCACCTTTATCGGACGGCCGCCGTTCTCCTCGTTTACAAGCTGTGCAATATCAAGCTTCAATATATCTTCATTAATTATCGTTACATTATCATACCCGCCTAACGTGTCAGAAAGAATCGGAATCAGGTTTTTGTCAATTTCAACTGCAATCACCTGGCGGGCTGCTTCGGCAAGATACTGAGTCATCGTTCCGATTCCCGGCCCTATCTCCAGTACCAAATCATCCTTCGTAATATCTGCTGCCCGTATAATCTTGTCCAAAACATGGGTGTCAATCAAGAAATTCTGCCCGAATTTTTTCTGAAATGTAAACTGATATTTCTGTAAGACTTCTATCGTTTTCTGCGGGTTTCCCAGCATCGGCTTACTCATATGTTTACTCCCCGGATTTTGCTTAGTTACCCTATTATACAATAAGATAGGAAAAAATGATATTAAGAATGTATGAATTTTCACTTAACTATTTCGATACTATTCCCTCCTTTCCCATTGTTTATTAACTCTTCCGCAGCAGTTTTCATGTAAAGCTTTCTCGCATTTATCTCCGTCTGCGCCACAACCTCCTCATATGTCACCTGCTTTATCCGTGCAATCTCCTCCGCCACATATTTTATATACCCCGAATGATTCCGTTTTCCCCGGTATGGCTCCGGTGCCAGATATGGGCAGTCTGTCTCCAAAACAATTTTTTCTAAAGGAACCGCTTCTACTACCTGCTTAAGCTTCTTCCCATTTTTGAATGTCACCACGCCGCCTACTCCGATATGAAAGCCTAGCTTCACATACTCCACCGCCAGCTCCTTCGAGCCTGAAAAGCAGTGAATAATCCCTTCAAGCCCATTCCCATGCTCCTTCATAATCTGGAAAGTATCCTCCGATGCATCCCGGCTGTGGATATTAACCGGAAGTTCTAATTCCCGCGCAAGCTCAAGCTGGCGGATAAACCACTTCTTCTGCATATCATGAGACTGCGTATCCCAGTAATAATCCAGGCCAATCTCCCCTACCGCGACAACCTTATCCTCCTGGCACCAGGTTTTCAGCTTGGCAAAGGTATCCTCATTCAGATCACCCACATCATCCGGATGAACCCCCACGGCAGCATATATAAAGGGATACTCTGCGGCAAGTTCTATGGCCTTACGGCATCCCTCCAGAGAAGCACCTACATTCACAATCGTACCTACTCCTAATGCTTCCATTGAATTCAAAAGAGCATCCCGGTCTGAATCAAACTGTTTGTCATCATAATGGGCATGTGTGTCAAATATCATAAATCTCCTCTCCCTGTCCTAATTTATCTCATCGATTTTTATCATCGGTTTTTATTGTTGCTTTATTCAGTGTTTTTCTTAGCAATATTTTTCAGTATACCATAAAGGACTTTTGCAGGTCAAACAGACATACAAAAGTCCTTTGCGAACATTATTTCATCGTGTCCCTAATCACCCGGAGCACATTTTTATAGAATATTTTTTCGATATCATCTTCTGAAAACCCTTCTTTTTTAAGGGCATCCTCCAGAAGATATATTTTTGAGCAGTCGGAGATTTCCAGTTCACCTTCGATACCGTCCAGATCTCCCCCAATTCCGACACACTCTATACCGCCTGTGTCCGCAATATGCCGCGCATGCTTTGCTATAAGTGCCGCGGTGCTCTTTTTGCAGGCGATGTCTTTATTCAAAAATTCCGGTCCGAAATTAAGTCCTGTTACGCTTCCCGTTTCTCCTAAAACTCTGATTTGCGCATCCGTCAGGTTTCGCTGATGGGGGCAGAGGGCTATGGCGTTTGAGTGGGTTGCCGCAAAGGGCTTTTTGCAGATTCGGGCCACGTCATAAAAGCCTCCCTCTGAAAGGTGGGACACGTCCACAAGCATCCCCAGCTCCTGCATATATTCCACGGCTTCAAGGCCGAAGGAGGAGAGTCCCTTTTTCATAATTGCCGGATCCTTTGAATTGGGCGCGCCAAAGCAATTTTCGAAATTCCAGGTAAGAGTAAGCGCCCGGTATCCCATGTCGTAATAGATTTTCAGTGTGTCTAAATTCCCGTCCACTGCAGCGCCATCCTCCATGGACAGGATTGCGGACATTTTTCCGTTTTTCATGTTGCGGCAGATGTCGTCCCCATTATAAGCCATTTCAATGATATCCTGATGCTCCAGGACATTGCGCAGAAGATATTCCCGCAGAAGCCTGATAAAATAGCACCAGGGAATGGGTTCGATACCAAGCTCCCTCTCGCAGCCCTCCGGCATGAGGCACACGGCAAAAAACTGTACCAGCTGTCCGCCCTTTTTCATCCGCTTAAAATCCACAGAGGTCACCTTTGAATTATACAGGTTTGCAATATCCGGATCCTGCATAAACATTGTCCACACGGAATCACAATGCATATCTATAAACTGCATATGTTACACCCCCTTAAGAAGCAGCCTGCTCATCTTTTTTGCTGTCCCGCTTAAAAAGAATGTACCCTAAGGCAATGCAGAGCGCGACATTGATTGCCATGCCCCATGCCATGAGAGCGGGAATGTGGTCGATCATCAGCTTCAGCATAATTGTCAGCAGTATATAGGGCAGCTTTTCCATAAATCCCTTTGCAATTCCATTCTGTCCGTTTATTGCCATAATTAAAATTGCCGGAATCAGCCCTACCATGACAAAGGAGAAGGACGCGATTGCAGCCTCTGGAAGCACCTTGATAATCTGCTCCCCGGCCAGAATAAATACAAGCAGCAGTATGAGGTTTGAAAATACGGAAGCCGCAATACCGATAATCGTAGCCACCTGCCCGCGGGGCGTATGGATGGTTGTCCGCATTGCGGACTGGACATTCAGCGCCACGGGAAATCTCTGGGCGCCTACATTTCCCGAAAGATAGCCAATATAAGTCCCGGCGCTTCCAAGGGCCGGCCAGTATGCCAGCGGCTCTGTAATCCAGATGCCCAGATTCAGTCCGAAAATTGTGATCGCAACTGTAATAAAGCTCTGCGCAGGTGCTGCATAGCCCTTAACAAAGATAAACCAGACAACCGGAAGAAAGGTCAGCAAAAGGGAAATAAACAATGTGCCTCTCCCGATCCTATGAACCTTTGGCATAAAGGTTTCGGCATAATCGCTCTGTGCCTTGCTCTCATCATAAACAGCTTCGGTGTTATTTACATTCATTTCTGACATAGTCCTTTCCTCCTCTTTAACCCATCATTCCTGTAACAATCTGCCCAGCAATCATGGCGCTGATCATAGCAATTGCCATTCCAAAGCTTTCCAGCGTTCCGTTTTTGATTTTTCTGGCAAACTGCATAATCCCGTACATAACCAGAGCGGACACGACTGCGGCAATAATACTCGGTTTCGTTTTTACATAGTCAATCAACATGTATACTGTCAGCCCCATCATAGCCGCATCGGACATGTACGGAGCGAAACTGCGTTTTTTTGTTTCCTGTGTGTCCACATTCTTTGTAACTACCACATCCAGCGGCTTAAGTGCAGCAAGACATGCAATAAAATATCCCGCGGACATCAGCGCCATGCCAAACAGGCAGAGGGTAAATATTGCCGGTGTAAATTCAGGAGTATTAAATTCAACCCCTACGGCCTTAGCGGAAGCATCAGCCATCATCAGCTCCCAGGACGGTGCGCCGATAACCCCGCATCTCATAAATGCCACACCGGAGCCCATCATAGCACAAAGGGCTACTGCAACTGTCATATTGGAAAAACCGGGCCCGATAGCCGCAATTGCCCCTGTTTTGGCAGCCTGCTTTACTTCTGCACTTGTCAGTACGCCATGTTTCCTGTTAAAGCTCATCGCTAATTTCAAATACAGAAGCGCCTGAATGATAACCATAGCTATCAGTATTGCGGCAAACATCCATACTGTTCCATTCATTGTTTTTATTGTGTCCATAGTATCCTCCTCGTATTTTTTTGTTTTTCTAAACAAGTTTAGTACCCATACCTTATAGTTTGTATTCTAAACTTGTTTATATGAATTGTCAAGTAAAAAAACGAAAAAACAAAAAGGCAGCCGCTTTTTATGCAGCTGCCTTTTTTCGTCTACCATACGGAATTCCACTCTTTTTCCAGCTCTATCCACTTTTCCAAAACCTCAAATGTCTGCCATACCTGTTCTCTGGAATAATATTTTGTCAATTCTTCAAAGAAACGCTCATAGCTTTTTGTATCATAATCTATATGTGCCTGGTGAAGCCTCATTCCCTCCTCAGATACATACAAGGACGCCTTTCTTTTGTCCCTTGACTCGTATTTCCGGTAAACGAGATTCTTACTTTCCAGCTTCTTTAAAATCTGGGAAATCGTTCCCTTTGTCCTGTTCCATTCCTGGGCAAGCTCTGTCACAAAGGTTCCCGGATGCTCTGCTATGGAGCTTAATATATGTGCCTCAACCGGATAAAGCCTTTCCCCTTCTCCATAGTCTATCACCTCTGCACTTGTATTGATAGCGTGCATCCGTTCCATGATCACCGACATCTGATAGGGGGTATAGGTACTTTTCTTCTGTTCCCGTTCCATATCCATGTTCACTCCTTCTGAAGGTTATCATGGCACATTTTAAAGGCTTTGTCAATGTGTTAGTAAATCACGCCATACAGTCTCTGAATTCCCTTGCGATACGCTCAAACGCCTCCTTTATGACGGCTCTGGGAGCCGGTATGCAGATCCGCTCAAACCCGCTCCCCTGCTCCGGATCATACCCGGTTCCAGGCTCCAGGCATACATTGGCCCTGTTATAGATCCGGTCATGTATCTCCCCTGGGCTTAAGCCCGTCCCCCTGAAATCCGCCCACAGAATATAGGTTCCTTCTGGTCTTCTTATCTTTACCTTCGGAAGATTTTCCTTTACGTATTCCAGTACCCAGTCAATGGTTCCGTCAATATATGTATTTACCTGATCCATCCACTCGTCTCCCTCCATATAACCGGCAATTACAGCTGCAATGGCAAAGGGACTGGGAAGGCTCATGCCCTGCTCCTTTTCAAAACGCCTGCGGAGCCTTTCATTTTCGATCATTACATGTGCCGCACTTAATCCCGCACAGTTAAATGATTTATTAATCCCTGTTACAACAACTGTATTTTCAGGCTTTCCCACCTTCGCCATGGTCACAAAGGAAACACCCTTCCGCGTGAACTCACAATGCACCTCGTCCGAGATAATAAGAACACCGTTTCTTTCACAGATTTCTGCCAGCCTTTTAAGCTCTTCTGCGGACCAGACCCTTCCTCCAGGGTTATGGGGGCTGCAAAGGGCAAATACTGTGACATTTTCCTCCTTTATTTTTTTTTCAATATCCGCGAAGTCCATCCTGTAATAGCCGTCATCGCTAATCAGCCGGCTGTTTACCACCCTCCGGTGATTTTTAAGAATTGCAGTTGTAAACGGCCCGTATACCGGACGGGTGATCAGAATCCCTTCGCCTTCCCTGGAGTATGTGCGGATGGCAATATCTAATGCCTCTGTGGCCGTGTTGCAGCTGATAATGCTTTCCGGATGGATCTCCCAGTCATGGCGGTCACGGAACCAGCGGCAGATAGCCTGATTGTACTCCGGCAGTCCGGCGGTTCCCGAATAGCCGAAGATTCCATGCTCTACAACTTTTTTTAAAGCTTCTATAATGGGCTTAGGACAGCGAAAATCCATATCCGCCGTAAACAATGCTATAGTGTCGTCATCAAACCGTTCGGCAATCCCCATCTCCCGAACCATGCTGCCGGGGCACCATTTTAAGCTAGATGTATGATGACGGTCAATGACTGTATCAAAGTCATATTTCATTTTATAGTTCTCCTCTTTATTATGTTTTTGGTATGGGTATATATAGTATGGTTCCTAAACTAGTTTTAATATACCACTTATAAAACATAAATACAAGAAGAAATTTTATGCCGCACCGCTTCTATAGGAAGAAATGGAACAATCTAAAGCTTCCTCATCCTTTTTGCATTGTAAATAGCAAACACCTTATCAGCCAGAGTTCTTTCCATTATTTTTGTCAATATGTTAATCCTCTCATCTTCCGTATAGACATCAGACAGGTTTCTCCATTGGTAAAATAGATGACCCGGTTTTTAGCGTCTACTTCCTTTATGTTATTTTTATTTGCCAGAAATGACCGGTGACAGCGCACAAAGTCACTGTTTAATTTTCCTGCCAGCTCTTTCATAGTGCCGGGAAATTCAACCTGGCGGTCTTTTGCATGGAGAATGATTTTATGGATATTTCCGGATGTTTCGAAAAACAAAATATCAGCATATTCTACGCTGAGCCTTCGTCCGCCGGCTTCTACCGTATAGACCTTATGGATCTTGTTTGTCTGGAGTGTATAGCGTTCCATTGCATTTAACAGACATTCTCTGATTTTCACCTTCGCTTCGGCAGGGTTGTCCTTTAATATAAAGTCCATTGCCTCCACCCGGTACTGAAAGGTCATAAAGCTTAACTCTGAATGTGCAGTTATAAATATGATGAACCCGCGGGGGTCAGACAGCCGGATCTGCTGCGCCAGCTTCATTCCGTTCATGCTGCTGCCCAAATCGATATCAAGAAAATAGATGCCTGTATTCTGGCTGGTTTCAACCTTATCAAGCAGCACATACGGATCCCCTGTATCTAAAACAAGCTTCATATCCAGTTCTTCTATCAGCACGGTATTTTGAATCATCTGCACGACAGCCTGCCGCTGCGCGTCATGATCCTCGCACACGAAAATATTCAGCATATCGTGGTCACTCCTTTCATGCGGCAAGCTCCATATGCTGCATAAAGCAGCCGCACTGCATTGTTGTTTCCAACAGCACATTGTCATAGGAACCGATAATTTTCTGAACATTCGAAAGTCCGATCCCCTGATGCCCGGCCTTTGTACTAAAGCCTTCCTGCTTCATCCTGTGCAGCGCCAGGCCGTTATCCTGAAAGCAATTGCTTATGATAATCGACACACTGCCCTTATTTTGAAGGATATTCAGGCCTATTTGCGGCTCTTTCGCCTCCAGGGCTGCTTCAATCGCATTATCCAAAAAGATTCCCAGTATTCTTGCAAGGTCTACCGTATCCATTGGAAAGCTGTCCACTCTGTCAGGAATATCAATCGTGACATCAATCCCTGCATCATGGGCATAAATCATTTTTGCAGAAAGCAGGCTTTTGATTTCCAGCACAGAGATATTACTAAGCTGGTTCAGCTTATAATCACCCTCATCAATAAGATTCTTCGTTGGGAAAATTTTGCTGTCAAAGTATTGCTTTAATTCGTCCGTACTGCCATTTTCAATATAGCCGGACAGAGAGAGCAAAATGTTAACGTAATCATGCTTAAAGGAACGCAGACTATTATACATGCCCTCTAAATTATGTGTGTAGTCCTGCAAATCCTGGAGGGCTTTCTGCTTTGCCTCTGCCTGCATCTGTTCCAGATAAGAGCGGCGCATGGCAAGAAGCAAAAAAGTCATAACAAGCAGATATCCTGAGATATGTAAAACATTATTATATATCATTCTGCCCATGGAGCCATTTTGTCCCGGAATCAGGTTATCGAACAGATAAATGGTGATAAGAAGCAAAAATGCGGCATCCATCAGATACCACGTCTGCGCAAGGCGTAAGATGCCTTTTCCTGACAGTAATAATTTTTTAAGCAGCCTGCCGCAAAAAAGTGTAATAAAATAAAACAGCAAAATGCGAATCAGAGCATTCCCAAAATCCGTCAGCAAATTCTCTACTATGACAGTAAGCACAAATCCGATCATTCCCATAGCGACATTCTGGGGCGCCGTTTCCCTGCAGGTAACCAGTCCATAAATGCAGGCGGCAGCCAGAATACCGAACAGGCCATATGGAATACAGGAGAAAAGCGTTACCGGTATTCCGGCAGACAGAAGCACCATATAAAGCGCCAGAAACCCTTTTAGACTCATACGCCCCGGCCACACATTCGAAATGGCGAGAGAAAGCTTGAAAAAAGGCAGCAGCATTCCAGCAAATTGTGCCATACAGCCCCTCCTTTCGAAATTTAGGTTACTTCTTTGGCCAGACACCGTGCAGCGTGGTGCACGGCGCCGTGTGAACAGTAACAAATTTACTTCCATGATTATACTATATTTGACTCCCTGTATCAAGCGCTGCTCTGCGAAAATGATGAATAAACGCGTGCTTTTGCAGGGAAAAAGAGCGTTTATTTGCAAAATGAGGCCTTTTATGACTGTTTTAAAAATCGTGTTGTTTTCTCTGATATACTATTCTGTGATAAAAATATACTTATCCATTTACAGGTGGAAAAGAAAAGGAGACAGGAAGTTATGAGGCATTTTTTAAAAGGGGCTGCTGTAGCGGTGGTAGTCATCATTATTGATATGATAGTCCATATAGTCTGCAATATGCATGGGATTGATTTAAGTTCGATACCGCACAGTGCATTATCAGCACTTTTTGCTGTTCTGTTTTATCAGAGATTAATCAAGGATGAAAAAAATAACGATGAACAGAAGTGAAAAGGTGCGGCTTCTGGCAGAATAAAATAGTTACTGTTTACAGGTCTGCGCATTTACTGCGCAGACCGTAAGAAAATGATTCAGTGGGGCATATAAAATAGACGCACTTTTCTATGCAGCAGTCGGCTTTCTAAGTCCATTAGCAGAGTAAACCTCATGAACAGCAGCCTCGATAATCTCAAATGCTTTTTTACAATCATTTTTCGTAACAATAAGAGGCGGTATCATGCGGATAATATTGGATCCGATTGCAGTTATAAGGAGCTTCCTGTCAAAGCAGGCGTGCTTCACCTCCACACTGTTAAGGCCATCCTCAAATTCCACGCCCACCAGAAGTCCCTGGCCCCGCACCTCTTTGACATGTGGAAGCGTTCTAAGAAGGCTCATGAAATACCCTCCCATTTTTTTCGCATTTCCCGCCAGATCCCTGTCTAAAAGCTCTGTGACTGCCGCAAGTGCTGCCGCGCAGCAGACCGGGTGTCCGCCGAAGGTGGAACCATGGGAGCCCGGTGTAAATGCCTTCGCTGCTTCTTTAGTGGCGCAGATTGCCCCAATCGGCATGCCGCCGCCCATGGCCTTAGCCATGGATACAATATCTGGTTTTATCCCGTAATTCATATAGCTCATAACCGCACCTGTCCTGCACCAGCCTGTCTGAACCTCATCAAGCAAAAGCAGGATGCCGTTCTCATCACAGAACCTTCTAAGCCCCTTCATAAATTCAGGCGCCCCGGGATTTACCCCGCCCTCTCCCTGGACCGGTTCGATCATAATAGCAGCCGTATTTTCCGTACAGGCGGCTTTAAATGCATCAAGGTTATTGTACTCTGTATAAGTGAAACCGGGCGTCATACCTCCAAAACCAATCTGGCAGGCATTGTCAGGCTGCCCTGTGGCACTCATGGCTCCAAAGGTTCTTCCGTGGAATGAATTTGCCGCTGTTACAATGTTATATTTATTCGGGCCGTATTTTTCAACGCCGTACTTTCTCGCCATCTTAATCATGGCCTCATTTGCTTCTGCCCCGCTGTTCTGGAAGAAGATCTTATCCATGCCTGTTGCAGTGCAGACCTTTTCTGCGAGAAGCGCCTGCGGGATGGTATAGGGATAGTTGAAAGTCTGCATAATCTGTCCCGCCTGCTCCTGAACTGCCTCAACAACTGCCGGATTACAGCTGCCCACAGAATTTACTGCGATTCCCGCGTAAAAATCAAGATAAGCCTCGCCCTTTTCATTCCGGACATACATATCCTTCGCAGTTTCGGCCACAAAATCAAACCTCTCATAGGTCTCGATCATGTATTTATTCACTTTAGCTTTGATATCCTCTGCTGTTAACCCAGTCTCTTTTAGTAACATAATATCCTCTCTCCTATCTTTTGAAATAAAAAGGCGCTTACTCACCCTTAAGGTAAATAAGCGCCTTTGCTTAAGAAAAATCCTACCACTTCATGCGGAAAATATCAACTGCATATATTCATAAAAAAATATCTTTTATTTCACAATAAATCTCTTTTTTGCACAACAATTCTTTCCTACAGGGATTACGGAATGACGCTGATCCAGTTTTCCCGCCCTGCAGTGTTGGTCTGAATGTTGTCGCTCATGTTCCTCCTTTTTGGCGCAAAAAAGGCGCATGGTTCACAATTTACTGTTCCATGCGCCTTTACGCTGCTTTATTAATATTAAGTTGTTGATTATGCCAGTTGCATAACCGCTCTTTCGATTTCTTCTACATCATCTGATGTCAATTCGGGGAAAAAGGCAGAAACTTCTTCCACTTTAATACGTCCTCTTTCTATCATTGTTATCACGTTTCTTTTTGTTGTTTCTCTTTCCATATCTTTTGCATAAGTCCTCATAATCTGCTCATCATCAAATAAACTCATCATAATCG
>CATBDC010000044.1 GCA_949502235.1 uncultured Lachnospiraceae bacterium | reverse complement strand
CTTTTCAAAAGAATCTTCAGGGTTGTTGTCTATTGTTTAGTTTTCAAGGTTCTTTGCTTCCCCTTACCGGGTCAGCTCGATTATAATATCATTTACTGAAGAGGATGTCAATACTTTTTTTAAAACTTTTTTATTTTTTTTGACATTATTTTTTCAAAAGTTTTTCCAGTGCTATATATAGGGTTTTTGTTTTTGCAGATACAAAATATGCCCTTCCGTTAACATCCCTCAGTGTGAACAGTAACACATAATATACTGCCTGGGCATCGCACAGGCAGTATATTATGTAGCGGAGAAAGAGGGATTTGAACCCTCGCGCCGGTCACCCGACCTACACCCTTAGCAGGGGCGCCTCTTCAGCCTCTTGAGTATTTCTCCAGCGAAACTCATTATACTAAACTTATCCTATATTGTCAATCCCCTTTTTTAACGGATTTGCTCACACCGTAAGGAAATGGTTACTGTTCACACAGGACTTTGCATTTACTGCAAAGTCCGTAAGAAAGTGATTCAGGTGTGAGCAAATCCCATTCGCGAAGCGAATTTTAAATGGATTTGCGAAGGTTACTGTGAGCGGAGTGAACAGTAACAGGAAATGTGTGACTGTAAACGGAAGTGAACAGTAACACAAACAAAACAGGAGGGACAATTCCCCTCCTGTAAAAGCATACAAATATGAACTTACACCAGATAATTCAGCATCATGCCTACAGCAGAATAATTGTTCATTGCATAAGCACTGCTCTTTGAGAAAGAGCCGAATGCACTGTAAGGATTCGTAATAGAATCCATCTGCGCATTTGTCAAGTCTCCATCAATCAAAGAACTGGATCTTATGTTCATTCCGCTGGCTCCTTTATTAAAGGCTCTGTCGGCAATTCCGCCGGGACCGGAAATAATACTCTTGGTCAGAGACGGATTATCCTTCATATTCTTGTCAAATGCGCTCTTATCAAACTTAAGAGTCGCATCCTTATTAACAGTAATTCCCAGCTGCTTTAAGGACTGTTCGGAGCCCAGTCCTGCAACAAGATTACGAAGCTGCTTGTCAACGCCTGTTCCCCTGTCATAATTATCGTTTAAAAGCTTAAGCGAAGAATTATATGATTTTACGAGGTCTTCAACTGCGCCAGCCACTTTTTCAGAGTCAACATCAGCCTTAATTGTAGCTTTTCCTACACCCTTAAGCTCCACGCCGATTCTGGTTGAATCGAGGGAAATATTATTGCTGTAGGATTCATGCTGTGTCGTCACTCCGCCTGTAGTCATGGAATATTTTGAATTCGCTGCTTCCGTCTTAACAGTGTCAGCTCCCTTAGCCGCGCCAAGTGTTCCACTTACTTCAAACGTATTAAGCGCGCCCGTATATCTGCCTTCAAGCTGCAGGGACGCAACGCCGTCCTTCTGTACAACGCTGGCTTTTACATTAGAAGACTGTTTGTTGATCTGGCTTGCTGCTTCTTTGAGCATCTCGGCATTCGTCTTCGCCGAGCCATTGCTGTTAAGAGCGCTTACCTGTACATTTACAGAGCTTGCGGCATTACCGACTGTAAAATTCATATCGGATTCTGCTTTCGCAGAAGCCTTCACTCCTTCACTGACATTTACCTGGGCGCTGGCAAGCTGCTGTACATCAAAATCTACAGACTGCTTAAACCTCACCGGCAGCTTCTCCGAAGCCGTTGCTACTTCTGCATTCGAGCTGGTAACAGCCAGATCATTCATAACACTGCTCTGGTTGGAGCTCTTAAGTGCATTGGCAGAATTCATCAGATCAGACATACTGCTGCTGTAGTCCTTCACAAATGACATACTAGATGTCAGGGACGTATTCCTGTATGAATTCGATGATACACGCGAAACCGGAGTAATCGCCTCCATAAACCGCTGATTCTTGGAAAGCGCCTGTGTCAAACGGAAATTATTAATAGATGACTGGTAATTATAATATCCCATGTAAGAGTTCATTCTATTAATTGCCATATCTCTTCCTCCTTTCTCGTAGTTCTATTAATGCGTTACTGTCCACTCCGATCACAGAATCCCGTGAACAGTAACATCAATACTTCTACATATATTATATCGGCATTTCGGTACTAAATAATAAGCTCTATACTCTGTTCTTATCTCTTAATTTAAAGCGGCTTACCAGTGATTTCAAAATCTGTGCCTGGCTGGACAGCTCTTCACTTGCGGCTGCACTTTCCTCGGCTGTAGCAGAGTTTGTCTGAACAACACTTGAAATCTGATCCATACCTGTCGTTACCTGTGAAATCTCCTCTGCCTGTCTGTCTGCTGCTGTCGTAATCTCATCTACATATGTAACCGCGCTCTTTGTGCTTTCTACTGTGGCCTGAATTGCCTCGGCTGTTCTGCCCACAATCTCTGTTCCATTCTCAACTGCCTGGATCGTGCCCTCAATAAGCGCTGTTGTATTGCTTGCTGCCTCCGCACTCTTAGAAGCAAGATTACGTACTTCATCGGCAACTACGGCAAAGCCCTTGCCTGCTTCGCCCGCGCGGGCAGCCTCTACTGCTGCATTAAGCGCAAGAATATTTGTCTGGAATGCAATATCTTCAATTGTCTTGATAATCTTACCGATATCCCCTGACTTCTGGCTGATATCCTCCATAGCCACGATCATATCCTGCATCTGCTCATTGGATACAGTTAATTTCTCCTGTGCCTCCTGAACTTTTCCGCTCGCCTCTTTCGCATTGTTTGCAGTATTATTAACTTCTCTGGAAATCTCATTTACAGTAGCCGCCAGCTCTTCTACAGAGCTTGCCTGTTCGGTAGCGCCCTGTGATAATGCCTGGGCGCCGGATGATACCTGATCTGCTCCGCTTGCCACCTGATCAGAAGCATCATTGATCTGTCTCATTGTATCACTTAAATTCCGGTTCATATGACGGATAGAATCAAGCAGCGGCTTGAAATCTCCGATATATGCATCCTCTTTCGCGTAAAGATTAAAGTTTCCGCTTGACATCTCATCCAGCAGATAAGTCAAATCACGCACAACATTCTCCAGTCCTGCGCACATAGCCTGCACGCTCTTTACAAGCAGGCCGAACTCATCATGTGACTCATAATCCAGACTCTGCGACATCTCGCCTCTTGCAAGCCCTTCCATGGCAACATCAATCTGTGCCAGGGGCCTTACAATTGTCCTTGTTACTCTTACACAGATAACCATAGCAATAATAATAGCAATTGCTGCCATTGCCAGAAGAATAATCATACTCTGGTTTGTTGTAGATACACTGTCCGTCTGAGTCTTTGTTCTGATAGACAGGGTTTCATCAATCAGACTGTTAATATTTTCAATAACCTTGTCAAGGGCAGGCTCACATTCTGTTAAAATCTTTCTTCCGGCTGCTGACTGATCGCCCACATTCAGGTCTGCTATAATGTCATCTGCCACGCCAATCCAGTTCTCTAATGTGTTGCTAAGCTCTGTTACCTTTTCTTCGCTTAGGATATCAAGCTCCTGAACCTTCTTGAGATTTGTGCGGATAGCCTCAATCTGTTCGTCAACCTCCTGCTTGGTCTGTGCATCGGTCTTTCCCTGGATTACCATATCACGTACATCCTTTGCCGCGATAAATGTAGCTATACGGCAGCTTTTTACCGCATCATCCACTGCAACCGCCCCATCCATAAAGCTCTTCAGGTTACTATTTGCCTTTTCAAGCTGTAATACTGAAAACACGGATATGATTACCGTCAGTAATAAAACAACTCCAAAGGATAATAATAACTTACTTCTGATCTTCAACTTCTTCATTGTCTTTCTCTCCTTCTGTCTCTTCTTCATTTAAAATATATATATTGTCTTCTGTCTCTTCATCCTCTTCTTTTTTTCGCAGATATCCTTTGAGCTTTTCTTTGATGTCCAGCATCTTCACACGGATACGGACACCTGCCTTCCTGCATCTGTTCGCACAGACAAACTTAAGGAAACGAAAATCACGGATGATCCAACAGAAAACCAGCAAAAAGGGATATTTCCCTAATATAGGAAAGAATTGGAACATATATTCTTTAGGCGGAAACAGCCATTCCTTTTTCTTCGCCGCCCATTCCTCCTCACGGTCCCGCCAGTAAAAATCCAGCCTTGCCTTTTCGTAAGGCAGAAGCACCTTGTCAAGATGCTTGTTTTCCTGACCGCGTGAAATAATATATTCCTCCAGCTCCAGTGCAAGGCCATACTGCTGCCTTACACCATCCTCAAACCAAAGTGTGGCAAGAACTCCTGCCTGGGAAACAAATTCCTGCCAGTCAGCCTTCTCCACAATCTCCGATGTCATCTTAGAACGGAAGGTTTCATCCAGAGTCTTCTGAAACTGCCAAAAATCCAGAATCTCCCTTATCTTCAACATTCCCGTGACGTACGACTCAACCAGCCTTCCCACACGGTATAAATACTCATCTTCCCTCGTTAATATATGTATATACCTATGATTGTCTAAATACCCATATTTTCTCACCGGTTCTCCAAAATGCCGTCTGATTACCTTATTCGCAATCGGCACTGTGTCATAAAATACAATCCTAAGCCCCGGCACTCTCGTATATACAGTCCCTTTTCCTACCCGGTCCTCCTGCTGTTCATAGTCCATGTCCCGCATGAATCTATGTATCTGCGGCAGATCTTTCTTTTCCACAAGAATTTCTATCTGTCCGATATAAGCCATCTCCGGCTTAACATACAATTCCTCTATATTTGTATCCGACAAAAACAATGCGTCAATCTTGTATCTCTCCAACTGCCACATGATAACCTCTTCTGCTTTGCGGTATGATTCACTTAGAAGAAGCTCTCTTTTGTACCCCTGATAGAATTGTAATTCGCAATCCTCGGAAATGTCCTTTTCCATCCCCAAGATTCCAAGATAGATGATATTGATAATATTATGAAAATCGGATACTTTTAAAATGGTCTCCCATCCCACGGCTCGTTTTAATCTCTGGACCGGTTTTTGATTAACAACAGCCGACAAGAGTAACAGCATATACCTTATTTCATAATTAATAATTGTCCCTCCCTCCAGTAGCAATAAATCATACCTTTAATATAATATCGGATGCTTTACAGAAAAAATAACATTTTTCTATCTTTTTCTTTTTCCATCTTTTAGAACTCGTCTTTCTTCAAAAATATCTGTGGCCTTCATATTGTAAATACCCTTCTTTTCATCCGCTACAAGGTTTCCCGCAACCAGTGTCATACACCGCCGCTTCATAATTGTAACAAGCTCCCTTGCGTGGCTTGCCACTAATACCGTCATTCCCCTGTAATTCACCTCTGCAAGAAGCTGCATCAGATCCCAGGCGGAATCCGGATCAAGATTTGCCGTAGGTTCGTCTGCAATAAGAATCTCCGGCTTTACGGACAAAGCCCGGGCCAGAAGTACTCTCGCCTGCTCTCCCCCTGAAAGCTCGTCAGGAAATGCCTGGAATTTCCCCGCAAGACCCACAAGCCCAAGCACTCTCATGATTGTTGCCTTCATCTTATCATCCGATTTCCCCGTAGCAAGAATAGCGAACATAATATTGTCATATACCGTGCGGTCCTTAAGCAGCCCCACCTCTGATGACACAACCCCCAGTCTTCTGCGGTGGGCGGGAATCTTTCTCCTCTTCATAATATCCACCCTGCGCCCGTTCACTGTAATGCGGCCCGAAGTCACCTCCTCCTGCTTCATAATCAGATTTAACAGCGTGCTCTTTCCGGCTCCGCTCTTTCCTATAATAAATACGAATTCTCCCTTTTCGATTTCAAAAGAAATATCGTTTAATACCACTTCATTCCGGAATTTTTTTGTCACATTCTCAAAAATAATTTGTGCCATAATTTCCTACCTTAATTTTTTTCAATAGTTTCCGATATTTATACTGTATACTATACTGTTTTAAAAGATGACAGTCAATATAGATTATTAAAACAGGGAGAAAAAATGAAAAAGAAACTGATAATTGGAGTTTTTCTGCTGACATTTCTTTTATGCGCCCCGTTTTCGCGCATGGATCTGTCTTCCGGCGTTCCCACGGAGCCCGAAGAGGCGGAAGAAGAGCCTGCCGCGCTTCCGCCGGCAGCCCCTGCCCCCGCGGAAGCACCGGTGTTACAGGACGGGACATATACACTGACTCTTACAAGCAGTGTGGGCCTTCTTACATATTATAATCAAAATGATGTAAGATGGGCAAATGCATTATACGGCGGCCGGGATCCCATCGGCGGTTACGGGTGCGGCCCTACTGTTCTTGCTATGATTGTTTCAAGTTTTACCAACCAGACCTGCCTTCCTTCTGATATGGCGGACTGGGCGGCAGCTAATAATTACTGGTCTGCAGGCTCTGGCACAAAGCACAACTTTTTTCTGGAAGGCGCTGCTGCCTTTGGTTTTCAGGCTGTGCCTTTTCAAAATTTTACTCCGGAAGGGGTCATCTCTGAACTGCGTAACGGCCACATTCTGGTTGCCCTCATGGGACCCGGGCATTTCAGCGATTCAGGACATTTTATTATTATCTACAATTACTGGTCCGGTACCCAGGTATCAGTAGCTGATCCTGCAAGCCTTGAGCGCACCCAGACGCCATGGGAGGCCCAGCTTATTCTTGATGAGCTTTTATACGGCGCCACCGGAGGCGGCCCTGTCTGGAGTATTTCTCCAAAATAAGGAGCTGCAGCTAAAACGGCTACAGCTCCTTTTTTATACCTTATGTTACGGCATGATAGTAAGAATCTTTTCCGGCAAGTTTTAAATTAATGGCTTTATCAGCGCTGATGGTTCGGTTCAAGACCTGGTTTAGCTGACTGCTTATCTCGACAATCTTCCCTGCTTCAAAGCCATCCGGCTCAAGCTTCATCTCTCCTGAAAGCCAGCTTCTAAGCTTCTTTTGTTCCTCGCCGCCTGCGGACTGAAGAAGAAGCTGTACCTCCCGTTTCGTTTCATTTGCCTGCTCTATCTCATCCTGCCTCATCCTGACAAGAAGCTGCGCTGATTCCTGGTCATTGCGTGACAGCGCCGTTCCAAGCTCTTTTGTAAGTCTCTCTATCTCAACTACACGTACATAGTTGCGCTGCACACGTCTTAAAATCTCTGACCGGAGTTCCTCTCTCTTCTCCATACAACCTCCTATACGGTGTTACTGTTCACTTCGTTTACAGCAACTTATACAGCTACTGACTTGCTGGCCTCTTTAAACGCATCGCGAAGCTCTGTAACAAGGGGCTTCAGTTCCTGAATTACAGTACTGTTCCTTCCGGCCTGCAGTCTGCTAAGCTCATAGAGGAAGAATTCATACATTCTTCTAAGCTCATAGCTTATCTGATAATCCATATTCAAGGTTTTACTTAAGTAGCGTACGATTTCGGTTGATCTTTGAACTGACTTATCAAACAAATCATACTCCGCTTCTTCTAACGCGATCTGCGCTCTCGTAAGACGCTTAAGCAGCTCATCAAAGAGCAGAAGGAGCATCTCACCGTGAGTCATCGTATTGATAGACTGCATCTTGTACTGTTCATATCCATTCTGATACATACTTTTCCCCTTTTTGTCTAATAGCTTCCGCCAATCTGGCTTAACCAGTTACTCTGGCTATTCATCTGAGAAATCAGAGTCTCAAGACTTGTAAACTGTTTAATGTAACGGTCTCTTTCTGCCTCTAACTGTGTCTGCAGCTTGGCAATCTGTTTATTGTATTCTGCAATCTGCTTATACATATAGTTTTCTGTAATACTAATCGGAGAGCTCTCTGTTCCAGCCTTCCGTACTAAAATACCCTTGGAATCCCATGAACCCATTGTATTCACGTATTTATCCATAACGTCTCTAAGGTTCGTGGCAAGTCCTTTGGATACTCCATTACCGTTGGCATTTGGAATCTCGCTGCCGGTAAATAACTCCTGTACACGCTCCGGATCGCTTTCAAGCGCTGCGCGGAACTTAGACTCGTCAAAGGAAAGCTTTCCATTATCAGAGTATGTACTGGATGTAGAGATCCCCATACTCTCCAGCTCCTGCGCGATTCCGCCGCTGATGATAAAGCGGAGGTCGCTGCTTAGCAGTCTTAAATCACTGTCTCCGAAAAGCAGTCCCGACTTTGCTTTTTCTTCATAAAGCTTAATCTCGTCCTCACTTAACTCCTTCTTCTGCTCGCTGGTAAGCGGCTCATAGTCACGGTCAGGCTTTGTAGACAGTTCCTTGTTTACCTGCTCGATGATCTTGTTGTATTCCTCTACCATGGACTTCACGGCATCTACAAGAGCATCGGCATCTACCTGGGCGTCAATCTCCACTTCCTCGGATGAGTAATCGCGTACCTTTTCCATGATCGGATTACCCTTATCGTCAACCATTAAGTTGCCGTCTGCATCCTTTGCCTGTTCTGTTCCGTCTTTATATCCGAATTCGCCCTTCACGCTAATGGAAAGTCCGTCTATGGTAAAGGTATTGGAATCGCGGTATAAATCCACCTCTTCGTCAGAGCCTGCGTATTTCACTGTAACAATAGCATCCTGACCATTGATCTGCTTGCCTATATCATCATTCGCAACGCCGAAAAGATTCTTCAGCAGTTCATTGCTCTTTTCATCGTCAGATCCGGCTGCCGCGCCTGCTGTACCTAACTGAATAAATCCGCTGGCGCCGTTTTCGTCTGACGTAAAGGTAAATTTGCCTGTCAGCGGCTGATAGCTTACTGTCACGCCGGTTTCTTTTTTAATTTTGTCTATCAATGTCTGCATGGTGTCATCTGCAGTAACATCAATATTTTTACCATTAATTTTAATTGAACCCGGTATTTTATCTGCACTAAGATTCGCAAATCCAGCCTCGGAAAGCTTAGCGTTCAGGTTCAGGTTCGTAGACTCTCCGACTTTCACGTTCAGGGCTCCTCCTTCGCCTAAAAGCCCCAGACTTCCGCCGCTAAGTGTCAGGCTTGAGGATGTGTCCTGCAGCCCTGTTGTCGGATTCTTCGTTATAAAGCTTAAAGTCTTTCCATCTGACTCTCCTCCGACTTCAATTCTGCCTTTGCCGAATGCCTTGTCAAGCTCTGTCTGGAGAGATGCGCGCAGATTCTTCATAAGCTGCTTTTCGCCTTCTGCTGTCGGCTTCTGATAGGTGTTCCCGTTTGCATCAGTCTCTGTCGTGGTTGCTACACCCTGCATAAGTGTCTCTGCATCCGCCAGCGTAATATCCTTCTTCACTCCATTATAGGTAAAGCTTAACCTGGAGCCGCCCACCATTTCAGCAAAGGATACTTCTCTGGTGATTCCGCCTATACCGTTTGTCCCTGCCTTTGATGAGCCTGATGCCGTAATATCAATGCCATCGCCCTCCGGTTTATCAAAGCCCATAATCTCAAGTGCTGATCCGCCGGTTACAAAAAGAGCGTTTCCGCCGCCGCCTTTATTTTTAAAGACAAACTGATCCTTCCCGTCAGCGTCCTGTTCAACCGCGACTTCAATAATCTCCGAAAGTTTTTTGCTGGTGCCATCGCTCAATGCTACGCTTTCCTCTTCCAGCATCTTATTAATAGACTTCGCTGCCTCTGCAGCAGTCTTATAGCTCAAATCATTGCCATCCTTATCCTTTGAATTCAGATAAATGTAGGCCGTCTTATCGCCATATTTAAAATTCAGGGACTCGCCCACCAGATTCTGAACGGTCTGGGTCTTTGCAACGTCAATATTCCCTGTCTGAAGCTTTCCATCAGACACAGTTCCGGCAGAGCTTAGCTTCGCCTTCTGGGCGAGCTGCTTTACTCCCATAATGGATACGGCATTTGCCGTATTTGCAGTACCGGATACAGACACATACTTGCTGTTTGCGCCTGTTGTTGTAATCTTATTTCTCCCCCAGAACACAGAACTAAAGAGGTTCGTAGAGGAGCTCCATGAGGACGTAAACTTATTAGCAAAGCCAATCATCTGATCCGTGATACTCCGAACTGCTGACTGCTTCCACTCAAGCTGCTGCTTTTTCTGCTGCTGTTTCGTAATCTTACTGGTAGTGCCGTAAGTCATACCTTCAATCAAGGTATCTCTGTCAAGGCCGCTTGCTAATCCGCCGTAGCCTCTGATACTATTGGCTGTTGAACTGGTTAATGAGCCAATTGATGACATAATAATCTCTTCCTTTCTATTTGTTATTTTTGTATGGCAGAACAAGGTTACTGTTCACTCCGTTCACAGTAGCCTTGGCAAATCCGTTTAATATTCGCTTCGCGAATGAGATTTGCTCACTCCTGAATCACTTTCTTACGGACTTTGCAGTAAATGCAAAGCCCTGTGCGAACAGCAGCCACAAAATCCGCCACATTTTGACAAATTAAAAAATATCCTGTACTTATTTATCGGCATATAGTATACTTTAAATAATAGTTAAATTTAGTTTTAATTGTGAATGGAGGAATTATTTTGGCAACAATAATTGCACTTACCAACCAAAAAGGCGGTGTCGGCAAGACCACAACATCCAGTGCCCTCTCTTCCGGCCTGGCCTCTTTTTATGATAAAAAGGTACTGGCAATCGATCTTGATCCCCAGGGAAGCCTTGGCTTCAGCCTCGGGCTTGATATTGAGGACGGCCGCACGATTCACGATGTTTTTACCGGTCATGTTCCTATACAGGATGCTATCCAGATGACAGACTACTGTGATGTTATCACTTCCAATATTCTGTTGAGTAGCGCAGAAATTGAATTTACTTCCTCTGACAGACAGCTTTTGCTGAAAAAGGCGCTGGCTCCAGTTACTGCAAATTATGATTATATTATTATAGATACTCCGCCTGCCCTTAATATTCTTACTGTAAATGCATATGCGGCGGCAAACCATCTGATCATTCCCATGGCGCCGGAGATTTTGAGCCTTCTTGGGGTAACCCAGCTGATGGAGACTATCACATCTGTCCGCGGGGGCGTAAATCCCGACCTGAACGTATTAGGAATTGTACTGACAAAGTTTAATAAGCGTACTCTTCTTGCACGTGAGGTAAAGGAGATGGCAGAAAATGTTGCCGCCCAGACAGGAACCCGCGTATTTAATACACAAATCCGCACCAGCGTTTCTGTGGCAGAGGCTCCTGCCCATGGTCTTAGTATTTTTGATCATTCCCCTTCTGCCAAGCCATCGGAAGACTATAAGGCGTTTATCGGCGAAGTAATAAAACTGACTTCAGATAAGGTATCATAGGAGGTATATACATGGCAAGAAAAAGCAATAAGACTGCCCATGTCCTTAATCTCATTGCAGGACATGAGGCTTCAAAGGACAATACAGAAAACACAGAAGAGACAACATCCGAAGAGAGCACGGACAAGGCTGGTGCAGCCCCTGCCCGTGCCGAAGCTTCTGCACCGGCTCCTGTCTCCTCTTCTCCACAAAATATATCTGTTATCGATACAACCGAGGAGGATCCCATTTCAGACCTGATACAGCAGAAGCTCTCCCGGGAATTAGAAGAGCATCTTCCTGCGGAGCCTGATCCGGGCCCCGTAATAATGATAGATCCGGACTTACCGCCTACCATAGAAGAACCAGAGCCTGAACCAGAACCAGTTTCACAGGCAGAACCTGTATTAGATGCAGCGTCCTCTTCCGATGGGCCTGCCGCACCGGAAACCGAAGCCCCGGCAGAATCCCAGGCAGAACCTGCCCGGACACCGGAAGCCACTCTGTCCTCCCAGACAGCTGCCACAGAACCGGAACCGGAGTTCGTCAGATGGAATGTCATGGAGCGTATTGTGGAAGATAAAATCATCTATTTTATGCGCCAGTTTGATGTGTGTACCTGCGACCGCTGTGTAAACGATACAATAGCGCTGACCTTAAACGGTCTGCTTCCAAAATATCTTGTTACAACACCCGCAGCCGTAGATCCGCTTCTTAGCTACTATACAAATAGATTAATTTCAGACGTTACCGTAGAAGCAACAAAAGCATGTATGATCGTCAAAGAAAATCCCCGCCATTAAAGTATGGCCGGCCTGTGTAATAAAAAAAGGAATCCAGGACGGCAGATTTAAGATACCCTTCCTAACACAGATAGGGCAGCACTCCAGTGAACTAACCACTAACGAAGGCTAAGGAGTTCAGGAGAACCTTCACTCCTAAGTCTTCATAAGCGGTGGATTTCACTTCCGTTAAAAACGCCCTTCCATTGTCTGCTTATAGGAAGGGTATCTTAAATCTGCCTGTGTCTTGGAAAGCCTTTTAGTACACAGTCAGTTCCAGGCGGTTCATCCCCTCGTAGACTTGGGAGACGCTGCAGTGAATTAACAACTGACTAGTCTGCCTGTATAGTGAAAATACGTTTCCAACGCACAGGAAGTTCGAAGATGCCATTCCTATAAGCGGACATAAGGGGTGCTCTTAACGAAGGTGAAATCCATCGCTTATGAAGACTTAGGAGTGAAGGCTTTCCTGAACTCCTTAGCCTTCGTTAGCGGTTAGTTCACCGAAGTGCTGCCCCGTTCGCGTTAGGAATGGCATCTTCGAACTTCCGTCCCTTGAAAACCATTTCCAACCATACAGGTAGATTAATTTATTTCAATTTAAACTTCTCTGTCTGCTCTCTTAAGAGCCGTACCTGATCAAAGAGTTCTGTGCTCACTGCCGCGGATTCCTGGCTACTTGCGGAGTTGGTCTGTACGACCTCTGAAATCTGGCTGATTCCTTCTGTAACCTGTGAAATGGAAGCTGCCTCTCCACGTATTGCCTCTGCAATGGTTCCGATTGTGCTATTAGAACGTACCACAAGGTCTAATGTCTTAGTAAGTGTTTCCGATACCTCTCCTACAATCCTGCTTCCTCTTTCTGCCGCCTGCACCGAATTCTCAATAAGCTCCTTCGTTGCCTTTGCCGCCTGATCAGAGCGGGAGGCCAGTGTTCTTACCTCACTGGATACGACTGCAAAGCCTTTTCCTGCCGTACCTGCTCTGGCTGCTTCTACAGCTGCGTTAAGAGCAAGAATATTCGTCTGGAACGCAATATCTTCAATGGTTGCGATAATCTTTCCGATCTTCTGGGATGCCTCGGTAATATCTGCCATAGCGGCAACCATCTGCTGCATCTGCTCGCTGCTTACGGTTACCTGCTCGCCGGTGAGACGTGCATTTTCCTGTGCGTCTGCCGCATCCTTTACATTTCTCTCCGCATTCTTGGAAAGCTCATCCAAAGTAGCATACAGTTCTTCTACCGCGCTTGCCTGTTCGGTAGCTCCCTGAGCCAGTGACTGGGCGCTGCTTGAAAGCTGTTCAGCATTCCCTGAAACCTGGCGCTCCGCCTGATTAATGTTATTAAATGCTGATGAAATCCTGCTTGTAAAACTGTCAATAGAATCTTCAATGGATTTAAAGTCCCCGATAAACGGCTCTGAGGTCCTTACCTTGAAATTGCCGTCTGAAAGAAGGCCCATAATCCGGTTAATATCTTCCACATATTTGTGTATCAGATGCATGGACTGCTCAACTGTTTCCGCAAGATCCCCGATCTCATTTTTCGAGCTGTATTCCAGATCAAGCTCGAGCTGTCCATCCTGAAGCGGCCTCGCCTTATTTGTAATATTTATGATCGGTTTCACAATATGTGCAAGGACATACTGTACCAGGCTGATAAGGCAGGCAAGTGCGAGAACAAAGCATACTCCTGAAATAACCTGCATTACATGAATCGTGCTCTTCATATCTGCGGCACAGACCTCGCTCTGCTCAGTCACGTCAGCAACAACCTCATCCAGAAGCCCTACCAGAGTTGTTAAATTCGACTGAATAGTTTTCTGGTAGTATTCCTGTGCGCCTTCCTGATCTGTCTTCATCATGTCAAGAACCTTGCTCGCAGATTCATGCAGTTCCTTATGAAGCGGCTCTATCTGTTCCCTAAGGGCAAGGATATCCTTATCTTCCGTCTCGGCTTCGCCGTATACCCACTGTCCAAGTATGCAGCCGGTAGGATCCATGCTTCCGGTAAACTCCGCGCCCGCATACAGGGCATTACTTAAGCCGCTGGACCATTTGTAATGAGCAATCTCTGCATTTTGAATTGTCTTTAGCAACTGATTAGCCTGAATACTTTTCTGCTGTGTATCCTTAATGGCAAAAATATTAACGGAAATCAGGACACTGTAAATAAGTACAGATGCAAGCGCCGCAATTACACGTATTCCTACCATTGTCTTAATACTTTTCCTCATGAATTATATCCCCTCTCTTTTCGTAGTTTTTATATTGCTTTCTTAAAATCTTTTGTATTTGTATCTGTATCTATATCTGTACCTATATTCTGGCTTTCTGCAGTAACTGTCCTGGTCACTCCTCCCGATACAAAGACTCTGCCGCACTCGGGACATATCTCGTTATGAAGCGTCACAGACTGGCTGACCACCTCCCGGTCGCTGTTTTTGGCCTTCGCCTGCTCTCTTACCACATGCTCCATCTCATGTCCCCGCACCGCGGACGCAGCCTGCTCCGGTGAAATGTGGGTCGGAGTCTTATAAGAAACTCCTGCGTCATCCGAGCCATCCTGATATTTCCTTTCCTTACAGGTCTGACATTCTCCCTTATCCGGTGTCTTACGGACGCCCTCATCATATCTGATGCGCATCCTGACAGCAAGCTCTGCCGGATCCATCCCTTTCCTTAAAAATGGAATAGCGTAGCTGATCCCTCTGCCGGCCTGTGCACTTACAACCGGAACCGGATCTACCGGCTCCACAGGCGTGCCGGGACTCGATGTACGTCCCCCGGCTGCCATAACCATGCCGGCCTTACGTACCGCCTGTGCCTGATCCATACGGGAAAGGGACGGCATATGATACCGATAACTATTTGTATAAGGACTTATTCCCGAAATTCCGCCCAGCATATTAGTACCCCCTGGTTTCCTGATACAGTGCTGCTGCTTATTCTATTCACAGCAGCACTACGAATTCTCTGCATTTCCTATCACATTGTTCCATATATCATTTACTTCTTCTACACATTCCATATAGATTTGAGCCATCTCATTTGTCTTAAGTCCCAGCTGGTCAGACAGCTCCTTAATTCTGCCCCACTCTGCTCTTTCATAGCACAAAATCAGCTCATACAATGCTCCTGCTTTTCCTTCCTTCGATATCAAAGCGGCCTTTACTTCATCGATAATCGGAATCTCCTGGAGAATCTCCTCCATGGTAGCGTCAACCATATATTCTAATGTGGAAAACATTCCGAGAAGATACGCGTCTGAAGTATTAATCTCAAATTTCTTCATCTTTTTCACAAGCACCGATGCGAAATTTGCCCGCATAAATGATGTCTTCAAAAGCTCTTCTGAGGAATTAGAGGTGTTATCCTCAAAGCTTAACAGATAAATCCACTGCTTAAGCTGGCTGATCCCAACGCGGACCAGCGCCTGCCTCACAGAAATGGTCTCATGATGTACTGCAAAATATGCGGAGTTTGCCATCTTAAGCAACGCATAGGTCAGGGAGGCGTCCCTACTTACAATCTGCTCTAACATCTCCACATCAGGCTCATCCCGTGTTATCTCTACGATAAGCTGATAGAGATTTCCCTGCATGAAATCCATCTTACTTGCCTTCGTAGCAGTGGCAGTCGCAATATAGTTGCCCTCCACATAGTCAACCTCAAGCTCCTTTGCCAGCTCATAAGCTTCCTTTGTATTAACCCCCGTGGCAATAAATTCCTTCTGGAATCCATGCGCCATCTCTACCACATTAGCAATGGAACGCTTACGCTCATCGTTCATCTCATAGGAGATATCCATCTTGATATAATCAACATATTCAAGCATGCTGAAATATTTCGGCGTAAACTGAAAATCATTGATTGCAAAGTGATATCCCTCTTCCCTGTACTTTCCGATAATAATCGTGGCAAGGGAATGAACCACAATATTATCCTCTATCTGAATTACAATTTTTTCACTGTCAAATATCTTAGGCGTATTCCTGAACAAAAGACTTGGAGTAAATGTCATAAACGTCTTATTCTCATTGAAAATACACGCCGAATTCTCTGACAGGAATGACACCATGGCATTTGCCGCTACACTGTCTGAGCTCGGGTTATATAAGCTCTCCTTATCCTCCTGTATCATAAGCTCATATCCGACAATTGTATCTGTGCGCTGATCCTTAATTGCCTGTCTTACTACACAATTATCCATCCTATACCAGCCCTCTTTCTTCTAACAATGTATCCATTACTTCAACAAGGCGGCCTATTTCCGGCTTTGACAGCTGCTCATTTGCACCTAACTGTTTTCCCTTTCTTCTCATTTCCTCATTAATAAGAGAAGAGAATATAATAACCGGCATATCCTTCATCTTCGGATCGTCCTTCACAAGCTTGGTCAGGCGGTGGCCGTCCATCTCAGGCATCTCAATATCTGTAATAAGAAGTGCTGCCTTATTAACAAAGTCAGAATCCTCGCGGATAGATGCCAGGTACTCCCAGGCTTCCCTCCCGTTGTTAAAGTTCTTAATATTTGCATAGCCCGCACGCACCAAAGAATCCTTGATCATCTTTGTCAGAAGAATCGAGTCCTCTGCAAGGATGATATTATGATCTCTTGCAATTCTGTCTCCCAGTCTGTCGATCTCCTCTACCTGGATACTTGTTTCCGGCGCAATCTCCGCCACGATTCTTTCAAAATCCAGGATCGTAACCAGGTTTTCGCCGCACTGGGCAATACCTGTAGCAACTCCGTCCTCGCCGTTCGTAAGTGTCTTATCCGGCTTTTGTATATCCTCCCAGGAAATTCTGCTGATTCCTACTACAGTATGTACACGGAACGCAATATTCATCTTGTTAAAATTCGTAATAATAAATAAATCCCTGTCGTTCCTTTCCCCGCTTTCTCCAGTCAGATACTTAGGCAGATTAATTACAGTCAGAAGAATCTCTCTCGGCTTAAAGATCCCTTCAACTGCCTCATGAGAATGAGGTATTGGCTTCACCTTATCCGCCATCATAATTTCCCGCACCTTCGCAACATTGATACCATACAGCTCACCGAATATAGTAAACTGCATAATCTCAATCTCATTTGTTCCCGATTCCAATAAAATCTCTGTATCAGCCATAACCACTTTCTCCTTTATATTATCTTACATATTTATCGACATAATCCGCTTATAGCATAAGTCTTTTAAAGCTGGCGTTCCGGCTTTCCTGCCGACCGGATATACACCCCGCCTGTTTCCACGTTAAGCAGCATGGTTCTTGCATAATTAGCGCCCGTATCCTCGCTTACGACCCGTAAGCCTTCCATCATCAGCACTCTCTTTACATTCTGGGCATTGCGCTCACCGATATTGCCAAGGCCTCCCGGCCCCTTCATCTCAAACATCTTAGCTCCGCCCGCAATCTTTATCACAAGCCGTCCTTTGGTAGCTCCAAATGCGTACAGCTTTCTAAGCGTCTCTCTGATTCCTGAATCCGCATACTTAAACACATTACTGTCTGCCTGATTTTTCTCAGGAAGCATAATATGAAGAAGGGCCCCCAGCTTGATCATAGGATCATAAAAGGCTACTCCGATGCAAGAGCCGAGGGCATATGTAATCAGCTCCCCCTCCTGCCTTGCTATCTTCATATCTGCAATTCCGACCGATATTTTCTTGGCCATTTATCAATCAACTCCTAGCTTTTTCATAAGAATATTCAAAGATTCTACATCTGGCAGAAGAAGCATTCCACTGTTTAAAGCCTTTCCGTCTATTTTAAATTCTCCTGTCACCATCATAATTCTGTCCGAATGCTGGCCCATCATTGCCATCGGAAGACTCATAACTCCCCCCAGCATATTCGCTGTAAACTGGGGTACTGAAAGCTCCACCTCCACATTCGTAAGTGAGGACAAAGCCGTAACATAAGAAGAAATAACAATATTTCCGATTTCTGTAATAACAGAGCTGTCAATTTCCTCCATTTCAAGAAGAGGTATGCTTGTTTTTCCAAGCATCCTGAAAATAACCTCATCTGAAAAATCCTGGGGCGCGATAAAGAGCATGATTCCCTGGATTTCCCCTGTAAGCTCCACAAATACTGCGGCAATCAGATCCTCCGGATGTCCAAGCCTTTCGAGTGCCTCATTAAATCCCAGTATCTCTGCTCTCGGAAGTGACATGTTAACCTTTGCGCCTAACATGCTGGACAGGGCCGTGGCGGCATTGCCGCCGCCGATGCTTCCCATCTCCTTGAGCACATCTATCTTCATATCATTCATATCTTCATATCTGCTAATCGCCATATTTCACCTCACTATTGTCTCAGTGTATTTATTGTACCCATAATCTCATCTGATGTGGTAACCATTCTAAGGGCAAGGGAATAAGCCCTCTGCGCCTCGATGGTACGCGTAATCTCATCTGCCGTATCCACCCCGGACATTTCCAGGGTATGGTCTACCATTTTTGCCGCTGGCATCAGATAAGGATCTCCGTTTTTGGCAACCGGTGAAAATTCATTATTTCCTACACTTAACATTCCGTCCAGGACATCAAAGCCAAATACTCCGATATCGCCGCTTAATTCCCCGTCTGTTACCAAAATCGGATTTTCATTTTGATCCAGCACAAAATTGCCGTTGTCGTTCACAAGGTAAAACTCCGTCCCTCTCTGTGAGAGGCTGAAATGCCCGTTTCTTGTATATGTAATCTCGTTGTCAATGGGACTTCGCAACATGAAAAACCCCTTTTCCACAATAGCGTAATCATACTCGCCCTGTGTGGGCACAAACCCGCTGGGGTCAAAATTCGTATCTGTCTTCTCCACAACAACGCCTGTTCCTGCTTTAAGCGGTGTGTCGTCTCCTCTGTAATTATTCAGATTATAGTACATTAAATCAGAGAAAACGGCCTTTTTTGCCTTATAACCGTAGTTATTCACATTCGCAAAGTTATTTGCAATAACATCGAGCTTTCTCTGCTCCTCCATGGCTCCTCTGGCCGCAGTATAAAATGATGTATACATACGATATCTCCTCTCTGGTTTTAAATCTTACTCTATGTTGTAGAACCAATGTTCACAATCTTTCCCATAAGCTGGTCGTAAATCTTAAGAATCTGCGCAGATCCCTGAAGTACCCTCTGCCCGCTCATCATCCTGGTCATCTCTTCTGCCATGGAAACATTGGAATATTCCGTGTAGCGCTGGGTTATTGTTACATCCCGGGCGTTCTGCGGCGCGCCTGCCGCCTGAAATACGCCGCCTGTAATCTTGGTAAGCTGGTCATAGTCGGCAAAATCAACTACCCTTAGTGTTCCATATCTCTCATAACCGTCCTCAGACGTAATATTTCCCTGTTTATCAATTCCCACCTTGTCTGTAGGAAGCTGGATGGGCGCTCCGTCTTCTCCTAACACACGCCCGATTCCCGGCAACACGAGATATCTGTCATTATCCAGGTTAAAGGAACCGTTTCTTGTATATACGATTCCGTTATTGTTGGTCTGGACAGCAAAAAAACCATTACCAGTAAGACCCACATCCAAGGGGCTGCCCGTCTCTCTTAGGCCTCCCTCACTATAATCTGTCACCCTCTCATCTGCAATATTCATTCGTGACACCATGCCCACCTGGGTCTTCCCCTGCTGGTCATATCTGTAGATCATTTCTTCCCGGAAAGTGCTCTCCATCAATCTGTCCGTTTTATATCCCGGCGTAGATACATTAGATATATTATTACTAATAATATTCATATTACGGTTCTGCGTTATCATATTTGATGCTAAATCATAATATCCCTGAAACACCTTTCCTCCCCCTTTCTTCGTTAAATTTCTCCATGTATTTTCTTAATTTTCTAATTGCATTAGAATGTATCTGAGAAACCCTTGGCTCACTCACCTGCATTACATCTGCAATTTGTCTCATGTTCAGCTCATCTATATAATATAAAGAAACTACAAGCTGTTCGTTATCCTTTAGCCCCCTGATTCCCGTTGCCAATATCTCTGACAGCTCTTTTTGCAGGAATTTGTCTTCAGGCTGCGAAGGAGGCTCCCCCTGGTCAAGCTTTGTGCTTATCTCATTTCCCTGGGCCTCCGCAAGCACCATATCAAGGGAAAGAATATTAAAAAGCGCTGCTTTACGCATGGTCTCGTGATATTTCTCCGTAGAAATATCCAGATAATCCGTCACCTCCTGGACGGAAGGATAATACCCAAGTTTATTATATAACGTTGTCACTGCATCTTCAATATCTCTTGTATTCTTTCTTGTACTTCTTGGCACCCAGTCCTGCTTTCTTGCCAGATCTATAATCATTCCCTTAATCCGCTTTGATATATAAGTCTCAAATTTTACATGTTTATCCATATCAAATTTATCGATTGCGGACATAATGGCAATGACGCCCTCGTTAATAATATCATCCACCTGGACAAAGCTTAAATAGATATCCCTCATCTGGAGCGCAATACTTTTCACAAGGTAAATATAACGCATAACAAGCTCCTGCTTAACTTCCAGGCTGTTTGTCTCTTTATACAGTTTTAAAAGCTCTTCATTAGACTTATCCTTGTGAAGCTTTTGTGTACTCATATTGACTGCTCCATTTTTTAAAGTGTAATGTTTCCAATTGCCTGTATCTGAATGTTATTGCTGATTTCATTAAAAGAAAGCACATATATATCCGGGAAAAACTGTTCTATCAGGTGATAGAAATGTACTCTCACAACCTGGCTCGTAAGTACAAGGGGAGACTGCCCGAAGTCATGGAACTTCTTTACCTCATCCGAAAGCTGCGTAATGACATTCTGCATCACATCAGGAGCAAGGGCAAGATACAGTCCGTGCTCTCCCGTGGTCAGGCTGGTAATAATATTCTTCTCTAATTCCGCATCAAGGGTCACTACCTTCATGCTTCCGCCTTCACAGAACTTCCTTGTAATTGTACGCTTAAGCGCAACACGGATATTTTCTGTAATCGTCTCTATGTCCTTGACTGTCATGGACGAATCCACGATTGTCTCCATAATCGTCTCCATATCCTTGATCGGAATTCCTTCCTTTAAAAGATTGGTTAAAATCTTCTGGAAATTACCGTAGGAAATAAGTGCAGGAATCAGCTCATCAACAAGCTCCGGAGACTGCTGCTTCATATTGTCCACCAGACGCACAACCTCCTGGCGGTTCAAAAGCTCATGGGCATGCTTCTTCACTGTCTCCGAAAGGTGGGTCAGCATAACTGAAAGCGGGTCAATAACTGTATATCCATAAATCTCCGCCATTTCCTTCTTATCCACGGTAATCCATTTACTCGGAATACCATATGCAGGCTCAATGGTATCTATACCATCCAACTCCTTCTCCGGATTTGGAGGCTCAAGCGCGAGATAATAGTCCACCAGGATTTCACCCTTGGCAACCTCCTCACCCTTAATCTTTATCACATACTGGTTTGTATTAAGACTTGAGCTGTCGCGCAGACGGATGGACGGAATAACAAGCCCCATCTCCTGGGCGTACTGCCTTCTGAAGATAACAATACGGTCTATCATTCTTCCGCCGCTCTCTTCATCTACAAGGGGAATCAGGCTGTAGCCGAACTCCATCTCTATAGGCTCTACCGTAATAAGCGAATATACGCTGTTGATATCCTTAAAGCTCTCCTCTTCGCTGACCTGTACGTTATCGGCTTCAGAAATTCCCATTGCAGCCTGTGCTTCGGGAGCGCCCATCTCCTCCATACGCCTTGAAAGCTGCCAGCCTCCAAGCATAAGTGTAAGAGATACAACCGCAAGCTGAAATTTCGGCATACCCGGAACTGCAAGAAGGATGGCAAGAACTCCTCCTGTCATCATAATTGCCCTGGGCTGTGCCATAAACTGCCTCGTCACATCCAGATTCAAACTGTCCTCTGCAACGGCACGGGTTACAATCATGCCCGTAGCTGTAGAAATAAGAAGTGACGGAATCTGGGACACAAGACCATCGCCTACCGTAGCGATAGAATATACAGACAATACCTCCGTAAAGGTCATGCCGCCCTGAACCATACCGATAATACAGCCGCCGATAAAGTTAACTGCCGTAATAATCAGCGACATGACAGCATCGCCCTTTACGATCTTTGTGGCACCATCCATGGAGCCATAAAAATCGGCCTCTTTCTGTATCTTGTGGCGTCTCTCTCTTGCCTCGTCTTCTGTGATAAGACCGCTTCCAAGGTCAGCATCAATAGCCATCTGCTTACCGGGCATAGCATCCAGGGTAAACCTTGCCGCTACCTCGGAAACACGTTCCGCGCCCTTTGTAATAACAAGAAACTGAACCAATACAATAATCAAAAAGATGATGACTCCGACAACCACATTTCCCTGAAGCACGAAATCACCCATGGCTCTGATAACAGCTCCTGCCGTACCTGAATTTCCAAGAATACTTCTTGTGGAAGAAATATTAATTCCGATACGAAAAAGTGTCGTAATAAGAAGCAGTGAAGGGAAAATAGAAAACTCCAGCGCCTCTTTAATATTCATACTGATCAAAAGTACGATCATGGACACAGCAATATTTAAAATTATCATAACGTCCAGAAAGAACGTATTGAGCGGTATAATCAAAAGCAGCACAATCATAACCACAATCAGCGATACCGCACTGTTTAAAATTCTCTTCATACTTTTACACCAACTTCTTATTCATACGGAATACCTTAACGAGAATTTCTGCCACTACTCCATAATATTCAGCAGGGATCTCACTGTTCAGGGGAGTTGAAGCATAGATTCCCCTTGCCAGCGGTTTATTCTCTATTACTGCAACATGATTCTGCTCTCCTATCTCTACGATCCTAAGAGCCATCAAATCCTGGCCCTTGGCAATCAGAACCGGAGCATTATCATGATCAATATCATACTTAAGGGCAACGGCAAAATGTGTAGGGTTTCGGATAATTACATCCGCATCCGGCACAGCCTGCATCATTCTGCTTCTTGCCATACTCTGCTGCAGGCTTCGTATCTTACCCTTAATCTGCGGGTTTCCCTCCACCTGCTTATACTCTTCCTTTACTTCCTCTTTTGTCATCTTAAGCTTTTTCTCATAAGACCATCTCTGGTAAAATAGGTCAAAGCCTGCGATAACAACAAATACCATTCCAATCTTTATGACCATTCCCATGATTTCCTTTAAAACATAGGAAAAACTAACGGTAGGATTAATATCCATCATCTGGGCAATCATCACGATCTCATCCTTCAAAAGCTGATAGAGCACTACGCTTAGGACGATGATCTTTAAAGCCGCCTTTAAAAGCTCAATAATATTTTTCGCGGAAAAAAGCCTCTTAATTCCATTTAAGGGATTCAGATTTTTCAGCTTAAAGCCCACAGGCTTCATGGTAAAAAGAAATCTTGTCTGAACTCCTGTTGCCACAATGGCAATCAACATGCTGATAAACCCCAGAGGAAGAATACACCTCACCAGCAGATTCACAGACAGCATGCCAATCTGCTGCAGAACCCCTAAGGACAGCTCATCCGTATTCCCGATAGATGAAATCAGATATACGAGTATGTCTCTAAGCTGTTCATACATCATCGGGAAAAATATCTGCAGACAATAAAAGCAGCCAAAAAGCGAAACGACCACAATAACGTCCTTACTGGATGCCACATTACCTTCTTTTCTTTGCTCTCTCCGCTTTTTAGGCGTGGCTTTTTCAGTTTTTTCACCTGATCCTGACGGCAACTATACTCACTTCCAATCTATAAGAATGTCAGTATTCCCTGGATTGTACTCATCATCTCCGTCAAAATTCTGCTCAAATGATCACCGATAGGTGAAAACAGAATCAGAAGAAGCGCCAGGCCGACAATTATTTTCAATTGAATATTAATAACAAATATACTAATCTGGGGAACCACCTTATTCATGATTCCGATTCCCACCTGCACAAGAAATTCTGCCGCGAGAACAGGAAGGGTAAGCCTCATCCCCAAATCTATACACTGCAGGAATATCTCCAGCACCCTGGCTGAAAGATTCTGCGTAATCACAATTCCTCCGTAGGGAACTATCTCCGCTGAAGTAAGCAGTATCTTCATAAGCGCAAGATGTCCATCTACGGCAAAAAACATAAGCAGATACCAGCTCTGCAAAATTCCCCCTGTCACCGCTACCTGCGCATTGCTCTGAGGATCATATACGGTAGCCATGGAAAGTCCCATATTAAAGTCTATAATATAGCCTCCGAAGGTAATAGCGAAAAAAAACAACTCCATCACATAGCCAATCACGTAACCGGCTATAAATTCTTTTATCAAAAGGAACCCAAGCTCAAATGCACCGGATGTCTCAAACACCTTTTCAAGAGAAACCGAATAAACCAGTAAGGTCAATACAAAGATAAAGCCTGCCTTTACAATCATCGGTACATTTCTTCTCCCGAATACCGGGTTCAATAATATAAAGCCTGACATCCTCATCATAATCAGCGAAAACAAAGTCAACTGTGCGGTACTGTCAAACGCCATGCCATCACTCCCTGCATTACTGCGCTATCCTCTGAAACATCGCGACTGTAAAATCCTGCAGTGAACGGAGCATAGAACTCCCCGTAAACACAAGAATTATACCAATTACCAATAATTTAGGTACAAATGTAAGTGTCTGCTCATGAATCTGTGTCGCAGCCTGAAGTATCGCAATAATAATTCCCACAAACATACTGATAACCAGAAGAGGCCCTGCCAGCTGTACCGCCATGATAAATAATTCATACATTAAATCAGTGACTTCTGCATTTGTCATCTATATGCCTCCCTTCTAACCTCAGTTGAAGCTTTCCACAATTGCTGAGAATAAAAGCTCCCAGCCATTTACAGTTACAAATAAAAGAAGCTTAAAGGGCAGTGAAATCATTGCAGGCGGCAGCATCATCATACCCATAGACATCAGTGTACTTGAAACGACAATATCTATTAATAAAAACGGGATAAATAAAATAAAGCCCGCCGAGAATGCTTTCTTAAGCTCACTTGCCATAAAGGAAGGAATGATGACAGTCATAGGAAGATCCTCCTCCTGCTCCACCGCTTCCGCGCCGGCTATGTCAGAAAACAGCGCCAGAGAGCTTTTTTCCGTATTCCGAAGAAGAAACTCCTTCAAAGGAACCTGAGCGCGCGAAAGGGCTTCCTCCTGCGTAATTTCCTGGTTTTTATACGGAATATACGCTTCCGTGTTAATCTCCCCGATTACCGGATCCATAATGAAAAGTGTCAGAAACAGAGAAATACCTACCAGCACCATATTGGGCGGCGTCTGCTGAACTCCAAGTGCATTTCTCAAAAAGGAAAGAATGATTATGGTCCTCATGAAGGAAGACATCATAATCAAAATAGATGGCAGAAGCGCTATTATTGTCAGAAGTAGCAATATATCTAATGTATGTACCTGGCTGCCGTTAACATTTATCAGTGAGTCGTACATTAGCTCTTACCTCCCCTTTTTCCCAAATCCCCTAGCTTATCCATTATCGCCTTAAAATCCAGGGTATTCCCCGTGCTGTCTGGCTCCGGTGAGAGTGGAAACAGCTCTTCATCTTGAAGCTCGGACAGGACATTTATCTGCCCGGCGGTAATACCGACAAGAAAATATCTCCCGCTGATCTGTATAATCGCAACATGTCTGTCCTGCCCTAATGTAATCTGATCAATCAGACGCATATAGCGGGAGCTGCTATTTCTTGACAGTCCCTTACCTATATATTTACTGGCTATATAGCTTCCGTAAATAATAAGTACCACCACAATGAGTGTGGCAATCGCTCTCCACATAGAATTCCTTCCTTACTCTAATGCAATCAAATTAACTTTCATAATCTCGGTAATTCTTATTCCAAAATTATCCTCTACGACAACAACATCGCCCTTTGCAATGCACTGTCCATTTACATAGAGATCTACCTGCTCCCCTGCCAGTTTGTCCAAAACAACCAGCGAACCCTTTGTAAAATCAAGAATATCCTTAACATATTTCTTAGTTCTTCCGATTTCAACAGAAATCTCAAGCGGAACTCCCATGATGAGTTCCATATTCTCTTCCTGTTCACCTTCAAGCACAATATCGCTGTCCGGTTTCAGATTGAGCTGTGAAGGCGTCTGGACATGAATCATCTTCGGCTCCGGAGCCTTCTTCTTTTCCTGAATTGAATCCTGCATAACCTGCTGCATAGTCTGCATCTGCTGCATCATCTGCTGCATCATCTGCATCTGCATCATAGATACATCCGGGCTTACCATAGCTGCCGGCATCTGCTGTACCTGGGGCGCTGCCTGTACTGGCTGCTGCACTGCTGCCTGGGGCGCGGGGGCTGCCGGAGTTGTCTGCTGGGGCGCTGCCTGTACCGGAGCCTGGGGCGCTGCCGGAACCGGGGCTGGTGCCGCTTCTGCCGCTCCTCCTGCAAGAAGCCTCTCTATCTCCTCCTGGGACAATGTTCCGCCGCCGGACGAACTCTCCGGGGCTGCCGGAGCCGGGGCTGGTGCTGCTTCTGTCTCTCCTCCTCCTGCAAGAAGCTTCTCTATCTCTTCCTGGGACAATGTTCCGCCGCCGGATGAGCTCTCCGAAGCCGGAGCGGAAGACACACCTGCGCTCTTATTCACTTCAATAATCTGATCCTCAGGCAGAAAGCCCCTTACAAGACTTTTCGCAAGCTCTATAGGCATAACATTAAAGAATTCACTCTCCAGCTTATCAGCAATTTTAAGGGTGAACCCGACCACAACCTTCGGATATTCGTCTATAAAATATTTATCTATAAATTCCTGCTCATTTTTTACTTCAAATGAAATCGGAGTCGAGATATTAACCATTTTCCCCAAAAATTCTGAGAGTGCTGTTGAGGATGCCCCCATCATCTGATTCATAACCTCACAGACAGCGCTGATATTTATCTCGTTCAATTCAAACTGGTCATCCGGAACCTCCATGCCCATGAGCATCTCTACGATAACCTTAACGTCATGCCTCTTAAGAAGCATAACATTCTCTCCTTCTAATCCGGCAACATAAGTAATCTCAACGCCCACAGCCGGTTCCACTTTATCCATTTTGAACTCTTCTTTTGACACGATATTAACAATCGGTGTCGTTATGTCTACCCTGGCATTCAGCATTGTGGACACCGCTGTGGCAGAGGCGCCCAGACTGATATTCAGTATCTCGCCTATGGCATCTATTTCTAATTTACTGAAGCATTCAGAAACCATACTAACCTTTCACTCCTTCCGAGAGGAAATTACCCTCCGTTCTATTTTCCGATGTCTAACGCTTTCTGTGCCATCATTTTCATTGCGTTAAATGCCGTAATATTTGCCTCATAGGATCGGGTAGCAGACATACCGTCTATCGTCTCTTTTACCGGGTCTACATTGGGCATCATAACATAACCGTCTTCATTTGCATCTGGGTGGTCCGGATTGTAAACAGGGTTCAAATCTCTCTGATCCTCGATAATCTGAGTTACCTTAACGCCGCCCTTAGATGCCGTTCTATTTAAAAGACTGTTAAACCTGGTACGGAAGGAGGTTGAAGGCACTTCCTCAAGCACAACCATCTTTCTTCTGTAGGTTCCACCGCTTTCCGTCCTCGTTGTATTTGTATTAGAAAGATTCTCAGCCGCAATATCCAGCCTCTGTCTTTCAGCCGTAAGTCCTGACGCACTGATATCAAATGAACTTAAAAAAGACATCTATATACCTCCTTAAATTAACCAAGAATCTTCTTTACCGTTGAAAGAATACGTTCCGGTTTAAAAGGCTTCACAATAAAATCCTTAGCGCCTGACTTAATAGAATCCATAACCATTGTCTCCTGTCCCATGGCAGAACACATAACAATCGTAGCGTTTGGATCCATGCCTTTGATTTCCTTTAAAGTCTCAAGGCCGTCCTTATTGGGCATTGTAATATCCATAAATACGAGATCCGGCTTTTCCGCACTGTAGAGCTCTACTGCCTTTGCGCCGTCCTCCGCTTCAACAAGGTCTGTATACCCTGCCTGTGTCAATGTAGTTTTTAACATCATTCTCATAAATGCCGCATCATCCACTAACATAATCTTTGCCATTTTCTTATACCTCACTTTTTATTCTCATTGTAATTTATATACTCAGACAGTTTATAAACTTATCTGGTAATTATACTGCTACATCATTTTTAGGTTTTAGTATACGATCTTCTATCTTTACTGCCACATTCTTGTTATGTACGCCAAGCTGTCCGTTAAACCACGGCTGTCCTTCTATATAAAGGGAAATCAGTGAGTTCTGTGGTTTATTCAGATCAATAACATCTCCTACATGAAGATTATAAACATCATCCAGACTAAGCTGCGCCACGCCAAGCTGCGCCATGACATCCATCTTGGATTCCCTGATATTTTCCAGCAGGTCATCCCTGTTATTCATAAGTGCACGGGTGCTCTTATTCGCCAGATGCTTCGTCTTATCAATGATTTCAAAAATATTGCTTAAAAGCGTGCCTGGAATACAGATATTCATAGCGCCGCCTATCTCGCCTACCTTAATGCTGATCATGATAATCACTACTGTCTCGTCTACGCTGATCCCCTGAAACATACTTGGGTTTTCCTCAACCCTGTCAAGATTTATCTTAAAATCAATATAGTTAGCCCAGACATCCGGAGTAATCGCTACAAGATACCGGATAATCCTCTCATACAAATCCAGCTCTATATCTGTATAGGTATAAGACATATCAACCGACATATCCGTTCCGATGCCTCCCAGCATACGGTCAATCATAGAACCCATTACGGAAGGGGCAATGTGGAATATCATTGGCGGATTCGTAGAATTATCCTTCAGATCTACATTTGTAAGGGTAATAACATCCGTCTCATTCAGCGCATTTCCAAATTCATAATACCGCTGTTCCTCGACTCCCACAACCTCAACCTCGCTTGCGACCCGGAATAATCCGTTAATCTGTGAGGTCGCAACCCTGCAATAGTTATCGTATATACTCTGGAGCATCTTAAGCTTATCTTTTGTGTATTTTTTAGGACTATAGAAATCGTATTTTCTATGGGCCTTTTCCGTCTGCTTCGGCTCCTCGGGTGCACTGTCGGAGTCGCCGCCGTTTTGCAACGAATTCAGCAGCGCGTCTATCTGACTTTGTGATAATACATCTGCCATTCTAAACTCCTACTTTCATTTCATTATTGCCGGCCCATTTCCTCATAATACTTCTCAAGGCTCTGCTCCACGGAATCCGACTTCGTAATCAAAAGCTCTACTCTTCGATTCTTCATCCTGTTCTCCTCTGTATCAAAGGACGCGATAGGGCGGAACTGCCCGTATCCTATCGCGACAATATTCTCCGGCGCCACATTTGTCCTTGTCTGGATAAATGCCGCAACTCTCGCTGCTCTCTCTGAAGAAAGAACACGGTCGCCTACAGGCTCGTTTACAACAGTAGGCTCTGCCTGTGTGGTATGGCCCAGCACCTGAATCTCCTTAATGGAATCGCTGACTCCCGACATAATGGAGCAGAACTGCCCAAGAATCGACTGGCCCCCTTCCTTAATTACAGAGCTGTCTCCATCGAAAAACACATTGTCCCGGAATGTAATAAATGTGTATCCTTCTCCCTGGAAAAGCTCAACCTCACTCTCAAGTCCGGCTTCAGCCACCGCTTTTTTCAGGCTCTCAAACAGCTCGTCAAATTCATCCATAGTCATGTCCTCAGACTCATTGAGACCTCCGGGCACATCATCATCCCCGTCCATGGAGGGCGAATTCACAATCTGCGATACCTCCTTGGCATCAGGATTAAAGCTCTTTACAATCTTTATCCACTTTGCCTGGTCAACGGTAGAGATGGAATACAAAAGTACGAAAAAACATAACAGCAGTGTAACCAGGTCACCGTACGTGTCCATCCAGTTGGCGCCGCCTTCTTCTGCCTTCTTTCTTTTCCCCATGTTATCCCCCTATTCCTTATTCATCGTCTTTTCCCTTCTTGCCTTTCTTTGCCGGCGCTGCATCCGGATCAAGAATCTTCTGGCGCTGCTTCTGGGAAACGTATGTAACAAGCTTCTCCTTCAGGAACTTCGGATTATCTCCTGCCTGAATTGCCAGTATACCTTCTATCATAATCTGCTTATAAAGCAGCTCTTCTTCATTTCTAATTCTAAGCTTTTTCGCTATAGGCGAAAAAATCAGGTTTGCCAGGATACAGCCGTAAAACGTAGTAATAAGGGCTGTCGCCATGGCCGGGCCTATATCAGCAGCTCCATCGCCGTCTAGATTCATACCCTTTAACATATTTACCAGTCCTACAAGAGTACCGATCATACCAAATGCAGGGGAGTACGCAGACGCTTTGTCATAGATACCGACACTTTCCTCGTGTCTTGCCGCCATGGCATCCACATCATTTTCCAGGAGGGAACGCACCTCCTCCGGCTCTGTCGCGTCTACAATCAGCATAATGCCCTGTTTAAAAAACATATCGTCAAGCTCATTGGCTTTCTCTTCGAGAGCCAGAAGACCATTCTTTCTGGCAAGCTGCGCCATCTCTTCCAATGTATTCACCAGTTCGGCAATATTATACTTGTTTCCCTGCAGAAGCATCTTGAAATGGCTTAGCATGGTCTTCAAAAGCCCCAGTGGATAGCTGGCAATTACTGCCGCAAGGGCGCCTCCTAATACAATCGCAACGGATGCTCCATCCCAGAAGTTGCCGAGCTTCGCAGGCGTTATACCTACAAATACAATTAAAATTACACCTATGACCAAACCCAAAATACTAGTTATATCCACGTTATCTTCACCGCCTTACTTATTTATCTATCTGTATGATAACAATGGATTCTTCCATTGTACTCAATTGTTTTCTCTATTATCTCTTCTGCACTTTCTTTTACAATATGGACTTTTCCATTCATCATAACGATCTTAGAATCCGGAATTAATTCAACAGCCTCAATCTGAGCGCAATTCAAAAGAATCTGCTGATTATTAAGCTTAGTCAGCACTATCATAACACACTTCCTCACACTTTTCAAACATAACCGGGATAATATATATCCCGGTATATGTTTGAATTACTTTCTTAATTAATAAGTATCAGGTAAACATTACCGCTTCATATTTACAAGCTCTGAAAGCATCTCATCGGTTACTGTAATAATCTTGGAGTTGGCCTGGAAACCTCTTTGTGTTGTAATCATGTTGGAAAATTCGTTTGCCAAGTCTACGTTTGCCATCTCAAGATAACCGCCCATGATTTTTCCTGACGGTCCGCCGTTAGGCTTCATGGCCTCAACATCTCCGGCATTAGCGCCCGGCGTGTAGTAGTAGCCGCTTGTTTTCTCAAGACCATTGGGGTTCTCTACCGTAACAAGGGCAAGCTGGCCGATTGCAATCGCACGGTTCTGTTTGTCAACACCCAGGATGGTTCCATCCTCATTGATCTTGTAGCTCTGAATTTCGTAGGGCTGGTTTGTATCCGGGTCATTGGGGATTCGGATAGCAGATAGCTCATCTGCATACTTTGCCGCAACACTTGGCTCCCAGACTGTACCCTTAACCAGCTGCGTACGGTCTACCGCATTAAATGTTCCTGTGGCAAGCCCTTCAATCGTTGAATTATTATCCCCTGTTGTCTTAGCTTCAATCTTAATATTTAATTTCCCCTTAAGAGTTGTCGCATCCAAAGTCGTATGAACGCCGTCCAGACTAAAATTATAATCTTTAAGTGTATTATCAGCTGCTGCTGCCTTCATCCAATCCTCAAAGGCATTTTTAAAATCTGTCTGATTGCTCTTATCATTTAATACATAATTTGTATCAGCAGTTACCCCGCCAATTGTAATCTTATTGGGCTGCCCTGCTGTAGTCGACAGCGTAAAGCTTACATCCGCTCCCTCCAAAGAGTAAGTACTCTTCGCCGCCGGAGTTTCCGGAATACCGGTTCCCTCCTGCAGCGCATATCCATATACGTAGCTTCTCTGGTCGTCAACCAGATATCCGTTGTTATCCACACGGAAGATACCGACTCTGGATAAGAACAGACCGGAATCGGATACATTTGTAAATGTTCCGTTTACCATATTACCTACCAGGAAGAATCCCGTACCGTCAATCATACAGTCCAGAGGGTTAGAGGACGGTGACGGTGCACCTGTTCCAAACTCGTTGGTGATGGATGACAAAGTAGAACCGTAACCAACCTGGGACGCGTTACGTCCTCCGGCTGCTCCTGCCATTATATCTCCGCCTGATCCGTTGATTGAGTTTGCGTACATTGAATCCTGGAAGTTAAAGCTGTAGGATTTGAAACCCCATGTATTTACGTTTGCAATATTATTACCAATTACATCCATCTTTGACTGATGGGTTTTAAGCCCGGCAACTGCCGCAACCATTGATCTGACCATTTTACACTACTCCCTTTCTTTTTTTCTTTCGCTGTTTTTTATATACCTGCAAGTCATACAGATACAAAAACCTCCATAAATGGTCCGGCTTATATTAAAA
>CATBDC010000043.1 GCA_949502235.1 uncultured Lachnospiraceae bacterium | reverse complement strand
AAATTGTGTTTAAGACAGCAGACATAACAATGTGGAGTGAATATCTTATTTGGAGGCATTAAAAAGTGGAAAAATCATTATTTGAACAGTTAGGCGGTACATATCGAAAAGAAAGTGATTATTTAATACCGTGCTTGACGATATCCGCCGAGAATGGACAGGACACCTCAATAACATAAGGACTTGTGCGAGGGAGATTGTAGAGAGGGAACTCATATACACATAAATTATAATGATTATTTTATTAGAGCCAATGCACTTGTACAGTATTTGCAAGTGATTGGCTCTTTTTAAAGATTTATATTTGTTTGTCTGAATAGATGGCAAGCAAGCGTTTTGTACCTGTTATTTCAGCATCTACCAAATCAATCATTCTTTTTACATTTGCTACATGAACGGTAGAAACTTCATTTTCCCATAATGGATTCACTTGCTTTTCAATTCCTGTACGGTATTTTTGCAGGATGGTAAGGCGTTCCTGTAAAAGCTCCTGTTGTTCCTCTGGCGTGAATATATTCAAAAAAAATGCAGCAATGGAAAAAATGTTTGTGTCGTAATTGAATTGTAGGACGGATGCTTTTAGCGTAGCTATAAACTCATTTTTCCCATTGTCAGAAAGGCTATAAACAGTACGGTCTGGCATATTTCCGACTTTCTCGGCTGTACCTAATATAAATTCCTTTTTTTCAAGAGTTTTCAGTGTAGAGTAAACGGTTGAATCAGCGATATTAAACCACCATTTTACATTCATGTATTTTAAGAGCTTTATTATCTCATATGCATTAAGAGGTTTTTCATAAATAAGACCTAAAAGCATTGTGGCAGGTTTTGACAACATACAATTTCCTCCTTGACATCTTATTGTATTTGCAGTACTTTATATATAAAGTAATTTCTATAAGCACTACTATTATACCACAGTTAAATTAAAAATGGAATACCAGAAAAGGAGGTTTTTATGCCACAACTTAATAAGGGCGGTAAATTTGTATTTGGGCTTTCTGTTATATACCCAGATTTAACAATCCATATTCCACCACAAGTATTGTCGGAGTACGATGCAACACGAGATGGAAAAATTATTATCTTTACGGGAAGCAAAATAACAGGTGGTTTTTGTGTTACTACATATTCGTTGCTGCGGGGTTCAAAGTTAAAGCATATTTTAGAGGATTGTCCTGCATTAAGGGATTGTTTGCTTTCGGAGGGCGAGTTTATACAATATAAAGGGCGTAAATATGCTTGGCTTGATATTGATAAAAATGGTGTGATTAAATTGCCGCATAGCACTTTGGCGGTCTTAGAACTACAATTTGGAATGGAGTTGTTATCTATTCGTAGCAGTGATATTGCCTTTACAATGGGGGCAAAAGGACCGCTGTTGGAAAAAGCCCATAACTTTCAAGGAAGTATAGAGAAATATTAGGAGAATAACGAAATGAAAAACATAGCAGACAATAGGTTCTTTAATATGATTTTGTTATTTACAATCATAGGCGAGTTTATTGTTCCGTGGATATTGGAACAATTTTATTCTGAATATAACGGCAAGAAAATGGTTATGAGCGTTTTAGGCAGTCCGCAAAGCCCAGTCCGACTTGTTTATAATTTATGGCTTGTCTGGCTTGGAGGTTTCTTAGCATATACAGCAGGTGTATACTTTATGTCATTCAGAACAAAGTTTCCTGTTCTGGCGGTTTTCATGCTACTTTCGATTGGATTTTTTGCTGTTGGAGCAGGGCTTATTTCTGGATTTTTTTGCGTAAACGAGAGCAAATACATAGTTACTACAGCCTCAAAGATACATGGAATAGGTGCGGCAATCGGTTTTATGGCTTTACTGCTTTTTCCATTGCTAAATGGGATTGTATCATTTAAGCAAAATGGCACGCTTGAAGGCATCATCAGTATAAGCTCATTTGTTTTATCGCTTATTTTCTTTGCCTGTTTTGTTATGGGAGATAAGGAGCAATTTCAAAATACCCCTTTGAATTATGAAGGATTATGGGAACGCCTTACTTTGTTTTATATGTATATTCCTTTTGTTTATAAGTCTATGAGCAACTTGTTCTTTTAGAGCGATAGTGAGGTATTGAAATGACAAAAATAGGATGGATACTCTGTCCCGTTTGTGGCAATAAAACTCGTAATCAAATCAGAGAAGATACGGTTCTTTTGAATTTTCCTCTATATTGTCCGAAATGCAAACAAGAAACATTGATTGGAGCAAAGAAATTCCAAATAACGGTCATTGAAGATTTCAGTAAAAACGAGATAATAAGGAAAGGTGAAAACAACGCTGATGGATGAAAGATTATATCGTGAACTTGGTCAACTGACAAAAGATAAAACTATTTGGAAACAAAATATCCCCTATGTAGCTTCTTTACTTAAAAATCAACCTCCTAAAATAACAGCTAAAGCAATGTGGCTGCTTGGAGAGATGGGATTGATATATCCGCAGGAAGTTGCACCATATACAAAAGAAATTGCCTCTTTTATCGTTTCGGAAAATGACTTATTTCACTTTACGCTCTGAACTCTGTAAGGTTTTTTGCCAAAGCGATATAACTGCCTTTGCAGGATATGAACCCAAGATTAAATTTGAGAGAGCAGGAACGATGGGTGAAGGAGCTATTTGTTGTGATTTCCACTTTATTCATGGAAATTAAATTGAATATTTGCAGAGCCAGACGCGCAGATGCAGAGCCTATGAACTTGTAGAAAGAATTACAGTTTATTGGCTCTGTTTCTTTTTGTAGATTATATAGATTGATGGCAAACGTCCGCCATTGCCGGCTCCTATTACAATTACGTCATATGCATTGTTCATAAGTATTCTTCTTTCTGGTTTGTAGTATACCAATAAAAGTGATTACACTATACACACAACAGGGATAATAGTGTTACTGTTGCTGTGAACGGAGTGAACAGTAACATAATAGTCAATATACAGAAATAAAAAAGTAAATTTAAGATTGAAAACTCATCTCTTGTATGATAATATAAAAATATGGTTTGTGGTATACCATGAAGAAAGGGGAAGCGGAATGAAGAAAGAATATGATGTGATTGTCGTTGGGGCAGGAAACGGCGGACTTGCCGCCGCTGCATGGATGGCAAAGGAAGGAAAAAGGGTATTGCTGTTAGAAAAGCATAACATTCCCGGCGGCTGCGCAGGCAGCATTGTCAGGGGACGGTTTGAGTTTGAGCTGACACTGCATGAGCTGTGTCAGATGGGGCCAAAAGGAACAGGAGAAGTAAGAAAGCTTTTGGACGAACTGGGAACGGATGTGGAGTGGGTTGCAATGGACGAGGCATTTCACACGATTAATACACATCCGACACATGGCTTTGATGTGGAGATGCCGATTGGTTCTAAGGCTTTTGTGGACGAGATGGAAAAGGAGGTTCCGGGAAGCAGGCCGGCAATGGAGAACCTCATGGAGCTCAACCGCATGATTGCAGATGCAATCGAATGGCTTGCGTCCTACCAGAACGATCCGCCGAAAGCACAGATGCTTGTGAAATGGAGCGACTTTATGAAGATGGCAGCGGTGCCGGCTGATGAGATGCTGAAAAAACTGGGGCTTCCGGATAAGGCAAGGGAGATTTATGAGTCTTACTGGGATTATCTGAGCGTGGACTGTACCAGGGTGAGTTTCGTGGTATACAGTTTTATGGTATATACCTATCTAACCAGAAAACCTTACATAGCCAGAAAAAGGAGTTTTGAAATTGTGCTGGCGCTTGAGCAGCGCATCCGGGATTTTGGCGGGGAGATCCGTTATAACACGAAGGTAAAACGGATTGATATCAAAAATAATCAGGCGAAGGGCGTAGAGCTGACAGACGGGACTTATATTCCCTGTGACCGGATTATTTCCAATATCATGCCAACGGTTGCCTTTGGAAAGATGATTGATCCGAAAGAAGTGCCTGTACGTGACAGGAAGCTGTGCAATGCAAGAACCCTTGGCCCCAGCGGTTTTGTCATTTATCTCGGGCTGGATGCATCGGCAGACGAACTGGGTATCCGGGGATACGATACTTTTGTACGCGAAACGGCAGACACTCATATCCTATTTGAAAAGTGTAAAACACGTGCATCCCATCGGAAAATATTTAATTATTCCTGCTTAAACCGTGCTATTTCCGATGCTTCGCCAGAAGGAACCTGTATGATTATGTTTCTTCTGCTGTATACGGAGGATGCTTTTGCAGATGTGACAGAAGAGAATTACTTCCGCATCAAAGACCAGATTGTAGAAGAAACAATTGATTATTTTGAAGAAGCAGCAAAGGTGCGTATCCGGGATCATATCGAGGAGCTTGTGACTGCCTCGCCGGTTACGTTAGCCCGTTATATCGGCACACCACAGGGGAATTGTTATGGGTATGCTGTTCCTATGTGGGACGGTATGCTGCCCCGTACTATGTCTGGCGAGAAGGAGGATTATACCGTAAAGGGCTTACGGTTCTGCGGAGGCCACGGAACGCAGATGGATGGTTACAGTCAGGCATATTTAAGCGGGAGAGAGGTTGCCCGCTATACATTAAAGGATATGAAGGAGGGACGCTAAAGATGAAATATCATTATAAGCGGGATGCTATAAAACCGCTCCCCATAAAGCCGTTTCTTAATATGGTAAAAGACCGGAATCAGGTGATTGAACGCGCCGAGGCTGTCATGCCGAGGACAGAGTTCAATGCAAATATTCTGGCAGCAAAGCTTCATCCGGAGATTCAGTATGTAAGAATCAGTGATATCAAAGATCATGGGGACGCCAAGACATTTATCCTTGTACCGGATGAAAAGAGAGGAACAAGGGAACTGGCATATTTCCGTGCCGGACAGTATATCAGCGTTTCTTTGGATTTTGAGGGAGGGACAATGTGCAAGCCTTATGCAATCCGTTCGAATCCAAAGGATGCACTGGGAGAGAAGAATAACCATTATATGATAACGGTGAAACGAAATATTACAGGTCTTGCCTCGGATTATATGCTGGATTGCCTGAAAGTCGGTGATGAATTGGAAATATCCGGACCTTTGGGTGAATTTTATTACCAGAAATTCCGGGATGAAAAGCATGTGGTAGCTTTGGCGGGAGGAAGCGGTATTACGCCGTTTTATTCCATGGCTGCGGCAATCGTATCAGGGATTGAGGACTTTGATCTGACAATTTTATATGGAAGCCGTACCAGTGAGGGGATTTTGCTGAAAGATGAGTTGGAAGAACTGGAAAGAAAATCTGATGGACGGGTAAAAGTTGTCCATGTACTTTCCCATGAAGAGAAGGAAGGTTACGAGCATGGTTTCCTGACAGCAGAATTGATAGCAAAATATGCGCCGGAAAAATATTCTCTCTTCATCTGCGGTCCAAAGCCGCTATATGCTTTTGGAGACGAACAGGCAAAAAAGCTGGGGCTTAAGAGAAAGTCAGTTCGCAAGGAGCTTCCGGGGGACTATATTAATCCACAGAAAAATGAAGATTACCCGGCAGGAATAGAGGGAAAAACCTTCAGGCTGAAGGTACATATAGGCGGGAAGATAACGGAGATCCAGATTCGTTCTGACCAGACAATCCTTCAGGCGATGGAAGCATCCCATATCAAAGCGCCGTCCCACTGTAGGAGCGGAGAGTGCGGATGGTGTCATTCCAAGCTCCTGTCAGGGAATGTTTATATCCCGCAGGACGTGGACGGAAGACGTATGGCAGACCTGAAATTCGGATGGATACATCCCTGTGCTGCCTACGCGGCGGGTGACGCGGCAATTGAAGTTTATCCTGTGATTAAGGAGCAGGATTAACAATAAAAACAGGCAGGAAAAAGAAATCCTGTCAGAGATGAAAGGAGAGAATGTTTTATGAGCAGACAATATGATGTGATTGTTGTGGGGGCTGGAAACGGCGGACTGGCGGCAGGCGGTATTACATCAAAGAACGGGCTTTCCACACTTGTGTTAGAACGCCACAATATCCCCGGCGGTTCTGCGACAAGTTTCCGGCGGGGGAGGTTTGAATTTGAGACTTCCCTGCACGAACTGGCAGAGGTAGGGCCGAATCCTTTTGAAGGAACAGTGCGCCAGTTATTTGATGAGCTTGGGGCGAAGGATGTGGAATGGCATTTTGAGGAAAATGCATTTCGTGTCGTCCTGCCGGGAGAGGGAGGATTCGATGCAACCCTGCCAACGGGCGAAGAGGCTTTTGCGGACGAGATGGAACGGCAGGTTCCCGGATGCAGGGAAAGCGTAAAGGCAGTTTTTGACTTGGGGCGGCATGCCATAGAAGCAATTGGATATCTATCAAAAGGCGCGCCTGATCCGGCGGTTCTGCAATCGGAGTATGCGGATTTCATGCGGATTGCATCCCATACAACGAAAGAGGTACTGGATGCGCTGCATATGCCGAAACGTGCGCAGGATATCCTTGTGACGTACTGGTGTTATCTTGGGGCGCCTGCGGATCAGCTTGATTTCCTCTACTATGCGCTGATGCTGATCCTGTATGTACAGTTAAGGCCGGCGATGCCGAAGATGCGTTCCCATGAAATGTCTCTTGCGCTTGAGAAGGCAATCCATGAGCATGGGGGCGAGATCTGGTATAACAGCGAGGTGGAGAGGATCCTGGTAAAAGACGGGAAAGCTTACGGCGTTGTAGTGGATGGGAAAGAGATTTACGCAGAGCATATTATTTGTAATTCCCATATGGGCAATGCCCTGTCCCGTCTGCTTCCGGCAGAGGAAATACCTGAAAAAATGCTGAAGCTTGCCAATGCACGTGATATTGCATTGTCCTTCGTTACAGTTTATCTGGGAATGAATAGGTCTGCAGAAGAGCTGGGAATCCATGATTATTCCAATTTTGTTATCCCCTGCGCGGATTCCAGAGAGCAGTATAACCGGTGCTGCAGTATTGAAGATAGCGGATATGCGATTATGAACTGCCTGAATACAGTGATCCCTGAATCCTCACCGGAAGGGACATGCACCTTGTTCTTTACGACCATGTACTACGGCGATGTGTGGAAAGATGTAAAACCGGAAGAATATAAAAAACTTAAGATAAAGATTGCGGGAGAAATCATTGAAAACTGTGAAAAGGCGCTTGGCATTACCTTGAAACCTTACATAGAGGAGATTGTGATTGCAGCACCGCCTACATTTGCAAGATACCTGATGACTCCAAGGGGAACGCCTTACGGATACCAGTTTGATATGTGGGATTCCATGATGATGCGTACAATGAATGTGGAAGCAGAAGAACCTATTAAACACTTACGTTTCTGCGGAGCCTGCGGGGAGCGCGGGGACGGCTACAGCTCTGCTTATATTTCCGGTATGAATACAGGGCTTCGGACAGTACGGGATGCAAAGGAGGGAAAGTAATATGTCAAAATCATATAATATTGATGTGTTAGATCCGCTGCGTTTTATGGCGCGCATGGAAGAACGGCAGAAAAGAATCGAGGAAGCACCGGCAAAGGAGATTTCATCAGAGTATGCAGTGAATAAGCTGGCTTATGCGCTGCATCCGCAGAAGCAATTTGTGCGGATTCAAAAAGTGATGGAACGGGATGCAGACTGCAAGAGCTTTGTGTTAGTGCCGGATGCGGAAAAAGGAACAGAAACCCTGGCTTATTTCAGCGCCGGGCAGTATCTTACCGTATTTCTTGACATTGAGGGGATGAAGCTTACCCGCGCTTATTCGATCTCTTCTTCCCCCAAAGAGGCATTAGAGGGAAGATATATGCTTACGGTTAAATATGTACAGGACGGGCTTGCTTCCAGATATATCCTGGACAACTGGAAAGAAGGGGATTCTGTAGAGGTGTCAGCTCCGGAAGGTTTTTTTGAATATAATTCTCTGCGGGATGCAGAAACAGTGGTCGGTGTAGCGGGAGGAAGCGGCATTACTCCGTTCCTGTCAATGGCACAGGCAATCTGTGACGGAGACGAGGAATTTAACCTGATCCTTCTATATGGCAGCCGGGAAGCGGAGCATATCTTATTCAAAGAAGAATTTGACAGCATTATGGCAAAAACGGATAAGGTGAAGGTCATCCACGTACTTTCCCATGAGGAGAGGGAGGGATATGAGCATGGATTTGTGACAGCGGATCTAATCCGCAAATATGCGCCGGAAACACCTTATTCCGTATTCTTATGCGGCCCTCAGCAGATGTATACATTTGTAGATAAAGAGCTTGAGAAGCTGTCTTTAGAGAAAAAATATATCCGCCATGAGCTGTTCGGGGAGATGCATAATCCGAAGGCACAGGAAGATTACCCAGGCGGCGCGCCGGATACAATCCGTATTACGGTGACGGTAAGAGATGAGACAAGGACGGTAACCGGCCCGGCGAATGATTCGGTTCTTCAGATACTGGAGAAAAACGGAATCCGCGTTCCAAGCAGATGCAGGAGCGGAGAATGCGGGTGGTGCCATTCGAGGCTGATCAGCGGAAAGGTTTATATTCCAAAAGAGATTGATGGACGGCGTATGGCAGATTTGAAATATGGATATATCCATCCATGCGCTGCTTTCGGATTGAGTGATCTTGAGATAGAGGTTCCGGCTGCAAAATAATAGTCATAAGCAATAGAAGGGGACGGAGAAGTGCGGAAAGCTCCGTCCCTGATTTATTACTAATGTAACAAGGAGGATACATTATTGTTTAGTTAAAATAGTCTCCAGGCTTGTAGTGTGCGCCAATGCTTGTCCGGCAGTCTTCAATAGACTTAATATCCCGTTCTCTGGCATCATTCTGACGTTTTCCTGCAATGGCATGATAAATATATTCAAAATCGTCAATTAATGCTTTCAGATAGCCAAGCTGAATATAAACATTGCCGATGGAAAGATACACAGGCTTGAATGTGCGGAAAAGCAAGGGAAGGATGATGTTTTTTCCGGCAATGGATATGGTGTGGTAAAACTGGAACAATAACTCTGCGGAGGATGTGTCTGGGTTGGTGGATTTCATTTCTTTTATGATTTCCGCAAGGGTATCAAGATGTTCCTGCGATGCGTTTTGTGCTGCCAGCTCCATAGCATAAGGTTCGATACTTGTGCGGAGCTGAAGGATCGGTTCTAAAAATTCAGGCGTAAAACGCCAGCTATTATATTCCATGATAGCAGCAAGAACATCAACATTGCCATTTGCGATATAATCATCTACAAATGCGCCCTTCCTTGGAACAATACGGATAAAGCCTATGTCGGCAAGATGATTGAGTCCACCATTGATTACTGCACGGCTTACCTTCATTTTATCACTTAATTCCCGTTCAGTGGGAAGCCTTTCGCCAATTTTTAGTTCTCCGGAAAGTATGAGACGTTCCATTTCTTTAATGAAAAGTTCTGTTAAGGAAGGGGTGACAAGTTCTTTAAATTTCATATCATGTAATCTCCTTTTATGCCGTTCATTATATCATATCTTATTTGGTGATTCAACAGGAGTTGGAAAACTGTAACCTGAAGTGGAATACAAGGAGTTACTGTTCACACAGTACTTTGCATTTACTGCAAAGTACGTAAGAAAGTGATTCAGGTGTGAGCAAATCCCATTCGCGAAGCGAATTTTATACGGGGAAGTCCTGCATCGTCCTAAATTCCATCTGTCAGAAGATGTGATTCGAACGGTTCTTTCGGCGGTAAAGAGATATGGTATAGAGGTATTTCCGCAGCCTACAGGGGAGATATTGATTGACATGGATGAAAACGGTTAGTGGAAGCTGCCTGTTCTCATCTTATTTTTTAACTATAGGCTTGCCAATACAACAGACGCAGCCAGGGCAATAGAATGGGATACTGGAAGGACATATTCTGTATCTTGTATTTTTTTAGTGGAAGAAATATAATGACATATATTAGGGCTGTTACTATAAAAAAGTAAAGGAGTAAATCCTATGGCGAAAATTTTGATTGTCGAAGATGAAAGGAATATGCAGGAAATTATTGCGAGGTATATGCAGCGCGGCGGTCATAGCTGTTTTACCGCTGATGATGGTATGGATGCGCTGCTGACGCTGAAAAGCAATCCTATGGACTTGATGATACTGGATATTATGATGCCCCACCTTGATGGCTTTTCTGTTTGTAAGATGGCAAGGGAAATAAGTAACCTCCCGATTATCATGCTGACAGCTAAAAGTAATGAGGACGATAAATTGAAAGGTTATGATTTGGGCGCAGATGATTACATGACAAAACCATTCAGCCCGAAAGTGCTGCTGGCAAAGGCAAACGCATTGCTGCGCCGTTCTTCTGCCCTTCCGGCAGACACTATAAATGCCGGAAAAATTTCAGTCCTCACAGCCTCGCATAAAGTTTTTCTGGATGGAAAGGAAATCACGCTGACTTACAAGGAATATGAACTGCTTCACTTTTTTATGTCAAATCCAGGCCAGATCTTCAGCCGTGAACAATTACTGAACCGGATATGGGGATATGACTTTGAGGGAACGACCAGAACCGTAGATACGCATATCAAAACTCTCCGTCAGAAATTAGGTGACGAAGGCAGGCATATCGTTACACTTATCCGGTCCGGTTATAAATTTGAGGTGACAGCATGAAGATAAGAGAGCAAATGAATGTTTTTACCGTTCGGAAAAAAATAGTGATGGCTTCCAAACTGATGGGAGCTATTTTGGTGTTGTCTTATATGCTTTCTGCCAGGCTGCCATTAAACGCAGATATTTCTCTTATGATCTGGCTGATATTTGTCGCAGTCTTAATCTGTGTGATTGACCTGTGGATGGCCAGGTTTATTTCAAGGCCTGTGTCTGAGCTGAATGAAGCTGCCGGCCGGATGGCAGATTTAGACTTCTCACATCTTTGTGAGGTAACAGGGCGTGATGAATTTGGGGAGCTTTCCCACAGCCTGAATGTTATGGCACAGAATTTGCAGAAAGCATTCGGGGAATTGGAAGAGGCAAATAATAAGCTTGAGCAGGATGTGGAGCAGAAAAAGCGTCTGCTCTCGGAGCGCAAAGAGCTGGTAGACAGCCTCTCCCACGAAATGAAAACGCCTCTGGGAGTGATCCGGGCTTATACAGAAGGGTTACAGGATGAAACAGATGAAGCGAAAAGGCAGAATTACTATGAAGTTATTATAAAAGAAACGGAACGCATGAGCAGCCTGATTACGACCCTGCTTGACTTATCTGCACTGGAAAACGGAGCCTGCGGGCTTCACCCGGAGCGCTTTGAATTTGTTGAATTTTTGGAAACAGTTGCCGGACGATTGCTGATGGATATCCCGGATGCTGATTTTAAACTGCAATATGAATTGCCGGAACTTCCGGTCTATGTCAATACCGATAAGAGCAGGATGGAACAGGTGCTTAATAATCTGATTGTTAATGCAAAGCGTAATGTCCGGCCAGGCGGCATTTTGAAACTTTCGCTTACGGAACAAGATGGTATGCTGAACTTTTCTATATATAATCAGGGTCATCGTATCCCGGAAGAGAATCTTACAAAAATCTGGACGAAATTTTATCGCGATAAAAATACAAAATACAGCGGTTCGGGGTTAGGGCTTGCGATTGTGGCGCAAATCCTTTCTATGCAGCATTTAGCATATGGCGTTTTAAACAGGCAGGATGGAGTGATGTTCTATTTTTCTATTCCTTTTTTGTAATGCAAAATGATTTCACAGAGGCTTCACACCGATTTCACATGGACTTCAACGCGTTTTTTTATTCTTACCCCATCAAGAGGAAAGAAATTTTCCTCAAAAAAGGAGGTAACGATTATGTTTTTAGGTTTGGAATGGTACTGGTGGATTGTGATTGCGGCAGTGCTTATTCTCTCTGTTCCGTTCAAGGTAAAGTTTATGAAATGGTGGAGTAAACGGGAACAGAGTAAGAAAAAGGGAACGTCTGGGAAATGGGGGGATGAAGAATGATTGAAGTAAGGAATCTGACTTTTTCCTATGGGAAAGACAAACAGGCACTGCACGGCCTGAACTTCACTGTGGAGGATGGTGAAATTTTTGGATTCCTGGGGCCAAATGGCTCCGGGAAGTCTACCACTCAGAAAATATTGACCGGTATTTTAAAGGGACATGGCGGTATGGTATCCCTGTTTGGGAAAGACATAAAGGAAGTACATACGCAGGAGTTTTTTCAGAATATTGGCGTCCTGTTTGAGTTCCCTTATCTGTACGCTAATTTAAGCGCCCTTGACAATCTGCATTATTTTTCCTCTTTTTATCCCAAAGAACAGCTGCGGGATGCAAAAGAGGTGCTTGAGGAACTGGAGTTCAAGAAGGATTTTTTAAAGAAACCAGTGTCCTCTTACTCCAAAGGGATGCGCCAGCGTGTCAGTATGGCAAGGGCTTTGATCAGCAATCCGAAACTTTTGTTTCTGGATGAGCCGACCAGCGGCCTTGACCCTACCGGGGCAGTCCTCTTCCGCAGGATCATAGAGAAAGAGCGCCAGAAGGGAACGACTGTATTCGTAACAACCCATAATATGCTGGATGCCGATCTGCTCTGTGACAGAGTCGCTTTTATCTCGAATGGGAACATTGTTGCACTTGATACACCGAGAAATCTGAAAGAACAGAATAGTAACCACAGCATTGCTGTCGATTACCTGTACCAAGGCAGGAGGGAGGAACAAATGATGGAAGCGCGGTCGCTGAAATCGGGTATTCCCTTTCCATATGACGAGCTGCTTGCCATTCACTCTCAGGAGCCAACGCTGGAGGATATCTTTATCCAGTATGCAGGAAGGAGGCTGTCTTGAAAATCCTTTTTTCTTTATTCAAAAAAGACTGCCGGATGATGGTATCAGGAAAATTTTTTCTTGTAGCGTTTGTGTCACTTTTGCTTTATACGTTGTTTATTCATTTTGGCTATCTGAATTTCATGGGGGATAATGCCAATATCTATAATGTATATCTCTATGATCCGGCAGGAGCTTATACCCAGACATCGCCGCTGATCCATTCGGCAGCTTCAGAGGAGGAACTGGACGAGGCGCTTGCCAGAGATACGAGCGGCGGCGTTGGAATCCACATAAAGGATGGGAAAACCAATATCGTACTTTATGCAGGAACAGAAAAAGTTGACCGGCACAGAGCAGATTATGCACTCTCACTTCTGCATTCCGGAAGCGGATATCAGCCGGAAACAGTGGGGGACAATACCCCGGAAATGAAACAGCGCAGGGAAATCACCTGTGAACTCCTGTTCATTGAGATTGTTGCTGTAGGGTTTTTGGGCATTGCATCGGTACTGTTTAAAGAAAAACAGATGGGAGTAATACGTGTCCATGCCATTATGCCGTTTTCTATGAGCCTGTTTGTATTTTCCAAGGTTTTTCTTTTTCTTCTGACGGATTTGGCTTTTGCAGCTTTGATGACTCTGCTCAATGTGGGACTAAAAGAGACAGGAGGCGTTTTGCCTGCCGTACTGATACAGACAGGGATTTTATCCCTGATTATGGCTCTCACAGGCTTTGGCTGTACGATGCTGCTGAAAGATTTTAAACAGTTTTCGCTGGCCTATCTGGTGATTGCGCTTTTTACTGCTACACCAGTTTTTCTATCAGCCAACACAGCAATCAAAATGGACTGGATCTCCTGCCATCCGTTTTATCACGTATATATGGGCCTGAAAAATGCTTTTTTCGGTATGCCTGTTACAGACCCGGTTTATTATATTAGCGCAGTATGTGCCATTATTTTATTATTTGTCATTGCCGCCGCGGCATTTTGCAAAGAGATGGGAAAGGAGGGCTGATTATGAAAGGATTAATCTATCAGCTGAAAAGCGTCAGGAAAGATAAGTTCTGTATCATGTCGTTTCTCCTGCCTATTGTGGCAGCTATCGCACTGAATATTGCCGGTTCCATTGACCTTTCTTCTTTAGGGGAATATTACTTTTGTGTGGTTGATGGTGAGGTCACTGATGAAACGAGAGAATGGCTTATGGGATACGGCGATGTTACGGTCTGCCAGACAAGGGAAGAATGGCTTTCGGTAATCAGGGAGCCGTCTACCAATGTAATCGGCGTGGAAATGGATGGGGAAGGTATCAAAACTGTTTTGTCCGGTGATGAATTAACGATATGGCAGCAGATGGCAGGCACACTTCCAGACCTCTATAAGCAGCGGGAAATGGCGGCTGGAATCAGTATACAGACTTTGGAACAGCCTGACGTACTGACAGGATTTCAACATATTTTTATGGCAATGACACTAATTGTCGCTATGTTCATGGGCTGTACTTTTAATGCGATGAACATTATCTCTGAAAAGGAAGACGGTGTTGCGCTGATTAATGAAATACTGCCTATGACGTCCAGACAATATGTAGTCCAGAAAATCTTTATAGGATTTGTGTTTGGCTCTCTGTCCGCTGCCTCCACGGCGGCAATCTGTTTCAGACTTTCCCCGGCGGGGGCAGCGGCCATGCTTGTGTTAACGGTACTGTCGGCCTTTGTAGCCGCTCTGGTGGGTCTGTTTGTCGGCCGTATTTCGGATGGGATGATGTCAGGCGTAGTTTATATCAAAATCGTTATGATCGTGTTTATGGCAGTTCCCCTTCTTAAGTATCTGGCAATGGCAGGAAATAAGGTCCTCTCCGCCATCTGCTATGTGATTCCGTCCAGCGCCACCTTTGAGGGTGTTATGGATTTGGCGAATGGCGGTATGGCAGCCGCAGGCAAAGATATGGTGATCCTTGCGGTCCATTGTGCGGGTTGGTTTTTACTTTATCTTCTTATATCCAGGCGCAAGGTGAGTTAGTGTACAAAATCAGTTTGGCAGAGGAAAAATATGTAATATAGCGTTCTATAATACATAGCTGCTTATAGCAACCTGTCGGATAAAAACTTGGCTTTTATCCGCCGTGTAAATAAGCCGGCGGGTTGCAATATCCAGTGTCTGGGGCGTGGAGGTTTCCAGAACCTTTGTCTCCACTTCAATAATGCTGTCATCTGTTTTTGTACCGATAATGGCAGCAGTAAGGTATTCATCCGTGCAGGTAATATCAATCCGGATGGGATAAGGAGAAGTATTGTGAATCCGCATGTCAAGAGCTCCCCAGGCCACTGCAGCATCCATGCCTGCATCAATGTAGCTGGATATGTAGTCATGGTTCCAGTGTTCGAGGATATCCAGATCCGTGTAAAGGGCAGCGGCAAATATTGTGGAGGATACCTGGCAGATACCTCCCCCGTACGCCTGGATGATTTCGCCGTTATAGATGGCGTCAGCCGTTTTAAAGCCCGCAGCGGCAGTCTGTTCCCCCACCGTGTCATTAAATGAAAACACAGAGCCGCCTGGAATGATAATTCCATCGCATTTTTCGGCGGCCAGCTTTATATTCGTAACGCAGTTGTCAGTTCCGCAGACAGGTGTTGTATATGTACTAAGCGTATCCGTAAATATCTTACTTTGATATTCCCGGACAGACTCCTGGATAGTTTCCGCCACAATTCCGCCAGTGACGTCACAGGCCATGCCGCCGCCCTTAAGCGCGCGGGCCGCGGGGCGGGATGTCACAAGCATGGAATTCGTATTTGTGCAGAAGAGAAATAGGCAGGCAGAAGGTATAAGGACTCCTGCCGCAATAAAGGCTTTAAGTCGTTTCATAAAAATCTAAGCTTCTTTCTAAACTTATGTTTTTTTATTCTTATTATCCATGATAAACAGAAAAATAGCAAGCAGCAAATCCTTTTCGCAAATTTTAAATGAATTGCAAATTGGCGGTAAAAATGCTATAATAATTTGGAGATTTATGAGAGAAGGGGAAAGACGTGGAAAACTGGCTGAAAAGTGTAAGCGCGTTTGCCAACGGCACCGGCGGTACGCTGGTATTTGGGACAGCAGAGGACGGAACGGTAGCCGGTGTAAAGGATATGGAGACTGCGTCTGAGGTTATCCGGCTGAAAATCGAAGAATGTATTGTACCCCCTCCGGAGGTCCGGCTGAAGGTAAAAAGGGCAGAGAACGGGAAAAGGCTTCTTCTATTGGAGGTCACAGCGGGGCGGGAAACGCCTTATTATTATATGGGAGACGGCAGGGCAGAGGTTTTTGTCAGGGCAGAAAAGGCGAGTATTCCGGCCAGTGCCCAGGAGCTTAAGAGCCTGATTCTCAAGGGGAGATATTTATCCTATGATACTCAGGTTTCGGGATATGATTTTAAAGACTTTACATTTACGGAGCTTTGCGTGGCTTATCAGGAGTGGACCGGAGACAGGATGAATGAAAGAAAATTTGAGTCCTTTGGCCTGATGAAGTCGGGAAAGCTTACCTATGCAGGACTTTTGTTTGCGGATGCCTCCCCGGTGCCTAATTCCAGGCTGGTGTGCAGCAGGTGGAAAGGGAAGGAAAGAACTGAAAGCGCAGAATACAGAGGGGGACTGATTTATCTTATTAATAAGGGGATTTGGTTTGTAAGAAGCAATACAAAGATCCTCTGGCGGGAAGAAAATGGAAGAAAGACGGAATTGCCGGATTACGATAGCGGCAGTGTATTCGAGGCGGTGGTAAATGCGTTTGCACACAGGGATTATTTTATTAGGGGAAGTGAGGTAAGGATCGATATTTTTGAGGAATACCTTACGGTCTGTTCGCCGGGAGGTATGCCGGACGGGGAGCAGATTCAAAAGAAGGATACAGATACTGTTCTGTCTGTGAGAAGAAATCCGGTGATCGCGGATATGTTTTATCAGATAGGATACATGAAGCGTCAGGGAACCGGCCTTAGAAATATTAGAAGCCTGTGTGAGGAAACAAAGGGAGACACATGCGGCAGGACGCCTGAGTTTTATTCGGATAAAGGCCAGTTTACGGTTGTGCTTAAGAATCTGAATTCTGGCGGCGGAAATATAGATATGGATGGCGATAGAAATGCGGACACAGATGGCGGTGAAGATGGAAATGGCGGTAATAAGGCGGTGAAACCAGAGACCAGTCCGGAGGTTTTGCTAAACGAAAATGAAAAGCGGATATTGGCGATTCTTAAGGAACAGCCGGCAGTTTCTACGGATAATCTAAGCCGTGAGAGTAAAATCGCAAAGCGTACGGTAGAACGGATTCTCCAGGGGCTGAAAAAGAAGGGGGCGGTTGTCCGCGAGGGCTCTAGAAGAAGCGGCAGCTGGAAAGTGATGATAAGTTACTGTGAACGGAATGAACAGTAAGAGGATAAGAGAAATTTAATCAATATCCTATATTCCATTTTTGAAGAGCCTGTGATATACTTTATTACAGTATGTGAAGGAGCAGACAAAGATGAAAAGAGTATTGTTGAAGCTTAGCGGGGAGGCTCTCGCGGGTGACAAAAAGACAGGTTTTGACGAGGCAACCTGCATGGGAGTAGCAGGGCAGGTAAAGAAGCTCACAGAAGCTGGTATTCAGACAGCGATTGTCACAGGAGGAGGCAATTTCTGGAGAGGCCGGACAAGTGAGACAATTGACAGGGTAAAGGCCGACCAGATCGGGATGCTGGCAACGGTGATGAACTGTATTTATGTATCTGAGATTTTCCGGTATGCCGGGATGAAGACAGAGGTGTTTACGCCCTTTGCCTGCGGTGCATTTACAACCCTGTTTTCTAAGGATAAGGCAGTGGAGGCGTTAGAGAAAGGAAAGGTTGTTTTTTTTGCAGGAGGAACGGGCCATCCGTATTTTTCCACGGATACGGGAGCAGTGCTGCGCGCAGTTGAGATTGAGGCAGATGCGATGCTTCTGGCAAAGGCCATTGATGGAATCTATGACAGTGATCCCAAGCTCAATCCTGAGGCGAAAAAATACGATGAGATATCCATTCAGGAGATTATAGATAAAAAGCTTATGGCAGTCGATCTCACCGCGTCCATTATGTGCCTTGAGAACAAGATGCCCATGCTGGTATTCGGACTGAATGAGAAGAACAGTATAGTGGAGACGATGACAGGGAAATTTACAGGAACAAAGGTGACTGTATAAATAAGGAGGAGATATACTTATGAATGAAAAACTTAATGTATATGAGGAGAAGATGAAAAAGACAATTGCAAACCTGGAGGGAGATCTTGGGACTATCCGCGCCGGACGCGCGAATCCGAATGTATTAAACAGGATTATGGTAGATTATTACGGATCTCCGACTCCTATCCAGCAGGTGGCAAATGTTAATGTTCCGGAACCGCGTATGATCCAGATTCAGCCCTGGGAGAAAAATATGATAAAGGTGATTGAGAAGGCAATCCAGGTATCTGATCTCGGAATCAACCCAACGAATGACGGCTCCTGCATCCGCCTTGTATTCCCGGAGCTTACGGAGGAGCGGAGAAAAGAGCTTGTTAAGGATGTGAAAAAGAAGGGGGAGGCAGCCAAGGTTGCAGTGCGTAATATACGCCGTGATGGAAATGACGCGTTTAAGAAGCTGAAAGGCTCTGATATATCGGAGGATGAGATCAAAGACATGGGAGATGAGCTTCAGAAGCTTACGGACAAATATATTAAGGAAGTAGACAAACTGGTAGAGACAAAATCGAAGGAAGTAATGACTGTATAAATCAAGTATGTATGCCGGGGACAGACCCATTGAAATTCGGGGCTGTCCTTATTTGAGTATATGAGATTCCTGTGAATCGGAGAGGAGACAGGTATGAAGGTACCTAAGCATGTTGCAATTATTTTAGATGGTAACGGACGCTGGGCAAAATCAAAGGGGATGCCCCGGAATTACGGGCACGCCCAGGGAAGTAAGAATGTAGAGCGCATTTGTGAGGATGCATACAAAATGGGGATCAAGTATCTGACAGTCTACGCATTTTCCACAGAAAACTGGAACCGGCCTAAGGATGAGGTGGATGCCCTGATGAAGCTCCTTCGTAATTATATGAAAACCTGTCTTAAGACAGCAGCGAAAAATGACATGAAAATCCGTGTTCTTGGAGACACTACAAGACTGGATGAGGATATAAGAAGCAGAATCGGGGAGCTTGAGGAGGCAACGAAGAACAATGGAGGCCTTAATTTCCAGATAGCCATTAACTATGGAAGCCGGGATGAGATCGTCCGGGCGGTAAAGCGGCTTGCTATGGATGTGAAGGAAGGCAGGCTGTCACCAAAAGAGATTAATGAGACATGTATAGAGAGCTATCTGGATACACATGATATACCCGACCCGGATCTTCTGATAAGGACGAGCGGGGAGCAGAGAATCTCAAATTATCTTCTCTGGCAGCTTGCCTATACGGAATTTTATTTTACAGATGTCCTCTGGCCTGATTTTACGAAGGAAGAGCTTCTTAAGGCAATCGAAAAGTATAACGAAAGAGAGCGGCGCTTCGGCGGTGTGAAGGAGGCTTAAAATGTTTAAAACGAGATTAATTAGCGGGATTATCCTGGTAATTGTACTGATTGCCACGGTGGGATACGGCGGATATCTTCTTCTGGGAATTCTGGCGGTTTTGAGCCTGATAGGGTTATATGAACTATATAAAGTTGTGGGAGTACAAAACAGCCTGGGAGTTGTGGGATATTTCGCGGCAATTGGATGGTATGCACTAATGCTGTTTCAGCACACGCAGTACCAGATGCCTCTTATGATTCTGTTTCTTGTGGCGGTGATGGCGGTATATGTGTTTGCCTTTCCGGCCTTTCGCTCGGAACAGATTACAATGGTTTATTTTGGTTTTTTCTATGTTGCTGTTATGTTGTCCTACGTGTATCAGACGAGGATGCTTAAGGAAGGAGAAATTATCGTATGGCTCATTTTCCTAAGCTCCTGGGGATGTGACACCTGCGCGTATTGTGCAGGGATGCTGTTTGGAAAGCATAAAATGGCGCCAAGATTAAGCCCGAAGAAGTCTGTGGAGGGCGGTGTTGGCGGTATTGCAGGCGCGGCTCTCTTAGGATGCATTTTTGCCCTCGCCATGAATCAGTGGGCAGGGGCATCAGCTGATCCGTTTCTGTATGCCCTTATCTGTGCTGCGGGAGGTATGATATCCCAGGTGGGGGATCTGGCAGCATCTGCCATCAAGCGGAATCATGAGATAAAGGATTACGGGAAGCTTATTCCAGGACACGGGGGAGTATTAGACCGGTTTGACAGTGTCATATTTACGGCGCCGGTCATCTACTATCTGGCAGTATTTTTAACAGGAGCAATATAGGGTATGTCCGATCTGTCTGTAAACATATAGGGCATTTGTCAGGCATAGAGTATAGGTGAGGAGATTATGAAGAAAATAGCAATATTAGGTTCTACGGGTTCTATAGGGACACAGACTCTGGAGGTTGTCAGAGAAAATAAGGATATAGAGGTACTTGCTCTTGCAGCAGGAAGCAATATAAGGCTTCTTGAAAAGCAGATACGGGAATTCGGCCCCCGTCTTGCGGCAGTGTGGGAAGAGGAAAGTGCAAAAGAGCTTAGAAGCCTTGTGGCTGATCTAGATGTGGAGATTTTATCGGGGATGGAAGGGCTCATACGTGTTTCAGTCCTTGAAGAAACAGAAATACTGGTGACTGCTATTGTAGGCATGATTGGAATCCGGCCTACAATAGAAGCAATTAAGGCCGGGAAGGATATTGCCCTTGCAAATAAGGAGACACTGGTGACTGCAGGACATATCATTATGCCTCTTGCAAAGGAAAAAAATGTGTCTGTTCTTCCGGTGGATAGTGAACACAGCGCTATCTTCCAGTCTCTTAGGGGCAACGGGGAAAATGCGGTTCATAAGATTCTTCTCACTGCCTCCGGCGGACCCTTCAGGGGGAAAAAACAGGAGGAGCTTTTAGATATCCGTGTGGAGGATGCGCTTAAGCATCCTAATTGGTCCATGGGACAGAAGATAACCATTGATTCATCTACGATGGTTAATAAAGGACTGGAGGTTATGGAAGCAAGATGGCTTTTTGACGTGGAGATAGACCAGATACAGGTTGTCATCCAGCCCCAGAGCGTTATTCACTCCATGGTAGAGTATGAAGACGGAGCCGTTATGGCGCAGCTTGGAACGCCTGACATGAAGCTTCCTATACAATATGCCCTGTATTATCCAAAGCGGCGTTATTTAAAGGGAAGCAGGCTTGATTTCTGGAGTCTTGCAAGACTGGATTTTGAAAAACCGGATATGGATACCTTTTATGCCTTAAGTCTCGCCTATGAGGCAGGAAGGGAAGGGGGGTCACTCCCTACAGTGTTTAATGCGGCAAACGAGCTGGCTGTGAAGCAGTTTTTAAACCGTGAGATAAAATATCTGGAAATTACAGAGATTATCGAGGATTGCATGAGGGCACATAAAAACATAAAAAATCCAACGTTGGAAGAAATTCTGACTGTGGAAGCAGGGGTTTATGAACGTATTAAAAGCAGGAGGTAGTTATTGACTTGGGAATTATATTAGCGTTATTGATTTTCAGCTTTATTGTACTTTTTCATGAATTCGGACATTTTATTCTTGCAAAGAAAAACGGAATTGATGTAGAGGAGTTTGCTTTAGGAATGGGGCCGACCTTATATTCGAAGGAATATAAGGGAACCCGGTATGCAGTCCATCTGTTCCCTATCGGCGGTTTCTGTGCTATGGGAGAGGATGAGGAAAGGACAGATTCTCCCGGGAATTTTAATAACAAATCAGTATGGGCAAGAATATCAGTTATTGCGGCAGGACCGGTATTTAATTTTATACTGGCCTTTGTATTTGCAGTAATCCTTGTCCTGATGACCGGGTATGACAGGCCGGTAATCAGTTCCGTTGAAAATGGGTATCCGGCAGAGGAGGCAGGGCTAAAAGAGGGAGATACGATTCTTCGCATGGGAGACAGGAGGATTCATATTTTCAGGGAGATTACGTTCTATAACCAGATCCATCAGGGAGAGAGAACAGAGATTACGTATCTCCGTGACGGTAAGAAGCATACAGCAGTCCTTACGCCGGTGATGGATGAAGAGCTTGGCTATTACTGGTTCGGAATCGGCGGCGGTGCCTATACAAAGGCAAATATTCTTACTGCTATGCAGTATGGGGCTTATCAGGTGAAATACTGGATTAACATAACGATAGACAGTCTTAAGATGCTTCTTACAGGCCAGGTCGGCATTGATCAGATGTCGGGACCGGTAGGAATTGTAGACATGGTTGATGATACGTATAAGGAGAGCCGGTCTTACGGAGTGTTTGCAGTTGTTATACAGCTTATCCATATTGCCATTCTTTTATCTGCAAATATAGGAGTGATGAATCTTCTTCCTCTTCCGGCTCTGGACGGGGGAAGGCTTGTGTTTTTATTTGTTGAGGCAGTAAGAAGAAAACGTGTTCCGCCGGAGAAGGAAGGGTATGTCCATATGGTAGGAATTGCGCTTTTAATGGTTCTTATGGTATTTATTATGTTTAATGACATCAGACGGGTGTTTTTCAATTAAATTAGTGGGGATGAAAATGGAAAAACTAAAGAGGATATTTGCGGCGGTGGATATGACGGAAGGCCGCCCCTGGGAGAAGATTTTGATTTTTACACTGCCCATGCTTTTGGGTAATATCGCCCAGCAGCTCTATAATACGGTGGATAGTGTTGTAGTAGGGAAATATGTGGGGGATAATGCCCTGGCGGCAGTTGGGAGTGCCGGGCCGATTTTAAATCTCCTTCTTGTGCTTTTTATCGGCATCAGTGTGGGCGCCGGAATTATGGTTTCGCAGTACCTGGGAGCACGCAGGCGGGAGGAGCTTTCTGTAACAATCGGAAATACAATTGTACTTACTTTTATATCTTCGGTATTTATTATGGTGACGGCAACGGTAGCGGCAAGACCGCTCCTTGTTCTTTTGAATACGCCGGAAAGTATTCTGGAATGGTGTACATCATATCTGCGAATTTTATTTCTCGGCATTGCAGGCATGGCCTATTATAATATTCTGTGCGGCATTTTAAGGGGACTTGGGGATTCGGTATCGGCTCTTATTTATCTTGTTGTTGCCAGTATTCTTAATATTGTTTTAGACCTTTTGTTTGTAGCAAAGTTTCAAATGGGTGTGGGCGGCGTTGCGCTGGCAACAGCTATCGCCCAGGCAATCTCGGCTGTCTTGTGTGTCAGGAAGCTCATGTCCATGACTGATTTTTTTGATTTTAAGGTAAAGTATTTTAAGCTGGATAAGGAGATAGTGGCTCATGTGGTCCGTCTGGGGCTTCCTTCTGGTATTACACAGGCCATTATGTCCATGGCGATGCTTCTGGTACAGTCTCTTACGAACAGCTTCGGAGAACAGCTGATTGCGGCAAATGTGATTGTTATGCGTGTGGACGGCTTTGCCATGCTCCCGAATTTTTCCTTTGGAACTGCCATGACGACCTATGCCGGCCAAAATGTGGGTGCCAGGCTGGGTGATCGTGTTACGGCGGGCGCCAGGCAGGGAACAGCTTTAGCCATGGGGATCTCGGCGGTAATAACAGCAGTGATACTGCTGTTTGGCCATCATCTTATGGGGATTTTCACAGATACAGAATCCCTGGTGACCCTCAGTATGCAGATGATGCGGATACTGGCAGTCGGATATATCGCCATGGCAGTTACCCAGAGCCTGTCCGGTGTAATGAGAGGGGCGGGCGATACCATGACCCCTATGTGGATTTCCATTGTAACGACAATTGTTATCCGTGTTCCGCTGGCATATGGACTTGTGGCACTCACAAAAAGCGAAGCATTTCCAAAGGGAAGAAGGGAATGTCTGTTTATTTCACTCCTGATATCCTGGGTGATCGGCGCAGTGCTTACAGGTATATTTTATAAGAGAGGGAAATGGAAGGGAAAGGCTTTGTAGAAAACAGCCATTCTGCTGTGTATAGGCTGAATGGCTGTTTTGGCTATACTAGTTCTGCAATTCGTGAGACTCCTACATAGATTTCAGAGATTTTGTACCAGGTGGGATAATCAACAATTCCTGTCTGAGGCAGCCCGAACACGGATTGGAATTTTCTTACAGCGGCCGCAGTTGCAGGGCCGTAGATGCCGTCAGCAGTGATTTTTGGAATTGCAGGATAGGCGCCGGAGATTACAGCAAGCTGCTCCTGCATCTGGCGTACCTTATCGCCGGTGGAGCCCTGGGTCAGATTGTAGCCGGGCCAGGAGGAAGGAATACCGGAGATGGCCTCAGCAGTATTGATGTACATATTGTCCCCGTAATAATACCGCAGAATCTGGATAGGGCTGTAGCCCTGGTCACCGAGAGCCTTAGAGCCCCACTGGGTCATCCAGTTGGGACACTGAACCTGTCTTCCATCGCAGTATTGTGTCAAAATCGGCTGCCTTACATTGGGCCGGGATAAGTAGTTGGAAAATAGTTCATCTACAATCACGGATATAGTATTATAGAAATTACGTTCCGGTATCCACTTATGATCAAAGGCCGTGGAGGAGGTAATGGTAAAATCATAGCCCTTATTCCTGTACCACTTCGTTATTACTGATTCGGGACTGGGGCAGGAACTCGTCTAAGCTGATTTTAAAACGGACAACCAGCCTTTCTCTGGTGATATCAATACGTTCAATCAGTTTATTTACCAGTACGCGTTTCGTAGCTGTATCTGCATGGAGAAACATTTCTTTCCAGGTTGGTATCTGATGTCTGATATCTTCCCAATCCTTTGCGGTAATAGTGGTGTTCTGTAATATTGTTTCTTTTTCTTGTACTACTGACATTTGTTCTTTCTCCTGTTCGGTTTTCTTGTCGATAAGGCGATTCAGTTTTTCTAATGATAACGCATATTCTCCTGTCATGGCTTCGGGAATATGTTCTTCCATGATATGGATGTCACGCCTGATTTTTTCAAGCTCTTTTTTTGCCGTTTCTAAATCTTGTTCTTTTCTCTTTTTTTCTACATTGTTATTTGCAGTAATCTGTTCATAAATGTTCTCATTCTCCTGTAACTTGCTGATATACTCGGCTAATGCCTCATATACAATCGGTTCAATCACATCTGCCCTGTATTGCTTTGTCTTATCGTGAGGCACACCCTGCCAGGCATTCTGACATTTATAAATGGCTATTTTGCTTGTTCTTCGTTCTCCGGTTCCTTTGATGGTCCAGTAATTGTATTTACTGCCGTTTACCATCTTACAGCCACAGTACCCGCAGTATAGGACATCTACGAGAGACAGCATACCGTCGTTTCGTTTCAGTACGGTTACATCTTGATTTTTCAGAGATTTCGTGTACTTATTGCTTCTTAGTTCGCGTTTCTTCTGTACTCTTTTCCATGTATCTTCATCAATGATTACGAGGTCAGGATTGGGTTTATCTGAAAGAATCCATTCACTGCTGTCTAAATTGCGGTGTCTTCCGCTTAAGCTCTCTCTGCGGTTGTAGGCGGTATAGCCTGCATAGATCGGATTGGTGAGGATACTGGTGATTGTTCCGCTTTTCCAAACATCGTTCGGCGCAAGGTTTTTATATCGTTCATCTGTATTCAATGTTTTTGCGATTTTAGTCGAGCCATATTCCATGTTTAATGACAATTCATAGATGTGTTTAACAACATCTGAACGTTCGGGAGATATGACTAAATGCTTTAAAGCCCGTCCATGCTTGCTGATTTCGCCGGAATGTTCTAAATTGTATCCATAGGGAGCTTTCCCTCCCATAAATTTTCCTGACTGAACTAATTTTTTTGCGGTGTCTTTTACTCTCATTCCTGTATCAGCGCTGCTTTTCTGTGCGTTTCCATATCGCAAAGCTAACATCATCTGTCCCATAATATCGTCATTTCCCGGAGAAATACAGCCGTCTTTTACTGTATATACATCTACGCCGAGATTTTTTAAAGACATGATATAACTGCCTATTTCCCACATTCTTCGCCCGATTCGGTCGTCTTTGTATACAACTAATATATCGTATTCGTGGTTTTCGGCATCATGATATGCCTCCCGTAAAATTTCCCTGTCTGCAACAGAATTTTTATATCCGCTGTTGCTTCCTTCAAAGTACTCCTTGCTGTCTAAAATCCAATCGGAATGAGATTTTACATACTCCATAATAAGTTGTCTTTGTACGGTTAAATCTCCGTCAGATTCTAATTGTTGGTCTGAACTTACACGTAACAAGATTCTGATTCGTTTTTTATGAAATTCTCCTGAAAGTAAATTTTTATTTGTATTCATATGTGTCTCCTTTTCTGTAATTTTTAATTATTTTTGTAAAGAGAAAGCGGAATGATTTTTGCTGTCTCTTAGTAACTAAGAAATTTTTGTTATGTGCTCCTGAAGAATATTAGAGAGAATTCCTTTCACTTCTCTTTTTATATGTTCTTCTTTCTCCGGTTCTTTTGGAAATTCCAGTATTATGTGCATATTGTTTCGTTCCTGTTCCACATGATTGTATTCCTTGTGATTCATAAATTTTTTCCTGTTAAGCTTATTTATTTCATTCATATTTTGAAATGGCTTGTCGTATTCAGCATTTCCATAAAGAAGTGTGATAAGAGAAGTTTCTTCGGAGAGAACAACTTGTTTGTTCATAGTCATTTGATTCATCCTTTCTGTATAGTTTACGATTTTAAATGTTCTTTAAGTTGTTCTCATTTTTTAACTACTATTGTACATATAGGGATACCTCCGTTGCTTGAAATACCCTATATATAACGATTACAGACTCTCAAAAAAAATTTAGCTCCGGAGATACATTTTTATGACTTTTTGCATAAATTAATGATGAAATTATAATAAAAATATATTTACATTGAACAATATAAGAATGTATGTTTTGTGTATTTTGTATAGATGGTTTGATGCAACTACTTTGTAACGAAAGAACAGCCCGTAAGGACTGTTCTTAATATGTATTTCTATTTCTATTCACTTTTCCACTTTTTCGCTGTGTTTTACTTGTGCTGATATGTTCTTTTCAAATGATTCAATGCGTCAAATACCTTGTGAAATACCATCTGATTCGGATAATAACGGTAATCTGCAAATACAGAAATACCGTTATGATAAAAATGCTCCAATATTGCCGAAGCACAGGCGGCGCTCCGGCTCTGTCCATATTCACACATTTAACCCTCCACAATTTGTAAGTATTTATAAACAGTTGGATAAGAAAGAGAACAGAGCCTTGATAATTCTTTTTTATTTAACTCTCCCTTTTGGTATTTGGGATAATGTTTATAAAAAATGTTAGGGATATTATCAGCAGTAGTAGCAGGTCTGCCGATTTTCTTTCCTTTTGCTCTTGCATTCTCCATTCCGCTTTTTACTCGCTGGCTTATCATATTTCGCTCCAGTTCTGCAAACACGCCCATCATTTTCAGCATACCCTCTGTCATGGGGTCAAGCTCCTTTGTACAGTCAACAACAAAATTTCCAAGCACTAATTTGATTTTTCTCTCCTTTGCAAATTCGATAATATCACAGAGCTGTTTTGTACTTCTTGTGATTCTGCTGACTTCGGTAGCGAAAATTGTATCCCCCGTCTGAACAGCAGATAATAATTTTTGCAGTTCTGCCCTGTTGATTTTCGTACCGCTTTCGTATTCCAAATAGATTGTTGTGTCTGTTGCTCCTTGCTGTTTCAGTTCTCGTACTTGTCTGTTGATGTCCTGTAATTGCTCATTAGTGGAACATCTTGCATATCCATAAATCATTTCTTTTCTCCATTCCGTCAAAATGAACATATGTTCTATTTTTTGTTGTAAGATATAAAAGAAAAGAAGTCAACTGTTTCGTTTATATTCTGATAAGAAAAACCAACCATAAGACGATAATTTTACAGTTGGTTTTTCAAATATACGGTATAAATGGAAAGAGATGTTTGTTTTTATATGGTAAAGCAAATTGCTGAATACTGGATGTACACAAGAACTATCTCCTTGACTTCGCAGCTTTCTTTTTGGCTCTTTGATTTTTAACTGATACATATGTACGATAAGTAATATCAGCTTTTTGCCAGTTATGAATACTGTTTAGAGTAGAATTTCCCTGCTCGGTTATATCAAGTATTTGTTCATTGAGCCAGTTAGAATATTGTTGTTGACTTAACGTTTCGCGCATTATCCGCAACTGTGCTTCTTGGAGCGTAATTTGCATGTCTTGCTTACATTGAGTTACATATTGATTGAAATTTTCAATTGCAAATTTCAAATCATATTGAGAACTGTTAAGAAATGTAGCAAGATAACACAGTGCTTCTCTTTTGCGATATGGGGCTGGAATAACATTTTTATTATATATTTCCTGTAAAGCGGACTTGGTTTCATCCAAAGTAACAGATAAGGCGGCATTTTCCTTCTCCCATTCTGGAAGTTCCTGTTCTTGGTATTCTTTTAATTCTATTTCATACTGTTTCATTGCATTTTTGTAGTTTTCATATCTTGTCAGATATTTGTTATGTAATTCTTCATCTTTTTGCGTTTGACGAATACGGTTTTGCTCATCTATTTCTTGACATGCTTGTTTATAAGCTAAAGAATTTTTCTGACGTTCTACAGATTCATTTTCTAATCTTTTCTTTTCTGCTTTTCTCCCTTTAAATATATATATGATTCCACCCCAAAAGGCAATTGTAGAGCAAGGCATTCCAATCGCAGGAATAAAAATGGAAACAATAAAGGAAACTGCAAGAATAACTAATGCCATATGTAGTACGTGTTTACAACTATCAGGTACTATTGGTATTACTGATTTTTCAGGAGTAATAACCGGGTATGGAGTTGGTGAGAGAATTTCTGTTTCTTCTTGAGGCTCTGTTGGCATTATAGGATTTTGGGGCTTATCATTGCGCAGCTTTGCTTTCCCGTCATTTAGTTCTTTCATACGTTCTTCCAAAAAATATGCTGTTGTGATAATTTCTAATTCTTGTTCTTTTTTCATATCAATTCTCCTTAAAAGTATTTTTACAAATTTCTTTTGCTTTGCATGTTTTGCATTTAGGATTCTTTAAAGTGCAGATTTCTCCATATCCATCTGCACAATAAGACCAAAGAATATAATCCACTTCTGCGGCTGATTTCCCTGTCATTTTTGATAGTTCTGTTATAATGTCGAACGCTTCAAAAGGCGTTACGTTCTTTTTATCTGAAAACGCAAGATACTCACTGCTTAGAATCCTACAAATATGCCTGTCTGGTTTCGGTATATCGTGTCCTATATTCCGCAGATATTCACATACCAGTGCTACATTCATCTGCTCTAATTTACTGGTACTTTCTGTAGCAGATAAAAGTATAATGAGAGTTTTCAGAGTATTATCAATCTCTATAAACTTTTGATAGAAAGTATCAATTGTTCCATATGTTTTTTCTATTGACAGGAGCTTAGGAACATTGACTGTAAGCAGAGCTTCCATCTGTTTCAGCGTAGATTGGGTTGCACAATGGATTTCTTTTATGCTGTCTCTTAGTTGTGTTGGAGTAAGCTTTAAAAGTTGCTCTAAATCATAATCGCAAAAGATTTTATCGACAGAAGTAATACACTTTGTTTCGGGATTCATATTCTTTGCGACCTTGTCCCATGACATACCAGAACTCAACATAGAATACACCATAGCGCGGATATGGTCTGTTGTTGTAAATGCTTTTCCATTCTGCCGTCTTTCAATCTGCCGTTTTATGAAGCTTTCTTCCCACAGCTTTTCGGGTGTATGTTTTAACAGTTCCTCCTTTAAGTGCTGTTCGATTATGTAGATGACGCTTGCCTTTTCTTCTGCTATTTTGTTTATCACTTCAAATCACCTCCATTCTGTCTGTAACGTTTTTACATGGATTTTTAATTTCGATAAATAATTCGGGGCTTACGTTTAGCGCAATGCAGATAGAAGATAAATCGTCTGCATACAACGTCCTTTTGCCGTTCATAATGGCGTTAAAAGTTGCGTTTGGTATTCCCGCTTTCTTAGCGATTGCTACCTGCTTGTATCCGTTAGCAACAATATACTCCCGGACTTTTTCATAAACTTTCATATTATCACTTCTTTCTATCAAGGATTTCTTGATTTTAATACATAATATCACAGATATTCTGTTTTCGTCAACGGAATATCAAGAATATCTTGATTTGTAATTGCCTTTGTAAAGTTTTGAATGTATAATTAGTCAAAAGGCGGTGAATATATGAAATACGAAATCGGAAATCGAATCCGTAAATACAGAGAGGAGCTTGGAATAAGCCAGAAACAACTGGCAGAGCAGCTTGGCGTCAGTAATGGACGCGTTTCAAATTGGGAACAAGGAATTAACAGACCGGATGCCGATATGCTTGCTGAAATTTGCTATGCCTTAAAGGTTTCTCCAAGTTCATTATTAGGTGTTAAGCTGTCGAAAGAGGAATTGAGCGATACAGAATGGAAGATGATACAGGCATACAGAGAGAAAAAGGAATTGCAAAAAGCGGTAAATATCCTGCTTGGAATTAGCATAGAATAAAGAAAATTAAATGTTGATGTGAACAGAGTGAGCAGTAAGCAGTTGAGGATTTTAAAGACTTATATTATACTTTAAGTAAAGATAGGAGAGATGGTAATGCGGAGATTGAAAGTATATTTAGATACGTCTGTTGTTAGTCACTTAATGCAGGAAGATGTTCCTGCAAAAATGGCTGATACGTTACAGCTATGGGAGTTGTTCCGTAAGGGGATTTATGAGGTATATGTGTCTACAGTTACATTAGAAGAAATATCAGCCTGCCCCGAACCGAAAAGGAGCCAGTTAAGGGAGTATTTGGGACAGATTTCGTTTACGACCCTTGATATTTCTAATGATGTCGCGGAGGTTGCACAGCAAATTATAGATATGGGAATTTTGACGCAAAAAAGTTATGATGATTGTCAGCATATCGGAGCGGCTGTTGTGAACGAGTGCGATTGTATTATTTCATGGAACTTTAAGCATATAGTCAATATCAAAACGATTCGCGGAGTACGTGCGATTACCAATTTGAAAGGATACAGACCGATTGAAATTCTGAATCCGTCCGTATTATTAGAAAGTGAGGAATGATTATGGAAAAACCGATTCTAAGCCCCAATTTTACGATTGAAGATATTCACAAATTGCGTGAATATAATTACTTTGTCACAAAAGATATGACCTCCCAGGAACGGATAGACTACTACAATCAGAAAGGACGTGCGTTTCTAAAGGAGATTGAAGAAAGCAGATTACAGAAGGTATAAGAGTATAACAGAAAATACATATGAGAAAACCTTACATAAGTATGAGGATAAAATAAGAGAAAATCGTATCTTTTATGCTGTTTAAGTAACGAAAACTGTTCGTACATCAGTCACAGCAGAACATCTGACTTGGAGTTTTATGGATACATTTTATATGCTCATTTTATCAGTTATGGCGGAATTTATGTAAGGAGAATCTGTTTATGATATACGAGAAGATTTTGCTTAGAAAAGGGTGCAGAGTGTAAGAGGTGAGGTAGTATTTCAAATATAGTATAACCTCATACTGATTTTTTATCATTTATATATGACATATCTTACACTCTGCACCCTATATGAGTTTAGAAGATTATGGGTTCTTCGTCAGATAAAATCTGTAAGGAGGGCAATTTGTAATCTGGTAAATCAGAAATCTGATAGGTATTATTGGCTGTTGTATTTGCTATTGGAGGACATAGTATGAGGCGTTTTCCTTTTACTGTTTTTCTTTCAAACATGATATGTTGCCGTTCCTCAATTCTGTTAAGTAACTTACCGATTCTTGCACTTGAAATATGAAGGCTTCTAAATTCTTCATTGAGAACCTTTGCGATTTCAGCCGCCGTCTGCCATTTCCATAATGCTTTGTCGGCTTGGAAGTCTGCACAAGTCAGAAATTCATCTTCCCCAAAGAGCAGTTGTTCGTATTGTTGGTTATTACAATTGATAAAATTCTTTTCTTTCTCTGTAAGAAGATATTCTTTCGGGTTGCTTTTGTATATGGTGAGTATCTGCCTCCAAAACTGTACGTACCATTCAGGAGAGAGTTCAAAAATTCTTTTTAAGTCTATCTTCTCAATGGGTATTGTCCAAAATCGGCGGTTTCCGGTTTCGTCCCGTAGATAATCCTGTGGGTTTACAGTTCCGCAAAAAGAGGTTCTACGTGGACGAACCGTTTCACAGCGCGCGTATGGTTCCCGGTAACGGTCTGTCTGCTCTGTAAGAAAGGCTTTGAGTGCGGACTGTTCTTTTTTCGTAGTGCTGTCTATCTCCCCAAGCTCGCATATCCATACTTTTGTGGCTGACATCAGGCTGTCCTTATTTGTCATATCCAAAGTAGCTCCGCCTTTGAAAAAGCTGTCCTTAATTGCAAGATGTCTGAAAAACTGTGTCTTTCCGATACCTTGTTTTCCCTGTAGCACAAGCACGCCCTCTGCGGTAACAGGCGTATCGTCAGAATTAAAGAGGACGGCAATCGTTTGTATCGCCCATTTCTTTATAAGAGACTGGTAATTCTTATCGGTAATGCCTAATATTTCATAGATTAGTGGAAGCCTGTCCGCATTATCCCATGACCTCTCGTGCAGAAGTGTTATTACAGGGTGATAATGATTTTCTATAGCTATTACATGGAGATTCTCATATGCAATCTTTGAGGTTACTTTTTTAAATGACAGTTTATACGCAATGTCATATACAAATGTGGCTAGAAGATTGTTCAAATCATCCTTTCCATATTTTTCAGGAATTCCATTAATTTCTGTTCGCCTGTTCATATCATTGAATTTTATTGTAACTCCAATCGCATCTAAAATCAGCCTGGTGACAGTAATGCTGAATTTTCTGTCTCTTTTATCTATACTGTATAATTGCTGAACTGCAACTGGATTTACAGGCGGTATTTCCCATTGGGTTATTGTCCGTTACTTTATAACAAACTTTATTACATTAATTTCTTTAAAATAAAA
>CATBDC010000042.1 GCA_949502235.1 uncultured Lachnospiraceae bacterium | reverse complement strand
AACACAAGGGATACAGCGATTATTTAATCTACTAACTGTCAAAGACAGGAGTATAGCACCAAATCCCTGTAAAATCAAGGCTTTTTTCTAAATAATTCCTTTCGTGCACTGACCTATTTGTTTTTATCTAAAGCGTACTAGCCCTGTACCTGCAAAAGCTTTGTCTTCAGCTCATGCTCCAAACGCACCATCTCCTGCTCTGCCTCTGCCCGCTTCTTTCTTCCCTCTCTCTGAATCTGCATCACCTCATCAAGAGTAGAGATTAAAGTCTCGTTGGTATGCTTAAGAGTCTCAATCTCCACGATGCCCCTCTCCGACTCCCTGGCCGTCTCTGTGACCGCCAGCTTGAGCTTATCTGCATTCCTTCGCAGAAGCTCATTGGTCATATCCGTCACTTCACGCTGAGCGGCGGCAGCCTGGGCAGAATGCTCTACGCCAAGGGTCAGCACCATCTGGCTTTTCCAGAGAGGAATGGTATTGACAATGGTAGACTGAATCTTCTCCACCATCAAAGTATCGTTGCCCTGCACCAGCCGTATCTGGGGAGCCGTCTGCATGGAAACCGTTCGAGTCAGCTCCAGATCATGAATCTTCTTCTCGAACCGGTTGCACATGGCATCTAAATCCCTTGCCGCCTGGGCATCCTCTGCAAGCCCTGAGCGCGACGCCTTAGAAAGAAGTTCGGGAAGCTTAGTGCTTCGCACCTCGGCAAGCTTCTTCTTTCCTGCTAGGATATACATGGACAACTCTTTAAAATATGTCAGATTCAGCTCATACATCTTATCCAGCACCGCAACATCCTTAAGAAGCTGCACCTGATGGGATTCCAGTACTCTGCAAATCTGGTTGATATTCGTCTCTGCCTTGGCATACTTAGCTTTCATGGCCTGGATTCTGCCAGATCCCTTCTTGAAGATTCCAAAGAGGCCCTTTTCCTCCTCCTCGTCAAAACTGCGAAGCTCCTTCACCACTCCTTGAAGCAGCTCGCCCACTTCTCCCAGATCCTTTGTCCGCACATTCTCCAACGCCGCCTCGGAAAAATCCGCCATCTTCTTCTGGGTCCCAGCCCCATACTGTAAGATCGCATTGGAGTTCATCAAGTCAATCTGTGCGGCAAAGGCATCCACCGCCCGCCGTTCCTCCTCTGATAAAATATTCTCATCCAGCACAGGCCCTTTTTCTTCTTTTACTGCCTGGGGTTTTGGCTCGTCCTGAAAAGGGTTAAGCGTCAACTTTGGAGTCGCCTGAAAGTTCTCAAATTCGTTCTTCATCTTATCTCCCATCCTTCACAATAAATCTTTCTTCTTACCTGGGCTTGTGCAAACCGTCATCCATAAGCCCCTCCTGGGCAAGCAAGGTATGCAGCACCGAAATATCTGAAGACACATCCCACGCCGTCTCCTTAAACAGCCCGTCCAATAGCTTTTCAAACGCCATGTTAAGCGTATCCAGCGTCTCCTCAATCTCCCTTTTGGAAGAACGAATATTTTCACCGTCCACAGGCTGGGCGTCCAATTCACGGTACGCCTCCAAAAGCTTCACGGTGGTGGGCAGATAATATTCCATCAGCCTGCGGATGTCGTCCACAGCTTCAGGCTCCTGCTCTACCCTGTCGAAAATCTTATCCACCAGCATCTCCATGTGGGAAATCTTCGCAGATATCTCTGCGCCGGAGATAGCGTCATTGCAGGCGTGAATCTTCCGGATATAGGCATCCCCCTCATCCACCACCTTCTGTACCTCTGGCGGCAGCTTAGAATGTCCGCCTTCTGTACCCCGATTGTTCTGCGGGATGCTCTCGTCCTCTGCCCGCTGCTGCTTTGCCGCCTTTTCCTGTTCAGCTACCCTTCTGTCCGCCTGTATCTGCTTGTACTGCTGATACATCCCATGGCTTGTGATTAGACAGGTCTTTTCATCATCCAGATGCCCCTCCAGAAACCATCCCTTGGCAAACATATATTCCAAATCCTTGACTACAAATTTGACGCTCTTATGAACCTTCTCTGAAAGCTCACGGATATTGCAATACTCACGCATACCGAGAACCTGCACGTATGTGCGGAACCTTTTCACCCTGCCTTGTATACCGGCGCCGCACCCAAAGGCCACAAATCCCGCGACTGCAAATATCAAAAACAGCGCTGTAACCATAATCTCCGGAATCCCGAATGCTCCGGCCATCAATGCTGTGATAACGAAAAACACCAGGGCTACGGAGAACATACTGCCTGCGACTGCCCCAAATACCGTCGTAAGCGTGCCGCCCACCTGCACACCGGCGGGTTTGCGGTACAACACCGGAAGCTGCTTCTTCCTCCCGCTGCCATAGCCATACTCCTGCCCCAAATGTCCATTCCTTCTGTTATCTCTCCCACGAACAGTATCCTGTGAACCAAAGCTTCTGTTCACAGGACCCCTGCCTCTTGACTGAAATTGCTGCGCTTCCTGAGCGTTCCGGATATTTCTGGAAACGCTGTCAACCGCATTATTAATCGTATTCGTAATCGTCTGATTCAATTTCCCGAAGTCCTGGGCATCAATGGCATCCTGCACCGTCTTACGGATATCCTCCCCAAACTTCTCCCAATCCCGATTTATCATCTTGTCCTCCAAATCTGCTGTACGTATTCAAAGTCCCATGTAAATTACATAAGACTCTTTCGTTCAGGATGGGATTATTGTATCACATTCATTTCCCGACAGCAAGATTTTCAAAAGATTTCCGAAACGGAATCTGCCTAAAAGGAAAATTGACTGACAATCTGGGTTGGTTTTACTTCTTTTTCAGCCGTTCCTGCACAAAATATATACTCCTCCCCTACCGACAGGTTTGGAGATGATATTGCAAACCACTGGGCGGTTTTCTCTGTAACCGTCTCGGCAAGCGTATTCCCCTCTTTGTCTTTCAGGGAAATAACGGCTCCCGCCTGGATTGCCTTGTCCATTTGAAATACCAGCGACACCTGCGTGGAATCCTCGCTTGGCTTCTGAGCCATTCCAATGCTTCCGATGGCAACCAATGTGCCGCCTGTTATCCTGCAGGAGGCCGCATAGTCCAGGGTACCGTTTCCACCGTCAGCCGGCCCGTGTACCGTGACCTCGCCTCCGCCTATGAAAATGTCTCCATTAGCGTCCAGTCCGTCACCATTGGCGTTGACGTATATAATGCCTCCGTTGATGGTCATAGAGGCGCCCTGATCCTCGTCTGCCATAAAATCCTTCTTCTTTTCTTCCGTAACGGCTTCAGAGTCTCCTGCAGCGTTGATTCCGTCGTCTGAGGCTTCAATCTTTATATCCCCATCTTTAATGACAATATCAAATCCCTCCAGTCCTTCGTAGCTTTTCTGAATGTCTATACTTCCGCCATCTACAATCAACGTTTTCTCAGCGTGAATTCCGTCGTCTCCGGTGGAAACGGTGATTGAGCCTCCCTGAACCATAACATTTTGATTACTGTGGATTCCGTCATCCTGTGTGTCCAGATTAAATTCTCCTCCTGCAATAATTAATTCTACATAGGATTTTAACCCTTTTGTGCTGACAGTCTCAGATTCCCCATCTTCGTGAGCCGGCATGTCGCCTTTCGGCGGCGTCATTCCTCCTTCTGGTATGTCTCCTTCTGGCGGCGTCATTCCTCCTTCTGGTATGTCTCCTTCTGGCGGCGCCATTCCCCCTTCTGGTATGTCTCCTTCTGGCGGCGCCATTCCCCCTTCTGGTATGTCTCCTTCTGGCGGTGCCATTCCCCCTTCTGGTATTCGCCCCTCCATCTCTGCCCCTTTATCACCCAACATTCCAGTTTTGCTTCCTTGTCTGGCGTCAGGGCTATGCATATCAGAGACTGTCTTCACATTCTGGCCTCCATCTCCTGTGGTAATCTCAAAATCACCGCCGTTTATCCGAAGAAGCGTCTCTGCCTGAATTCCATCGCCATCGGCCATTATCTGGAAAAACCCATTTTCAATGAGAACATAACCCTTATCCGAATCTTCGGTGTTAGAAGCCTTGATTCCGTCGTCACCGCTTTCTATGGTAAAATGTCCATCCCGAATGGATACGCTGTCTTTTCCCACAATCCCGTCATTGACTGCTGAGATGATGTAAGTGCCGCTGATAAATTTCAAATCGTCCTTACACTGAATCCCATGACAATAATTTCCGATTACATGAAGCGTCCCTGTTCCGTTAAAAGTCAAATCGTCTTTTGAAAAAACCGCTGCTTTTGGTTCTTTTGCCCCTTCATCTTCAAACTCGTAAACACTGCCGTCCTCAAGAGTATTCTCTGTCCCCTCCGTCAGTGTGATGATGACGTTGCCGCCCTTTAAGTAAACAGGCGCTAAACTAGTGCAGGTCAGAGAGACTCCGTTAAAAACCAGCCTGACCGTTTCCTCCTTATCCACATCTACAATGATCTGACCATCCTTTAGCGTTCCAGAAAAAACATAGGTTCCTGCACTTTTGATGACAGCAGTGCTCTTAGTAATCTCCACTTTATCTTTAAGGGCAGCCCCATCTCCCTTCTCCAAGCCAGTACGCTCCTCTATAGTAATCTTATCATTTTCAAGGCATAAATAGACTGCCTGGTTTTCATCCCAAGTATCATCCAGCTTTTCTTCACTGTATTTTCCTTCTGTAAGGGTCACCGTACTTACAGACGCGTGGGAAGACGTATCTGCTGCTTTGGCAATACCGGTTTCTGTCTCACCGCCGTCCCGCCTGCATCCTGACATGGTGCAAACAAGCAGCACGCCAAGTAATACCGCCAAAATCTTCCTTTTTCCCGTCTCCATCTTTCCCAACTCCAATCTTTTTTTGATTCTTTGCCTGCCTTCATTCCCAGTATTCTTTTCCGCTCTGCCCTTTGTCACTACAACTCCTCCTGCCCCGTCGCCCGTCGTCCGCAGATTACGGTCAGGTTCCCGTTTCTGCATCGTATTTCATCCAGCATCTCCTTCTCCTGTCTGACGTCTTTTAACGTAATATGATAATCCAGCTCATACATACTGCCAAGATTCGTGGTCTTCACCTTCTGAAGACAGCATGCGCTGGTGTATTTCTGGAAAATATCATCAAAAATCTCCGTATAATCCAGATGCTCTGCAATGGTGATTCTAAGATCCTTTCTCTCCTGCTTCCATTCACCGAAGCGAGACTTCTCCAACGCCAGAAGCACCATTCCCACCACAAGGGTCATGACAGCGGCAAATCCTAAGAAGCCTGTTCCTGTGGCCAAGCCTACTGCCATAGCAAAAAAGATAACGGCCATCTCCTTCGATGTACCAGGAACAGACCGGAACCTGACCAGACTGAAGGCGCCAAGTACTGCAACACTGGTACCAAGATTTCCATTTACCAGCATAATAACCATCTGCACCAGTACGGGAAGCATCACAAGTGTCACCATAAAATTCTTGCTGCCAGCTCCCTGCAGGCCATAAATTAAGGCAATCACAAACCCCAGAGCCAGGGATACAAAGGCGCACAGCAGCGCGTTTTGAATAGTGAGGCTTCCTTCCATGTTATTTAGTATACTTGTAATCATATCCTTTTTTCCTCTCTTTCTGCTTCATTTCTCATTGCCTGGGCATATACGGCTCCGTATTTGGAAAAGGAGACAGGGTAAATCTCCAGTTTTCCCAACAAATCCGCAAGCCACATAGGATATGCTTCTTTTACCTTGATTTCCATCAAGTACTCTCCTGGATTCAGCATCTTACACTCCCCGTCATAAGACAATTCCAGCCGGTGGCTTCGGATATTTTGGTCTATGGTGATTCGCAGATTTTCGTCCTCATTTCCCACGAAAGCCTCTCTGTCGTATGCAAGGTAGACTCTTGGTTTTGGACGGTAAAACTTGATAAAATAGTCAATCTCCTTCAAAATCTGATTCTTCTTTGTAATGTTTCCTGACTCCAGATATTCTTGCGCCTGCATAAAGGCCAACTGCGTCCGCCGTTTGTAGACCACACCCTGGTATTTCTTCTTAATCTCAAGAAACACGACGCTTTCATCCTGAATCTCCCCGTACCCCCGCAGGCGAAGCTTCTCCTTGTATTTCGGTTTGTCGATGGAACGGCGGATTAGCTCGTAATTGGGGGTGTCGTAGTAAATGTTACGGATGGTATGCAGGCCGTATTCATCCATATGAAGCTTTTTGGCTGCTGCATTTCGGAATGAATCGTACTGCTTCTGGTTCAGGCGGTATTTCTTCTCTACTCGCTCAAATACATTCTGGTCACTCATATTTTCTCTCCTTGCTGAAATATTACCTGGTTATTATACGGAGAAAGTGTGGGAGAAATATGGTAAAAATGTGAAAAAATGGTGTAGGGTATAAAAAAGGAGATGTCTGGAATGTGATATTTTCCTGACATCTCCTCTTTTCACATTTTTATGATGTTAAATCTATTTGTTCTCATTCCTTCCGCCATACAAAACGATTCACCGTATCTTTATATGACTGAATAATTTTCACAACCTTTCCACTTACATTTAAATCAACATAATCCGGTACAGGAATACCGTAATCGCCTTCCTGATTCATCTGTACCGCCAGTTCTACTGACTGAAGCAGCCCTTCCGTATGGATACCGGAAAGAATAAAACATCCTTTATCCAGCGCCTCCGGACGTTCTGTGGAGGTTCTGATACATACGGCTGGAAACGGCATCCCAACTGATGTAAAATATGAACTTTCTTCTGGAAGCGTTCCGGAATCTGAAACAACTGCATAAGCATATGCCTGCAGACAATTATAATCATGAAAACCTAAGGGTTCGTGTGCAATCACGCGAGAATCTAGCTGAAAACCCGTATTCTCCAGCCTCTTTCTGCTTCTCGGATGACAAGAATATAAAATTGGCATATCATACTTTTTTGCCATAGCATTAACGGCTGTAAATAATGAAGTAAAATTTTCCTCAGTATCTATATTTTCTTCCCGGTGGGCCGACATGAGGATATATTTCCCCTTCTCAATCTCTTTTTCTGTCTCTACTGATAACCGGCTGTGGATATCCGACTTTAAAATTGATCGTAAATTATGATTCAGCACCTCCGCCATAGGAGAACCTGTAACAAAAGTTCTCTCCTTTGGCAGTCCGCAGTCAGCAAGATATTTTCTGGCATGCTCCGAGTATGCCAGATTCACATCAGAGATGATATCCACAATTCGCCTGTTGGTTTCTTCCGGCAGACATTCATCCTTGCAGCGGTTTCCCGCCTCCATGTGGAAAATCGGAATGTGAAGCCGTTTTGCGCCAATCACAGACAGGCAGGAATTCGTATCGCCAAGAACAAGTACTGCATCCGGGTGTATTGTTTTCATTAACTTATAAGAAGAACTGATGATATTTCCCATTGTAGAACCCAAATCCTCCCCAACTGCTTCCAAATACACCTCCGGAGCATCCAAGCCCAAGTCTTTAAAGAATACCCCATTTAAATTATAGTCATAATTCTGTCCGGTATGAGCAAGAATACAGTCAAAATATTTCCTGCATTTATTAATCACCGCCGACAGACGGATAATCTCAGGCCGTGTCCCGACAATAATGAGCAGCTTAATTCTGCCATTGTTTTGCCATGTGATATTCCCAAAATCACTGTTCATTGAATCCCTCCCGTTTCTGTTACCTGTTCAAAAAAAGTATCCGGATTTTTTTCATCAAACCACTCATTCGCCCACATCACTGTAACAAGATTCTCCGAATCAGACAAATTGATGAGATTATGGGTATATCCCGGAAGCATCCGTACCGCCCGCATTTCTTCGCCTGTAACCTCAAATTCGACCAAAGGGTACTCCTTGCCAGTCTCCGGATTTATGCCAATCCTGCGCTCCTGGATTAGCCCATGGCCTGACACCACAATAAATATTTCCCATTTGGAATTGTGCCAATGCTGTCCCTTTGTGATTCCTGGCTTTGTAATATTAACCGATACCTGCCCGCAGTTTTGTGTACGAATCAGCTCCGTAAAGCTGCCCCTTTCATCCTGATTGGACGTAAGCTTACAGGAAATCTCAGACTCCGGAAGATATGACAAGTACGTACTGTACAGTTTTTTTGCAAATGAATTCGGAGGCATTTCCGGCATTGTAAGAGTTTTTGAAGCTTCTCTGAAAGATTGAAGCAAATCTACAATCTCTCCCAGCGTCACACAATGGGTAACAGGTACGCAGCAATAACGCCCATTGTCTGCCAAAACAGTTTTCAGGCCTTCATATTCGCAATGGTGTTCAAGTCCCTCCAATGCGTCAAGAAATTCCCTTACTAGGTCGTCAATATAAACAAGTTCTAATTCCGTGGAACGGTCGTTTACCGTATATTCCTTCCCATTGGCTACAGCGCTGCAAAACGTTGCCACCGCTGAATTATAATTGGGCCTGCACCATTTTCCAAACAGATTCGGGAATCGGTAAATCAACACTTTTACTCCCATATCTTCTGCATACCGGAAGAATAATTCCTCTCCCGCCAATTTACTTTTTCCATACTCTGAAGCTGCAAACCGCCCGCTTAAGCTTGCCTGAATGGAACTGGAAAGCATCACCGGACATGTGTTTTGATTTCTCTTAAGAGCATCCAGCAAAAGGGATGTAAAGCCATAATTTCCATCCATGAATTCAGAAATATTTTTCGGCCTGTTCACTCCTGCCAGATGAAATACGAAATCACAGTCCCTGCAATATTGGTCTAAGAGGATTTCTTCTGTATCTACATCATACTCATAGATTTCTGTAATGGTAAGGTCAGGTCTTGTCCGATTCTTTCCGTCCCTAATGTTTTTCAAATTCTCCACCAGATTACGTCCAACGAATCCCTTAGAGCCTGTTACAAGTATCTTCATCCTTCTGCCTCCTAAGTTTCTCTTTCACATAATCCGTAGTTAATATTTTTTGTACAGTTTCTTCCACATTCAGTAATTTTGTATTGTGGCTTGTATATGCTTCGTCTGCTTCTGTGGCTACCTGTCCATTGACAAAATAATTATCGTAATTCAAATCTCTATGATCGGCAGATACCCGATAGTAATCCCCCATGTCTTGTGCCCTTAAGCGTTCTTCTTTTGTCATTAGTGTTTCGTACAGTTTTTCCCCATGCCGCGTACCGATGATGTGAGTCCCTGTATTTCCAAACAGTCTCTGTACAGCCTCAGCCAGCACGCCGATGGTGCTGGCATCTGCTTTCTGTATAAATAAATCTCCTGAATCCCCATGTTCAAAAGCAAATTTTACAAGCTCTACCGCCTCGTCAAGATTCATCAGAAACCTTGTCATATCTGGATTGGTAATTGTAATAGGGTTCCCATTCTTAATCTGCTCAATAAAAAGCGGGATGACAGAGCCTCTTGAGCACATGACGTTTCCATATCTTGTACAGCAGATAAGTGTTTTGCCTCGCTCTGCCGCCACACGTGCATTTGCCCTTACAATGTGCTCCATCATAGCTTTTGACGTTCCCATTGCATTGATAGGGTATGCGGCTTTGTCTGTACTTAAGCAAACGACCCGTTTTACTCCGGCTTCGATTGCAGCGTGGAGAACATTGTTGGTTCCTTCCACATTCGTATGTACGGCTTCCATAGGGAAGAACTCGCAGGAAGGGACCTGTTTTAAGGCTGCTGCGTGAAATATAAAATCCACACCTGGCATGGCGTCATGCACAGACTGTGGATTGCGAACATCTCCGATATAGAATTTTACTTTTGACGCTGTATCCGGATGATGCACCTGTAACATATGGCGCAGGTCATCCTGTTTTTTTTCATCCCTGCTGAATATACGGATTTCCCGAATGTCTGTATTCAGGAAGCGTTTCAGGACGGTGTGGCCGAAAGAACCAGTGCCTCCTGTGATTAATAAAGTTGAATTATTGAACAATGACATATCACATCTCCTCCAAACTTCTTTCCCTATGTCAATAAACGTTTCTTTCTCACCGATAGTTTTCCAACTGTAACAGTGGAAATATAAGCAAGTATAACTGTAATTAAAACGATGAGCAAAGCATATTCCCATTTACCCCCCCCCCATCTAAAATTAACAAAAACATTTACAACCGTCATATGGTATAGGAATAACCCATACGAAATATCTAATGGAACATTTAGCTGCGGGAACCTGTAAGCAAATCCAATAACACCAATAATCAGGAACAAACTCCAGAATAAATAATATCCCGATAAAATATCAATCTTCGACCAAAAGAAAGTATAACTCAATAGTAATGACATCCACCAATATTTCCTACAAATTGGCAACAGAAATTCCTGAAATTCTGCAATAAACATACCAATATAAAAAATCCAAAAATATCGGATAAGAGTTTGGTCATATAGCTTACCGATCACCTCTATTCTTATAAACTCATGCGTAATAGAATTGAATACACAACTAACCATAAAAGAAATGATTAATCCGATCATCCATGTAATCATTTTTCTATTCTTCATTATTTTATAGAAAATCCAGGCCATTATATAGAATTGAATCATCACGCCAATCGTCCACAACGCACCGTTTGGAGTCCCAACACCATAACCCCGCAACGCTTCAGGAGTCCAGAATTGAAAAATAGTTCCTTGGCCAAATCCAAACAAAATAAGACTCTTTATATCCCATCCATGATAGAAAATCATTAAAAAAAGCAGCTCTATCATTACAGCAGCCCAAAGCTCAGGATAAATCCGCAAAAACCTCTTTGTAATATAATGTGAATAGGACTTTGAACTTTCAATGGAGAACCAGATCAAAAAACCACTAATAGCAAAAAAAATAGGAACGCCTCTTAAGAAAGAGGATGCTCGAAAAATATTTTCTTTGATCGGCAATTCCAAATGTTCAACTAAATGTCCAAACATCACTTGAGAAGCCGCGAGTATTCGTATAAAATTCAGACTGTTAGATTGTTTTCTTAAAATTCTCCTATTCATCTTAACCTCCCTATCCACCCTATCACCTACCTAATCTCCCGTAAAATCGATATAGTTCTCTCAACTCCTGACTTCACATCATATCTCGGCCTCCAGCCCAATGTAAGCAGCTTATGTCCATCCAATCGTGCCTTAGTTGCCTTACTGTATCCGGCCGCCTCTACAAAGTCTGGTACCTCAAACACAACTTTTTTCCCATTCAAATCGGCAATAATCGCCGCAAGCTCCTTAAGCATAATATCCGAACTTTCGTCCGAAATATTATACGCCTCCCCGCTTTTTCCACTCAGAAGGATTGTCAGCAAACCGCTGACAGAATCCGACACATATGCATATGAGTAATATTGCATTCCAGCAGATTTTAAGACAATATCTTCACTGTCAATCCCATTCTTGATAAATTGACTGATCGCTTTTGTGTCGGACATTAACATTGTCGGACCGTAGGATCGGGTCAGGCGAGGAATGACCACATCCAATCCTTTCTGGGCTTTGTATGCCTGGCAGAGCGCTTCTCCGCATCTTTTGCTTTCCGGATAGCCGGCTCTCATTGTATTACAATTAATATAACCACAGTAATTCTCATCAAAGAACTCTGCATCTCCCCGATTCTCACCATAGATTTCATTTGAGGATGCAAATGCAAAACGAGCCGCATGATGGGCCACGGCAAATTCAAGCATATTCTGTAAACCGATAATGTTGGTTGTTATCGTTCCAATGGGATCTTTAGAATACTGTATAGGATGTGTATTTGACGCAAGGTGAAGAACATAATCCACAGTACCAATATCGTTACGTGCCAAAGGGAGCCTGATATCATAAGGAATAAAAACCAGATGTTTATCACCACAATATCCGGCAAACCGTTCCATGATTTTTTCTTCATTTCTGCTCAGAGCATAAACCGTACAGTTTAAGTCATCCTCCTGATTCTTTCTTAAAATTACATCTACCAAAAAACTGCCTACAAGCCCTGTTGCACCGGATACCAGCATGCATTTATCCCTTAATTTCTCCCATGAAAGGTCTAAGTCAGCTACGGCTACGACATCTTCTATGTATTGTTTACTTTGATATAAGTTCATTTCAATCCCCTATTTTAACCAGTTATCCTTATCTGATCTCAGATAAGCTTTAAACATCTCCAAATCATCTTTGGTAGTCAGCTTTATGTTTTTATCCGAACCTGCTGCAAAATACAGCCGAATTCCAAGCTCAACCATCATTGTATTCGTATAAGAAGAACCATAGATGCCGATTCCTTTTTCATACGCTTCATGGTATTTTGAATCAAGTAAACCAAATTTGTAAGCCTGGGGAGTAGAAACGCGCCGAAGGGTTTCGCGAGGGATATATTTAACAGTACTTTTCTCATCATCAGCTACAAAAATCTGCTCATTATAAGGCAGAGAAGTGACAGCATTTCCATATTGCCGGCATTTTACGATTACATCTGTAAGAACCGTCTCATCAACCAGCGGCCGGATTCCGTCATGAATAATAATAATGTCTTCCTCAGAAGCTTTTCCTTCCAGATTATAGATACCGTTTCTAATGGACTCCTGACCTGTTTCCCCTCCGGAAACCACCCATTTCAGCTTATCTATGCCAAACTGCCTGACATACGCCCAGAGAACATCATGCCAGCCCTCGATACAAACAACCTCAATCGCATCAATCTGAGGATGCTTCTGAAATCCTTCAAGGGTGTATATTAACACAGGCTTATCAAATACGTTGATAAATTGTTTGGGAATGTCCTGTCCCATTCTGCTCCCAGAACCACCTGCAATTACGACTGCTATATTCATCGTTCCTATCTCCTTATAAAAATATATCTTGGGTTTATTGCTTTTATCTGCCATAAAAATACTTCTCTTCCGTCCTTTCCAAACAACAGATTACAAAGCAATAATGAAACGCCTTGGGTAATGACTGTAGCCATTGCCGCCCCATACATACCCATGATTTTGATTCCGAAATAATTCAGAATGATATTCAAAATCACACTGATTATTTGAGAAAACATCAGAATATTTCCTCGGTTAATCAGTGTAAAGTGTCCTGCTCTAAGTACGGCATTATACATAAAAAAAGAACCTAGAACATAGATTTTATATACTCCAAAAGCAGCCCCATATTCTGGCTTTAAGTATTTGAAAGCAACAGGCAGTACAAAAAAAGAAACCATAACGCCGGCTATGTAAAGCCAGGTAAGCATTGAGGATATACGGATATAAAGCTTCTCATATTCCTCTTTGTTGATTTTAAATAATGTGATTAGTTTGGGATACACAGAATTCTGTACAGGCATTATCGCGATCTGCACAATCCCTATTAATTTTACAGCGATTGCATATACTCCTACGTCTGCTACTGAAAGCATACTTCCAAGCATAACGGTATCGCAGCGTTGATAAATTGTCGCACAGGACGCAGCGACAGCCAAAGGAAAACTTTCCGCTATGATTTCCTTTAATAACCCCTTGTCTACCCTGCCAATAATCCCAGAATGAAATGCGCTTCTATACTGAACAAATATGATGAAAAACTGAATGATGGCAGTAATTGTGGCGATAAAAGCTATGGCAATAACTGGCAAATGTACAGCGACAGCCCCCAGTTGAAAAAGGCAGCCAACCGCAGCCGATATATCTGATGCGATCACAACCTTTTTGGATTGAAGAAGATACTCAAAACGATTCTCCATTCCAAATTTACAATTTAATATCACTGCATTCATCAGTAACACCAGGAATATTTCTTTATACTCTCTGCCTTGCCTGGCGAAAATAAGATATATTCCTCCTGCCATACAGGAAATACCAGAGAATAGAAACCTGGAAAAAGTTGCTGAGATTACCACTTCTTCCGGCAAATATTGACTATATCTTTTTTTAACTACTCTCCCATCTGTAAGCGTTACAAGAATTTCAAAGATAGCCACAACATTCAATGCATATTGATACAGCCCATAGTCTGCTGAACCATAATAATTAGCTACCCGCACTGTAACAAGAAGATTAAGAATCAGATAAAAAACCTTATCAAAAGTCATCCATCCAATATTCTTAGCTATTTTCTTTAACTCACCATTCATTCGGCGTTCTTCCTCTGCCCACTGATTATCTCAACTACTTCTCTAATTACTCCCTTTCCACCCTTTGCCTCTGTGATGTAATCCGCCGCCTCTTTGACCTCCCGCACAGCATCCTTTGGGCAGCAGCCGTATCCTACAGCCCCTATGACTGTAAGATCGTTTACATCGTCTCCAATATAACAGACATTCTGAAGGGATATTCCGTACTGTGAGCAAATTTTTGTAACCTTCTCTAGTTTGTTCTTACAGCCCATTTCAAGAATGTCAAGCTTTAGCTTCTTCCCACGCCGTCTGTTTAAATCCACGTTTTCACTCGTGATAATACCCGTAATAATCCCCATCTTGCGAAGCAGCGCAAAGCCCATACCGTCTCTGGTATTGAATTTCTTTAGTTCATCACCCTTCTCTGAATAATACATTCCTCCGTCGGTCAGACATCCATCACAATCCGTCAAAAACATTTTTATTTCAGGTACTTCAACAAACGCAGCGATACCATTCTTTTTCATTAGAGCCTCAATTATAATCCAGTCACTGGGTTCATCAATCTCAAAAAATGTATCTTCACTCATCTCCACTGCTTTTATGTTTCCGGAAACGCGATTCTTTGATTTCAACAATGCTTTTTTTGAGCTGATATAAAACGCACCGTTTTCTACAAGATATCCGTCGAACTCCTGCCTGCGGGGGCGGCAAAATACATCATAATTCGTCGGATATGTATATCCTTTTTCATCATTTGCCCAGTGGAAGCGCTTCTGCCGGACGACAGAGAGGACGCTGTCTGTCCCCTCAGAATTGAAAATCTGAAACCCGCGATTCAGATCATCACTCCTAAGCAAAGGGGATGTAGCCTGAACAAGCACAATATGATCAAACTCGTAATTCTTAGCAAATTCCAGCATTGCAAACTCTGTGGATGCCGTATCAGAAGCAGATTTTGCAGAACGGCCGATTACTTCTACCTTGTCAAAAAGGCTCCCTTCCATCCCTGCCTGAAAGGACTCTACCGTCCTTTTAATCTGCTCACTGTCAGTTGCAACATAAACCTTATCAATATACTCACATCCGCATGCCGCTTTTATTACCCAATAGACCAATGGCCTGCCGCAAAGATATTTAATATTTTTTAGCGGAATCGACTTACTTCCGCCTCTGACCGGAATAAATGCTACGTTCATAATTCCTCCTATATTTCAAGCCCCAATCTCATATTCTTCCATAGATATCCTCATAGCGGATAATGTCGTCTTCTCCAAGATAATCTCCAATTTGAACTTCGGTAATAATCAGCGACTCCTGTTCGTCTGTATTGAGTACCCTGTGCTTGGCTCCTTTTGGAATAAAAACAGAACTTCCACAGCTTACATGCAAAACAGATTTTTCTAAATGAATTATGCCTGTCCCATGAACCACAATCCAATGTTCTTCTCTATGCTCATGGGATTGAAGACTTAATTGACTTTTGGGTTTTACACAGATTACCTTTGCCTGATAGTAATCATTCAACACAGTTGTCTTATAAAAACCCCACGGTCTTTGAAAAATCTCATAATCAATAACTCCTGTATCTAAGGAGAAAAAATCATATCCCAAATCCGCATGAATATCTTGCAATAACAATGTATGCATCTGATTTTTAGTAATAATATTTACTAAGCAGTTGTTATCATCCACCACAGGTAAGAATTTAATAGCTTGATTCTTGAACAGTCTCGATACTGTCTCGAATCCATCTGATAGAAAAACAGTCTTTGCCTCCTTTGTATATACATCAGAAACGTAGGCTTCTTTATTGCACCCTCGAATAAATGCACGCCTTAAATCCCCGTCCGTCAACACTCCAAGAACTGTTTTCTCCAAATCAACCACAATGACAAATCCTTGCCTGTTTGCGTCAATCTTTTTAAGCGCCTCTATAACACGGTCAGATTCATACACCGTGTAATCTCTAAATCTCTCATCCACAATCAGTTCTCCCTGTATTTCAACTTATCACGCTGTATCTGCTCAATCGGAAGAATTTCTTCTTTCTTATAAGTAAGTGATTCATAAACTGCCTCCAGATTCCTGACAAGCTTTCTGATTCCATCCGGCTCAAGGGACGCGGCGTGATCCGTCCCCTTCCATGTACGGTCAAGCGTATAATGGCGTTCAATATATTCAGCTCCCAACGTATAGGCTGCCACATCCACTGCAATCCCAAGATGATGACCGGAAAAACCAATTGCCTTGACACGCCCTTCGTATCGTTCTCTCATACCAATAATCTCAAGTAAACAGACATCCTTAAAAGGCACCGGATATCCGGAAATACAATTATAGAGAACCAAATCCTTTGCACGGCCATTCTTTTCAAATAGCTGAACAATCTTTTCTTCTTCATCTTTTGTCGTCATTCCAAAGGACAACTGAATCTCTCCTTCATAGTTATCACATAACCACTGAAGCATCTCATAATGGGTATTGCATGCAGACGGAATCTTAATAAACTTAGGATGAAGACAAGATATTTCCTTGGCGCTGGTCAGATCCCATACTGAAGTTGAATAGATAATGCCTGCATCTTCACACCACTTTTTTAACTGTGCGTGCTGCTTCACATCGAATTCCAAAAACTCACGGTGCTCACCGTAGGTTGCGCCATAGGAGTTCGCAGGATTAGGGTGGGGCGCATTGTATTGTTCTAAAGTCAGCAGTTCCTTTGGGCAGCGTTTTTGAAACTTGATGGAATCAGCTTTACAGAAATGTGCCGCCGTTTCAATGAGATCCTTTGCAATCTCCATCCGCCCCATATGGTTACAGCCTGCTTCGGCAATAATAAATGGTTTTTTGTACATCTTTTTATTCTCCTTGATTAAATTGATTAAATACTTTGTAGTATATCTGATACAAATGGGTAGACAGGATATAGAAAATTATACGCATTGTAAATATAAAAATAACTCCAATACAGTATTAAATATACAATGATACCTGCCACAATAATTAACCTATTATCTTTTTTATAAGCAACCGTAAATGAAGGTATAATTATCATATTTGAAACCCAACAGTATAAACTAACTCTATATGCCGGCCCATAAAGCATTGCTAATTGACTCAATATTGCTTCTACCCAGAGCATTGCAACCCAAAACTTATACTCTTTCACTTTCGGTTCAATATATTTATAATGAAAACTGGACAAAAGCAAAACTGGAAGCCTATATAATACCTGTTTAAAGGAAAACTCAAAACTTCGATTTAAAAAAATAGCATAACTTTCACTTAATAATCCAAGTCGAATTACGAAATTCCCAACATATGAAATTCCTGCCATGCTAATAATCAGTATTCCAATCCATAGAAAAAGCTTTATAGTTGAAAATTTTGATTTTACTATCATATATATCAACAACGGTCCAACTCCCAAAATAGCTGATATATGAAATAGCATTGCAAAACATACAAATAACAGATAAACTATTTTTTTATCTTCTAATAAGTATTTTAATGCATAAAAAATAATGGCAACTGCCATTCCCTGTTGAACAATATTATAGAAATTACAATATTGACAGAATAACCAAACTAAAATACCTAGCGGAATAGATGTTAAATATCCATTATTTCTAAAATAGATTAATCCCTTTATAACAAAAAACATCGTCAAAAATTCGGTCGCAAAACATACAACATGGTAGTCTTGAGTAAAACGACTTATTATAAAAAAGAGAAGATCAAATAAAATCTCTAAAGAACCCGTTGTCGTAATTTGTCTAAACGATGTATAAGAGGAAAATGCTAAAAAGTCTCTCCTGTATGCAAAATTATCTGTTCCAACAGATACATCTCTTAGTCCTGCAAGAACACTCAAAATAAGTATGATTGCGGTTGACCAAAATATAACTTTTTTTTTCTTTCCATTATCTAATGCATTTTGGAGCATAATAGATGCAAGAAAAGCAAGAAGAAAAGTAATCAAATAAATCATAGTTATATACTACCCTTATAAATTTACTGTATTGATCTCAGCATATGTTCCAGTATTTCAATGCTATCCGGAAGCATAAACCGATTTTTGTCATTATATAAGTTAAAACATTCCAAATTAAACCGTTGAACTTTTCCGTCTTTTCTTCCCTCGGTATTGTACAACAGATCATCTTCCAAAAATAATTTATTGAGTAAAATGACAATGGGTTCCTGATTAAGTAAAACTTTTGTGGTAAATATAGCTGTACTTGCAACAGTAATAATAACTTTATTTTGAATATTGGAGTTTAATTCTATAATTTCTAAAGGAATACTCTGATTATTATAGACCTGAAAGCTTTCACTTAATGTATCTTTATCTCTAGGATGCTGTTTTATGATTAAATTTTCCTTTCCAACAATATCTGATATTTTTCTATATATGGACAGCAATTTTTCTTTTCCTGTCTGTGTGAATCTTATCTCTTTAATTACATCCAAAATTATATATTTTTCTGAAATCTTATCTATCTCATTAAACTCAAAAATATGATTAATCATATTAACAAACTCATCATTACTAAGTTTATTTTGAATTTTTTTTACACGATATCCATGGCCATTAATCTCAGTATATAATGACGGAGAATATAAATATCTAAGAATAAGTTTTGTATTCATCCTATAATGAAACAAAATTTTTCTTGCTACATAATCCGCTTTTGACAATTTACCTATAATATATGGGTCATCATAACTTCCCTCACCATCGTCAAACAGAATAATTTCTGTCTTTTTAGAATATCTATAAAAATATAACTGAATTAGTTTAGAGTACGGCGTAACACTAGAAAAATAAAATTTATCATACGAAGCGTCAACAGATATCATCTTACTTACTATTTTTTTAATATTCAGATAACACAAAAAGGAGTTTATATTATATCGCAAAGCGCTCTGTTTCTTATATAAACAAGACAAGCTGTCACCGTCAATAACAGAAACTTTATGAAACAGTTTCACCTCACTGATTCTGTCTCTATATACACTTCCATTGGGACATAAAGGGAGAATATATAAATCCGCCTTTTCCCTTCTCCCATAGCAGATCTGCATAGCTGTAATAAGCTGAAATGTGGTGCTGCACAGAAAACAGCTTTTTGATTCACTCATATTAACATCACCTATCGTTACGGCTGAAAGCATCTGTCATAGATTTTCCTGCATACTAATTCAGTTGCCCTTCCAGTCTCACATCCTCCAAGTAATTCATAGTGTTTCTTACAAGCATCCATATAACTCTTTTCTTCAAAATTTAAAATATTCTCAGCCAATTCCTCATTAGACCTTGCTTTTGAAAATGGCCACTCATTAAGGGGCGTATATAACTTTGTTGTCTCTACATAATGATCCATATCTAATGCGAAGGTAAAACAGGGCTTTCCCGTCAACATAAAATCCCACATGGAAGAAGAAAAGTCATTAATCATTACATCAGCAGCCAACAGCAATTCCTGCATATCCTCATAATCTGACAAATCTATGACATTTCCCTTTGGAAGCTGGTCCCGATTGACCACGCAAGGGTGAAGCCTGAAACCAAATTTCCAATTCCCGCCAAAGCGGTCATGCAACGCCTCGCGCACCTTTTCACAGTCTATTCCATAGGAAACTGCAATGGACTCTTTAAAATAATTATCATCCGGTTTTCTGTATGTGGGGGCATATAACACCAGCTTGTCTCCCTCCCTTATTCCCAGTTTCTCTCTCACATGATTCCGTAAGGAGGCATTCCCATTGAGCAGCATATCATTGCGAGGCATTCCAATCTCCCAAAACTTTTCTTTTGGCAGCAAAATAGATTGGACATTAACCTTCGTAAATCTGTGGCAAGTTGATAAAAAATAATCCGTCTGTTTGGATGCAAGCATCAAATCTTTTCTGAATATCCAGGTATCCTCAAACATATCTCTTCCATTCGTTTTATACGCGCCGCCGCCATGATGAGTATTAATAAATAATTGTTGTTTTCTTTTCGGGATATAGGAGTGGCCTCCGCTATTGGTCACAAAAACCTTTGTGGTCATCATGTAATAAAAATACTGTAATGAATCAAACCGAATCGTTTTTATTCCCTTTTTACCCAAATCAGTAAACTTCACCGGAGCATCTACCGCAAGAACAATTTCAAATTTACCTGGATAATGAGCAAGCAAATATTCAATAATATATTTCGGACTGTCTGAATAATTCAATGCCTGGTTATTTAACAACAGGATTCTGTTGTGCTTAATCGGAATCAGTTTAAACGGACATAATATAATTCTCATGCAATACTTTCCTATGAGTCTTAAAATTGCATCCATATCCTTACCTCCCCCATAGATGTTGTATATTAATTATTTTCTTGAAAATGCCTGACTATTAACTCATAAGATGTCTGTACTGTGTAATGATTTACAAAATAGGAATGAGCTTCTCGGCCCATGGAACTTCGCAGCGATTTTTCGCAAAGCTTACGGACGCACTTCACAAAATCATCTGTTTGATTACTCTCGCACCATAATCCATATCCATTCTCCACCCCAATCTTTCCCACATCTGTGTAAGTATCTGTGGCGCAGATTACCGGAAGCGCAGCTTGCATATAAGAAAGCAGTCTTGAGGGATAATTGGGCGCCAGACACTCATGATTTAAGAAAATCAATCCTACGTCGCAGGCATATACCAGTTGTTCATAATCATCCTTTGGCATTGCAGGAAGAAAAATGAGATTCTTAAAATCAGAAGAATTTTCAGCCTTCTTAACCTTTGCCTTTGCCGTACCGCCTCCTACAAACACAAAACAGGCCTCCTCCACCGTTTCAGATGCTTTCACCGCCTTTAAGGCAAAGTCTATTCCCTGGGCAATCCCAAGATTACCGCCGTAAATGAAAATAACCTTATCACATGGTAATCCGTTTTGTATCCTCATTGCTTCCCTTTTTTCATCTGTAAGAGCCCAACCAAAGGGTTTGACACTATTGGGATTAATCTCTATTTTTTTCTTAGAAAGCCATGGCTCGTTATCAAGAAGAAATCGGATATTTGCAGGAGACATACACCCAATATAATCTGAAGCCCTATATAGTCTTCTTGCCATTAATTTTAAAATATAAAATGCAATTCCCTTCCATCCGTGTGTGGTAAGAACATTCCCAAAAACACAATCATAGGGCCATATATCTTTGAGAAGAAGATAACTGTACGCCCCCTGCCTTTTTTTCACCAACTCAACAGCACCATAAACCGTAACCGGAGGAGAGCCATAGAGAACCAGGTCATACTTCCGTTTTTTCATTGCTTTTACGGCTGCTTTCTGAAACAAATAATTGAATCTGACAAGAGAAATACCCTTTTGAATATAGTTTTCTACTTTCGTCACATTAGGAACCAGGACTTTGATTACCTCGCCCCCGTCTACTTCAAAATAAACAGATGAGTTTCGTCTTTGTTCCCTCTGCTCGCAGGCAGATAAAACGGTTACATAGCATCCTTTTTCTATAAACTGATTAACCAAATCTATATAAATAGACCTGTCGGAAAATGATGTAACATGGTCGATTGTCAAAAAAAGAACGTTCATTTTCAGTTCTCCCAAAATCAGATGTTAATTAGCTCCCCTTTGGAATTGGTATAGATTTCTCCGTATCGTCTTTTCAGTCTCGTCCCATAATCAATCTGACACTCTGGTAATGTCTCCCCTAACAACTGCTTTACTCTCAGGTATGGCAGATTCACCCCTGCTGCCGCGATTACAGAAACTGTTGCCGTAATTCTCGGATTAATATCCATAAGTACCGGATTGCCATTTGCATCCTTCATGAAGTCAAAACCAATGTTACCGTCAAGTTCTAAGGCTTTGACGATTTTTCGGCACATTTCATAAGCAGAATCTATCTTGGACACAACGCTTTCCTGGGCTATACTCATCATACTGACTACATTTTCCCTACCTGCCATATATAAAATATTTCCATGGTCGGCAAGAAGGTCAACCGTATATTCATTTCCGGACATATACTCAACAAGCATCATTTCATCGAGAGCCTCCGTACTGCTTAGGATGCTTAGCATATCATCATAAGAGGTAAAAAAACTATTGGGCTTTTCATGTGCAAAGATTTGATATCGGTTCCTTGCGGCATCTATAATCCTTACGCCCCTGCTCCCGCTTTCTTCTGTAATCTTCAAACATACGGGGCGGTTTGGATAGCCTAATTTTCGGCATCCTTTCACAAAATCCTTTGCACTATATACCGGATAAAAATCAGGAACCCCTATGCCTCTTGTTTTCAAAAAACGATAAGCGGACAATTTATTATTTGTAATTTCCACAGCCTTTTGATCTGCAATGGAAACAATCGTCCCTATCGCTTCAAATTCGCCAAGCCTCTCAGCAACTGCGCTCACCTCAGCCGAAATGTTGGGAAAATAGATATCAATTCCTTCTTTTTTACATATATCAAGCACAATGTCACAGTAACATTTCTCTGATGCCGCAGGCACTTGATAAAACGTATCTACCAAATATCTGGCGCTTGGCTCGTCACTCATATCCATACCCACAATCCTGATATTCCGTTCACCATTCCTGCGGAAACACTCTAGTTGTCCGGGCATGGAAGGAGAGCCGGAAGCAGATAATAATATTGTCAAATCTTTTCGCATCATATCTCCCACCTAAAAGTCTTAAAAATATCCTCAAACGTCTCTGCACGTTTGATTAACTCTTGTTTTCCTTCCTTTATGGCAATCATCGGACAATCAGGCTGAATGAAAGGAGGCTTGTCAACCAGGGAATATCCTCCAACATTTCCAAATTCAATGTAGTCGCCTACGGATAGCTCTCCACAAAAATCTCTGTAGAGAACATCCTGCTCTAAGCATGTGTAACCAACCAATCTGGCATTTGTAAGGGACGTCAGACCCCCTCCCTGGTGGAACACCCTAATTGGTAAATTCTTCATCTGGCATGTTTCGCCAAGATTATGAAAACTACAATTCAGTAAGACAAACTCTCTGCCCCGCACTGTCTTGATTCCTTCCACCTTTGCCAGAAAATCTACGTATTTTGATATTAACGTTGTTCCCGGCTCGGTAAAAAGTGTTGGCTTAATCTCCTTATCCTTGTAGAACTCAGCAAACTGCCCAACCACTCCATTTCCATACTCTGTATAATCAGGAATATCACAAGGAAACTGAACCTGCAATTCACAATCCATTTTGCCAAACATACCGCTGCCAAGACTAATGTATTCTAATTCATATAAATGGTATCGTTCCACCAATCCTAACATTGTCTTTGCCCGAAGCCTCCAAGGCTCTATTCCTCTTGCTCTGCTCATATGACAATGAAGTCCATTTACCGTGACATGATGTGTCTGAAACAGGAGCAGCAATTCTCCCAGAAGATTAAGATCAATACCAAATCTCGATGTATAACCTGCATCAAGGTCAAAATTGACTCGTATTCCTGTTTTTATATTTTTGTCAGGATTCTCATCTGCAAACCTACAGATTCTCTCTGCTTCTTCCACACGGTCAACATTGTTTATGCCATTCTCAAGCAGATGCACTTCAAGATATTTTCCTTTGCAGGGACCGTTATAAACAATCTTTTTTGCAGAATATCCTAATTTTTTTGCAAGTTCATATTCCATATCAGAAACAACCTCAGCATACCCGCCTAGCTGCTTAACCATACGGCAAATAGTTGGCGTATAGTTTGTCTTATAAGAGTAACAAATCTGATATTGAGGATAAATCTTTTGAAATGTGTTTTCTAATTCCTTGTAGTTTTCCACGAACTCATCACTGTGGAAGATGTATACCGGAACTCCAAACTTTGATTCTATTTCTTCGATTTGCTGTGCTGATAATCCAATCATTTTTTCACTTCCTTACCCAATCGCTGCGTTCTACATTCAAGGGATTACGAACTTGCGAGCCATAGTCATTTTCTACCCTTTTGAAGATGATTTTCACAGTATTCCAGATAATTTTTATGTCCAGCAAGAAGCTGATGTTTTTTGTATAATCTACCTCATAAGAAAACTGCTCCTCCCATGTAGGCGCCACATCTCCATATACCACCTCCGGCACCGTAAGTCCGCCTCTAACAGAATGTCTAAGCCTTTCTTCTTCCGTATAGTAGGGAAGATAAGATACTAACAGAGGCCGCGGACCTACAATCGCAATGTCACCCTTAAGGATATTTATCAATTCAGGCAGCTCGTCAAGGCTTGTTGATCTGAGAAAATCGCCTAACCTTGTCTGTCTGTAAATGTCAGGCAGCAGTTCTCCATTTTTATCTCTTTTGTCATTCATAGTCCGAAACTTATACATCGTGAAAATCTTTTCATTAAGCCCTATACGTTCTTGTTTGAATATTACTGGCGCCCCAAGATTGATTTTCACCAAAACGGCGATTACGAGAAGCAGCGGTGAAAAAACGATGACAGCAATAAAAGACAGAATAAAATCTATGATCCGTTTTATGTATTTTGCGTACATGCCATCTCCTATTTAATCTCTCTCACAATTCCAAATGCTTCTGCGGCTTCCAAAGTGACTGTACTTCCTCTGAATCTGGCCAATGCCTCAATGGCGCCAATAGACCTGGCATTAGGGAACGAAGCCAGTTGAGACTGGAAGATATTCATTGCTTCTATCTTCTTATTGATGGTATCACTGATATCCTCATATACTGTGGGAATGAACTCATTCATTACATTCGGAATATCCCATCCTGTCTCTGACAACGTCTCATATGCATAGATACGCTTTACCTTATGACTATATTTAGGTCTGAGTGCGACCATGGCCGCGTCAACCACAATCTTATGGTCAATCTGCATATCCCCGCGGTGAGGCACATATACTTCCTCCGGCTTTATCCTCTGTATAACACCAAGGATTCCATCATTCAATTCATATCTTGGAACTTCTTCAAGCATCACCGCTGGAAAATCCAGGAATATTGTCTCTTTCACACCAAGATATTCATCTGCCTTCCTACATTCCGAACGACCCTTTTCTACATATTTCTCATGAAATAATGGCTCGCAGCCCTTAGTAACAATGCATACGTATACATCATGCCCCTGGGCTGCTCTCTTAGCGATTGTCCCTCCGGTCCCCAGAATTTCATCATCCGGATGAGGTGCTATCACAAGAACATTCATAGGTTACTCCTTATAAAAACTTTAGTTCATTGATATTGTTTATAGTCCATTGAGCTGACTGATGACGTGGATACAATCCGTCACTATTTTTGAAGTAAATACTTTTCATACCTAACTGCCTGGGCGCCTGAAAATCTTTTGCGAAATTGTCTCCTACATATACCATTTGTTCCGCAGGCAGCCTCCAGCGTGTCTGCATGATACGGAATGCGATATCACAGGGCTTGCGGAACTGTATCCCGCCTAATTCGTCTGTTATGATGATATCATTAACAAGCTTCCCAAGGCCGAGGCCTGCAATTTTCATCTTCTGCCCCTCTGGCCTGCCATCAGTGATAATCCCTGTCTTTATACCTTTTTGATTCAGCTTTGTAAGCAATTCTACAACCCCTTCATAGAGGTGAATATCCGGCTTATGTGTACGATATACATTCAATACAGACTCTTTTTCATCTTCTCTTTTAAGTGTTTTTAGCAGCTCATCAATAGGAGGTAATCCACTCTCATAATACTCCCATAAACACTCTGCGTAAGACAGGTTTCCTAAATATTCCGCCACTGCCCTGTATCCTGACTTCACATAATCCTTTTCTGAATACAACGTATCATCCAAATCAAAGATAACGCCCTTCACCTTGCTTTGTTCCTCTGTAATGCATACAGATTGGTCAAATCTGCTGTAGATAGCTTTGTCCTCTATTTTTTTATAATACTCAGTCTTTTCTCCGTCCAGCATCTTAAGCACAGCTTCTGGGCTTCTTGCACCAGCCTTCATGGATAGGGGTGCGCCTCCGCCAAACCGAGGATTAATCTCGATAAAATAATCTTCCCCTGTGTGGTTGTCACGAATCAACTGTACCGTTATGGCGCCGCATGGCCGAAACGCCTTACATATCATATTCGCCTCTGCAATCATCTTTTCATCCATGCATATCTGAGTCTTTAGGACTTCTCCTGCTCTGACCTGAATCCGTTCACGGGGAACGATGCTAATAAGCTCTCCCTTCCAATCACAGAAAATATCGATTGTATATTCTCTGCCTTCGACAAATGGCTGGACAATATAATCCTTAATCTGTGCGGCAAAAATTTCAAGCTCTCTTACATTCATAACCTTAAATGCATTGATTGAGCTGCTTCCATCTCTCTCTTTGATAAAAGCGGGATATCCTGCCTGATACTTTTTCCACTCATTCACAGGCATTGGAGCTTTAAGCCCGCAGTCCGAAAAAAATTGTGATGTTTGGGTCTTATCTCTACATATCCGAATTTTATCAGCAGATGAAATCATCACCTGAGTACCTGCTTCTTCAAACAAGTCCTTGTTCTCAGATAGAATCAAAAGGTCTGTGTCAATCGTTGGGATTAGGAGATCTATCCTGTCTTCTTTACATATTCTTAAGAGATTGTCTATGTATCCAGGCTCCGTCATAGCTGTAACTTTTCTTGTGTAATCACAATATGCCAATGCCGGCGCTGTCCCTGTCATATCTGCGCCATAGATTTTTAAATCCTTATTTAAAACGAGAGCAGCGTTCCTAAAAGCCTGAAGAAGTTCAATCCTTCTTCCTACTCCTGTGAATAAGATTTTCTTCATGCTGTCCTCCTATGCCGCTGTATGGAATTGTCTGTATAGAGTGAGGACCTTGTATATAAAGCTATCCAGCAGGATACCCCCCCCCCTCAATTTTTGTAGTTCATTCATCATCCTTGCCGGCACTCCTATATGAGTCCCCTTCTCCTTTATATCTTTAACCACTACGGCACCGGCACCTATTGTACATCCGCCGCAAATACTGACATTGTTAGAAACAATACTACCAGCGCCAATCCATGTCTCATCGCCTACCGTAACGGTTCCGCACAGATGAGCCCCCACTGCTACGTGTACATAATTCCCTATCGAAGAATCATGATCGACGGAGGCACATGTATTGATAATACATCCCTCGCCCGTCTTAATTCCTGGATTCAGCACTGCTCCGGCCATAATAACCGTACCTGCACCTATCTTTGCATCTTTTGCCACTACTGCGTCAGGATGAACAAGGATTGGGAGATATTTATCTCTATTCATTCTAAACAGCTTCTTCCTATGGTTGGCGTTACCTATGGCAATAAAAATATCGTTTTCAATCTCTGATGCCTTCATACACGTGCCAACAACAGGATATAAGCCGCACAATGAGATTGACCTATCGTCATCAAGAAATTCAATCTCCTCATATCCGTTTAGACTTGCAATATCCGCTACGACCTTTCCATGACCAGAAGCGCCAATGATTGTTAGCTTTTTCACTTCTGACAATCCTCCTTATCTGAAACATCTATGGATAATATCTATAATCATATCCTGTTCCCTGGCAGACATTTTATTATCACTGGGCAGACACAATCCTCTGTTAAAGACGTCCTTGCCATGAGCAACTGCTATTTCCTTCTCAATGTAGGCGTTGCTCCTTCCTCTGACCACCCCGTCCACAGTCACAAACACATTATTCCTGTAAATTGGCTGCATATGCATCGGCTTCCATATATAACGACTTTCTGCGTTAAACGAGGTAATGGCGGTATGAATTTCTGTTGGACATGACTTACCGGATTCTGTATGAAAAAGCGCATGTTTTTCTGACCTTACTTGGGCACACATTCTATCTTCATCTATCAAAAGGCAGGATAACCAGTAGTTGGGATTCACATTTTCCGGAACGGGATTCATACTCACAGGTAAGTCTGAAAGCCCTTCTTTGTAACGGAAATAGATTTTCTTTTTGGCTTCAATATGTTTCTCTAAATATGGGAGCTGTCCCCTGACAATACCAGCAACAATATTTGACATTCTATAGTTGTATCCAAGTTCTTCATGCTGATACCAGGCAGCGGCTTCTCTTGCCTGGGTAGACCATTTCCGCACCTTATGGGCATCTTCTTCGTCGTCTGTCATCAACATTCCGCCTGAACTTCCTGTCACAATCTTGTTGCCGTTGAAACTGAAAATCGAATAATCTCCAAAGCATCCTGTCTGGACCCATTTCTTTTTACCATCTGCACAATCGGATGCTCCATAAAAAGCTGAGGAAGGATGAATCAGAACAGACGCACCTAACGATTCAGCCGCATCTTCCACAATCAACGCACCGTATCTATCGGCTATCGCCCGAATTTCTTCTACTTTCCCTGGAGTTCCATACAGATGTGCCATCACAATCAGCTTTACATCCGGATAAATCTGAAAAGCTTTTTCAAGCGCCTTCGGACTCATATTCCAGCTATCCATCTCCATATCAATGAAAACTGCTTCGCCTCCCTCATATGCCACCGGATTCACTGTGGCATCAAAGGTACAGTCAGAGCAGAATACCTTCTTTCCCTTAAGTACCCCCACATTCGCAGGCTTCGGTCCATACAGCCTCTCACCCGCAAGACGAACAGCCATATGAAGCGCAGCTGTACCGGCGCTGAGCGCAACTGCGTACTGCCTTCCAACCTTCTTAGCAGTCATCCTTTCCACAGCGTCTACATTCTCTCCAAGTGTCGTCACCCAGTTGGAAAGGATTGCCTCATCTACCCATCTCTGCTCGTCTCCATGCATGGTGGGTGACGACAGCCAAACTTTTTCGGGGAATGGCTTTATACCTGCAAATCTTTGACCAGAAATAAATTCATCCTTTTTTTCCATCATCTATTCTCCTGAAATACTATTTCCTCATTTACAATCTCAATCCCCAGATGTATCATCGACCGGCTTCCCATAAATTCTGTTTCTACTATTGCTATTCTCTTATGCAGGTTTACCTTTTTAATCTGTCCCTCCAGATTCGTAAGCGGTCCAGAGAGAATCTGTATTTGCCTGTTATCTTTCACAACCACTTTCGATAATTCAACTGTAGGTGTCTCTGATTGTTCTTGATACTCTTTGAGATTAATATTCTTTTCTTCTAATGTGTTCTGTAAAAAGTGTATATCCGATTTTGACAATGGGGTAAAATACTCCTCGCAGCTTCCCAACAGCTTTGTCAACGTCGGAATTTTCTCCAATTCATCGTACAATAACTGTGGCTGTCCAGAGATTAAAAAAACATAACCTGGAAACAGCTTTTCGGTTATTTCCTGCCATTTCCCTTTATATTTTTTCTTAAGTCTGCGTATCGGAATAAAACAATTTTCTAAAACATCGCAGGAAAGAATTTGTTTCATCATCATAACAGTTTTTCTTTCCTTGCCAGAAATTACCTGCATTACATACCACATATATCCTCCCAACACATGTTTAAACAGCTTGCCAAACTTCGCCATCCTATAAGGCAGGCTTCGCCATCCATACCTGTGCAGATCTGCACAGCCACAGTCATGATCCTTTATGTCCGTCATTCATATCATCAAGTGCCAATGCTTCAAGAGATATTCCTGATTTTCTGATTCTGCTTTGCCACTACGCCGGATCTCCCTCCATCCGAATCCCAAACAGCACCTCCTCCTGCCGATTAAATAGCTGCACTCTCGCCATCACATACCGGTGCCTAAGTCTCTGTCTGGTAATCTGATTCAGATATGGCGCTAACACTCCGGCAGCGCTTTTCACCTGTCCTTTTTCATCTACTTCCACGGTAGACAGCTTCATATCCTGCGCAAGCTTCCTGCCGCATACATTTATAAGAAACCTCAAATCCTCCGGCTCTATGGATACAAGCTCTGCTCTACCGCTTCCAATTAGCTGCGGAAATTGCCTTGCTTTCTGCAATTCTTCTGCCAGCTCCCCAGGAAATCTTGTCTCTACAAAAATATAGCCTGGGAACATCTCTTTTCTGCAAAGCAGATATCTTCCCTGTGTTCGGAACAACTGCTGCTTCTTAAGGATTCTGCAGCATTCCCACAAGCTTTGGTCAATCTTCTTTTCCACAAGTGCGCAAGCTTCCTGCTCTTTCCCCAAAACTGTACGCATTACATACCAGCTAATACGCTCTGTCATACAACCTTCTCCATAATCTCTAATCCAGCCAATACGTATCTGACATTCTCACCTTGCGGCGTTTCAAGCCTTGCCAGCCGCTTATGTCGGTCAATCTTACAAATCTGCGCTTCTAACCCTTTAAGCGGTCCCTCTGTCACTTTCGTAACTCCTTCAAAAATCACGCCTCTGGACATTCCCACATGCTTTTTGTCTCCGCACAGAAATCTAAGAAAATTTTCTTCATCCGGACTGATTTTGAGGATTTCTCTGCTTTTTCCAATCTCATCACAACCCTGTCTAATCTCATATTCCAGAAGTTTCTCATTTTTGCTCTCCAGAACCACATTTGCCGGAAAGATCAGCTTCTTCTCCAAATGCCACGTTCCTTGATAGCGGCGCATACAGTCATAGGTTAGAAGAAATGTGTCCTGTAACGCTTCTTGTGAAAAACATCTTCTGCACAAATTCAGAGTCTTTTGTTCTTCCTGCTTACGGCAGGGAAATAAATACCAGATATGAATCCCTCCAACTTCGCAGAGTATCATCCTCTGCGAAAATTTTGTGTTTATTCGGCCGGAAAATTATCTGATTCAATCTATAAATTTCTTAAATTACTCAATAAATTTATAAAATAATTGGAACTTATCCTATGTTTTACATACAAAATTTCTCCAAATTATTACAAAAATATTTTAGGTATTGACTTATTTGCCTTAGATAGTTACAATAAATAATGTTCTTTTTAAAATAAATTTCGCAGAGGATGATACTCTGCGAAATTTGCTTTTAAACCTTCTGTGATTTGTCCCCAAAATAACCTAAAAATGTAACAGTTCAGCCTTCCGGCTTCACTGTTACCTAAAAATCCCCAATTCCCGATTTATCCATTGCTAAACCCCCAAAAAAAGATTATACTTATGTCTAGTACAAAAATACTAAATCAGCAACATTTCAGGAGGTGTACCATGCATTTCATCAATGCGCAGATAACGAATTTTAGAGGAATTGAACAGTTGCGTCTGGAATTTAAGCCAGGCTTTCATTTAATAAAAGGAACGAACGGAAAAGGGAAGACCTCTATCCTCAATGCCCTGTCCTCTGGCCTTACTGCAATCCTTTCGGGAATCGAAGGCTTTTCCGTCACACATTTTACCAGAGACGAGATCAGCAAAGTATACAGCACATCTGCCGAGGGCACATTAGAGTGCAGTTACTCCGTTCCGGTTGAAGTCACTCTGGTTGCGAGTGTCGAAGGAATTAATATACCCGTCCGCTGGATTATGAGCCGAACCAGCATCCATGCCTCCAAAAGCTCGATTCAGCCCAAAGATACTGCGGCCATCCTGCGGCGGCTTTCTAAGAAAGCGGAGTTAGACCTGCCTTTATTAAGTTTTCAGGGAGTGGGAAGGGCCTGCTCATTGAGATTAGAAAAGACGGAAAATATATTTCGTAAAAAATATGCAAGAACAGTGGGATATATGGATGCTTTATCGGAAGAAACCAATCAAAGGTTTCTGTTTAACTGGTGCTCTAAGATGGAAAATACCAAAGAATATGAAGCAGTCATGAATACAGCGGCTGATTTCGCAAACCGGATGAACGGCAAAGAATCATGTAAATTCTTTTACGATAAAAAGTTAGACGATTTCATGTATCAGGATGGACAGCGCATCCTGCCGGTGGGACATCAAAGCGCAGGCTTCCAGTCCCTAATATGGATGGTTTTTGATATGGCCTGCCGGATGGCTATGCTAAATCCCCATAAACAGGAGGAGATTTCCAAGACAAAAGGAATTGTATTGATTGATGAGCTGGATATGCATTTAGATTCCCAGTGGCAGGGAAAAGTGATCGACGCACTTCGCGGAGTATTTCCCAATGTTCAGTTTATCGCTGCCACACATTCCCAGGAATTAATCGCCTCTGCAAAAGACGTCCGAATCATTGATATCGAGCATGAGGAACCGGAATATAGCTATTTGAAGGAAGCCCAGGAGTAACTGACTATACCGTCAATATATTTCGTATTCTATGACAAAAAAGGGGGCGTCTGAAAAAATGCTGTTTTATAACATTTTTCAGGCGTCCCTTTTTCATCATTTCTAATTGTAAATCACAGCAGCCATTCCTCAATCGTATCTACAAGCGCACTCTGGTAACTGATTGCATCCACATTCTCAGAGGCGATCAGCTCCCTGCTGCCTACCTCCTGGCCATTCAGATAATATTTCACAACGCCTACCTTATCGCCTTTTTTGATTGGAGCCTGTAATTTCTTACTGACTTTTACCTTCTGCTCCATTCCTTTCAAATCCGCCCCCGTTGTGTCTATGTATGTAAACGGTTCTTCCTGTGTCGCCTTGACCGTCTCCTTTACTCCTCTTGCAAGCTTCACAGGTTTTACAGATTTTGTCCCCTTCTCTTGGTATTTGTTGCATTTCCCAAATCCATAATTGCAAAGGGCAATGGCGTCTCTCACACGCGCCTTGCTGTCGTCCGCGGCCATGATAACTGCAATCAACTCCGTATCATCCTTTTTTGCCGTGGCTGACACACAGAACTTTGCTTTGCTGGTAGAGCCTGTTTTCAGACCGGTGGCATATTCATACTGACGAATCAGTTTATTCGTGTTGGACAGCCCGAATTCAGACGTCCCTTTTTTCGTCGTGTGGGTAATATTCTCCATCCAGATGGTACAGTAATCATGAATCTGAGGGTACATTGTAATCAGCTCTCTTGACATCAGGGCAATATCTTTAGCCGTTGTCAGATGTCCGTCAGCATCAAGGCCGTTGCAGTTGATAAAATGGGTATTCGTCATTCCAAGACCCTCGGCTCTTTTGTTCATCTGTGCCACGAATTCATCTTCACTGCCGCAGATGTGTTCTGCCATTGCCACACATGCGTCGTTCGCACTTGCCACAGAGATACACTTAATCAATGTATCCACCGTCTGCACCTCCCCCGGCTCTAAAAACACCTGGGAACCGCCCATAGACGCCGCATACTCAGAAGTCGTAACCGAATCCTCCAGCTTAATCTTCCCATCCGCCAGCGCATCAAAAATCAGAAGAAGGGTCATAACCTTTGTCACACTGGCTGGAGGGCGCTGTGTATCCGCGTCTTTCTCATAAATTACCTGCCCTGTGGAGGATTCCATCAGAATCGCGGAGGGCGCAGAAACCTCCACCTGCCCCGCCGCTGCGCTGCCCGAATCCCCTGCTTCCTGGGCAGCTTCATCTTCATTCTGAACCGCTTCTTCTGCTTCCTTCTGGGCTTCAGTAGCTTCCTGACTCTCCATCTTCTCCTTTGTGTCTTCGCTCTCCTTCGTCTCATCTCTTTGTACATCCGTATACAGAATCGTCTCCTTCGCCTCCATACCATACACTGGCTGTACAAACAGCAAGACGGCAAGCAGCATTGCCACAATAGATTTCATACACTGACTCCTCATAATTTGCTCTATTACTATCATTGTAATAAGAATCTATAAGAAATATGACAATCCATTCGCCTGATGATCATGAAATCAACCTTAAATAACAGCAAAAAGCAAGGGACAAAAGCGAAACCTCCTATCCCCTGCTTTTTCTGATGATTGTTCACATCTACAGTGCTACAACAGCCTTATCTTACTCTGATCCCTGTGCCATATTATACCTCAGAAAATTGATCCTTTCCAACCATACACAGCGGACACAGGAAATCCTCAGGCACATCCTCCCACTTAGTTCCCGGCTCGATATTTCCCTCCGGATAACCCACTTCTTCATCATACTCCCATCCACATACATCACATACATACTTCATAAGCTTTTTCTCCTTTCTTATCTATAAACACTCCGTTAAAGAGCGTTCGTTTCCTGAAAAATCCATGTCTACTGCGTCTCAAGCACATAATTCCTGGTGGTAACTCCGCTGGACCTTCCTTTTCCATTTACAAGGATTGCCTTGAACAAAGTCTCGCCCTCCGGCATGTCTATAGGTCCTATATACTTACTGGACGCCGTAGAAGGCTCCTCTCCGGACGTGGTATAATAAGCCGTATACCCTTCCGGTACCTTAATCTCAATCTGGACTGCCGAACTGTACTGACCGGTAGACGGGGACACGGCCGGAGCATCCACAATAGGAAGCTCTACTGTATAAGTCTTCTTTACCGGCAGTCCTGGAACTCCTTTATCGTCAACGGCAAGGGCAGAGATCTCGTTTACTCCTTCACCAAGCTGAATTGGTTCAGTATATTCCTTGCTGCGGATTGTCGCCTCGGTTCCGTCATCTGTATAATAAATCCTGTAACCCTCCTCTGTGGTAAGGGACAACTCCTGGACATCCTCGTAGACCTCATCGTCGTCCAGGCTGAATTGGGGACTGGCAACAATGTAGCCTGCCAGCCGCTCAGCCACATCTCCGTCCACATCTTCAAGAAGCAGCGGAATCTTCTCCTTCTGCTCCGTATCCATATAGAATTCCACATATGCCTGATATATATTCGCATTTTTCGGCTGTTTTTTTATCGCCTCTGAGAAAATGGATTCTGCCCAGTCTAAGTCCTTCTTTGCAATATAGACCTTGGACAATCCCACATAGGCATCCTTTTTCGCCTCGTCTTTTCGGATGCCCCGCTCAAAATATGCGATTGCCTGATTCAATTCTCCTGCCTTTAACGCCTTGTTTCCCCTGCTTACAATTCCCTGATAGGAATTCATATACAGATAGACCATACCTCCGGCAATCGCCGCAATGATTAAGAACAAGACCAACAGACATCCCGTCCTTTTGCGCCGCTTTGCTTTTTTGCGCTCTGCCTGCCTGCGCTTCCGGTCGCGCTCAGACATATTTTCGGTTACATTACCCCGACGGGGACCTGTATTCCGGCTTACTCCGCCGCCCATGTCCCGACTGGTGCTTCGGCTCACTCCATTTCTCATGTCCC
>CATBDC010000041.1 GCA_949502235.1 uncultured Lachnospiraceae bacterium | reverse complement strand
GTCATACACCAAGGATTCTGTAGATGGTGAGCTGACAGGAACGGCTGAAGAGGACATAACAATAACGGTTAAGTATGTGCCGGAGAAGTCAGAAGAGCCGGAAGAGCCGGTGACGATTACCCTTAGATATGTATATGTAGATGAGGAAGGTAACGAGACAGAGCTTCAGGAGGCAGCAGAGACTTCGGTAACAAAGGGAGAAGGATATGATGTAAGTGAACGTGTTCCGGAAACCCTTACGAAGGATGGACAGTCATACAAGAAGGAATCTGTAGAAGGCGGCGAGCTGACAGGAACGGCTGAAGAGGACGTAACAATAACGGTTAAGTATGTGCCGGAGAAGTCAGAAGAGCCAGATCCAACGCCAGTAGATCCGACTCCAGAAGATCCAACGCCAGTAGATCCGACTCCGATAGATCCAACACCAGAAGATCCAACACCAATAGATCCAACTCCGGTAACTCCAGTAACTCCAGTAACTCCAGTAACTCCGGTACCAGCAGTAACCCCGGCAGTTACACCTGCGCCAGTACCAGTGGTAACCCCGGCAGTTACACCTGTAGTAACCCCAGGAGAAGCAGACGCGCAGCAGCCGGAGATACGGGCTGTCGCAGATGAGGATACGCCGCTTGCGAATACCAAGGTAGAGGATGCAGAAGTTCCGTTGGCAGGCAATAGTGGCAGATGGGCGCTTGTCAATTTTGCTTTAATGAATCTTGCAGTCTTCGAATCAGTGATGCTGTTGATTGGATATTTTGTCCAGACAAAGAAATCATCAGAAGAAGAGGAAGAAGGCGAAAAAGAGAGGAAGCTTAGGAAGAAAGGTATCGTCCGTATTGCCAGCCTGCCGGTAGCTGTTATTTCTATAATAGCGTTCTTCCTGACAGAGAATATCTGGCTTCCAATAAAACTGGTGGATGAGTATACACTTCTTATGGCAGTCATCGCTGTTATCCAGACAGTTGTAGTTGCACTGTCCCGTAAGAAAGAAATTATCGAAGCTAAAGAAGAGCCGGAAGCAGAGATGGCATAGTCTGAAAACGACAAATAGAAAGGGCTGACGCAGTATTACTGCGCCAGCTTCTTTTTTGTCATTCCATTCTGAAAGAACAAATGTCTCGGAGCGTTTGTTCTGAAATCGTCAAAGATATCCGTTTCTTTATCCTTGCTGTATAATTCTGCAGTTACTGTTCACACAGTACTTTGCATTTACTGCAAAGTACGTAAGAAAGTGATTCAGGTGTGAGCAAATCCCATTCGCGAAGCGAATTTTAAATGGATTTGCGAATGTTACTGTGAACGGAGTGAACAGTAACATTCTGCAAAAAACATACAAACTATATCTTGACACATCTATTGACCTTTTAGGTATAAATATAGTAGTATGGAGGTGGAAGGAGTGGATACCTGTATGCTGAAGGAATATCTGGAAAAAAACTATGGTTATAACGAACCAATCTTCATAAATGAGATCCGGCTGGATGGGCTTAATGATAATGCGTTGCGCCAGTATTTCAAACGGATGCTCAGGTCAGGCGATCTGGCGCGTTTTGATACCGGGATTTATTATCTTCCCAAAGCATCACGGCTGCTGAAAAAAAGTTATTTAGATCCCATGAAAGTCATTATGCGCAAATATGTGCAAAGTACAACAGAAACCTATGGATACTTCGCCGGAGCCACTTTTGCCAATCAGATTGGTCTGACAACCCAGATGCCGGCAACACTGGAGATCGTAACGTCAAAGGAATCGACAAAGGGGCGTACCGTTACCGTAGGTTCCCAGGCCGTCCGACTGAAACGGCCCGCCACGACTATAACATCGGAAAACGCCGGACTGCTCCAGTTTTTGGATGCCGTTTCCCAGACAGAAAAATATTCCGAGCTTTCTGATTCTGATACGGGAATTCTTCTGAAAAACTATGCAAAGCAGCGGAATTATAGTAAGGAACTGCTTTCCAGCGTGCTGCCTGGCATTACGGGTTCTACTGCAAAAAAACTGATTGAATGGGGAATTATTTATGAATTTACATCATGACCACGAAGCATTCAGTGAGCTTATCATCGCTGCTTCTAACGAACTGCATATACCTCCTGTAATCATTGAAAAAGATTATTATGTTACACTTGTCTGTTCACCGGTCTGCGCATTTACTGCGCAGACCGTAAGAAAGTGATTCAGGTATGAGCAAATCCTATTGCCGAAGGCAATTTTAGATGGATTTACGAATGCTACTGTGAACGGAAGTGAACAGTAGCTGCAAAACTTCCAGACAGCAGAAGCAAAAGAATCCACAGAAGGAGGCCGGCATTATCCCCGGTGGCTGCGCTTCGCGGGGCAGTCGTATTTCCATTCCCATTACTTCCCGTTCCTGTATTTTCATTATTCCCGTTATTTGCAGAGCCTTCTGCCTGAATATTAAATGTAGCAGTAGCCTCCCCGTCTGAATAAAGGAAGGTCAGGCTGTGCTCTCCGGTGGAAAGCGTGCCTAAATAATCCTGTTTCAGAGTGAGAATCGTGCTTCCTTCTTTTACGGTATAATTTTTTTCATCTACAGGCTTTCCATCAACAAGAATCCCGGTAAATTTATTGACAGAACCATTTGCGCGGAAGGTGATGTCACCGTTTGACTCTTTCTTCCATACGCTTTTGTCACCCTCCAGTATTTTATAATCCACTAATGCGGCAAGTACCTGTGTCAGCCTTTCGGCGTCTACCAGCGTTTTCTCATGGTCGGTGAGAGCTTCATAAGCTTTTTCTGCTTCTTTTGCGGCAGCCTCTGCGGCCAGATCATCCGGACTTACCCTGTCTGCCTCTGGGAGCGCCAGGATGAGCGCTTCTGTCTCCTCTGCCTTTGTGATACTTTCAAGGGCTTCCCTAATCCGGGCAAGCTCTTCCCCGATATCCTGTTTTTCTGTATCTGTAAAATTACTGTTATGCATGGTTAAAGTGTCTTCAAGCGTTTCTGCTGCCTGCGTTAGAATCTCTTTATCAGACAGCTTTACCGTATCCTTTGAGATGCCGTCAGTGGTATGCACTGCTTGTAAGACATCTTCATGAATCCCTTCAAGCGCTGCAAGGAGCTGGCTGCAGGTGTCTGTAATCTCCTTTAGCTCTTCCTTTTCCGCCTGTGTCGCATTGGTTGTATCCATGGCCTGGACAGAGGTAAGGAGTTCCCTGTCGGCAGAAGTGACATTATCCTCTGTAATGCCGCTTATGGAATCAGCAAGGCTTTTAATTGTTTTCATTGTCACCGTGACAGCAGTCTCGTTTCCTGCCTGGTCTACAGCCTTTATGACATAGGTTGTATCTATGTTTCCGGGAAGAGTTATGTCCCCGGCAGCAGGCTGGCCGTTTAAGGTCACGGTGCAGGGGTGTTTATCTGTAACCGCTGCAATCTGTGTCGTGTAGTAAATCTCCTCCTTTACTCCTTTGATTTCAGGGGGTGTCAAATCAAATTCCGCGCCGTCAGAAGCAAAGCACACAACATTTCCCGCCCGGTCTGCGGCTCTTGCGTAGACAATGAATTTCTTTTCATCTTCCGGAGCGATACGGAAGACTTCGCCGCTTTGCCAGTCAGTAATCCCTCTCACCTGCTCTTCTGTCAGCACAGTATCAGAAAGATAATAGGAAATACTGCTAATCCCGCTTAGGGCATCCTCTGCCGTGATTGCAACATCCACATTTTCCTTAAAGAGAAGACCGAAGGAAACCTCATGAAGAAGCTTTCTGACAGAATTTTCATTATAGGTAATGTCATACTGACAGGGCTCTGTCCGGTCAATTTTATATGTTTTTGCTTCACAAAGAGAAATCTCTCCGGTATTTATATTCTTTACATAAAAGTTCAGAACATCGCCGGACGTTTCGGCAGTTCTTCTTAAGCCAGACGTCCAGCTGTCCGCCAGGGTATTGCCGGTTGAGAGAAGATAGCCGTCCTTTGCCGTAACAACAAAATCTCCGTTTGTCCAGCCGTTTTCATTTAGTGTGGTCGTATAATCTATGCCGTCTTTCGGCTGGTAGGTATTTACGATTTCAAATTCGGCAGTTCCGCTTACAATATAGTGGCCGCCGGGCTTGTCGGTAATTATGACAGAAGCAGTACCGGTGTTTGTATTATTTTCATAAGATACCGTGTATTCATCAGAGGAGATAATGGTTTCTCCGTCCTTTACAACTACTGCAGGTGTTTTGGCGGTTCCGTCATAATGATACTGTGTCTGTGAAAGCTCTATAACCGGACTGGTGACTTCCTTTGGAGGAACAATATTTACCGTAAAATGAAAATCATATTCGATTCTATACCCCGGATCCTCTGGGGTATACATGCTGACGCGGGCACGGAAACCGTATTTTGTGATACCTAATGTATGCAGAACTTCCTTTTTTAAAGTAAATGTGATACGGTCATCCTCCAGTACTTTCGTATAGTCATTATATGGAACATACGAAAGAAAAGTGCTGTCGATGTCAAAGTCTGCTCCATAAAAGGTAAGGACAATGTCCTCTTCCATATTTTCCGTAAAGGTATATTCCGTTTCCTTTGGGCAGCCCAGGATCTGTACATAGGTGTCATATGGGAATGATTTCCCGTTCAGGGTCTGCATGACAGAAATATGAACCTGGCCTGTGCCGGAAGCTGTCAGGCAGTCTCCGTCTATAGAGGCGCCCGGGGCGGTTGTTCCGTCAGGAATTACCGTGTAGGAAAAGGTGGTTTCGGAATCCTTATGTCCCACGACCGGACAGCCGGAAGCAGGGGGTGTGCTGCTTACAGGACGGGGCGTTAGTACAGTGGTTACCTGTGTGCTTGTGTCTGTCAGCGGGAAGACATTTTCTTCAAGAGAAGTGCTGTATGCCTCACATTTACAAAAACGATCAGCAGTACCGATGGACCATGCTTTTCCCTGCCATCTTATACCCGAGGAATCTCCGCGCGTGACAAAATCAGTTTTCAGGTCATACCCGGAGACACCAGGCGTAAACAGCGTGTCCGGTGTGTCGGAAGGCGTCTCGGCGAATATGGAATCTTCCATGCTTCCCGTATTATCGGCTCCGCTTCTGTCCATCCACTGGATACGGGCGGTGCCGTCAGGAATTTCCGCAAAATTAAGTCCCTCATGGTATGCTGTGCGGATAAGGAGAGGATTATTAATAAATTCCGTCTTTGGCATGTAGGTAAGCAGGTTTCCGTTTGTTCCAATGACCCGCAGCGCCCCGCCGTCAAGCACAAGCCTCCCGGAGCAGAAGGAAGGGCCGTTTTCTCCGTCTGTGTCTGTGTCATCCGAATAGTTTATATAGCTGTCTTTGAAGGTTATGATGTCAAATTTATTTTTATGAAGCGCTGATACAGTAAGGTACGGATTGGTGTTCCATCCGGCATCTGCCTGCCCGCAGTTCTGGAAGGACAGGGAGGAGCTTTGCGCAGCATCAAGTACGCCGTCTGCCAGCATGATACTTGTAGCAGATGCGTGATCAAAGGAGACGGACAGGCTTTCCTCTATTGGTGACCAGAAAGAAAGAGAGGAAATATTTCCGTCCTTCAGTGCAACTGATACTTCCTTTAAGGCAACAGGCCTTTCCTCCATTCCGAAGTAAAGTCCGGTATATGCAAAAGAATCTCCGGATAATTCAAGAGACAGGGCGCCGTTTATGGTTCCCGCCATATTCTGGCCAGACGGACAGGCAGAAAACATACCGACATCGCCGCCCTTAAGACTGATTTCAGTTGTTTCAACTTCCGCATTAGTTCCGTCAAACCCGGCTCCGGAGGCAAATAAAGTATTAATGAAGCCTCCGCTGACTGTGACAGAAGCCGTGCCGCTGACAGAAGAAGTCCTCTCGCCGCCAGCGAAGACCTGTACAGCCTCTCCAGATTCCATGAGGATATTTGTATTGCCGTTTACCTGCCCGAAAGCATTTCCTCCGTATATGTTACTTTCTGTATAGCCGCCGGTAACATGGATATTTGTATCGCCATTTAGCGTGCCGCGTTGAGAACCTCCATATATCCACCGGGGTTTTCCACCGGCAATAGTTACATTGGTATTGCCCGTAAGCGTGCCGTCCGCATTGCCGCCGTACAGCATCCAGAGACTAAAGTCAGAACCAGTACTGGTTCTACCGGCAAGGGTAACGCTGGTGTCATACTGGCAGTTTCCGTCCTTAGAGCCACCGTATATATTGGAATATGGAAGGTAATATCCATACCCGGATGCGTAATAGATACCGCCCCCTGTCATGGTTCCGTCACCCTGAAAATCCAGTATTTCTTCCTCTGCCTCGCCGATCCCGTTGCGGTTGGAATCTACATAGAGCTTGGAATACTGTATATTCGTTTCAGAAGCCACGACTAACAGAGGCTCCCCATTGGCATAAATACTATGTACATAATCCTGTGTTGTCTCGAAGGTTACTCCATGCTGCGTTTTAGAGGCTGCCTTTGTATGAGACAGGGTACTGTCCGGGGCAGTATTCTCCGGCTTCCCGGAAAGCCCGTCCTCCTGTGCGCCGGGGGTTACACTGTCCGGTGTATCAGGGGTTCCGTCCTCCTGTGTACCGGAGATTTCACTATCCTGCGTACCGGGGGCTTCTGTGTTCTGTGTATCAGAAGCTTCGGGCTCCTGCGTATCTGGAACCACAGGATTTTTATTCTCTGTATCAGGAATTTCATCGTCTTGTGTATTAGAAATTTCTCCGCTCTGTGCCTCTGTGCTGACAGGAAAAGCGGCAAAGGTCTGTATATTTCCGGTCAGAAGTGATATCGCCGCTATGGCGGCCAGCAGAAAAGCCACTGGTTTTCGTTTTTTGTGCTTCATAAAATATTACACTCCTTTTCTAAAATATAAAAAATATAAAAAAGTATATACAGCAGGAATCATACAAAACAATAGCCCTGTCTTAAGCGGTAATTTCTTGACATAAACGGTAAAAATAACAAAGTTGAGTTCATCTATTTCTTATGGTATGATGAAGATGTTTAAAATTTTAGATACTGTGAACGGGAGTGAACAGCAACTAGTTCTATCTGAAACACGGAGAAAATTATGAGAATTGCAATCATAGATGACAATCAGAAGGAAAGGGAGCAGCTTACAAGGATGATAGAGGCACAATTGTGTGTTCTTTCCTGTACAGCAGGCAGAATAGACAGCTTTCAGAGCGCTGAAGAATTTCTTGCTGTATGGAATCCTCACGGATACGGGCTGATTCTGCTGGATATTTACATGGACGGCATGGACGGCATTGATACTGCCCGGAAGATCCGGGAAAGGGACAGAGAGGCCCGGCTTGTTTTCTGCACCTCCGGCAATGAGTTTGCGAGTGAAAGCTATGAGGTAGATGCACGGTATTACCTTCGTAAGCCTGTTACCGAAGAAGGAGTAAAGGCCATGCTTGACAGGCTGAATCTGGAGGAGTATGAATTAAACCGTTTTCTTATTCTGCCGGACGGGCAGCAGGTGATTCTGCGCAATATCATTTATACAGAATATTATAATCATGTTGTTACAATTCACAACAAAAGGGGAGCGGATATACGGACAAGGATTTCCCAGGCCGAGTTTGAAGGGCTGCTTAGGGAATATCCCTACTTCCGCAGCTGTTCGAAGGGGGTTGTGGTGAATTTTTATGAGGTTGCAGGCCACAGGGAAAATCTTTTTGAGATGAGCAGCGGGGAAACCGTATACTTAAGCCGGAGAAAAAAAAAGGACGTACAGGGGGCTTATGTGGATTTCTGTTTTGAAAGGATGAGGAAGGAGATGAGAGAATAATGATAAATTTTAACAGAGGGATGGAAATTGTATTGTATGCTCTTTTAAACTTTCTGCCTTATCTGATTCTGGCTCTTTATCCTTTCAGAAACAGCCTGCGCTGTCCGAAGACGGTAATCGTCTTTTTTTCTGCGCTTATTTTGATGATTCAGATAGGACTTGTATTATGGGCAATCCTGTTTTTCCCTGCCGGAAAAGGACTGTTAAGCGCCCTTAGTACTGCTATTTATTTTATCTTTTATTTCTGGGCTGTTAAGGCTCATCCCGGCAAGCTTTTATTTACGCTGCTTATGCTCTCTAATACTGCTGATTTTGTAGTTGTCTGTTCGAAATGTATTGAGGGCCGGATTTTCCCCGCGATGGCGAGGCAGTACTACCGATGGTCTTTTTCTGTAGTGATGGCTGCAGTACAGGCGTTAATTCTTCTGCCTCTGTTTGTATATATAAAAAGAATATATACAAAGGCTGTAGAGAAAGAGGCGGGGCATCTGGCATGGCGGTATCTGTGGCTGATTCCGGCAACCTTTTATCTGATATGGTTCCATCATCTGTATGGCAGCGGGAAAACAAGTCTTGAGGCTGCCCTTATGCCGTCTCACAGTATATTTTTATTCTGCATTGATACGGGCGCTTTTCTAATCTATCATATTGTGACCATGCTGGTAAATGAGTACGATAAAAATATAACTCTGGAAAAACAGAATCATATGCTAAGCCTTGAGAATCTGCAGTATGATTATCTGCAGAAAAAAATGATGGAGACCAGGAAAGCAAGGCATGACATGCGGCACCATGCCGTGGTCATGGAAGGGTATCTTCAGGATGAAAAGTACGAGGAGCTGAAAGCATATCTGACAGGCTGGCTTAGAACCCTTCCAGAGGACAGTACTGCCATATTCTGTCACAACTATACAGTCAATCTTCTTCTTTTGTACTTTGCGCAGCAGGCAAAAGAGCGTGATATTGATTTTATTGTACATGCCTCACTTCCCGGGGAGACAGGCGTTGCGGGAAACGACCTTTCCGTGATTCTTGGAAATCTTCTGGAAAATGCTGTTGACGCATGCGCTGCGCAGAAAAGTAAGGACAGACGGATTGTCTTTCGGGGAAAGGCAGATAGAAGCGCACTTTATTTTACAATAGATAATACCATGGAGGGAGAATTAAGGCGGGATAAAGAAGGGAGGCTTCTGTCCGTAAAGCATGAGGGGACGGGACTGGGGCTTGAATCCGTACGGGATATTGTGTCGCGCTACGGCGGGGTATTGCGGACAGAGCAAAAAGACGGCGTTTTCTGCGCTTCTGTCTTTTTAAATATGTAGGGGAAAATTCTATCTGTACGGTTGGAAAAATCTGTAACAATCAGGGAGAGTTCTTCGTTATTCATTCAAAGGGGGTGATAATGTGGAGAAGGATATACTGGAAAAGGTATATGAGCAGTACGCTAAACAGGTCTACCTGTACCTTTACTCCCTTTGTCACAACCATGCCCTTTCGGAGGATTTGATGCAGGAAACTTTTTTAAAAGCCCTTTGCTCTTTGGAGCCTGCAAGGGCCGATATCCTGCCGTGGCTTTTTACGGTGGCGAGAAATCTGTATTTTGACGCATGGAGAAAGGAAAAACGGCGGAGTGAGCGGAATAAGAAAATACAGCAGGTGCATAAAGAGCAGGAGGACAGAGATCTTTTAGGAGAGCTGATCGATAAGGAGCAGAATAAGAGGCTTTATGAGACAGTGCAGAGGCTTGACAGTACAGAGAGGGAGGCCGTTGTTTTATATTATTTTTCCGGGCTTTCCCAGGAGGAAATAGGCTGTGTGCTGGGAAAGTCCTACAGTAATATCAGGGTGATTTTATATCGGGCGCGAAGTAGACTTAAGGAAATGCTTGGAGCGCCTGAAGGGTGCGGACAGGAAGGCGGGGAGACTCATGGGATATGAAGAAAGATTTAAGAAGTATTTAAGCGGAGAGCTTAAAGGAGAGGAAAAGGAAGCCATTGAGGAGGATATGGAGAGACTAGAGGTACTTCTTGCGTTTATGGATAAGAAGCTGGATGAGGGGATCTTAGAGGGTGAAGCCTACGGAAAGCCGCAAACAGAAGAAAGACAAAGGACTCGTCCGGAGGGAAGCCTTGGAAAGGCGGTTTCAAGAGCCGTAAACAGGAAGCTTCGGAGATATGCCGCCATTACAGGGGCAGCCGTACTGGTACTCGTACTTATGCTTGTTTTCAGCCTCTCTCCGGTTCTTGATATGATATATTATAATCCGGCAAAGACGCAAGAGGTTCTGGATGAGGTTTCGGACAGTGCGGTTGTATACCAGCCCTTCCAGCTCTCCCTGGCTGTCTACATGGAGCTTTTCTGCGGCGAAAAGGGATTTTCCGCAGCCAATATCAGGGAGGAGGGCTATGGCAGATATACGATAGATGTATATACCCACATAAACGGGGAAGTTACCCACCATCTCCTTGATTTGGTAAGGAACCATTTGTACCGTCAGGATCCCTCGTGGAATGTATCAGATATTCCGGGCAATGCATTTACACATTATTATAAGGGAGACTTAGGCTGCAGTATAGCTCCACAGGAGGCAGAAAAAAGACTTGAAAAGCTTCCAGAAACATTCAGAGTCCGGGCTGCTCTCTCTTTTTCGGAGCTTAAGGATATAGAGGAGCTTTCTAAGTTCATGGATAAATACGAAGCTCAGTATCTCTATGTTCCGATAGAGATTCAATCAGCCGGATTTGCCGGTTACTGGGGATTTACACCCAAGGCGGCAGGGTATGTCAGTACGGATTTATATTCTAAGGAGGAATATCCATATTTAGATTTGTTCCAGTATGAGGGGGAAGGCTCCTATCCTCCGGATGTTCTGACGCAGCATGTAACATCCATGTTAAGATTTATGCTGGCAGAGGAAAATAAAAAGTTTCTGGAGATTTTCGATTCTTCAGTGCCCGGGGAGAATGTCGCGGATCCTTTAAAATATGAGGAGGCCCTTAAATATGTTGAAGAGAATGGTGTGAATGGATATGGGGTTGTTGTCTCCGCCTCAAAAGAGCAGCTTCTTGCTATGCTTAAGGATTCTTCCATAGACGGGGTATATATGTTTGACAGCACCCTGGATTTAAATTAAGTAAATGGTTTTCACAGAACAGACATATTTATCTGGTATGATGATGAAAATAGTTACTGTGAACGGGAGTGAACAGTAACTAAAAATGCTCAGGTAAAAGGAGTTGCGGGTGATGGACAGAGTAAAGATATTAGTCGTTGATGATGAAAGCAGGATGCGTAAACTGGTCCGGGATTTTCTGGAGCGGGAGGGCTTTATTGTTTTAGAGGCCGGGGACGGCGAAGAGGCCATGGAATGGTTTTATAAGGAGAAGGATATCGCGCTTTTGATTCTGGATGTCATGATGCCGAAGATGGACGGGTGGCAGGTATGCAGGGAGGTGCGCCAGACCTCGAAGGTGCCGATTATTATGCTGACGGCAAGAGGGGAAGAAAGAGACGAGCTCCAGGGTTTTGAGCTGGGAGTGGACGAATATATCTCCAAGCCCTTCAGCCCAAAGATACTTGTGGCAAGGGCAGAGGCGGTTCTTCGGCGGACGCATGCCTTTGACGCGGCACAGACGGCGGACGCAGGCGGAATCGTCATTGATAAAACAGCCCATCAGGTAAAGGTGGACGGCCGTGATATTGAATTAAGCTATAAGGAGTTTGAGCTTCTTGCCTATTTTGTGGAAAATCAGGGGATTGCTCTTTCAAGAGAGAAGATTTTAAATAATGTATGGAATTATGACTATTTCGGAGATGCCAGGACAATTGACACTCATGTGAAAAAGCTTAGAAGCAAGCTGGGTGGGAAAGGAAATTATATTAAAACGATCTGGGGCATGGGATATAAGTTTGAGGTGGAATAAGGCATGAAACATTCGATTAAACGGCAGATGACAGCAGTATTTGTAGGGCTGATTGCCTGTTTCCTTCTGGTTCTTCTTATTATAAATGCCAGGTTTTTAGAGCCATATTATATCAGCAACAAAAAGACAGAGTTTATCCTTGTTTACAGCGAGCTAAGCAAAGTCATAGAAAATAATACTGTTGAGGATGAAGAGGCGGCAGGCGCGCTCCAGCAGCTTACGGAAAAGAATAATATTTCTTTCCTTGTCATTGATAATGCAAATAATCGTGTGGTAACGAATGTGTATGATATGGAGACGCTTCGGAACCAGCTTAAGGGCTACCTTATGAATAAGGCCCAGAAGGAAAGCAGGCTCTTAGAAAGTACAGACCGTTATGAGATTGTGCAGTCAAGAGATAAGTGGAACAAAGAGGAATATATCGAGATGTGGGGAAGCTTTGCAGGCGGGGAACCCTTTCTTCTTAGGAGCCCCCTGGAGAGTATCAGGGAAAGCGCGGACATTTCCAATCGGTTTTTAGTTTATGTGGGCTGCATGATGGCGGCCGTCTGTGCGGTTCTTGTATGGTATTTTTCCAAAAGGCTGACAGATCCTGTTTTAGAGCTTGCTGTTCTTTCAGAGAGGATGGCGGATTTGGATTTTAATGCCAAATATACAAGGGGAGGCTTTGACGAAATCGGTGAGCTGGGTGCAAATTTTAACAAAATGTCGGAAAAGCTTGAAAGCACTATTTCAGAGCTTAAGCGTGCGAACAACAGCCTTCAGAAGGATATTGAACGCAAGGAAAAGCTGGTGCAGATGCGCAGTGAATTTATGGGAAATGTATCCCACGAGCTAAAGACCCCCATTGCGCTTATCCAGGGGTATGCAGAAGGTCTTAGGGAAGGGGTTAATGATGACCCGGAAAGCAGGGAGTTTTACTGTGATGTCATTATGGATGAAGCGGCGAAAATGAATCAGATGGTGAAAAATCTTATGGCATTAAATCAGCTGGAATTCGGGGATGAGGAAATCGAATTTGAGAGATTTAATCTGACGGAGCTGATAAACGGCGTCCTGCAGAGCATGGAAATTCTTGTTCAGCAGAAGGAGGCCAGAGTGATATTCTGCCATGAAGAGCCGGTTTATGTATGGGCAGATGAATTTAAGACCGAGCAGGTTGTAAGGAATTATATCAGCAATGCCTTTAACCATCTGGACGGGGAGAGGGTTGTTGAAGTGAAGCTTCTTACAAAGGACGGAAAGGTGAAGGTGTCTGTGTTTAATACAGGTACGCCAATTCCCCCTGAAGCGCTTCCTCACATCTGGGACAAATTTTATAAGGTAGATAAATCCCATACAAGAGAATATGGCGGCAATGGGATCGGCCTTTCTATTGTGAAAGCGGTGATGGAATCCTTCCATCAGAAATATGGAGTGGAGAATTATGATAATGGGGTTGCTTTTTGGTTTGAGCTGGATGTAGAATAGCTTTGAAAGGAATGAGGAATATGATTGCGATCATTGATTATGATGCGGGAAATATAAGGAGCGTTGAGAAGGCATTTGCCCTTTTGGGTCAGGAGGCGCTGGTTACAAGAGATTACCGGAAGATTATTAGTGCGGATAAGGTCGTGCTTCCGGGAGTCGGCGCTTTCGGGGATGCGATGGGAAAGCTTAGAAGCTATGGGCTTGATGAGGTGATTTACGAGGTGGTAAGAAGGAATACTCCCTTTCTTGGCATCTGTCTGGGGCTTCAGCTTCTTTTTGAGCAGAGTGATGAGTCACCCGGGGTGGAAGGCCTTGGGGTGTTAAAAGGTAAGATTTTAAAGATACCTGAAGGAGAAGGGCTTAAGATTCCCCACATGGGATGGAATTCTCTTGAGTTTGTGGGGGAGGGACGCCTGTTTAAGGGGATTTCCAGTAAGCCCTATGTATACTTTGTCCATTCATATTATCTTAAGGCAGAGGATGAGGAAATTGTGACAGCAGTGACAGACTACGGGACAAGGATTCATGCCTCTATAGAGTCAGGAAATGTATTTGCCTGTCAGTTTCATCCGGAAAAGAGCAGCGATACGGGGATTCAGATACTTAAGAATTTTGTGGAAATATAGGTGGAGGTAAGGTATGCATACAAAGAGAATTATTCCCTGCCTGGATGTGAAAAACGGACGGGTAGTAAAGGGCGTAAATTTTGTGGATCTTAAGGATGCCGGGGATCCGGTGGAGATCGGGAAGGCATATGATAAGGCCGGTGCAGACGAGCTTGTTTTTCTTGACATTACAGCCTCCTCGGATGCAAGGCAGACGGTAGTAGATATGGTCAGAAAGGTTGCCCAGACAGTGTTTATTCCCTTTACCGTGGGAGGAGGGATCCGCACAGTGGAGGATTTTAAAGCTCTTTTAAGAGAAGGGGCGGATAAGATTTCCATTAATTCATCGGCAATTAACACGCCGGGGCTTATTTCGGAGGCGGCCGACAAATTCGGAAGCCAGTGTGTTGTTGTGGCTATTGACGCGAAACGGCGGCCGGATGGAAGCGGATGGAATATTTATAAAAATGGCGGCCGGATAGATGTAGGAATTGACGCTTTAGAGTGGGCAGAAAAGGTAGAAAGGCTGGGAGCCGGGGAGATTCTTCTTACAAGCATGGACTGTGACGGGACGAAAGCAGGCTATGACTTAAAGCTTACCCGGGCAGTGGCGGACGCTGTACGGATCCCGGTGATTGCGTCAGGCGGCGCGGGAACTCTTTCCCATTTTAAGGAAGCGCTTACAGAGGGGAAGGCAGACGCGGCTCTGGCGGCATCCTTATTCCATTACAAGGAGCTGGAAATCTGTGAGGTAAAGGAATACCTGAAAGGATGCGGCGTGCCCGTAAGAATATAAAATGAGGGAGAGTGTGTCATGGCGGCGATTAATAATGACTGGCTGGAGGCCTTAAAGGACGAATTTAAAAAACCATATTATAAGAAATTATTTGCAACAGTAAATCAGGAATATAAGACAAGGCTTATATTTCCGCCGGCAGATGATATTTTTAACGCATTTCATCTGACGCCGTTACATAGTGTGAAGGCTGTAATTTTAGGGCAGGATCCTTATCATAACCACGGACAGGCCCATGGCCTGTGTTTTTCGGTTAAGAAGGGCGTGGAGATTCCTCCTTCGCTTGTGAATATTTACCAGGAGCTTCATGATGATTTGGGATGTACGGTTCCTGACCACGGATGCCTTACAAAATGGGCTAAACAGGGGGTGCTGATGCTAAATACAGTGCTGACGGTGCGCGCCCACCAGGCAAATTCCCACAGGGAAATCGGATGGGAGGAATTTACGGACGCGGCAATCTCGGTGCTCGATAAAGAGGACAGGCCTATTGTATTTATCCTCTGGGGAAGCCCTGCACAGCGCAAGGCTCATATGCTCCACAATCCGAAGCACCTGATCTTAAAAGCGCCGCATCCAAGCCCTCTTTCAGCATACCGGGGATTTTTCGGGAGCAGGCCCTTCAGCCAGACAAACGCATTTCTTAAAGCTCACGGAGAGGAGCCTATAGACTGGCAGATTGAATAATAGGTTACTTTACAAAAATTGATAAATGCGCTAAAATAAAGAAAAACAGCTATGAGAGGATGAGTAAAGAATGGTTGAAAAAAGAGACGGCAGACGCATGAGCCTGACAGCTCAGTTATTTATTAAAAACATGAATGATGAGAACGACAAAGAAGAAGTGAAGATCGAAGTGCTGGATGTGTCAAAATCAGGTGTAGGATTTATCTGCAGCTCTCCTTTATCTATCGGAGCGGTATATGAGGCGCAGCTAAAGATCTGGACAGATGAGGTGATTCATGTATTTTTGAAGGTTGTCAGAATTGAGCAGACGGAGGATGAACAGTATGTCTGCGGCACTATTTTTATCGGAATGCCGGAAATAAATGCAAAGAAGATTGAAATTTATGATCTGGTAGAGCGAATCAAAGAGGGCGAAGTATAAGGCCTGTTGAAGGAAAAAGAGATATGCTGTTAGAAATTTTAGCAGATCTATAACTGAAAATGAAGTTTGTAGAGCCGTCTCTGCTGGCAGCAGGGGCGGTTTTTGCGTAGCAAAGCTTTAAATATCGTCCTTAATAGTAACTATTTTCCACCTGTACGGTTGTATTATTCGAGGGACGGTCATTCGAGGTGGAAATATTTATAAAAAAACCACTTATACAAGTGGCTTTTAAGCAGATAACGGGAGTCGAACCCGCCTCTCCGGCTTGGGAAGCCAGTGTTCTACCGATGAACCATATCTGCCTGACAATGTTAATTATACTCCTGTACGGAAAAAAATCAACCCCTATTTTTACTTTTATTTTTGAGAATCCTATTGACTTTTTCCTGAAAAAATATTATATTATGTAATGAACATATGAGCAACTATTCATATGAAAGAGACATAAGGAGGAAGAGTCAGTGAAAGATAGAGAAGAACATAAACAAGATAAGGCGTACGGCCATGAACATAATCATGAACATCACCACCACGGCCATGAAGAGGAGTGCGGCTGCGGCCATGACCACCATCATCACGATCATGGAGAGGAGTGTGGGTGCGGCCACGACCATCACCATGGGCATGATCATGGGCACAGCCACGGGGATATTAAGCGGGAGGTGCATGAGATACCTGCCGGTGCAGCTAAGCAGACATATATTCTGGAGAATCTGGGATGTGCTAACTGTGCGGCAAAGATGGAGCAGAAGATTAACAGTCTGCCCCAGGTAGAGGCGGCAGTGGTTACATTTGCTACAAAAAAGCTGGTTGTCGCGTCAGAGCATCAGGAAAGTCTGCTCCCGGTCCTTCAGAAAATCTGTTCATCTATTGAGTCCGAGGTGGTTGTAAGGCCGGAAGAGGAGCGGAGGCTGCCGAAAGAAAAGAAAAGCTTTTTTACATCCAACAGGGAAAATATTCTGGCAATCGGCGGGGGAGCCGTACTGTTCACAGCCGGAATTATTACAAAGGAAACAGCTTCTTTACCCCTGATAAGCACGGCATTATTTGTAGCGGCATATCTGATTTTAGGGCTTGAAATTGTATGGAAGGCTCTTAAGAATTTAAAGAATGGGCGTGTGTTTGATGAGAATTTCCTTATGAGTACAGCTACTATTGCCGCATTTCTCATCGGGGATTTTGCAGAGGCAGTGGGCGTTATGTTGTTTTACCGAATCGGTGAATTTTTTGAGGACGTGGCGGTGGAGAGAAGCCGGTCCCAGATTATGGAGGCCGTAGATATGCGCCCGGAGGTTGTAAATGTTCTTAGGGACAGCGAAGTGAAAGAGATTCCGGCAGGTGAGGCAGCGGCCGGGGATGTGATACTTATCCGGCCGGGAGACAGGATTCCCCTTGACAGTAAGGTGCTGGAGGGAGAGAGCCGCATCGATACCTCCCCTGTGACCGGTGAGCCGGTTCCGGTAAAGGTATATCCGGGAGAAAAGCTTATATCTGGCTGTGTAAATGAGCAGGGTGTACTAAAGGCAGAGGTAGAAAAGCCTTTAAGTGAATCAATGGTAACAAGGATTTTGGATTCCGTAGAGCATGCGGCGGCGAGCAAGCCCCAAATTGACCGGTTTATTACAAAATTTGCACGGATATACACGCCGGTTGTCGTAGCGGCAGCGGTACTTACAGCAGTTGTGCCTTCACTGATAACGGGAGACTGGAACCACTGGATATATACAGCTATTACATTCCTTGTAATCAGCTGTCCATGCGCCCTTGTTTTAAGTGTTCCTCTTGCCTTTTTCTCTGGAATCGGCGCAGGCTCCAGAAAGGGGATTTTGTTTAAAGGGGGAATTTCCATTGAAGCGCTTAAGAATGTAAAAGCTGTTGTTATGGATAAGACCGGTACTGTCACGAAAGGGAATTTTGCTGTCAGAAAGATTGTAACTGTACATGGGCTTACAGAGAAACAGATTCTTACTATTGCAGCAGACTGTGAGCTTGTTTCTACACATCCTATTGGCAGCAGTATTGTCAGAGAGGCGAAAAAGAGGAAGCTTAGCCTTGTGAGAGCAGAGGAGTCAGAGGAGATACCTGGGAAGGGAATCAAGGCAAAATTTCCGGAAGGGGCAGTGCTCTGCGGGAGTAAAAGCCTGCTTGAGATGAACGGTGTTGACATAAGTGCATATAAAAACGAAGATTACGGGACAGAGGTATTGGTTTCGGTAGACGGTATTCTTGAGGGGTGGCTGGTCATCGCGGATATTATTAAAGAGGATGCCAAAAAGGCTGTAGAACAGATGAGACTCCAGGGCCTTGCAACGGCCATGCTGACCGGAGATGCCGAAAAAAATGCTCTGGCAGTTGGAAAGGAAACCGGTATCGGCGAGGTGCATGCAAAGCTTCTGCCCCAGGAGAAGCTAGAAAGGCTTCAGGATATCAGAAGCAGGCACGGCGCGGTTATGTTTGTCGGCGATGGAATCAATGATGCACCGGTTCTTGCCGGGGCTGATGTAGGGGCAGCTATGGGAAGCGGGGCCGATGCGGCGATTGAGGCAGCCGATGTAGTATTTATGAATCCGTCCATGCAGGCGATACCAGACAGCGTTGCAATTGCAAGGGCTACAGGGAAGATCGCGATGCAAAATGTAGTATTTGCCCTTGCGGTGAAGCTTCTTGTTATGATTTTAGGCTTTGCCGGGTATGCCAACATGTGGCTGGCAGTTTTTGCGGATACAGGCGTGGCAATGCTGTGTGTATTGAATTCTATCAGGATTTTGTGGAAAAAATAGGAAGAACAAAAATAGTTACAAAAGTATTAATTTTGTTGTGTTTTATGCCAAGTGGTTGAAATTGCCTTCTCCATTTGGCATAATTAATAGATAAGTGCTTGTTCATATATTATGAAAGGAAGGAATGTATGAAAAAAAGTGAAGCGGAGTGCTGCGATGTAGTATGTATTCATAAAGACAGGGTACAGAAGGTTCTTAAAAATATGCCGCCGGAGCATCTTCTTGGTGAACTGGCAGATTTTTATAAGGTCTTTGCAGATGTGACCCGGATCAGAATATTATGTGTACTTCTGGAATCGGAGATGTGTGTCTGTGATCTTGCGGAGGTTCTTTCTATGACTCAGTCGGCCATCTCACACCAGCTTAGAGTGCTGAAGCAGATGAAGCTGGTAAAAAACCGAAGGGAAGGCAAGACCGTATTTTATTCCCTTGCGGACGGACATATCCAGTCAATAATAAGCCAGGGAATGGAGCATATTACAGAATAAAATTCATATGATTTTTTAAGGAAATGTCTATGGAAAAGCAATTGAAACAACGGTGTATGATTTATTTTACAGGAATGTTTTTGTATATCTGCGCGGCTGCCGCTGTGATACAGTATACGATTTCCGACTGGTATAAGTTTATGATATTTCTGGTGCCGTACCTTATCATGGGGTACGGAGTGTTCAGAACCTTAAGCGAGAGCCTGCTTAGGAAAAAGCTCCCCGCTGACCACCTGCTGATTGTTCTGGCAACGGCAGGCGCCTTTGGTGTGGGCAGATATATGGAAGGCGCTCTTGTTATGCTCCTCTTTGAGCTTGGAATGATATTTGAAGCGGTTTCTGTTGATAAGACAAAACGTTCCATTGCCGAGATGATTGACATCCGTCCTGAATATGCCGTACGTAAAATAGACGGAATCGAGACAAGGGTTGCCCCTTGGGAATTATGTGTAAATCATATGATTGTTATAAAGCCGGGGGAGAGAATTCCGGTGGACGCAGTTGTCACATCAGGAATCACGACAGTAGATACCAAGGCGCTCACAGGAGAGATGATGCCTCAGACAGTAAGGCGGGGAGATAAAATATATGGCGGATGCATTAATCTAAGCGCGATGATCGAGGCACGTGTTATAAAGGAATATAAGGAGTCTGCAGTGTCCAGGATTATGGACATGGTTGAGGAGGCACAGAATCATAAGGCGGAGAGCGAGACATTTACCGCCAGGCTTTCAAGGGTCTATACGCCGGTTATGTTTATCTGTTCGCTTGTCATCATGCTGGTTCCTCCCATGACATTTTCTTATGGAAACTGGAATATGTGGATATACCGGGGTCTGATATTTATGATTGTGGCGTGTCCCTGCGGACTTGTTATGTCTGTTCCGATTGCTTTTCTGGGCGGGATTGCGTCTGCGGCAAGGCAGGGCATTATGGTGAAAGGCGGTAATTATCTGGAGAGCCTTGCAAAAGCAGATACATTTGTGTTTGATAAAACAGGAACCCTGACAGAAGGCGTATTTACAGTAGAGAAAGTAAAAGCACTGGGGATGTCGGAGGATGAGCTTATAGAGATGGTGGCTCATATAGAGAGCTATTCCAACCACCCGATTGCAAAATCTCTTGTAGCGGCATATCACGGCAGATTTGACAGAGGAAGAGTGCGGCATATGAAGGAAATGCCGGGATACGGTATCAGTGCCAGCTATGACGGCTATAAGGTTGATATCGGCAATATACGCATGATGGAAAAAAAGAAGGTGCTTATAGATGACGAGGATACAACGGGTACTCTTGTATATGTCAGCATAGGGGGAAGGTATGTGGGTCATATTATCATAAGAGATAAGCTAAAGGAGGATACAAGGGATACGCTTAATTATTTAAAGGAAAAATGCCGTGCTGTACTTGTTATGCTTACCGGGGATACGAAAAATTCTGCAATGGCAGTGGCCGAGGAGCTGGATATAGACTATGCTTACACGAATCTGATGCCCCAGGATAAGCTGGAGCGTCTGGAGGATTTTCTGTTTTTGCAGGATGATACGGAGAAGCTTGTCTGTGTGGGAGACGGAATTAACGATGCTCCCATACTGGCCCGGGCAGATGTAGGCATTGCCATGGGCAATCTGGGTTCAGCCGCCGCAGTTGAAGCGGCAGACATTATTCTTCTGGAGGATGATCTCCCCAGGATTATTGATGCTATCCGTATTGCGAAGGCAACCCTTCAGGTAGTGAAAAGAAATATTTCATTTGCACTGGTGGTAAAGGTGTTTGTATTAGTTTTTGCGCTCATCGGATATTTTGGAATGTGGGAAGCTATTTTAATAGAAATTGTAGTCATGTTTATGGCTATTATAAATGCAGCATGGGTAGTGAAGTATACGGCTTAGGAGGAAGGATGAAAGTTAAGATTAGGTTTTTTGCATGTCTGCTTCTATGCATGATTTTGTCAGCATGCGGGAAACAGGAATACAAAGACGGAATAGAAAATCTTCAGAACGGACAGTATAAGGAGGCAGTCGGGCATTTTGAGAAGGCTGTTGAGGAGGAGTACAGTGTAGGGGACGCCTATCGGGGGATTGGCATAGCTAAATGGGAGACCGGAGACTATGAGGGTGCGGTTTCGGCGTTTGAGGCGGCTCTTGGAAACGGATCGCAGGAGGATGGAACCATTTATCATCTTTTAGGAGCATGTAAGATGCAGCTTGGGGAATGGTCTTCTGCTATTGAATATTATGAGAAGGCGATTTCACAGGGGGACTGCGAGGGTGAAGAGCTGCAGGAAATGAAATTTAATGTTATTGCTGCCTATGAGGAGCTTAAGGACTGGGAAAGCGCAAAGGCAAAGCTTGCGGAATATACGGCAGAATACCCGGATGACGCTCAGGCGGCAAAAGAGGCGGAATTTTTAGAGACGAGATAGTAAGAAACTGCAGGCATAAGTTCTTTTTGCAGTTCCTAAAGGAGATGTATGATAGATTTAAGGAAAGAGACAGAAAAAGTGATTCTGGTAGGAGTAAACCTTTCCAGACAGCCGGAGGAGGATACAAGGGACTCTCTGAAGGAGCTTGAGGATCTTGCAGCTGCGGCAGGAGCGCAGACTGTGGGAAAGCTTATCCAGACAAGAGAGCAGATCCACCCGGGAACCTATGTGGGAAAAGGGAAGCTTGAGGAGCTTAAGGATCTTTTGTGGGAAACAGAAGGCACGGGGATTATCTGTGACGATGAGCTCTCCCCCGCCCAGATGAAAAACCTGCAGGATGAGCTTGATGTTAAGGTGATGGACCGCACACTGGTTATTCTTGATATTTTTGCGGCGAGGGCTTCTACGAGCGAGGGGAAGCTCCAGGTGGAGCTGGCCCAGCTTAAGTACCGCCAGACAAGGCTTACCGGCTTTGGTACGGCTATGTCAAGGCTCGGCGGCGGAATCGGGACGAGAGGTCCGGGAGAGAAAAAGCTGGAGGTGGACAGAAGGCTTATTAAGAGCCGGATTGCGGCGCTGAACCGGGAATTAAAGGACGTAAAGCGCCACAGGGAGATTACGAGAGAGCAGAGAAACAGAAGCTATACGCCGGTGGCGGCAATAGCCGGTTACACCAATGCCGGAAAGTCCACTCTTCTTAATACGCTTACGGGAGCCGGTATATTGGCAGAGGACAAGCTTTTTGCAACACTGGATCCCACAACGAGGAATCTTATACTTCCCGGCGGGCAGGAGCTGCTTCTAACCGATACAGTAGGGTTCATAAGTAAGCTGCCCCATCATCTGATCGATGCCTTCAGAAGCACCTTAGAGGAGGCAAAATATGCGGATTTTATTTTACATGTGGTTGATGTGTCCAATCCCCGGATGGACAGCCAGATGTATACCGTATATGAGACTCTTGATAACCTGGGCATAAAGGATAAGCCGGTTATTACAGTATTTAATAAACAGGATAAGGCGGCAGGACTGCAGATTATCCGGGATTTCCGCGCGGATTATACGGTGTCCTTATCTGCCAAAACAGGGGAAGGCGTACCGGAGCTTTTAAAGCTTTTAGAGGCAGTGTTAAGAGAGAGGAAGGTAGCCATAGAAGAGCTGTATCCTTACGCAGATATGTCAAAGCTGCAGATGATCCGTAGGTTTGGAGAGCTTGAGGAGGAATACAGGGAGGACGGCGTGTTCGTGAGGGCCTATGTCCCGGCGGATCTCTATGAAAGAGTAAGGGTATCCCGCGGAGATTCCCCGAATAATCCCTTATATGCTCTTGAAAAGGTGGAATAATCTTTATATCCGCAGGAAAAACAGGCTTCCTTGCCGGAAATGCCTGATAAAATAAGCTCTTTTGCCAGCAGGAGCCGCTTCCTGGAGACATATCCTCCGATAGTGTAGCCGGTTTCCTGCTTGAATTGTCTCATCATATAATATTTGCTCATATAAAAGGTATCCGCAAGTGTTTCAATATCTAAATTCCCGGACAGATGCTCATTAATATATGTAAGAAGAGGAATCATTTTGGAATTCCTATTATCCGTATCGATGAATTCCAGCCGGTTTTTTATGGCGGCCCGGTTCAAATGGATCATAAATTCCAGAAACAGCACCTGGCGGTAGAGCTCTGCCGCATACCCCTCGTCCGCAAAAGAATGTTCCAGCCTTGTAATGGAGTGAAAAAGGGAGCTTTTTTCGAGAGAGGGTATGCGCAGTACATTGGAGTGCTCCCGCTCTGCCTTCTGAAAGCAATAGCTTAAATCATAGTCAACGGTTTTATAGTCATTCATAAATCCTGGGGAAATGTATACAATGATCCTCTCATAATTTTGTGTATTATCCACGGTTAGCCGGTGGATATCATTGTGCTTTACAAGGACAATATCATAAGGAGACAGCTCATAGGATTTACCCTCAATCATATAGGTGACCTGTCCTTTTATGAAAATCGTAATTTTATCAAAGTCATGATAATGAAATTCCACCTCGCGGGTTTCCCGGTCAGTCAGATGAAACAGCCGGAATTCGCTGTTCAGATAACCTTTTTTTCTATATTCTTCCATCATATCCTCCATAAGTGACAAAAGAGCTTCGGGCGGGCCAGATACATTCATCATAGAGTAAAAAGACACTATTTGCAATATAATAAGCATTATTTCACCTTGAAATGATGAAAAATGCCTGTTATCATGTAAATAACAGTTTTGCGAAGGTTACTGTGAACGGAATGAACAACAAAAACAGGGAATGTTATGGAGGTATGATATGAAGGTAGTATTGGAGCGTTATCACGGACTCGGAAATGATTATGTTGTGTTTGACCCAAATAAAAATGAGCTGGAGCTTACGCCGGAAAATGTAAAGATGATCTGCGACCGCAACGCAGGACTCGGTTCAGACGGGGTGCTTGAGGGGCCGTTTTTAGAGGAAGACGGTATGCATGTAAAGGTGTGGAACCCGGACGGAAGCGAATCAGAGACAAGCGGAAACGGCGTCCGCATTTTCGCGAAATATTTAAAGGATGCAAGCTATGTCCAGAAGAAGAATTTCAAATTATATACAGGAAACGGGCCGGTAGAGGTGACCTTTTTAAATGAGGACGGAAGCCGCCTGCGTGTGTCAATGGGAAAGCTCTCCTTCTGGAGCGATGATATACCGGTAACCGGAGACCGGCGCGAGGTGATTAATGAGGATATGGTATTCGGAAGAACTCTTTACCCGGTTACCTGTGTAAATATCGGAAATCCTCACTGTGTAATCCCCATGAGGGAAATTTCCAAACATCTTGTATGCAAGATCGGTGATTACGCAGAGCTTGCAAGATATTTCCCCAACCGTATTAATACACAGATTATGAAGGTTGTGGATAAGGAGCACCTTGCGATTGAGATTTATGAAAGAGGAGCCGGATATACACTGGCGTCAGGAACCGGCGCCTGCGCGGCGGCGGGCGTAGCCTATAAGCTGGGCATGACGAATAATAAGGTAATCGTTCATATGCCAGGCGGTGACCTTCAGGTAGAGGTGGAGGACGACTGGAATGTGTATATGACGGGCGATGTATTCTATGTAGCGAAGATTACGCTCAGCAATGAATTTGCGGAGAAGCTTCGGAGCTTGTAAATATTAAAAGGGATGATTGCCAGTATTCATCCGATAACAGCATTTTTAAGTTAAATCCAAAGGAGGGGTTCCCATGTACTATCTGAATACAAATGCTCAATACCTGCTGTACCAAAAAGTGGTAAATAGCCAGATTTTTGTCGATAAAAGTCTGATGATAGAAGAAGTTTCAAGAGTAATCGGAACAGGGAATCCATATATATGCATTACCCGTCCAAGGAGGTTTGGAAAGACGATCAATGCAAATATGCTCGGGGCATATTATACAAAAGGCTGCAACAGCCGCACGATTTTTGACAAGCTTGCAATTTCCGCCGCAGAACAATATGAAAAGCATATAAACCAATATAACGTCATCCACATTGATTTCAGTAAGTATCCTGATTATTGCGGGGGATATGAGGATTATATCAGAGATATTATGGAAACCTTGAAAGAAGATCTAAGAGAGGCTTATCCTCAGCTTGGAAACCGTGAATACAGAAGTTTAGGCCGGATGCTGCAGGATACGGAGGAGTCGTTTATTTTCATACTGGATGAATGGGATTCTGTTTTTTATGAAAACTTTATGACAGACAGGGACAAAAGCAGCTTTTTGAAATTCCTGAAAGTGCTTTTGAAAGACAGGCCGTATGTAGAGCTTGCTTATATGACGGGGATTCTGCCAATCGCAAAATATTCCAGTGGTTCTGAGCTGAATATGTTTGATGAATATCACTTTATGGATGATAATATTTACGATGCATATTTTGGTTTTACGGAGAGGGAGGTACAGCGGTTATGTGAGGAAACTAAAACAGTTTCATATGAAGAAATGAAGCTGTGGTACGATGGGTATTATACCAGCCAAGGGAAAAGCCTTTTTAACCCGCGTTCAGTGAGTAAGGCACTGGTGCGCGGGGTGTGCTTAAATTACTGGACGGAGACAGGGCCAATGAACGAAGTCGCGGACTGCATCGAGCATAATGTAGACGAAGTGCGCGAGGATATTGTAAAGCTGGTGTCCGGGATCCCGGTTGAAGCAGAACTATGTGGGTACAGTGCAGCTCAACAGCAGCTTGAAACCCGCGAAGAGATACTTTCTGCAATGGTGGTCTACGGTTTCCTTTCCTACTGTAATGGATTTCTGAAGATTCCTAACGGTGAACTGATGGAGAAATACCAGAAAGTTTTGACGCGGGAAAGTATGGGGGAATTAAAAGAAATTGTAGAATGTTCAAAGACGATGCTGGAAGCGACTTTGGACATGGATTCCAAAAGGGTAGCGCAATATTTGGAAAAGGTACATGACAGGGAAATCCCATTTTTAAAATATCATGACGAGAATGCGCTATCCTGCGTGATAACCCTGTGTTATCTGTATGCCAGAAAGGATTATCGGATTGAACGGGAAGAAAAAAGCGGAAAAGGATATTGCGATTATCTGTTTTATCCGAAAAAAGGCAAAAATGCAGCGATTATTTTGGAATTAAAGGTGTATCATACAGCAGAGGATGCGATTGCACAGATAAAGGAAAAGCGGTATATGCAGAAAGTAGAGGACTGTGCTTCTGTTTTGCTGGTAGGGATTGCCTATGATAAAGAAAAAAAAATCCATCAGTGCATAATTGAAAAATACAAATAGAACAGTATAGGTCCGGGAAGCGTGTGAGATCGGGATGCGCATGAGGAGAAAGATAACAGATCGGCTTGTACCATATCAGATTAAATCAGTACATGAGCAATAAAAAAAGACCTCTCCCACAGAAGAGTCCATGCTTTTTAGTATAGACTCTTCTGTAGAAGAGGTCTTTTTGGGGGAAACCGCTCTAAAAAGCGGCATTACCCGACAGCCCCTTTTGTAAAATATCCAATATGTGACTATTAACACTAATTTTAAATATTTAACTAATCTTTACATTCCAAAATGTTTTTTTATTATAATGCTTTTTTTATTGTAAAACAAGATCAAATGATTTTATAGATATAATATTTAAATATATAATCCAATTAGGTAAATTTTTAATATATAATATTGACTGTTATGGAAAAAAATGGTATATTGTAAAAAACATAGAAGGGAGGGAAGGAACGCAATGTTTCAATTAAAGCTGGATTTTAAGATGGAAAAGCCAGAGCTTCCGCGTGACATGGACAAGCTGATGGTCAGTTTTCTGAAAGCATCCCTGCAGAATTACTCACAGGAGCTGTATGAAGCTCTTTACAGCGAACATAAATCTATTATAAAGAGCTACACATTTTCTTTCTTTCTGCCGGGAGCCAGGTTTGAGAAAGAAAAGATTTTTTTGGATAAGGAAAATTTTGCAATGTTTTTTTCAGACGCAGATCTGGGGGAATCCATTCATTTTTTTAATGCTTTTAAGAAAATGCGGGGGATACGGTATCCGATAAATGGAAATTCTATGGAATTAGTCTTCGTAAGGCCAAAGCAGTGCCGGGAAATCACAGACCATGAGATTGTAGTCAAAATGCTCAGCTCTTTAATTGTGCGGAGGCATAATCCGGAAGATAATACGGATATATATTACACTTGTGACCAGCCGGGATTTGCTCAGACATTGAAGGAAAATGTGGAGAATCTTCTCAAAAAAAAGAATATTCCTTTGTCTACAGAAGATTTTTCGATTGAATCAGTAAAAGGCAAGAAGATTGTTGCGTCTGTTTTTGGACGCAGTACAGATGCAAGTATTGGAATCTATAAGCTTACGGGTGCTCCGGAGCTTTTAAATTACCTGTACTTGTCAGGAATCGGATCACGGAGGTCCGAGGGACACGGAAAGTTTGAAGTTATGTGGTAGGAAGGAGGGATGAGATTTGGATAGATTTGTAATTACAATGGGCGATTTTCTAAAAAACGCCGGTATTGTTGGGCTGCAGTATATGTTGGATTCAGCAGAGGCAGAGAAGGACATACATTATGGATATACGGAAGACGGCCAGGCTCTTTGGCTAGATGCAGAATATGCCCTGTTGGCTGACTGGACAAGCATGTATTTTCAGGCGTTTATCAGATACTTTGGCCCACTGACAGCCCATCAGGGAATTCTGGATCGGATCGAGCGTTGTCTGCGAAAGATAGAAGGTGGGAAATGGCAGCCAGGAAAAGAAGAAAAAGAAGATATAAAATACATTTATAGTAAGCTGCTGTCCAACAGTTACCAGGCAGGTTTTGAAAATATCAGGGACAGAATCGAAAAACCGGAAATGTATGTAAATCTAAAAAAAACCAAATTTAATGAAAGAACAGGACAGGATGAACTAAAACAGCGGCTGATGGAGCTGAAGGACTTTTTGGAGCAGCCCTTATGCAGAGAGACCTTGTCTATGAAAAGCATAGTGTATACATATATCAATCGGTTTTGGGACGGTAAATGTTTTCTTTTAAGGGCAAATGCAAAAAAGGATATGAAGGAATTGTTTGAAACAGAATTTTCGATTCCTCTTCTTAATTACTGGAAAGGGGAGCACGAAAAGAAGAAGGAACTATGTGTTGACTGTGGTATGCCGATGAATCCTAAGGAAAAAGTATCCCTGGCTTTCCTGAAAGATATGGCAGATGACCTTACGAGAAAACGTTCTGCGTTCTGGGAATGCAGAGTGGACGCTTTTTTATGTCCTGTATGTGCATTTGTATATGCCTTAAGTCCGCTGGGATTCCAGTTATATGCAAATAAATTTGTATTTATTCAAAATAATGAGCATATAGAAGCATTAATAAGGACAAACAGCAAGTTTAGCAGAGAAGCCTTTGGACAGGAAGAAAAACAGGAAAATGAGAAATATTCTGCCTGGTTTGCCAGACTCCTGAATGTGATTTTAAAAGAAAAGACAGATGAGCTTCACAATATTCAGGTGATTCTCCGGGGAGTGCGTCCGGAAGATACATATCAGCTTCAGCTTATTCAGAGGGACACGCTGCTTGTTTTCCAGGAGGAGAAGGTAAAAGCAGGTCTTGAGTGGCTCGGAAAGCATCCGTTTGTAAAAATAGGAAATGAATTTTTGAATGTACATGAGCAGGCAGTCATGAATACGATTCATTTTCGTTCGCAGTATGGACTGCTTGTCCGGTTAATGAGGGAACTGGTTGAAAATAATGCCATACTGCCTTCTGCTTACTGGGTTTATACCATTCAGGTATGGACGAGAGTATGCAAAGAAAACTTAGGGGAGATAGAAAGGAAAGGTGTTACAATGAGTATTAGGACTATGCGTGACAGCGGATACGCATTGAGAAACGATATTTTAGCGGCGAAGGGAACAGAGTCTGATGACTGCATAAGAGGGACAGTGTATCAGCTGTTAAATGCATTATCTGTGAAAAATGAAGAAAAATATATGGATATTGTTGTGAGACTGTATAGCTCCAGTAAACGGCTGATGCCGGACGAATTTGTTTATATGCTTGGAAATAAAGAGCGGTTTCAGGAATATGGGTATGCGTTTATTTTAGGATTAAAGGGAAGTCATTCAGTGAATAAAAGGGAGGAAAAGAATAATGCGTAGAAATGGTCTGACAGTAACAATGGTTTTTTTGGCGGAAAGCGCTAACTATGGGGAAGGGATTGGAAATATTGCAGCTTTGAAGAAAATGTCAAGAGGAGATTATGAGCAGTATTCATATATTTCCAGGCAGGCTATGCGCTACAACATTATACAGCAGCTAAAATGGGATACTACGCCGGTAGATGGAAAAAGCGGCGTGGTACAGTTCGCGCCTTCTGCGACTATACGGGAGTATCCGGAGATTGATCTGTTCGGGTATATGAAGACAACTGCAAAGGAGGATACGGCAAAAGGCGGGGCGTCTACGAGAAGCGCGGTAGTCCGTTTGAGTAATGCCATTGCATTGGAGCCTTACCAGAGTGATTTGGAGTTTCTGACTAATATGGGACTGGCAAAACGGCAGAATCTGGAAAATGGAATTGCCCAGAGTGAAATCCATCGCTCCTACTATGCGTATACGATAGCAGCTGACTTAGACTGTGTAGGTATTGACGGAGAGATTGAGATTCCTATGAAAGAAAGAGCAGAAAGAATGAAAGCACTTTTAGATGCTTTACATTTCCTTTACAGAGATATTAAAGGAAGAAGGGAGAATCTAAGCCCATTATTTGCTATTGGAGGACGGTATCAATGGAAGAATCCGATTTTTGAAAACAGGGTAAAAATTAATAAAAATAAGATAAATGTGGATACACTGATGGAAATTATGGAGGAAGCGCCAGAGATAAAGATACATACTTATGCAGGAGTCACTACAGATATCTTTGATAATGACGAAGAAATCAAAGAAAAACTGGGGGCGGAATCAATTGGGAAATTATTTGAACATCTGAAAAAGGAAGTGGATGGGTATTATGGAGAAAGCAATTAGACTGCAGGGGTTTCAGAATCTTGTGAATTACCGTAAACCGAGTAGTTTTATTATCAAAGAAACATTTCCGCTGCCGCCGTATTCTACAGTTTTGGGGATGATTCACGCCGCCTGTGGATTTCAGGAGTTTCATCCTATGCGCGTAAGTATCCAGGGGACAAATAACGGGACAATTTCCGAATTATATACCAGATATTCTTTTTCGCAGGGAGTAAAATATGAGGAGGGGCGGCATCAGATATGTGTAAAGGAGCAGGATATATCTTATGGTGTCTACAAAGGGATTGCAAACGTAGAACTTGTGTGTGAGAATCATCTGGTTATCCATATAATACCAAATGAAGAAGATTTTGATACGGTATACCAGGCATTGAAAAATCCTCCCAGATATCTTTCGCTGGGGAGATATGAGGACCTTCTTGATGTGGAGCGTGTGGATGTTGTAAATGTTCATAAAGAAAATAATGTTATAGCAAAAAAGAATTTATATGTTCCAATCCCAGAGGATGAAGATGAAAAAGATGAACTCGTAGGAAATCAGACTTCCACAATTTATATTTTGACAAGGGAATATGAGATAACAAAACAGAAAATGCGTAGATGGAAACAAAACGGTGGCAGGGTACGGGCATATTGTCTTCCAGTCGGCAGCCTGTTGGGAGAAGCTTATGTGGATGATTTTGGTTCTGAAGGAGAAAGGGGAGCAATTGTATTTGCTTAAGGAAGAATAGTTAATAGCTACAGATTGGAATGATAAAAAGAAGAGGAAAACTATGGAAGAGAAAATGGGATTTTTGGCGAAATCAAAGAAGAAAAACCTTTCTGAACAGGAGATTAAAAAAATCATTTCAGATATTGAAGAAGCCAGACAAGGATTAATGAGAGAACTGGAAGAGTGGGAAAAGATAGTTTTTGATAAGGAAATTTGTAGAATCTGTTCTGAAGAGCCAGAGGGAGAAAAAACTCTTGAAGCTCACCAGTGTGAGATTGTAGAATGCTGCGAAAAATTTTTTAGACAATATGGAACTTATTTTACGGAAAAAGAGAAAGTGTTGGTATTAGAGGCATGCCGAAGACATGACTGGGGAAAAGTAAACCTTTTATTTCAAAAAAAGATTCGCCCAGAATCAGAAAGACAGAGATTGCCTGGTACTGATAGTGAACAGGAAATTCCCCATGGGTTTTTAAGCGGAGTTTCCGTATCTAAACAAGAATTTCTGAAAGTGTCAGATTTATTTAAAAAAGCAGATTTTAAAGCATTTATTACCGCATTGTACTATCATCATACCCGGGAGGATCATCTAAAAATAGAGCAGATGCAGAGATACTGTGAATGCTTTTATACAGAACAGTTAAGGGATTATTTGGGTATCAGAACGTGGGAACCCAGCTGTGAAAATCTGAGGTTGCTTTTATTTCGCAATAGTCCCGATAAAGAAAATTTAATACTGGAAAAGGATATGTGGAAATGGTATCAGTATGTGGTGATTAAAGGTCTGCTTAATAAAATGGACTATACGGTGAGTGCTGGATTTAATGAATCGGAAGTGAAATCAGATTTGGAGAAAAGGGAGCTGGTAAAAAATATTTTAGCACAATTCCAAAAGAAGAATTTTGTTTTCCGGCCGGTACAAGAATACTTAAGAAATCATACAGAGGAAAATCAGGTGATTATCGCACCTACCGGTTCGGGAAAGACGGAGGCGGCTCTTCTATGGCTGAATGGAGAAAAGGGGTTTTATACACTGCCGCTCCAGGTATCTTCGGATGCTATTTATAAGAGAATTAGAGAGGAGTATTTTTATAAAGATGTATCTCTTTTACATTCTGACAGTATGCAGAGATATTTACAGGAATATGCTGAAACGGATGTGGAAGCTTATACACGGTATGAGAAAGCTAAAATGCTTTCTGCCCCGTTGACTGTATGTACGGTAGATCAGCTGTTGAAATTTGTATACAAAGCTCCTGGGACGGAGATGATGGCAGCAACGCTGAAATATTCCAAGCTAGTGATCGATGAGATTCAATCCTATTCTCCGAGAATAATTGCTACGATTATTTACGGATTGAAAACGATTCATGAGCTGGGAGGACGCTTTATGATTATGACGGCGACATTTCCTCCTGTTTTGCGGGATTTCATGAAGCGATATGGATTAGTGGAAGGCGAGCAATATGAGTTCCAAAATTTTGCGCCTGCCTCCGAAAGTCTTCGCCATAAAGCAGTCATACGTAAAGGGGATTTCGATACAGAGGAGATTGCCAGGCAAGGAAAAAATAAAAAGGTTTTGGTGATATGTAATACGGTGTCCAAAGCACAAGCGTTTTATGACAGTATGAGCAATCTGTTGGAAGAGGTGTATTTGCTACATTCCAGATATCTTCGCAGAGACAGGGAGATTTTAGAAAAAAAGATTATGGATTTTTCCCGGGATCCGAAGGCAAGAGGAATTTGGATTACAACCCAGATTGTAGAGGCAAGCCTGGATATTGATTTTGATGTACTATATACAGAAATGTGTACGGCAGACAGTCTTTTGCAGAGAATGGGCCGCTGTAATCGAAAATGCAGATATAAACCGGAAGAAGCAAATATTATTATATATGTTAATAATAACGGAATTGGAAACCGTAGTGTATACAGCCAATTTTTGTATGAACGTTCTTTGGACAGTCTTTTGCAATATGAAAACCAGATTTTTACGGAAACGATGAAGGTAGATTATATCAATCAGGTTTATGACACGGAAGCCATAAAATCAGATAATTATTATAAGGAAATAGAAAAATTTCTTAAGCATTTTGACACTATTGGACCATGGGAGTATACAAAGAAAGAAGCAGACAGAAAATTTAGGGATATTGACAGCATAACAATAGTACCGGATTCTGTGTATCAGGAGCGTCAGATATTTTTTGACAAGGGATTAAAGCTTATGAAAAAAGAACATATCGGGAGGCCGATTAAGGAGCTAATTTCCACAAAACTAAACGCTTTGACTATAAATATTAATCTTTACGGGAAACTGCCTGATGGTGTGGATATCAGTACAATAGGCGAGAGCGAAAGAGCAAAAATCTGCGAGATTCACAGAGCAAGACTGGTATATGATTTTGATTCAGAAAAATCTGGAGGCAGAGGACTTTTACTGAATAAAGTCCATGATGAGGATTGTTTTTTATAAAGAGAAAGGAAATGTATGGAAAGTAGAATAACAGGAGTTATGGTTTATTATTATTTTGTGTGTAAAAGAAAGCTATGGTATTTTTGCCATGGGTTAAATATGGAGGGAGAGCATGAAAATGTGTTGCTTGGCAAAATATTGGATGAGCGCAGTTATCAACGCGATGATAAGCACATCAATATTGATAATATTATTAATATTGATTTTATCAGAGAGCACCGGGAACTGCATGAGGTTAAGAAAAGCAGGGCAATAGAAGAAGCAGGAATATGGCAGGTAAAATATTATTTGTATTATTTGAAGGAGCGGGGAGTGAATGACTTAAAGGCGAGAATCGATTATCCTTTGCTGAAGCAGACATTGGCAGTCGAATTGGCAAATAAAGATGAGGAAGAATTGGAAATAGTTTTGAATGATATTTTGGAGATTAGGAACAGGGAGATTCCGCCGAGATTTGAAACAGTAAAGATGTGTAAAAACTGTGCCTATCATGATTTATGTTTGATATGAGGAGGAGCAAATGAAGCAAAGCTTTTATGTTTATAATAACGGAGATTTAAAAAGAAAAGACAATACTTTGCAATTTACATCTCAAGAAGGTGAAAGAAGAGATATTCCGATTGAGAGAATATCAGATATCTATGTTATGTCAGAGATGTCTTTTAATACAGCGTTCTTGAACTACATATCACAGTTTGGAATACCTATACATTTTTTTAATTACTATAGTTTTTATACGGGAAGTTTTTATCCTCGGGAAAGACTTTTGGCCGGACAATTATTAGTAAAGCAAGTGGAGCATTACACAGATTATGAAAAACGGATGGTAATAGCCAGAAAATTTATTGAAGCAGCGGCAGACAGTATTTATAGAAATCTGCGATATTATAATGGACGCGGAAAAGATGTCAGTGAAGCAATGCGGGAAATAAATTCTATGAGGCAGTATATTTCCAAGACGGTTTCTATAGAAGAGTTAATGGGGATTGAGGGAAATATCCGTAAAAGGTATTATGCGTCATGGAATATAATAATAGATCAAGAAATCGAATTCGACAAACGCGTAATGCATCCACCGAATAATATGATTAATTCGCTAATTTCTTTTGTTAATGCTTTAATTTATGCTAAGACTTTAAGTGAAATTTATCATACACAGCTAAATCCTACTATCAGTTACTTGCATGAACCGGGATTTAGAAGATATTCTCTGAGCTTGGATATAGCTGAAATTTTCAAACCATTAATAGGTGACAGACTTATCTTCTCGTTACTTAACAGGAAGCAAATTACAGAAAAAAGCTTTACAAAGGAATTAAATTTTCTGCATTTGAAAAAAGATGCTTCAAAGCTAATTGCGGCTGAATTTGAAAAGCGCTTGAAAACTACGATTACACATAAAGAATTGGGGAAACAGGTGTCTTATCAATATTTAGTAAGGTTGGAGGCATATAAGCTGATAAAGCATTTAATCGGTGAAAAAGAATATGAAGGGTTCAGAATATGGTGGTGAGATATGTATATAGTTTTGGTATATGATATTAGTCAAATAGAAAATGGTCAAAAAAGATGGAGCCGTATATTTAAAATATGTAAAAAATATTTGTCCCATATACAGAATTCGGTATTTGAAGGGGAAATTTCTAAAGTTCAGTTACTAAAATTGCAGCAAGAGTTGGAGAAGTATATTGATAAAGAACTTGACTCTGTCATAATTTTTAAAAGTAGAAATGAGAAATGGTTGGATAAAGAATTTTGGGGAAAGGAAGAGGATGCAACAAGCTTCTTTTTATAATTGTCAATGTGTAATAATGTAGAATTAAGGGAAGGTCGACAAAATACAAAGAGATGAGGTAAATCTGGGAAAAATGACAGGCAATAGATTGCTATTTCTAAAATATATTCATTAAAAATAGATTAAAGATTGTAGATTGACAGAAAAGGGATATATAATATAGATGAAACAAGGGTCGTAAGAAGACGGGAATTAATAGATACATTATGGAATGTAAATAAGTCCACTATAAGTTTTCCCATCTCCTCGTACACTGAATTAATAGATACATTATGGAATGTAAATAAGTCCACTATAAGTTTTCCCATCT
>CATBDC010000040.1 GCA_949502235.1 uncultured Lachnospiraceae bacterium | reverse complement strand
AATCACTTTCTTACGTACTTTGCAGTAAATGCAAAGTACTGTGTGAACAGTAACTTTCTATTGCCTTCTCCCATCTTTTAGTATATACTAAAAAAAATAAATCATAGATTTCATTTGGGCTGGTCGCAAGACCCAGGTCCATCCAGGGCGGGGAAGTTCCCCGCCATTTTTTACAAATTTTTTCAGGTAACTGACCTTTTATGTACAATGGCACTGATCAGGCTAAAATTAGAAAATAATCTGCTTTCAAAATCAGAAAAGGCATTTTTCGGAAATATCCGGAACTTGAAAAAGAATTATTTGAAACCCCTTAGCAGCAAAGAATGGTCTTAATAATTTCGGAATCTTCCGGTCTGTGCATTTCCTGCACAGACCGTATGAAACTGCTTCAAATTTCCGCCACTCTGCTGTTATTACACACAGAAAGCAGGATCCCCATATAGAAATAGGATATGAGAAGGAAGGATCCTCCGCCTGATATAAATGGCATATATGCCGTGCCAAAGGGAATGGCGCTGAAGTTCATGGCTATATATATTACTGTCTGAATACTTAGGAAAGCTACACAGCCCAGGCTTACCATATAGCCGAACTGATTTTTCTGGCGTTTTACCATATAGAACAGAAAAGCCCAGAAGCAAACCACCAGCACTGTAAGGGCAATTCCTTTTCCTGTACCAAGGTAGCCGAACAGGAAAACCCACAGGTAGGAATTCTTTACTGCGTCCAGCATATTTATAGTGAGAAAAACAGAATCTTCTCTTGCATGTCTCGCGGTTTCTGCTACTTCTTCCGCAAAAAAAGTGTATGCCTCATATTTCTCCGGATGGAGCCATGCATCGATCCTTTCCACCTGATACTCTGCCAGACCCCTTCCGCCGGAAGCTGCTATCAGGATTCCCAGAAATACTGCCGCCGCCAGAATCAGAAGGCACCAGAGCTTTATATACAGCGCCTTTCTTTTCTCTCCGAACCATTTTTTATAGATAGCCGCATGTATGAGGATCAGACCTACAATGCCTATGATAATGGTACTGGAAAGCATGTAATGGGAAATGAGTATTGCGAATGGAATACACAGGCACCCGATACTTTTTGCCATTCCCTTACCTCCCTGCCCTCTGAAATGATACAGTATCCCGGCGTAAAACGGGATAACCAGACAGGACAGCTGCACAAGGTACTGGGGTCTCCCGTTTACAGGCATACCTTTCACAGTACATAAAACAAGCAGCGCATTTATGAGAATCCAGAGTGTAACCGCATATTTATTAATAATTGTATAATCTACCCAGCAGATCAGGAGCATAAGAAGGATTCCTGCCAGCATAAGCAGCAGATGCTTTCCTATCCCCCCGTCTGTAAATGCTTCTGCCCATGAAAGACCGGAAGGATGTGCCGTCATATAAACCACATACTGGAGGATAAGCCCCAGAAAACTGATAAAAAGAACCCCTACCAACACGCTCCATTCCATTTTCGGCCTGTGTATTCTGTCCAGGGCGGCGCCTGTCTCTACCGGGTCCCCCATCTCCAAAACCGCTGCCTCTTCCGCCTCCCTTTCTGTCATCCCTTCCGCCATAAAAGCTGTTTTTTGATCCTCGATATGATTCTCTATCTCCTCCACGACCGCAGAACGGACACGTCTGATGCGAATCTGCTCTGCCAGGATTGTCAAAAATTCATACCTCTCCATAACATACACCTCCAAGAACATTTGCAACTGCCCTCGCGTACTCCCTCCACTCCTCTTCCTTTCCCTTCAGCTGCTTTTTTCCTGTCTTTGTAAGCGCATAATACTTCCTGGTCTTTCCCGCCGCCTCCTGATCATAGCTTTCTACATATCCCTTATCCTCCATGCTGTGGAGGAGAGGGTAGAGAGTCCCCGCCTTCAGTTCAAATACGTTCTCCGACCTTTCGCGCAGTCCTTCGATCATCTCATACCCGTACATATCCTTTTCCTCCAGAAGCTTAAGAAGCAGCAGCATCGTACTTCCTGAAATCAGACTTTTATCAACAGCCATCACATTTCCTCCTCTAATCATTATATAGATTACCGATATATCGATTATCTATATAATATATCGGATATTCGTAAAAGTCAAGCTTTTTTATGTTCACTCCGTTCAGAATAACTATCTTTTTTACCGTATATTTATATGGTTTATACACTTTATTTGTATAAAATGTATATTATTAACTTTTATACAAATTTTTCTTGCATATTTATAAATTATGGTGTATAGTATTGCTTGCAGTTAAGAAAACAATTTTTTTTACATAAAACACGTTTCGTTAAAGGAGGATATTTATAATGAAAGAAAAAGTTATATTAGCATATTCCGGCGGGCTTGACACGACCGCGATTATCCCGTGGCTTAAGGAAAATTTTGATTATGAGGTTATCTGCTGCTGTATCGACTGCGGGCAGGGCGAGGAGCTTGAAGGCCTTGAGGAGCGGGCGAAGCTGTCCGGCGCCTCCAAGCTTTATGTTGTAGATATTACAGATGAATTTTGTGATGAATATATTGTCCCCTGCGTCCAGGCACATGCAGTATATGAAAATAAATACCTGCTGGGAACCTCCATGGCGCGCCCCTGCATGGCAAAGCATTTCGTTGAAATTGCCCGCAAGGAAGGCGCTACGGCCATCTGCCACGGAGCAACCGGAAAAGGAAATGACCAGATTCGTTTTGAGCTTGGCATCCACGCCCTGGCGCCGGATCTTAAAATAATCGCACCTTGGCGGATGACTGATATCTGGACTATGCAGTCCCGTGAGGATGAAATTGAATATTGCAAGAAGCATGGCATTGACCTTCCATTTGACGCCAGCCACAGCTACAGCCGCGACCGCAATCTGTGGCATATCAGCCATGAGGGACTTGAGCTTGAGGATCCTTCCACGCCGCCGGACTACGACCACCTGCTCGTGCTTAGCGTGACACCGGAAAAGGCGCCGGATGAGGCAGAATACGTAACCATGACATTTGAAAAGGGTGTTCCAAAAAGCATTAACGGCGAAGAGATGAAGGTATCAGACATTATCCGAAAGCTTAACGAGCTGGGCGGAAAGCACGGCATTGGTATCTGCGATATCGTAGAAAACCGTGTGGTAGGCATGAAATCCCGCGGCATATATGAAACGCCCGGCGGCACCATTCTCTATGAAGCACACCAGCAGTTAGAGGAGCTCATTTTAGACCGGGCAACCTATGAGATGAAGGAAGAGATGGGAAATAAGCTGTCACAGATCGTATATGAAGGCAAATGGTTCACGCCGCTGCGCGAGGCTGTCCAGGCATTTGTAGAAAAAACACAGGAATATGTAACAGGAGAAGTAAAATTCAAGCTTTACAAAGGCAATATTATAAAGGCTGGAACAACCTCACCCTACTCACTATACAGCGAATCACTGGCAAGCTTTACCACAGGAGACCTCTACGATCATCATGACGCAGACGGATTTATTAATCTGTTCGGGCTGCCGCTTAAGGTTCGGGCAATGATGATGCAGGGATTAGAAAAATAGCCCGAAGCAATGTTGGAGAGCGGATGGGGACAGGGTAAACTCAAATTGGGGACGGAGTAAAATGAATTTTACTCCGTCCCCAATTTGAGTTTACCCTGTCCCCTATCACGTTCCCTTTATAGTCCTATCCCTGCCAGCACACCTCCTATTACTGCATACACATCCGCAAGGTTTGCCGTGAGTCTGGATATTTTTTTACTTCTGCATTTTACCCCTATATAATCGATCACCTTTCCCCTGGCCAGCCGGTCATAGATATTACTTAAGGCTCCTGCGCTTAGGAATATCATCCCAAGCTTTTTCACCCTATGCCCGGGTCTTAGGCAGAGCCACACGTCATACGCCGCCACGCCGAGGCCTGCTGCCGCTGAAGCTGCCTTTACAAGCTTAGGCTGATCCTCCAGTGTATTTAAAAGAAATCCTTTATTGTACACCTTTCTAAGTACCAGGCCATCGATAATGGTCTCTTTCTCCGCGCCGGGGGTGAAGGTATCTTCAATGTACTGCTTTGCACCCATATCACTGCATACCAGTAACAGGAACAAGCCTCCGGGCAGCTTTTTTGACAGTTTTTTCATTAGAATACCTCTTTAATCTTCTGGATCTCTTCTTTGTGCTTTGCCACTTCCTCATCTCTCTTTTCGATTGCCTCACACAGGCCCACATAATCTATATCCGGAATCTCGCCGTTTTTGAACTTTTCATATACGTGCTGTCCGATCTCCAGAAGATCCCTCTCATTGGCCCTCTTAAGGGACCGTATCTGGCTTTTCAGCTTCTGCACCTCTATAGTGTCCTCTGTCCGCTTTCCGATATCCTCTGCCACATCTGTAATCTTCTTTCCCAATTCTTCAAAAAAATCTGACATATCCATTCTCCTTTATCCGTATTTTTATAGTCTCCTCAGCCGGTCAAGCGACTGGTAGATATCCATCGTCCCATAGCCCCATTCTTTGTTGGGAAACTCTGGGAGCGTCTCCTGATTTGTACCCAGTATGATAATATTCGCAACCTGGCTGGTTGTAGCTCCTCTTGAGGCTGGCTGCCCCTTAAGCCACTCCAGAATAAGTGCGGATGCCCCCGCGGCGATCCCTGTGGCAACGCTGGAGCCGCTGCGGCTTACGAACCGGTCTCCCCCGGCTGTTCCTGTCACCTGCACTCCAGGTACTGCATAATCCGGCTTTATCATTCTGTTTCTAGTATAACCCCTTCCGGAATTAATATCAACACTATTCTCCTGCCCGTTATAATAAGCAACTGTCATTGCTCCCCTGGTGCTCCCCGGATCTGTCACAGTGTAGTCCGGATTTGCTTCCAGAAAATACACATTTCCATCCAGAAATTCCTGCATAGAAATCCAGAGATGAAAGATCCCGTCCAGAATATGTAAGGGCTGCACACCAATCCTCCAGATTCCCTCCGCCGGGTTCCTGAAACGGAAAAATATGAGCTGGGAATCATTGTTATCTGTCAAAAGCCGGTACTCCACCTCCACCTGTGTATTATCAAAGGGAAAGGTCAGTGTATACCTGCTCCCCTGCCGTATGGAAATACCCGGGCTTTTCTCACCCGAGGGAGAAATAAGATAAGCAGTCATAATATTAGGAAGGTGCGTCCAGAGCTCTGCCACAAAGCCAGTACTTCCCTTCTCCACCCTGACTTCCACCTCCCTTGTGGTGTCCAGAGAGGATAGGACTCCATAGTAATGATGCCGCTGATTTGCCTCATTACCGCCTCCGATTACTACACACCGGTCTAAGGTTCCGGAGTAATCCTCCAGCATATGGGAGAGCATGGTACTTCCATTGTGCCCGCCAAAAGTGCTCCCCAGGGCGACACAGAGGACAAGGGGCATCTGCCTTTTTTCTGCAAGCAGATGGAGATAGTGGAGCCCCTGCATGACATCATTCTCCTGAAAGCAGAGGGCGTCTGGCTTTATGGCATAAAAGTCCTTTAGGAAGGTCTTTGCTTCCTTTAATTTCACCATTCCGATCACACTTTGGGGGGCTGCCCCCACAAACTGGTTTTCAGGACTAGAGCCTCCTGCTGCTACGCTTGCCATAAATGTCCCGTGGCCTTCTGTATCCACGGTCGGAACAATATCCCGCGGGTCAGCCGAGCGCAGAGCTTCATTAATCATATCCTCCGTATACTCACTTCCATAAAGAAAACCCTCGGGAAGCTTCCCCGTCTGAATAGTCTGATCCCAGATCCCCGCAATCCGCGTGCTGCCGTCCATATTTCTGAAAACCGCGCTCTCATAATCAATCCCTGTATCAATAAAGCCTATCATGATTCCGCTCCCCTTAAGCTGAAGAGTCGGGTAATTCTGAAGTGCGCTGATGCCTGATTCATTCAGCGCCGACATATCCAGGAGCGCATAGCAGTTAGGGATTACATTGTATCCGTAGCGCTCCACCGTAAGCTCTCCCACATATTTCTTATCCACAGATATTAAGCGGAAACCAAGCCCCAAATCCTGTATGCATACCTGGTTTTCCGGAAATACAATATTAATATCCTTCCGGTAATTCGGTATAATAAAATCCCAGTAATCCTGCGATAAAATCTTTTCCCTGCAGTCCTCTGCCATAAATAAAACACCTCATATACTTTCTTTTAATATATGAGGTGCTTCTGTATGAATATGTCTATTTCTATATCTGTTTGTTCCTGCAGACTGTGTACACTGAAGCTTCCGTTACCCTGCATTCCCCAGCCTGTTTACTCCCTGGCTCCGCAGTGTAATGATGGGGCCGCCTGTATTTGTAATATATTCTTCTGTGATCGTCACCTGCCCGATACTGTCGTCCTTTGGAATCTCATACATTATATCCAGCATAAATTCTTCAATAATCGCCCGCAGCGCCCTTGCCCCGGTGTCCTTTTCCATCGCCTTCTTTGCGATAGCGGCTAACGCCCCGTCCGTAAAATCAAGCTTCACCTCATCTAAGGCAAGGAGCTTCTGATACTGCTTTAAAATCGCGTTTTTCGGTTCTTTTAGTATCTGGACAAGCATCTCCTCATTCAGCCCCTGAAGGGTAAATACAATGGGAAGCCTTCCTAAAAATTCCGGAATCATACCGAAATTCCTAAGATCCTCTGTAGTCACCTTGCTAAGTATGGTCTTGTCCTTGTCATATTTGTCCTTTAAGTCCGCCCCGAAGCCTATGGAAGACTGCTTCGTAAGCCGCTCCTTAATAATGCCGTCCAGATCCGGAAAGGCTCCGCCGCAGATAAACAGGATATTCCTTGTATTTACAGTCGTAAGTGGAACCATGGCGTTTTTGCTGTTGGCTCCCACCGGCACCTCGATATCACTGCCCTCTAAAAGCTTGAGCATCCCCTGCTGCACAGATTCGCCGCTTACGTCCCGCTGGTTGGTATTCTTTTTCTTTGCAATCTTGTCTATTTCATCAATAAAAATAATTCCCTGCTCTGCCTTCTCCACATCATTGTCTGCCGCCGCAAGAAGCTTGGACACAACACTTTCAATGTCATCGCCTATGTAGCCCGCCTCTGTAAGAGAAGTAGCATCTGTAATAGCAAGAGGCACATCAAGAAGCTTTGCCAGTGTTTTTACAAGATATGTCTTACCGGAGCCGGTAGGACCTATCATCAGCATATTAGACTTTTCAATCTCAATATCGTCCATAGTGTCCGTAGCCACTCTTTTATAATGGTTGTAAACTGCTACAGACATAGCCTTTTTCGCATGCTCCTGTCCTACCACATACTCATCAAGGCTTGCCTTTATCCTGTGGGGCGCCGGGAGATTCTTAAGATCTACAAGGGGCTTTCTCTCCTCCCCTTCCTTTTTCTTTTTTATCTTCTGCCTCTTCGGGATCTGCTGCTCCATGTCCGTCATATTGAAAATCTGCAGACCCGGTATACTCATATTCATAAGCTGGCTGTAGTCGATCTGTCCGCTTGACATAGCGTCAAAGCTTTTCTGCATACAATCCTTGCACACACAGATGTTATTGGGCAGCTCAATCATCTTGCCTGCCGTGCTTTCCGGTCTCCGGCATACGAAACAGACCTTCTCATACTCATCCTCTTTTTTCGTATCCTCCACCTCTCCTGTTACTGCTTTTTCCTTCTCTGCCTCCGGAGTTTCTTCCCTGTAATCGTGTTCAGACATCTTATTCTTCTCCTTTTTTTTATCTGCCTTCTTCTATCATTTTTAAAAGCTGTTCCTCTGAAATAATAGGAACCTTCAGCTCATTCGCCTTCTTATTTTTCGATGATGTGGATGTCACATCATTATTAATCAAATAATTCGTTTTTGAGGTAACAGAGCCTGTCACCTTCCCGCCTAAGCTCTCAATCAGCTCTTTTACTTCCCCCCGGTTTGCAAAATGTTCCACACTCCCGGTAATAACAAAATTTACTCCAGCAAATATCTGCTTTTTCTCACTTTTCTCCTCCGGAATCTCAAGCTCCGAAAGAAGTCTTTTAAGCCTCTTTACATTCTCCTGATTCCCGAAATAATCGGCAAACGCCTTCGCAAGCACATCCCCCACGCCCGGAATCTCATCTAACTCTTCTTCTGTGGCATGGAGCATCTTCTCTATGTCATAATCAAACTGCCTGCAGATAACCTTGGCATTTGCAAGCCCAATACCGGAAATCCCCAAGGCATAGATAACCCTTGGAAGTGTGGTCTTCCTGGCTCTTTCTACACTGGCCGTCAGGTTTTTATAGGACTTTTCCCCAAAACCTTCAAGAGAGGTAATTTCTTCCTCATAGCGGTCAAGATGGAAAATATCCGCGAATTCCTTAATATAGCCCCTGGCAATAAACTTCTCCAGGGTAGCCTCGGAAAGCCCTTCAATATTCAGCGCATCCCGGCTTACAAAGAGGGAAAATGCCTTCACATGCTTTGCCTGGCAGTCTGGGTTCGTGCAGTAGAGAGCCTTTGCATTGCTGACTTTGCGCACCTCGGTTTTTCCGCCGCATACCGGACAGACAGAGGGAATGTCCTTTACTCCGCTCTTCGTCAGGTTTTCGGCAATCTGAGGAATAATCATATTTGCCTTATAGACTTCAATGGTATCACCAACGCCAAGCTCAAGCTCCTCCATAATGCTGATATTGTGGACACTGGCCCGGCTTACCGTAGTGCCTTCAAGCTCTACCGGCTCGAAAATGGCGACAGGGTTAATAAGCCCTGTCCTTGACGGACTCCATTCGACTTCAAGAAGCGTTGTTTCCTTAAGCTCGTCCGCCCATTTAAAAGCATAGGAGTCTCTCGGAAACTTGGACGTCCGTCCCAGAGACTGGCCATACGCTATATCATCATATATTAGCACAAGTCCATCGGATGGAAAATCATTTTCCGCAATTTTTTCTGAAAATTTAATAACTTCTGCCTCTGCCGTCTCCCCTGTCACCTCATGGTACTCTACCGTCTCAAAGCCCTGTTCCTTAAGCCACTCCATCTGATAAATTCTGGAGTTATGAAAATCCACATTCTCCGCCTGCACAAGGGAAAATGCGTAGAACCGCACATTCCGCCTGGCCGTAATCTCATTGTTAAGCTGCCGCACGGAGCCGCTGCACAGATTCCTTGGATTTTTATATTTTGCCTCCGCCTCCTGAATCTGGGAATTAATCCTCTCAAAGTCCTGATAGCCGATAACCGCCTCTCCTCTTAGAATCAGCTCCCCCTTATACCGGATCTTAAGAGGAATATTTTTAAATACCCTGGCATTGTTGGTAATAACCTCTCCTACCTCGCCGTTTCCTCTGGTAACCGCCTTATAAAGCTCCCCCTCCCGGTACGTAAGGACAATCGTCAGCCCGTCAAGCTTCCAGGACAGCATGCCTTTTTTGTTCCCTAAGAAGCTCTTAAGCTCCCCCGCATCCTTTGTCTTGTCAAGAGAAAGCATAGGCCTTTCATGGCGCTCCTTTGGAAGCTCGCTTAGCACCTCATACCCTACGTGGATGGTCGGGCTGTCAGAAAGAGTGATGCCAAGCTCCCTCTCCAGAGAAACCAGCTCATCATAGAGCCTGTCATACTCATAATTACTTATTATCTCCTCTGCTTCCTGATAGTACGCCTGTCCCGCCCGGTTAAGAATCTCTACTAATTCCTTCATTCTTTGTTTCTGCACATTCATATAATCCCTTTAACTCCTGTCCCGTTATTTTCCGGTATTCTCCCGGTTTTAATGCTCCAAGCTTAATGTTCATAATCCGTACTCTTACAAGTCTTTCCACCTTATAGCCCAGCGCCTCGCACATGCGCCGTATCTGCCTGTTAAGGCCCTGTGTCAGTGTGACGGAAAATGTATATTTCCCGATTTTTTCTGTCTTACATGGCCTTGTAACCTCATCAAGCCCCTTTTCCTTATCCCTGATATGCACGCCTTCGGCCATTTTCCGCAGGAAATCCTCTGTAAGCTCTTTATTTACCGTTACCTTATATTCCTTTTCATGGGCATATCTTGCGCGCATCATCCGGTTAATCAGATCACCGTCATTTGTCATAAGAAGAAGGCCCTCTGAATCCTTATCAAGCCTTCCTGCGTAGGTTATGCGCACCGGATAGTTTAAAAAACGGATGATATTATGCTTTATGCGCATATCCTCCGTACAGATAATGCCGACAGGCTTATTCACTGCAAGCACAACCTTTTCTCTCCGGCTTTCAATCTCCTTTTTACCCACACGTACGGTCTGGCCTTCCTCCACCTGTGTGCCGGGCTCTGCCTTCCGGCCGTCCACGGTCACTTTTCCGCTTTTAATCAGGCGGTCTGCCTCTCTTCTGGAGCAGACGCCGGCCTCACTTAAATATTTATTCAGTCTTACCATCTGTTAACACTCCGCTGATACTACTATCTTCCATAAAAGTATTTCCACCATATAAAAATAATACACCTGTAATACGGTACTCTTCCATAACCTGCGCAATAGTTCCCTCATAAATAGAAGGATCAATGACTACGATCTCACGGTAAAAGGGTGTGAGAAATGGAATCAGACAGTTTGCGAAGGAATCCTTTATAATAAGAAGCCGTTCCGTAGAATCGGCGGTTGTCCGGATATCCATCACAGGAAAATCTCCGCCGAAAAACACATTGTATTTTTCTTCTCCTTTAAGGCTCCTGCTGTCATAGGGCGCTGCCGTCTTCCTGTCCTCTGCTGCATAATTTATAACCGTATCGACATCCTCATCTGGATTTTTCGCGCTGTATATATATATGGGCTCACGGTAGCCGCTCCCGTAACCGCTCCTGAAGGATAGATTCCCCTTAAAATTTCCTGTCACTGCATAAGACTTTAGCTCTGGCGCCTCTGAAATATCAGTCTCCATATCCTTCATAAGCTGCTGATACCCATAATAAGCCCCGAGAGTGGTCCAGCGGCTGTCTGTGTGATAATAAATGTCCTCATCCTTATGCTTTTCAAGCACAGCCTGGACATCCACCCACACAAAATCATCCTTAAGCTTTTTTTGTATCTCCTGAAATTGTTCCCGCTGATTCGCTGTTACCGCAAGAGACGGAAGCTTGTCAGACAATATATTCGCCGCGTCCGGCACAAGCATCATATAAAAGGGAATCTCCGGATAAGCCCTGCGAAGCTCCTTCATGGCCTCAAGCCTGCCGGTAAGCTCTTTCTCATCCGGCACCGCAATATCCTGAAGCAGATAGCTGTCCTTTCCATTAAAAACACCGTTAGATTCCTGTTTCCCTGTCAAAAAGCCGGAGCCTGCCCTTACAGTCATAAAAAATCCTGTTTGGGAAAATAGCTTTCCTTTCACAGCCAGATTTAAAAGTCCCACGGCCGCAATAATACCCGCAAACATAAGAGCCGCCGCACGCCTGCCCTGTGTGTGCCCTCTTTTCTTCTTTTTCCTGCCCAATTTATTCTGAACCATAATACTCTCCTAAAATTTGATATGAAGCAGACTCATATAGGGCTCTGTCATAAGATAAGCAACAGATAAGAAAAGCAAAATGCTGTATACAGTGCAGTTTATCCCTGTTTTTACCCGTCTTCCTTCATATATAATACGCTCGTACACCCTATGGACAAGGGGGCCGGCGCCGAAAATAAACACAAGCCACATAAAGCCGTTTGACACAAGCAGATAAAGCCCCCGTCCGTCTGCAAGCCCGTTTCCTCCAATTCCCGCCATAAGCCCCAGATAATGAAAGGCTTTTCCCGGCGATGGGGAAAAGAAAAATACCCAGCCCGCCATCACTAATATAAAACAGTACAGACGGCCAAGCCCCGAGGGCATTTTTTTTAGAAGACCTTTCCACACATAATTTTCACATAGAAACAAAAGCGCGCAGTACATCCCCCACATGAGAAAATTCCATGACGCACCATGCCACAAGGCTGCAAGCAGCCAGATAATCATGATATTGCGCGGATATCCAGCCTTTTTCCCGCCAAGGGGCAGATAAATATAATCCCGGAACCATAATCTTAGGGAAATATGCCACCTCTGCCAGAACTCTGACACACTTTTTGCCACATAAGGGTAAGCAAAGTTATTTTTCAGACGGAACCCCAACATTCTGCCCAGACCCAGGGCCATATCAGAATATCCTCCAAAACCGTAATAGATCTGAAACGCAAATGCCGCGCATCCAAGCCAGGCTGTTAAGACAGAAACCTGTCCGGAGGGCATAGAGGAAACCTTGTCGAAAATCAGGCCCGCCTCGCCTGCAAGGAGAACTCTTTTTGCAAGTCCCCGGATAAAGAGAAGGGCTCCCTCTCCCAGAGCTTCAAGAGTTACCCTCCTTGAGACAAACTGTCCCTTTATATCCTTATACCGGACAACCGGTCCTGCTATCAGGCGCGGAAACATAAAGGCAAAGGACGCAAAATCCGTTAACCTTGTCTCCGCCTTTACACTCTTCCTGTAAACATCAATGGAATAAGAAAGCATTTGAAGTGTCAAAAAAGAAACCCCCATGGGAAATACAAGACCAAAAGCTCCATAATATGCTTCTCCGTATCTTAGAAAAATCAGGAAAAACAAATTCCCTGCAATATTGAATATCAGTCTTCTCCGTGCTCCTTTCTTATCCTTTAGATTCTTCCCGATAAGAAGTGCGCTTAGATAATTAAATAAAACAATAGCCGCCATAGGAAGAATACATAGCGGCTCATCCCATGCATAAAAAATCAGGCTCCCGGCAAGAATCACGATATTCTTTAATACTCCCGGAACAAGGTAATACACGATCAAAAAAAGAGGTAAGAATGTAAATAAAAATACTGTACTGCTAAATAGCATAATATTTTTTCCTTCTATTTAAAATATTATATAGTATGCCGAACCTTTACAGCTCTGACTGTTCTGCCATATAGGAAAGCCATTCTGAATAAAATGCCGCTGTCATGTGAACACCATCTTCCTCATAGTGCTCTTCCTTTACAAGCCTGGAATTATCAATAAATGAAACCTGCATATCTTCGCACAGCCTCGAAAGCTCCTCATTATATTCCGGTATCCGTGCATAGCTCTCATTCTCTGCAACGGCAGCCTGGCTTGCAGGCAGGATGCTGTTTACATAAATCCCGCAGTCCGGAAGGCCTTCCTTAAGCCTGTTAAGTATCTCCTCATATCCTCCCAAAAAGGCCTCTCTCTCTTCATTCCCTGTCTCAATATCCCCCATCCCAAGCACGAGAAAAAGCTTTAGCGGCTCGTCTGAAACAGCCTGAAGAATCATATCCGTAAGACCTGTCACATCTGCAGAAGTCACGCATAAATTCTGTCCGGTACTTAAGAGCCCTGCATCCAGATATCCATATTCGGAAAAGCCCTGGCAGACGGCATCACCCAGAATAAGGCAGCCGGCAAATCTTTCTTCTATGGTCTGATTCCTTCGTTCCTCAAGGATTCTTTCTTCCTCTTCTTCAAGAGCCCTTATCCTGGCATCTATCTCTCCGGCGTCTTTTTCACCAAGCTCCCTAAGCTTTTCCTCCCCTTGGGAGGAATCCACCCGCAGATTATTCATCCTTAATCCAACAATAGCAGTCCCGGTTATAAGCAGGGCTGCCATCATAAGAACTGCAAAACGCAGTACACGGTCTTCTCCTGCAAAGTGTTTTCTTCTCTTCATATAAATATCTCCAATTATGATATAACAGACATATTTATTAATTATACTATCTCTTGTCCCAGAAGTCAAAAAAATAGTTACGATTTACGGCCTTCCAGGCCGTGAATCGTAACTATTCCTAGTAATTTACAATCTCCGTAACATTGGAAACCAGAGAGCCCGTTGATGCTGCCATTACATTATTAAGAAACAACACGTCCTTAATTCCCTTTTCCTTAATCAGGCCTGTTAAACCCGATGGGTAATAGCGGTAATCCACTACATAAACATATTCATAATGATCAACCAGAAACGGAACAAAAGCGTTTCCATAGGATTCCTTCACCACCAGACAGGCGCTCCCGTCAGTAAGGGCCGGATTATGAATCCATGCAAGGGGCTCATCGCCTCCTATAAAGCAGTTATATTTTGAAGACTCATTCCAGTCCGTTACATCCGCAATGATCTCATAATCCACCGTATTCCCATTCACATCCTGATACTGCATCTCATTTGTGGAAAGGGGAATATAGGCAGTAACGGTATCAGGATTATTTCCTAAGGCCGGAGCCTGATCGCAATAAGAATACATGGTTCCTAAAAAGCCGTCAAATGTCATGGTCTGGTATTTGTCAAGAGGAGTCGGCTCTATCTTCTTCAGATCCATAAACTCACAGTACGCATAATATGCCGCCAGGGCTGTCCAGTGGTGGTCGCTCCTGAAATACAGATATTCGTCATTGTGGTTTTCCAGGGTGGCGAATACATCTACCGCGGCCACCTTACCATCCAGCTTATCATAAATATACTGGATTGCCTCTTTCTGATCTGCGCTTCCTAATTCCTTCTGAAGCTTTGCATCCAGATAAATGCCGCTGCTGATAGGTACAATCAGGTCATAAACCTTAACCTCTTTCTCCACCTTACCCGCCAGCGTATTCACAGCTTCCGCATATTCATCTGCTGCAGCCTTATCAAAGCCAAACAGGTTAAATGCCGTGTCCTCCGCCAGATAGACTGCTCCGAACTGCTCCTGAACCTGTGTAATTTCCCGCTGCTTCTTACCGTCTTTAAGCTTCTTATCCTGGGACTTTTCTTCCTCTTTTTCTGCTTTATCCTTTTCATCCGGAACACTCGCAAGGGCCTGGGTACTTCCGTAAATTTGGTTTTTCTGCATGCCGTATGCTGAATGAATCTTCATATTTCCTGAAATCAGACGGTCACGCAGGGGAAATGTATCCGCATACCACAGATTCACCCCTTCAAAAAACTCACCGTTCCAAAGCGTTTCCAGCGTTGGCTTCGGAAATTTTTCCAGCTTCCGCTTCTCAACAGCCGATTCCTTCGGACGCAGGGGAATGATTAATGCTATGAGGGCAAAGAAAAAAATGATCCCTGCAAATGCGTAAATTTTTAATCTTATATATTTTCTGACCTTTTTCTTTCGTTTCATAAGCCTTTCTCCTAAAACTGAAAATATAAAAACGGGTTATAGCTGTTCCCTACAAGCGCCATTGTTGCCAGCAGAACAAGCATTACCGGACCTGCCACTTCAATTGCCGCATAAATATAGCTTACGGCCGGAAGCCTGCCGAATTTTTTTCTCACCTGATGGTATGCGTCCTTTAAAAGCGGCGTGCAGGCTGCTATAGCCGCAATGATAAAGAAAATATTATTCTGGAATACCACCCTTACTTCCATATTCGTAAAGCCGTTTTTATTAAGGCCGAACATGCCCAAAAGGACATGCCCCAGATAAGACATATCACTGAATTTAAAAAGAATCCACCCGAAATATACCACTGCCAGCGTATAAATATGTCCCACTGCCTTTGGAAGTGTTTTCAGCTTATCAAAAAATCCGTTCTTTTCAATCACAAGGAACAGATAATAAAACAAGCCCCAAAATACAAAATTCCAGTTTGCGCCATGCCAGAGCCCTGTGAGCGCCCACACAACAAACAGATTCAGCATTGTTCTTCTCTTTCCCTTCCGGTTGCCTCCAAGGGGGATGTATATATAATCCCTGAAAAATGTGCTTAAAGAAATATGCCAGCGTCTCCAGAATTCTGTCACAGAATCGGCAATATAAGGATAATTGAAATTCTCTTTAAAATGGAATCCTGTCATCAATCCCATACCGATAGCCATGTCCGAATACGCCGAAAAATCCAGATAAATCTGCAGCATATACATCAGTACGCCCAGCCAGATGCCCGCCGCCGGTATTCCCTTTAAAGCCTCAAGAGTGGGCGGAAGAAATGTATCCGCTATCTGTGCGCAGGAATTTGCGAATACAGCCTTTTTCACAAGCCCGATGGTAAAACGGTTGATTCCCGCACCCACCTCTGAAAGCTTTGTCCTTCTTTTTACGATCTCGTCTGCCACATCCTTATAGCGGACAATAGGCCCTGCAATACACTGGAAAAACAGGCCGGCATAAAGCAGCACAAGCCAGTACTCTCTCTGGGCTCTTACATTTCCCCAGTACACGTCAATCACATAGGAAATAAGCTGGAAGGTATAAAAGGAAATCCCGATGGGCAGCACAATTTCCGGCAGCTTTTCAGGAAACCCTGTAATCTTCTGAAGATTGCCAAGAAGAAATCCGGCATATTTAAAGTAGCCCAGAAGACCAAGCTGCAAACCGACTCCGGCAATCATCCCCACCTTTTTCACAAGGGGGTTATCCCTGTTTTCATCTATAAAAATTGCCGAAATCCAGCTGATGAAACACATAATAAGAAGAAGCACCAGGTATCTCGGACCTCCCCACGCATAAAAAACCAGCGAGGCCGCCAAAAGTACAATATTCTTCTTCTGCAGCGAATCCATCAGGCAATAGACAAGCATTGTCACTGCAAAAAATAAAAAGACAAATAAAAGACTCGAAAAAACCAAAACTCTCTCCTCCAAAACAACAAAGCCTAATATAAATCAGTGTAATACATTTTCACACATTATTCAAACATATTCTCCGAAATTCGACATTTTTTACGGTACCAAGTAGAAAAAAATATAATATCAGCTTGAACTCTAATGTAGAATTTTATATACTTAAACGAAAGAGCAAGAATTATATTTTTGTTAAGAATACAAAAATAGATAACGAGGAGACTTTATGACTGTAATAGATCTAAGCGCAAAAATCTGCATGGCACATCTGCTTCTGAAACCAACATTTCACCAGTATTCTTTTATCGAAGGAGAGGTCACCACCTTTAATAAGTTCCATATTGACGGACGTATACATAAGGAATTTTTTGACGAGAAGCCGGAAGGAGAATATTCCTCCTGGAAGGAGGTACAGGATTTTTTTCTTTCAGTTATCAAAGGAAAACGCACGCCCCTTAATTTCAGGCTTATTCTTTCCCTTTCAAAAGAGAATTTCAGCTCCTTTCTGTCTGAACGGGGACTTTCCTTCCGGCCTGATGAGATACAGGGGCTGTATCTCAACTTCCGGTATGACGGAAGTAATCTGCAGTGCGTAACCGGAGTTTCCACGAACTCCTTTACCATGGATAAGACACTGGAGCAGGAATGGGACGTGTATGCGAAGAAAATTCTGGCCATGTGCATATAAACATATAAAGGAACAGTTGGGGACAGGGAAAAAAGAGTCCGGGACGGGGTAAAACTAGTTTTACCCCGTCCCGGACTCTTTTTTCCCTGTCCCCAACTGTCCTGGGTTTACTTCGTCAGCATCATCATGATCTCATTGCTTCTCTGTACAAATGCGGTCATATCCTCTGGCTTTAACGGCCTGTGAGCCAGCATAGCCAAGTCATACAGCTGCTTGCAGATAAGAGACACGTTATCATGCTCCTTGTTTTCTACAACAAATTTTACAAGAGGATGATTTGCATTAAGAACCAGTGTGCTCTCGCCGCCCATATCCATATCATTCATACCGTACATCTTCATCATTTCTTGCATACGGCGGTTCTGCTCGGATAAGGTAATCATGGAAGCCACTTTGTCATCCTTTAATTTTTCAATCTTTACATCCAGCTTGTCGTTATCAAGCTCCTTACGGAAGATTTCAATCAGACTGTCGGAGACCTCCTTGAAGGCTTCCTTATCCTCCTCTGCCACCTCTTCCTTTACGTTCTCTGTCACATCTGCGTCAATCCTCTGGAAACGGATGGTTGGATTGCGCTGCTCCAGCTGTGTAATAAACGGAGAATCTATATTGTGGCTTAAGATGACAGCATCCTGTCCCTGGCTGCGGAACATGTTGATGTACTGGCTCTGCTGAATCTCGTCTGTCACATAGTAGATAGTAGTTTTAATCTCTTCTACCTTGTTTTCGTCCTCATTTTCTTCCTTCTTTTCGTTTGCCTCTACGACCTCGCCGCCGTTTTCCTCAATGCAGTCCTTAAGAGTCAGATATTTTCCGTCAATATTCTTGAACAGAACAGCGTCCTTCATCTTGTCACAGAACTTTTCGTCCTTTAAGCAGCCGAACTTGATAAATGGGCTGATATTGTCCCAATATTTCTCATAGTCCTCTCTCTTTGTCTTGCACATGCCGGAGAGCTTGTCAGCAACCTTCTTGGAAATGTAATCAGCAATCTTATTTACAAAGCCATCGTTCTGCAGGGCGCTTCTTGATACATTAAGAGGAAGATCCGGACAGTCAATAACACCTTTTAATACCATAAGGAATTCCGGAATGACTTCCTTAATATTATCCGCAATAAATACCTGGTTATTATAAAGCTTAATGGTTCCCTCGATGGAATCATACTCGGTATTGATTCTCGGAAAATAGAGGATCCCCTTTAAGTTAAACGGATAATCCATATTCAGGTGAATCCAGAACAATGGCTCCTTGTAGTCTAAAAATACCTTGCGGTAAAACTCCTGATAATCCTCGTCAGAGCACTCATTAGGATGCTTTGTCCACAGCGGCGCCGTATCACTTAAGGAAACCGGTCTCTTTTCTATCTTTACCTTTTCCTTTGCAGGCTCTACCTCAACGATTTCCTTCTCGCCGTTTTCATTTTCCTTTTCTTCTGTCTTGGCATCCTCGTGAATATGCTCGACAACTACATCGTCTTCCTTTAAATCTGCCTCATCAATCGTCTCATACTCTGTCTCGGCGTTTGCCTTGGAAAGGTAAATCGGAACCGGCATAAAGGAGCAGTATTTCGTGATAACCTCTCTTACACGGTACTCGTTGGCAAATTCAAGGCTGTCCTCGTTAAGGCACAGGGTAATCTCCGTACCCACAGTTTCCTTATTGCCGTCCTCCATCTCATACTCTGTGCCGCCGCTGCTTACCCAGTGTACCGGGGCCGCACCCTCCTTGTAGGAAAGGGTATCAATATGCACCTCGTCTGCCACCATAAATGCAGAATAAAATCCAAGGCCGAAATGGCCGATCATGTCATCCTCTGTCGTCTTGTCCTTATACTTCTCAAGAAATTCTGTCGCGCCAGAAAATGCAATCTGGGTAATATACTCCTCCACTTCCTCTGCAGTCATTCCAAGACCATTATCTGTAAACTTTAGAGTTTTCTCCTCGGGGTTAACCTCAATCTGGATATTTGCCTTATAGCCGTCCGGTAACTGATACTCACCCATCATATCCAGCTTCTTAAGCTTTGTAATGGCATCACAGCCATTGGAAACCATTTCGCGCACGAAAATGTCATGATCCGAATATACCCATTTTTTAATAATTGGGAATATGTTTTCACTGCTTATTGATAAGCTGCCTTTTTTTGTTGCCATCTTTTATCACTCCTATTTTTTATTTTCTATATGAGGCAGGCTTGCCCTGCCTTTTTGTCCTAAGAGATATGATAATACGGCGGAAAATAAAAGTCAACAAAAAATTAGCACTCTTTCAAAAAGAGTGCTAACAATTTTCTTAAGATTATAAAATTTTTGTAAACTGGTAAGTTATGATGAACAATTAGTTAAGTATGATGGGAATACCACATAATGCCTACTATTACAATTATAGCCGACAAAATTACATTTGCTATGATTACGGGGACATCTCTTCTTTTTTTATCTATTCTAGTAATCCTGTCAATGTAATAAAACAATCCGTACAGCATATTTATCAGCACTAGCCCTATAAGTGCTGTAATCCCTATTAGACGAAAAATACTGGCCTTATGTATATTGTTCAGGACAGAGGTTGCAAATGTAATTCCAGATGTAAAAGTGATAACAATCGCGGCAAATATACCTAAAATAGCTATATAATCTTTCTGTGTATCTTTCATCCGCTCCTCAAAATGCTCAATCTGACTTTTTGCACTGGCGATATCTTTACTTATTTTATCTGCGTCCTTTTGAATTACATTAACACTATTTTTAAGATTACGTATTGCTTCTTCCTGTGAGATCCTCCGGTCTGCCGCATCCGAATACCCCATTCTTGCAATATCCAGACTGATATGATCATAAAGCTTTCTTATACTGTCACTAATATCTATACGCACTCCGGCCTTATCGACATTTAAAGCTCTATATCCCTGTCTTATCTCTAAGAGATTCTGTCCGAGTATATCTAAACTTCCCGGCTTATCTCCCTGCTGAATCTGAGAAACCACTGAAAATATATCGGAGTAAAAGTGGCGAAATCTATCTTCTTCCTTCTCGCTATAGTATAACTTCTCCAGACGCCGGTATATTTGTGACCGCTCAGGCGCGCTCTTCAAAATTTCCAAAGAAGCAGACAATTCGAATAAAATCTCCCGAAACTCCTTACGCTGCTGCTCTTCTTTCGAAATATTCACTGTTACCCCACCGCCTTAATCAGAGCTTCCGGGATAACCTTCTTATCGCCCTTGCCTTCATTATAAATCATATCCCACGCCGCGCCAGGCTTGTGAGTTGCAGCCACAAGATCCCACGGTTTGAGAACCCTTTTATCCTCAACAATCTTATCTATAATTTCTGCATCTTCCGGCGAAATATCTATACTATAGGAAGTGGTAATCGGCATTGCCCCAAATCCACAAAAATGATAGTACGAATCAGCAACAACAGGCCCAAAACGCCAAGCCTCTATACTGTCCGAAAAAGCAACAGCATCACTTTGCAGATACTCTCTTTGGATATAGTATAAAATCTTCTGCAGCTGCAGATTCGTAATCGGATAGCCGTCATCATAACATTTTGACACAATATATTTCGATAAATCTACTGCTGTATACATAAAGACACCTCCATCCTTTAATCTTAACCATATCTTAACACAAAAAATCAAAAAAGTCAACAGTAAGCAGAACATTCGTTCTTCTTGTTTTGTGCCATTCAAGAATCCCTATACGGCTCCGCCCGGTTTGTCAAACCAAGAATATAATCTGCGCTGCACCTGTAATATTTAGCCAGTGTGACAACGCAGTCCACCGGTATTTTCCGGATTCCCTTTTCATACCTGCGGTAAACCTCCCGTTGGCAGTGGAGAAGACCGGCCACTTCCTCCTGTGTTAAGTTGTGATCAATCCTTAAATCCTCTAGTCTCTGAAAATACGCCATACTCTTTATACCACAGGGCAAACCTTCTTAAGCCCTCCCGCAGAGGCGTGGAAGGCTTAAATCCAAAATCAGACTCTAATCTGCTGATATCCGCATAGGTTACTTCTACATCACCGGGCTGCATGCCCACAAATCTTTTGTGCGTGTCCAGATCATAGCTTTCCGGCAAAACCTCTGCCTTCTTAAGCTCCTGTTCCAAAATCTCTACAAATTCCAGTAGATTTTCCGGATGGTTATTCCCAATATTATATAGACTGTATCTGATTCCTTCTTCATTTGTCCCCGGGCTTCTCTGCATAATCATAATGATTCCGGTCACAATATCATCAATATATGTAAAATCTCTTTTACAGTTCCCATAATTAAAAATCTCAATGGTTTCTCCTCTGACAAGCTTGTCAGTAAAACCAAAATATGCCATATCCGGCCTTCCTGCCGGGCCGTAAACTGTGAAAAAACGAAGGCCTGTAGACGGTATCCCATATAATTTTGCATATGCATGTGCAAATAATTCATTAGACTTCTTTGTGGCTGCATACAGGGAAACCGGATTCTCTACCTTGTCCTCTGTCGCATATGGAACCTTCTTATTACTTCCGTATACAGATGACGAGCTGGCATAAACCAGATGCTTTACGCCGCTTTTGCCGCCGTCATAGCTATGGCGGCAGGCTTCCAGTATATTGTAAAAACCGATGATATTTGCCTCCATATATGCGTCAGGATTCACAATACTGTATCTTACCCCTGCCTGGGCAGCGAGGTTAACAACAATGTCCGGAGCATATTTTTCAAATATTTCTGTGACAACCGGCTTATCTGCAATATTTCCTTTCATAAAAATAAATTCGCCAGAAGCCTGTCTCTCAATTGTTTGAATCTGCGCCAGACGATATTCTTTTAAGGCCACATCATAATAATCATTCAGGCTGTCTACCCCGATAATACAAATCCGCTCTGCTTCCTTTAAAAGCATCATGGACAGGTTCGCCCCAATAAATCCCGCAGCGCCTGTAATCAACACTGTGGCTCCTGTTAAATCCAGATTTTTCTCCAACATATTTCTCTACCTTCCAATGCTGTAGTATTCTACACCTGCTGCCTTCATCCCTGCGGGACTGTAAAGATTCCGGCCGTCATATACAAGGGGAACTCTCATAAGCTTCTTATATGTCTTTGGCTCCACTCTTTTAATTTCAGGCCACTCTGTAAAAATAAAACAGATATCCGCTGCATCCAGAGCATCCTCGGGGTTTTCGGTATATGAAATACTTCCCCCCATATGCTTCCCTTGCGGATAGCGTATTTTAAAGTTCTCCTCCCCTACCGGATCGTAGGCATAAATATCCGCCCCCTGTTCTAAAAGAAGAGGTATATTTTCCAGTGACGGAGCATCCCGCAGATCATCTGTACCCGGCTTAAAGGTCAGGCCCAAAACCGCTGCCTTTAAGCCGCAGAAGGTAATCATCCGGTCACTTGCCTTGCGAAACAGCTTAAGCTTCTGCTCCCGGTTTACCTCTACCGCGGCATCCACAGTCCGAAGCTTGTAGCCATGCTTTTCTGCAAGGAATCGTAAGGCCTTCGTATCCTTTGGAAAACAGCTTCCGCCGTAGCCGATTCCCGCATTTAAAAAACGATCACCTATCCGGCGGTCGTATTTCATTCCTTCTGCTACATCCTCAATGTCTGCCCCTATCAGCTCACAGAGATTCGCAATGTCATTCATATATGAAATTTTAAGAGCAAGGAAATCATTGCTGGCATATTTTATCATTTCCGCAGAACGGCGGCTCACAGACACAACCGGCAGGTGGAACGGCTCGTATATTTTCTTTAAGAGGGCTTCGGCCTCTTTACTTTCTGTCCCAATAATAATTCTTGCTGCCTCAAGGGTATCGTGCACCGCAGTCCCCTGGGCAAGGAATTCCGGGTTGGAAGCAACCTCCACTTTTACGTCCCGTACAAGGAAATCACGGATAAACTGTTCTACCTTGTCGTTTGTACCGATAGGCACTGTGGATTTTACCACCACAAGACAATCCTGCTCTACGCTTTCCGCAATCTGTCTGGCCACGGTCGCTATGTAGGACAAATTCGCACTGCCGTCCGGCATCTCCGGGGTGCCTACACCGATAAAAATAGCGTCTGCATGGGCGTATGCAGACGCATAATCTGTGGTGTAATGAAGCCGTCCTTCGGAGTTGTTTTTCTTCATCAGCTCCTCAAGGCCGGCTTCATAGATGGGCGATATGCCCGATTCCATTAATTTCACTTTTTCTTCATCAATATCGACACAGGTTACATCGTGTCCTTTCTCGGCGAAGCATACGCCGGCAACAAGGCCAACGTAGCCGGTACCGGCTACTGTTATTGTCATGGTTTTGTTTATTCCTTTCATTTTAGCTTAGCATACCACTATTTGTTTCCTTTATTTTAATCCAATATTGTTTTTCTAATTCATTCAAAAATAATAAAGGAGAAAACTCGTCAGTATAGCCATATGTTCTCTTAGGCTGTCTAAAAAAATCCATGTTAATATCGTCAACATCCTTATATACCTGCATCATATCACTGTTATAAAACTTATACTGCCTTAACAAAATATTATTTGAGAGCAGCTTTTTGTCATATATTACAGCCTCCCGTACACGGGCGGTAAAAGCGTCCGTCTGGAATAATGTTAGCTCTAACAAACATCGGGCAGATTTAACATAGAAGTTAAAATATTCCTCTTCATCTATAAATCTGTCAGCGTATATAATATCATCTGCATATTTTTGCTGTTTTTTTTCGACTCCTACTATATAGAAATGACATGTCAAACCATTTGAGCGAAATTTTTCATACATTTTTATTATATCCTTATATCGATTTTTTGCTTGTCCAACAAACGCTATGTCATAAATTTCTTCACTTTCACTTGGCTTGGCATAATTCTTTGAATAGAAAGCAGGATAATAATCAATACCCAAAACAGAAGCTTCTGCTTTATCATAAATATATATTTTGTCATAGCTTTTCTTTAACAATTCCATATCAATATTTCTTGCAGCGTGAACATCCATCAAGTAAACAACATGTATTGATTTAGGATACATTTTTCGCAAATATGCGACTACTTTAGTCTGCGCCATAAAAACAGCCCATGGTTGGAAATATAAAAAAACAACTTCCATATCGCGGGATATATCAACTTTTACTAATAAATGCCTATAAATAGATTCTCCTACACCAAGCCTACTATATAATGCAGCAGCTCCCTTAATCCTAAAAGGATACTTAAAGTTAATAACATTTTCACATTTTTCTGCTTCCCTATACATTGCATCTGCAGGTTCAAAACCTGATTCCCAAAGAACATATTTCATTTATTTTAAATCTCCATATTTTAAAGAACCTTATCAAGTATATTCAACTCACATTCCATTTGAATAATTCCATCTTTATCAGCCTTTTTTTGAAACCCTGCTTTCTCATATATTCTCAATGCTGCCTTATTTGAGGACATAACCTCTAGTATTAAATTAGATAACCCTAATTCTATACTCGCAAGTTTTATTGATGCTTTCAGAGCCAAATACCCGTATCCACGGCCACTGTATGCACCATCTATAACAATCCTGCCAAATTCACCAACTCCATGAATAAAGTCTATATTATATATTGCGCATCCTCCAATGATAATACTATTCTCATTAAGAATTGCAAACATATAATCCCCTTCTGAAGATAGATATCTTTCATACCATCGCATTTGTTGTTCTACTGTAATAATATTCGAATTCAAAAAAAAGCACCTGTTATTATCCTGATTTCTAATAATTCTATATTTTTCACTTGAAACAGAATCCAGGGGAATTAGCCGAATAGATTCGTAAACTATCGAATAATCATGCTTCATTGTGATACAAATCCCTTTCATTTGTTTAAATAAATAAACCCAAAGTCCTGGTCTTTATTTTTCCTCAATATTATCATTATATAACAAACTTTATAATCTCATCACATATTTTCTGTATATCTTCATATGTTAAATAGAGATTCATAGGGAGACTGACCGTATGCTCACTTACATACTCTGCATAAGGACAAGTCCCTTTCGCATACTCATACATCCGATAATTTATATTATTAGCATAATGAACTCCCGGATATATTTCAGCAGCATTTAATGCCATTATCAGCTCATCTCTTTTATCGACACAAATCTGAAATAAGTGACACGCACTCTCGCATCCCTCTTCAATACTCACTAACTTAATCCTGTCTGGATACTGTGACAAACGATCTCGATACCATTTCGACAACTGGCGGCGATAGGCATTGTCTCGATCAAGATACTTGAGCTGTACTAGGCCAATAGAAGCCATAATTGAATTACCATGTCCTTTATCACCAATATATTCAACGTCATAACGCCACTTATAGTTTCCACTATTAGTTGTTCTGGCATAAGTGTCCTTATTAATTCCTAACCAACATTTTTTCCGGACAATCTCATCAAATTCGCCCTTCTTAAAACAAATCATGCCGCTGTCTGCTGTCGGAAGGTTCTTAACTGCCTGAAAAGAATAAACCACTACTTCTGCTTCATTTCCTGGGATTTCCCCCTTATACCGAGTACCTGCCATATGTGCCGCGTCTAAAATCAACTTCAGTCCGTATTCCTCACATAGCTTCACAATTTCATAATAATGTCCTATATTTCCCCCAAGTCCGACATACATAACAGCTCTGGTTTTATCTGTAATATGTTCCCGGACAGATTTGGGGTCTAAACACATCGTCTCGTCAATATCAGCAAATACAGGTTTCATATTAGACTTTAAAATAGCATGATTAGAAGAAACAAACGTAATCGGCGATGTGATAATTTCATCTTCATTTCCCCAACCATATTCTTCCTTTAAAATATCAACGGCCATGTATAACCCTATTGTAGATGAATTTGTATAATACGCAAAAGGTAACCTTGTATACTTCTTCCATGCATCTTCAAACTTTACTGTTTTAAAACCCATGCCTGTCCAGCCAACTTCTAAACATTCACGAATTTCCTCTAAACATTCCTCAACTTCATACTTCGCTTTAAATAATTGAATTGACATTTGCAGTTCCTCCCTTTATTAAATAATTAATATTTTTTATTTATGTTCCTAAAAAGGCAAATGAGCCTTTTACGGTTAATAACCGCAATAAACACAATCAATGAAAAAATAATAATTCTTACATAAAAATAGTCATATATGGCAACTAATCCCAGAATCAATGCAAGAAATATTATGGATGTCATTAAAATGAATTTAATATCATAAGGAGCTTCATTTATTTTTTCTTCACTCAATACTCTGCGTAAAAAGAAATAATGCAATATAGCAAATAAAATATAGCTAAACAAGGTCGTATATCCGCACACAATATACCCATATATTTTTATTCCAATGTAATTTAATATTATATTTGTAATAGCGCAGATAGATGATGCAGCCATAACATATTTTGTTTTTTCAAAATACGCTTCAACATTAACAAAACATGTATAAATAAACATAAAAAAAACACTTGCTGATACAGCAGGTATTGTCCATCTTGCTTCATAATAGTCCTGTGAAAATAATAAACGAATAACCTCTGGTGCCATCACAACAAATAGCAGGATTATTACTGCAAAAACAATTAAAATCTGATTCGTTGTAACAAAAATTGCTTTATAGTTCTTTTCTTCTAATTTCTGAAATCGATAAGGCTGCAATACTTGTTCTACTGACGACTGAAATATTGTAATGACACTTGCTAAACTATATGCAACAGAATAAATTCCTGCCGAAGATTTCCCAACCATCTCACCAATCATAATTCTATCAGCCTGTCCTAAGATCAAATAAGATAAAGAATGTAGTACAAGCGGCAATTGATAAGTGAGGCAAAATGTCCATATTTGCTTAACAAACAAAAAATTCTTGATTACGTTAAAATGAACACATTTAAAATAAAATGGAACACACAAGAAAGTAAGACACATCAAAGTTATAACTATTTTTGTCTCAGCTGTTCTGCTATAGTAAATCACAAAATATAAAGGGATTAACGTTGAAACTAAACATTGAATGATTGTTACAATAACCGCTGGTCTATATGCATAAGAAAATCTCATATCATACATCCAACAATTATATGATGGCTGAACCCAAAAATAGCAATATGTCAATATAAGAACCAGTAAACTCATTCCTGTATAACGAATATAGAATTTATTAAAGCATAATACAATAAAAAACGATATCGCTGTAATTATATTGCATAATATCAAAAGCGCCGAAGTGAATTCCTTCTTCCTACTTTTGTATTTTAACGTTCCCCTGGCATAGGCTCCTATCGAGAGTTCAAATGTCGCGAATATCAATAAAATTTGTTGATATGAATTATATATACTTACCGCACCATATTCTTCTGTAGATAAATACGCTGCAAATAATGGAACTGTAATAAAACTAAGCCCTTTTAATAGAAAATTACAAATGGTAAACCACAGAACACTTTTAATCTGTAAAGGGAGATTTCTGTATCTATTTATTAACTTCAAAGTCTGCCCCCCTCTTAAAGCTTCTATCGTATTATTGAATCTTTTATTCCCTGGATTACAAGCTCTCTGTGCGCTTCACATTCTATATAATTTCTTACAGCGTTCTTTTCATGATTCTTGTATTTATGCTTTATAACAAATTTATAAAACTGATATCCCGATAATTTATTCAAAGCTCTTTGCAATAAACCTCTTTTTCCTGAAAATGTAGCGAGATAATTCGGCAGCATTTCTTCTGCAAACTTCTGGTACATTTCTTTAACCTTTTTTTCATCCTTTATGCTGTGTGATCTGCTTATAAAATTTTCAATAATCTTTGCTCCTTCTTCTTTATCCGCCAGCCGCACTTTTTCGTTCACCTTTCGCAGTGGATAATATTCCACAGCTGCACTTACATTATTTTCATGCTTTTCAATAATGACCTCAGTCAATAAACCTGTCTGCCAAAAATCACAGTCGCTGTTATCAAACAAAAAATTCCCCTGACCATAAATAATAGTTCCTTTATTCCATTTTTCTTCACAGCCAACACAATGTGTATGTTGGCACACAACGATATCGGCGCCTTTTTCTACCATTTTTCTGCAAAGCTTTTGTAAATAGGGAGAAGGATATCTATAATGTTCTTTACCGCCATGATACAGGACAATAACAAAATCGCAATGCCCCTTTAGTTCTATTATATGGTCAAGACTCTCTAACGGCTCAAAGGGATTTGCCCCCGGTGTTTCATCTGCTGCAATCGTAAACTCATGCTCTGCACAACAATATATGCCGATTCTAATTCCATTTTGTTCAAATGTATATGGTTTCTTCGCTTCCTCAAGATTTTTTCCAGCGCCCGCATATTTAATATCTTCTTTACCAAGCAATTGTATCGTAGAACTTAAGCCTTGTTCTCCCTGATCCAGAATATGGTTGTTTGCCAAAGAAAAAAAACAAGGATTGATTGCTTTCAATCCCTTGATTGTATATGTAGGAGCAATTAAATTGGGACCTGCCTTTTCAATAGGATTTTCCTTATCAGTCAGCGGGGTCTCTAAGTTGAAAATGGTAAAATCCGCACTTTGCAGCCTATTTTTTAGTTCTTTGCCAATTAATTCATCAACATTTCCTTCTTTAAAATATCTATAATTACTTCTTGTCGGAACAATGTCTGCCCCTATTAATATTCTTGTAGTCATACACTAACCCCATTGTATTTTGAACTTTTTAAACAATTACTATATTGGCAGCTTCAACAATTCTCCAAGTTTGAAATCCCATTCCTCTGGTATAAAGCTTCCAAATCCTGAAGCAGGATAAAAGGTAAGTTCCCCAAAATATATTTTTCCTTCAACATCATATAAATCTACTCTCATAAATGGATATTTTTTTGAAAGCTTTTCTGCCAGCTGTATCATAGCATCAATATTTGATGGAATTTCAAGATTCTTTGAGAAATCAGGCGGACATACCCTTTCGCCAAATTTCAGCAGTTCTTTATCCCGACTGTAATAATTCGCTTTATGTTCCGTGAAACGGTCAAAGTCAATTTTAAAACAGTTTACCTTGCCATTAAAACAAAAGAACTTATAATCCCTAACTTCCCCATCCCTCTGCTTCGCGGCATTATCTGGCAAATACCTTTCAGCAATAATCCTTGGTTTAACATTCTTGTATGGCCATTCTCTTCCCGGCCAGTAATAGTTATATTCCAGGTTACTTTCCATTTTATGTTTAGCAGCTGCTTTATCTAACATATCTTTATCTTTACAGATTATTACTCCGCCGCTGTCATGTGTGCACTTTAAAACAAATCTGTTAGGAAGCTCATCAAAATTTATCTCATCAAAATGTTCCCATACCCCTAATGTTGGAATAATATATTGTTCGCCAATTATATTAGCAGCATAATCTTTTACAGCATATTTATCCACCATTACAGTATATTCCGGACGACGGTCATAGAGCTTTAGCCACTGAAGCTTTTCATTAAATGTTTTTGGATTTTTAAGGCTTAATCTTTTTCCTAGTCTTCTGTAAAATAAAAGTCTTAAATAAATTGAATCTGGTATACATTTTTTCATTGTCTCTATGAGCATAGTACTTATCCTCGAACTTCAATTTTCTAGAAATTTTTCTTTAATAACATTTAGAACCACCCCTCTGCCTTCGTCAGAGAAGAAGAACGTTATTGTTCCTAACATCAAAAATTCTATGTATCTTCGTTTTTTCCAAAGTGTCTTTAACTTAGCTGATTGTTCATAGTACTTTTTTAATCCATATTTCTTTTTTTCTCCTTCTTTGCTATTTAGAAACTTATAAAAATCGTCTAAGGAACTCTTTTTTCCCTTTTTGTAATTTTGCTTTATATAGTGTTGAATCGTTTTTTGTAAAACTTTTTTCTTGGAGGAAATACCGCTGTCATTTATTCTATATCTAAACTTAGGCTCTCTTAGATTTCCCAGCTTTTTATTGTCAATCGCAATTCGGGTTAAAAAATCATAATCCTGCGCTGCCGGAAAATTTTGATACATACCGGAATCAATATATACCTTTCTTCTTACCAGCCATGTAGGGTGTGGAATAGCGCTATTAGTTTTTAAATATTTTTTTATTGCCGCATCAGATACCGGATAATTTGTTCCCCTGATGTTTATAATGTGTCCATCCTCATCAACATTTCGAATATTACATCCCACTAAATCCAAATTATTTTCCTGGAGAAATTTAAGCTCAGCCTCAAGGCGGTCTGCCTCTGAAATATCATCCGCATCCATTCTTGCAATATATTCCCCGCTTGATAACTTTATCGCTTTGTTCAGGCTTTCTGGCAGTCCGCAGTTTACTTCATTTACAACTACTTTTACACGGCTGTCAGCATTCTCTAAATCTTTTAAGTATACAATTAACTCTTTATGATTTGGATCGTCTACAATAATAATAAATTCAATGTCCTGATATGTTTGATTTAAAATAGAAGCTGCCGATTCTCTGACATATTTCAGCGGCTCTCTGTATGTACTCATAATTACACTAATCATCAGTACTGCACCCCTTTATTAAATATGTCCGCCCTTTGGGAAATTACAATTTCACCTTTGCCTGAATACTTACAGGATAAAGCTGTTTCAACAAAAGAAAGTGACAATGACATTGCAATATACTCATAATAAACATCACCCTTATACTCGAATGCGATAAAGGTTCCTAATAGAAGCATCCACATAAGCAGATTTTTCTTTTTCAGCTCCAGGAGAGAGTAGAATGTTATTCCATACGAAAGAACTGCGCCTAACATACCCCAAAAAAGAATATTTCTCATAATTCCCGAGTCCGTTTGTTCATAATAATGCTTATCTTGTGTAAAATACCCGTCTCCAAACAAAATCGTTTTCCATTCTGGCATAAATACCATTTCCTTTGTTGTGTCAAAAGATACGTTATTAAAACTTCCCTGTGTTATCAGATTAATGATTGGTTTTGACATCCAGTTATACCAGTCTGAAAAAACTGGCTTGTCCCGCAGAAAATAAATTGTAAATATTAAAACTGACACAATTGCAATAAACTGCAGTATCCGAAGAAAATGCCGGCGGTTCCACACCAAAACTCCCATCAGACTTGCCGCAATTGACAATACCAATCCTGAACGTCCATAAAACATATTTCCTAAAAAACAAAGTGAAAATAACATTAAAAAAGTAGTTTTACGTAAACGGTATCTCTCATAACATGCATAGTACATATAAAGCAGGAAAATGCAGCACCATGTACAATGCAGCGTCATTCTATATCCGGCAAAGCCCTGCCATCCTATTCTAAAGGTATATCCATAGGACTCAAGCAATGCTCCTGATTCATTTACTTCCGCGAATATTGAAAACCAAAGTGTCTTTAATCCCGGAATAAAAACTATCAATAAAGTTCCTATAACAAATACTGCATGTGTTAAAGAATAATAATATATAAAATGTTCTGCGCTGGTATTTTCCTTATATCTCTTCACTAATACTATAGCCAGAAACAGATAAACAATCAGCTTACGAAATACAAATGTAGAAACCTTTATATAAGAATAATCGCCTGTGTTATGAACTGTTGGATACAGTATACTAAAAAACAAAAGAATGACCAGGCATCCTATTATAATAAACTGCTTTTTAGAAATCCTTCTCATTAATTTAAAATTTAAAGCCACATATATAAAGGGAATCCCATATTGATAAACATATGATAGGAATGCTGCCCCCTTAAACATTACCGGATAAATAAATATACAGAATAGAAGCAATATTGGTATAGAGGTTTTCTCATATTTCATCTCTCATAATTCCTTTCTACTTATTCCTTTTACCTGTTATCCGACAGCATCTCAAATATTCTTTCAGAATTTTTATCATCCCAGTATTTAAATATCTTCTGATGTTCTTCCAAAAACTCTTGTGATGGCATAAAATCCCTTTTAATTATTTTCTTTAACTCCGCCATTACATCTGTATATTCTTCATATGTCCTGCCAAAAGGATTATCATGATAATCAAAATATCCTTCACTGTACTGATACTTCCGATATTTCTTTTCATCAAACTGATAGAAGATTATGGGCTTTTTCATATATACCATATCAAAAAATACACTTGAGTAGTCTGTAATCAACATAGAAGATGTTTTCAAAAGTTCCTGAATATCATATTTTTTCCAGGAGGCAATTGTTATCTTTGTTTTTACTTTATCAAATGCATTAAGATAGTTTTGCATATTTCTATGTGGATAAAAAATCACCTCCAAATGATAGTTTTCAATCATTTCTGCCATCTCAGAATTATCTAACAGCTCAAGCCACTTATTTAAATATTCCGATGTTTCAAAATCCTTATCCGTATCTTTATGCTTCTTTGAATTAAGATTAAACCAATATCTCCAGGTCGGCATGATCAGTATTCTGTTTGTCAATACTTTCATATCATGTAATGCATCCTGCCGGGGCATGCCTGTCAGGCTAATTGTATTCTCCGAATATCCAAAATTTTTTTTCACATAATTGTATTCTGGTATTGTCGATACAATAAATTTTTCAAACCTTGACGTTTCTGCGTACAGCCATCGTAAATTATTTATTATAATCCCATGTTGTAAGAAGATATTTCGTGGTCTGAATATACCATTCAACTCCATAAATGCACATAAAGCCGCATTTGGCTTTCCGCCCTTTTGGGAACTAATATTATATTCACATAAAAAATAGGCAAGCCAGTGGTGAATACTTCCGTATTCAATAACATTGCCTAATTCCTTTACCCTTTTATAATCGAAAGAGTCCCTTTTAATAGCATAGAAACAGATCTGAGCCCTTTGTTTTTGGCATATATATTTAAAAAAATGATAACCATTATCCCTGGCCTCTTTAGGCTCCTCACAAATCAGCCAGGCTCCTTCATATCGGTTTTTATAAAAAGGTTTCAGTATAAGTGCCGTAATCATTGGAAATACTGCAAAAAAATCGTAAAGCTTTACATCCTGCAGCTTATCCAATATGTATTTAATACTTATCATTCATATTCACCATTAATTTTCCTGACAGCGCCCTGTCATGCAAAGCGTCTGATATTTTTTTATCACCTTAAGTATTGAATCTGGCACCGGACCATCTACAACTAATACTATTTCATTTGGCTTCACAGTTTGATTTAAAATACTGGCAGCAGCAGTATCAAACCATTCAGCATTATCTTTCTCATATACAGACATTACCACAGAAAACGGTGGAAATTTTCTGTTTTCTATGGTATTCTGCCTTAAAATATCCTTTTCTTCTTCTCCAATTTTAGCCCGAAAGAATTTAAAAAGTCTGGCTCTTAGTTTATCACTTGCAAGAATCTCTCCCCCGAACCGGATCAATACATTATACACATACCTTGGTACAGAGATAATATGTTTTTTCAACATGTAATTTTGCAGCCTGTACTCACTTAGAAAATACTTCATGCCTCCTCTTCTGGCAGACATTTCATCCCCGACCCTGACATTTACAAGCACATCTGGTAAATTCTTAAATCTGCAATTTTTTTGCATCATACGAAGCCATAGATAATAATCCTCGTTACAATACCAGTCCTTATACCCGCCGGATTTTTCTACATCTGACTTTTTGAACATGACTGTCATATGGTTAAACGGACATCTTTTTTTCATAAATATACAAATATTTTTATGCTCAAGGGGAACCTTACGAATTCCAGAAATATTTTCTTCAGTACCGATAAACTCCGTAATCTGACCTCCAACTGCACTAAGCTTACTATCTTCCACAAATGCATTCAGTTGTTTTTCAAATCTTGTATACATGCTAATGTCATCTGCATCCATAATTGCTACTAATTCATTTGTACAATTTTTTATAGACACTTTTCTTGCAATTCCATGTCCTCTATTCTTTTTTAGTGTTATTACTTTAAAAGCAATTCTATCTGCCATGCCTTTCATGCCTCTGATTTCTTACAATTTCCTCCATTTTCAAAAGCCCCGAAATCTGATGAGTGATTTTGCCGTTATCATGCTTCTTAATTAGATTTCTAAATACATAAAGGATATTCACAATATACTTTATCGGAAAACGATATTTTATATGCAATTTACAATAGGCTTTCCGAAACCCGAAATACTTTTCCAAATAACTCTGAAAGTTTGTTTCATGCTGCATTGGTCTGGCCCCGTCACAAATGTAATGCCCTTGCTGCAACTTTCTTTCATAATCTTCTAAGATACATGCTACAAGCGCCGCATTTATCGCCTTCTTTTCACATTCCGGATAAACTTTCAATACCCGGAATTCACTATACTGTTTATATTTTTCAAGATACGCATAACCACAAAGCTTTCCTTCCAGATCAAATGCACCATATATGACAAACTTCTTATCCCACGTTGGAATCTGTTGATGCATCTCTTCCCGATTCACTTCATTTCTATATTTTAACGGATACTCCTTTGCAGCCGCGGCCAGAATATCCGTAATTTGACTGACATATTCTTTTGCCTCGATCTGGCGGCAAGTAAAATTCCTGCATCCTTTTACAATTTCATATCTTCTTTTTGCCTTCAGCTTCTGAATATCAAAAGCTTCATCCTTAATGCAATACCAAAATACAGTCTCATATCCACAATCAAACTCCGAAGTCCATCTCGCAAACAATGGAGTACCCCCGTCTGTCTTCCAGATACTTCTATCCATCAGAGAAGACATATCCACATTTTCATGAGGAGCACAAGTGGGAATCATTGCATGATTATAATATTTCCATCCATCAGCCATTATCTGTTCTCCAATATTCCCTCTGCTATACTCTGCTTCTTTTGATATTCTTCTTTACTAACCTTTCTTTTCCCTAACAAATAATCTCCAAAATCATCTACTGTAGCCATATTTTCTCCAGTAATTCCTTCTTTTCTAATAAAGGCCTTCCCAACCGTATACAAAATAATCCTCACATCCTCTAAAAATCTGACTTTCCTGATATATTTCAAATCCCAGCCAAGCTTGTCCTCCCAGTCAATACCATTCCGCCCATTAATCTGCGCAAGTCCGCTTAGTCCCGGCTTCGCCGTATGCCTCATCCTCTGCTCATCCGTCATAAACACCATATCCCTGACAAGCTGCGGCCTTGGACCTATCACACTCATTGTTCCATTCAGGATATTAAAAGCCTCCGGAAGTTCATCCAGGCTTGTACTTCTTAACCATTTTCCAAACTTCGTAAGTCTTACCTCATCAGGAAGCAGTTCTCCAGTTTCCGGATCCCTCTCGTCCGTCATGGTACGGAATTTATACAGCTTAAAAATCGTCTCCCTGCCGTCCTCTGCTATCCCTGGACGATCCTGTGTAAATAAAACCGGACTTCCAAGCTTCAGCTTTACCAGCAAAGCCACTCCTGCATATAACGGAGAAAAACACACAAGTGCTCCTGCGGCACAGATGACATCAAGACATCTTTTCACATATTTTTCATAGAATCCCATTTTTCTTTCAGGGAGGGTGCTTATATATCCGCCTGCAATGCTGTCTGCAGCCTTATATGTAGTTTTTTCAGCTTTCTTCTTCATCACATATGCTGTAGTAACCATGCCCGCTGCAATACTGCCTGTGATGATTTCAACCTTTTTCTTATTCAAAACATATTCTCCAGTTTACAAAAGCTCATTCGAAGCAGGCTCTGATAATCTCAATAATCCTTTCCTGCTGATCGCCGGCCATTTTATTATCGCTCGGCAGGCAAAGTCCTCTTCTAAAAATATCCATTCCAATATCAGACACGTTTCCCTCTATATATGCATTACTTCCGGCTCTGCCATTTCCATCCCTTATAATAAATGGATGCATCCGGTAAATTGGCTGCATATGCATTGGCTTCCATATAGGACGTCCTTCTGCGTTTATGGAACGAATCGCTTCAAGAATCTCTGCCGGGCAGCTCTTACCCTTTTCCGCCCTATATAATACTTCCTTTTCTCCGTAAACAGTCCTGCACATTGCCTCTTCATCAATCAAAATACAGCTCAGCCAGTAGTTGGGCTTACAGCTGTCAGGAATTGGATTCATAGACACCGGCAGCCCTTCAAGTCCTTCTTTATACCTCTCATAAATTCTTCTTTTTTGTCTTATGTGATCCTTAAGGTATGGAAACTGTCCTCTCACCACACCTGCAATCACATTGCTCATGCGGTAGTTGTATCCAAGCTCCTCATGCTGATACCACGGGGCATTTTCACGGCTTTGGGTTGACCATTTTCTCACCTTATTTGCTGCTTCCAAATCATTTGTAAGGAAACAGCCTCCTGATGAACCGGTAATAATCTTATTGCCGTTAAAGCTTATAACATTGTATTTTCCAAAAGTCCCTGTCTGACGTCCCTTATATACGGCGCCAAGGGATTCTGCCGCATCCTCCACAAGGATTGCATGGTGTTCTTTTATAATTTGATTGATTTCCTCCATGTTTCCAGGGGTGCCATAAAGATGAGCCATGACTACAATCTTTACATCCGGATAGATTTCAAATGCTTTTCTAAGACTGACTGGATCCATATTCCAGGTCTCATAATCTGTGTCAATAAATACGGGAATACCGCCCTCATATACCACTGGATTCACAGTCGCGTCAAAGGTCATATCCGAGCAGAATACATATTTTCCCTCCAGGGCTCCGTGAGGAAGCGCAGGCATACCATAAGCCTCAATGCCTGCCGACTTCACGGCAAGATGCAGAGCGGCTGTACCTGATGACAGAGCCACTGCATACTTAACTCCCGTATATTCTGCTGCTAACCTTTCCACCTCGTCTACATTTGCTCCGACCGTGGACATCCAATTGGAAACGTATGCTTCTGTCATATACTTAAGCTCCTCACCATGCATAGTCGGCGAGGAAAGCCAGACTTTTTCTTTAAATGATTTGAAATTATATTTCTCTGGTTTAAACATCTAGCTGGTCTCCTTTTTATACCACAAAAATAAGAGCCTGTTCTTCAGACTCCTATTTCAAAAATAATTCTCAAATTCTCTCTTCTGATGCTTTCAAAGCCTGCATATAGCCTTCCCAGCCTCCCACCTTCACGGCCCTCATAAATTCCATGGAAATCTCCTGATTAGGAATAAACACTTCTTCCCTGGCATCGAATATGTTAATGGCAGAATGTTCTCCATACTTTTTAATAGGAAGGATTCCAGTCATATAAGCCAGCTCAACATAATTCTGCCCTTTGAAAAGACCCCGCTTCCTGAAGCCTGTCAATAAAAATATCAAGATGCTCTTTCTGAAATAAAAACTGCTGAATATCCAGGCTGATGACATGATGATGATTAAGATTTCTCTTAAATGATTTCTCCTCTTCAATCTTCCTTCCTGCAAATAACCGTGCAGAATCACAGCCTCTGCTGTAATATGCCGTAAGCATATTTGCCGCCATAGATTTTCCAAAACGGCGCGGCCGGCTGACGCATAAAAACCTCTGCTCTGTAGAAATCAATTCATTTGTATACTTTAACAGTCCTGTTTTATCTATATAAATTGAGGAATTAACAGCTGTCTGAAAACTTGAATTTCCAGGATTAACATATATTCCCATACACATTACCTCCTCCAGGCTTTCTGGATGTAATTCCTGGTTACTGTTTACTCCGTTCACAGTAACAATTCTTGTTTTCGTTATACTAGCTTTTTGACACGACCTCAAGCCCTACCTGTACTGTCTGCTTTCTTCCAAACAGCTCAAGCTCAAGCCATGCCTTCCTTTTATGTCTGTCAATTTTCCTGATATATCCTTCCATTCCCATAAGCGGACCGCTTGTCACCTTTACCTGTGACTGTTCGATAATGCCCTCTGACATCACCACCACCTGTTCCTCGCCGCCGAATTTCTGCAGAAACTTTTGTTCTTCTTCTGTAAGCGGCACAATTTCCCGCCCTGTTCCAAGAAGCTTTGTCAGCCCAATAATTATTTTTAAATTTTCATAAAGCTCTTCCAGTTTTTCGGTAACCACAAAAAGATATCCGGGAAACAATATCTTTTTCAAAGTAACCCATTCTCCCCGGATGTGCCGCTGTTCTTCATAGCATGGAATGAAACAGAGCTCCATAATTTCTCTATCTATGTTCTTCTCACACTGCCTCCTGATACTTTCTTCAGAGCCAGTGCGTACCTGTACCACATACCACATGCTGATTCCCTCCTGAATGAATGTTACACATGAGTATACCCATGGACATGCTTCGCCATTCTGCCTTCATTCAGGCAGACTCCTCATGTCAGCTATAACATCCCAGCTTCCCAAACGCGGCGAAGCGACGATTTGTTTCACTGGAAATTTTTCTATGATGCCCTGTGATACGTGGGTACTATCTCTGCTACTATCTCTTTTATCCTTGATGAATCCTGTCGGCTTGCCTCATCTAACTCTTCTAATCTCTTAACAAACCATTCGTCATCCATCTCGATTGGACGACCAATATGTATCATCTCATTGGCCGTATCCGCCAGGCCCTCTTCATCCATCAGAAGCTCCTCATACAGCTTCTCACCAGGACGCAGTCCCGTGTATACAATGGGAATATCCACTTCCGGCGTGTATCCTGACAGCCGGATTAAATTCCTTGCCATGTCATCTATCTTCACCGGCTCCCCCATGTCCAGGACGAATATTTCTCCGCCTTTGGCATAATAGGATGCCTGCAGTACAAGGGATACAGCCTCCGGTATGGTCATGAAATACCGGATGATATTTTTATCCGTTATCGTCACCGGGCCGCCCTCGGCTATCTGTTTCTTAAATAAAGGAATGACACTCCCATTACTTCCCAGTACATTTCCGAACCGGACGGCCGTAAAAACGGTGTCCGTCTTCCGGTTCATCATCTGCACTACCATCTCACACAGCCGTTTTGATGCCCCCATGATATTCGTGGGGTTTACTGCCTTGTCAGTGGAAATTAAAACAAACTTCTTCACTCCTACGGCTACGGCCGCCATGGCTGTCTTATAGGTCCCCATGACATTATTCTTAATTGCCTCGTTGGGACTTTCCTCCATCAACGGCACATGCTTGTGAGCCGCTGCATGGTAGACTACATCCGGCCGGTACTCCTCCATCACCTGGTTAATCCGGTGGGTGTTTCGCACCGAACCTATCAGTACGTGTAAATCTAAGTTTTTATATTTCTTAACTAATTCCTGCTGTATTTCATAGGCGTTATTCTCATAGACATCAAAGATAATCAGCTGCGCAGGCTCTGCTTTAGCAATCTGACGGCACAACTCGCTCCCTATGGAACCTCCCCCACCCGTTACCATCACCTTATGGCCCCGGAGAGCGGCAAAGATTTCTGCATTGTTTACCCTTACCTGGGTTCTCCCCAAAAGGTCTGTGATCTCCACATCCCGAAGCCTGCTCACACTAACCTCTCCGTTGACAAGCTGATATACCCCCGGCACGGTCTGAAGCTTGCAGTTTGTTTCCTTGCAGATATTTAAGATATCCTTCCGGTTCTTTCCCGTATTCGCGGGTATGGCATAAATGATATGGTTTATCTTATATTTCTCTACCATGTCAAGGATATCGTACCGATCCCCCACAATCGGGATCCCTTCTAACAAACGGCCATGCTTGTTGGGATTGTCATCTATCACACAGCATACCTTCGTATGCAGCCTCCTGCTGTTCACAAGCTCCTGTATCAGGGTCTGTCCTGCTGCTCCCCCGCCGATAACCATAATCCGGTCCTGCCCATCCTCATAGGTGTCCCGGTTACTTAAAAACTGGCGGAACAGCCGGTAGGAAAACCGAAGGCCTGTTGTCATACAGAAGCTTAAGATGTAACCAATAAAATAATAAGACCTGGGCATCCGCAGGCTCATAAACACAATCCCCAGGCCGTACACCGGCAGTAGCACGATATATGCCGTAATGCACATCTGCACCTCCGGCACGCTGGCCAGACGCCAGATGCTGTGGTACAGCCTGCATGCGTAGAATACCACAATGGTAGCGGCTATCCAGAAGGGCATGGACCACAGGTAACCGTTCAGGTACATCCGCGGAATACTGGAAAATTCAAAGTCAAACCGGAGAATCAGCGCCAGCAGATAGGATGCCAGCACAATCAGCATGTCCAGAAAGGCAATCATAGCTGCCCGGTATACCCACGGCGTACCCGTCTCCTTATTCATATACACCCCTTAGCCTTTTCTTAAGGGTTTTCCTGTTCCTGTACAGGAATAAAACAATTCCCGCTGCCGCCATAATGGCTGCGGCAAGAACCGCCCTTCCCGGGTCAACCACCTGTAGCATCATTTGTCCTCTCCCTCTTTCCTCTCTCCTCACGCTTGTGTAACGTCAGTAACCTATTCTCCTTCTGTACCTGCATTTTCGATATCAGGGTCATTAATCAGCACTCCCTGTACGAGATACCTGTTGTTTGGTTTTTCTGCAATACAGGTACTCATGGTGATAATCTTGTTCTGAATTCCTACCTGTACTCCGTCACGGAAATGTGCCCCCATGTCGCGGGTTGCGAATATCATGTCCAGATATTCCTGATAGCCCGCGTCACTGCCCAGATTGTAGGTATAAAGGATGTGTTCATCCGTAAACTCATATGCCGCAAAGAGGTCATATGCATATACCTCCTCCGGCGTATAGATAAATGCATATCTATTTGCCTGGAAGAATGCCTCATCCTCAAAATTATGCAGCTGCGTAAACATAGTTCCGTCAAGGAGGTCATGCCCGTATAACACGGTATTTCGGTCCATGAATCCCCTGTTATTCCAGCTTGGCTCCGTGTAAATGCAGCCCGGATACCCGGCGC
>CATBDC010000039.1 GCA_949502235.1 uncultured Lachnospiraceae bacterium | reverse complement strand
CGGCTAAATAAAGGGAAATAAGCCATTTTAAATTAAACTGACTTAAAATCCCGACGATGAAGTCCCTCGGTGGTGTAAAGGCAGAAAATGGTGTAAATCCTAAGGCTTTAGAACCAGCAAAAGCAGAGGAAAAAGTTGAAGAAAAAATTGATTTTTCTAATGTGAAGATTGAGCCGTTATTTGAAGAAGATGTAGACTTTGAGACATTTAGTAAGTCTGATTTCAGAGCGGTTAAGGTTCTGGAATGTGAAGCAGTACCGAAGTCCAAGAAGCTTCTGAAATTCGTTTTAGATGACGGTACAGGCGAGAAAAGAGTGATTTTAAGCGGTATTCACGAGTATTACGAGCCGGAGGAGCTGGTTGGAAAGACTTGTATCGCTATCGTAAATCTGCCACCAAGAAAGATGATGGGCATTGATTCCTGTGGTATGCTGATCTCAGCAGTGCATGAAGAAGACGGCCACGAGGGTCTCAATCTTCTGATGGTGGATAACCGGATTCCGGCAGGAGCGAAGCTCTATTAAAATGGTGTAAAGATGTGCCGTTTTACCTGATAAGACGGGATGTACTTCATTTTATGACAAACTCTGAAATTACACATTTACACCAATTTATACAAACAGGAAAAAATTGCATAATGTGAGGTGTCCGCAGGAAGACAAGCATGAGTGAAGTATTTGTTTTCGCCGGATACGATAACGACAAAATTGTTGAGCGCGCAAGCGTGGAAACAGAGAAACAGTTGGATTTTGGAGTATAAACGAATGGGCAGTCCAGATGAGGATTGTCCATTTTTGCGTGTACAGAAAAATACGGTGGTACGTCTGGAAAAAAGGAAGATATAAAAATATTCAAGTAGATAGAGGTTTGTTATATATTGAAAAGAAATGTACAAATAGTGTTTTATAGGGTATAATGTAAATAAAGTGAAGGAAGTGAAAGAACCGTATGGAGATTAATATTTTTATAGATTCAATGATAGACTGTCTTATTTGTTCCGCTACTGGAGAGTTGGAAGATACAGAATATCGTTTAGTGTCAAAGACAATTACGAAACAGGATCAAAATATTTTGAAAAAACAAGGATGGAAGTTTGACTGGAGTATACCGCATCAAAACGGATATGAAGTATATGAGCTGCTTTTAAAAAATAGTGATGAAGTGCAGGGAATGATTGCTCTAAGACATATCAGGAGCCAGTATTATACACATGTAGATATTGTTGAAGCAGCACCTTTTAATGTCGGTCATAATGGAAGATATAAAGGTGTAGGAGCGCACCTGTTTGCAATTGCGTGTAAGCTTAGTTGGGATGTAGGAAATGAAGGCTATGTCCAATTTACTGCGAAGACAGATTTAGTCGAACATTACCGGCAGACACTGAACGCGAAAAATATTGACTGGCATACAATGTATATTGACAGTTATGGCGCTATAGAGCTAATTAGGAAGTATTTTAAGGAGGAGTAAAATGATTGTAGCAGAAAGACAATCTAAAGTAGCGGTGAAAAATTTTGAACGCTTTGGAGAAGAAATGCTGGATGGGTGTTTAACAGTACCTTCTGACGGTTCGGTTTATCGTTTGAGGGAGGCAATTTCTTTATCCCAAAAATTAGGAAGAATGTTAACTGACGAGGAAATGAAAAAGTATACCTTATCGGACGGATAGTCCGTCCGCCCCGCCAGAGGCATGCATTATGGGATGTCTGGAGGGTATAAATTATAAAACTTCCCAGCAGTGAATTATATATAAAATTGGGATAAATTTGAGGCGGCATTGCTCATTGATGCATGTAATTAGATTAGGGAAAAGAAGGTTGATAAAGTTGAGATTATACAAAAATTGTCAAATTCACTTAGAAAACGTGCAGAATTAAACGGTATTGATATAGATGAAATATTTCGTAATGAGAATGGAATATCGCTTCAAATGATAAAGATGGAATATCTTCTGACAGATGGAAAAACTGGTTTGTCAGGAGCACGTAAATTATATGTGAAAATTGAAAAATTAAGTAAATCATATCCTACTACTGAATTTGAAAGAAACTTATGCTTGCAAAAAGGCAAATTGGAGAAAAGGCGGCTGAGTACAATATGAATACAAGAGATTTATTTATCCAGTGGCTTTCATCTAGTTCTTCAAAGAAATTTAGTTCTGAAACAATTGTCAGAGCACTTGATGATGGCTCAGAATACTGCATGTCTCGTAAATTAAGCAAAAAAAGTTTTTGGGATATAAATGATAGAAGAGAATTTGTTGCAGTCGTATCAAAACTCCTTGGAATGAAAATGTATCGTTTAACCAATAGAAAAACGGCAGTTGTTCTTGATAAAGCTGTTTCACTTTACAAGGATTTTTTAAGACATAGTCAAGAGAATATATCTGTTGAAAGTAATGAAATTAAAGATGCTGATGAAAATCGGTCAAAGATTTATCAAAAATTGTATTCTATTTCCAAAGTGTATGATGACCCGACGGGGATAACCATAAAAAAATAATGTCAATGGTGGGAAAAGATGTTGATGAAACATTGGTGGAAAGTATTCTAAATGATGTTTCTTGGGCAGTGAAACTATCAGATGACATTTATTCATTTGGAAGAAACACTAACTCTCTCTTGCGAGAACAAGCACAGGCGTATGCAGTAGGAGAAAAGAATATAGTTACAGACATCCAATTTTTTAATTATCTGCATAAACATGAAGATATGGCAGATGCTTCGTGTCGAAGCTATGTTTCTGCAATAAGAACTGCTGAAGCATATGCACAAAACCATAATCATATCCCACACAAGATTTACGATTGTCCTTTTAAGGAGGCTTCTAAGCTGATTCAAATGCTTTTAAATGATGAGGAGTTTTTAAGGTTTGATATTAAACAACATAATCGATTTAGAGCAGCATTTAAGAAATTTCTAAAAATGGGAGGACAATTTTCTACAATAGCGAGAAAGTATTCTTCTTTGGATAGTAAAGAGGTTGTGAAAACGCAACCGAAAGATTTTGACAAAGAAAAATTTGAAAAAACTCTTTTACAGAGATATCGTAGCGGAATGCAGTTTGATTCCATAGATTTTGAAAATTTTCGGGAAATGTATGATGCACTTTACGATGAACTCCTTTCGTTTAGCGATGAAGCACTCGAAGAGAGGCTGCGTTATTGTGGTGTGATTTACAAGGACAGGCTTTTTCCGGCTGAAGGAATTATTGACAGCAACACAAAAGAAACTTTGTTTTCGTATATAGATAATTGTTTTTCGGCTGGTAAGTCAGTGCTTTATTACAAAGCAATTTATCGGGATTTGTCAGATGTTTTTGCAAGTTGTTTTACGCTAACTGATGAAAAAATGCTAAAAGCATATATTGAGTATTCGGCTGAAGAAGGAAAATATTACTTTTTTTCAGACTATATGTCTGTTGAAAAGAATGTGAAAATTGACCATGTAGAAGAAATTGAAGGGTATTTTCTGTCGGCAGGAAAACCAAAGAAGCTTGATGATGCTTGTAGTGCGTTATCTCATATTCCTCAGGAGCAGGTTAATCGAATTATTACGATGGATTCGCATTTCCTTAGGAATGCTAAAGGTGAGTATTTTCATGCAGATATTTTTGAAATTTCTACGGATGAGTTGGAAGATATAGCAAAAATTATTAATAAATTTATTGATGCAACAGGATATGCAATCTGGACAAATGTATGGAATGTGATTCAGCAAGAAATGCCGTTATTTATTGAAAACAATCTTTATCTTTCGGGACTTGGTATTAGGAATGCAATCGCACAACGCTATGCTGACAGATTTCATTTTAAAAGAGCGGTCATTAGCTTGCCAAGAGACAGACATGCAATGAGAGATGTATATCAGCTATATGCAAAACATCATACAGAGTTTACGGCGGATGATATATATAATCTCTCAAAAGAATTAGATACAGTGGTTTATTTTGATGCTTTGTCAGAAGTTTCGGTGCGTGTTAGCCATGATTTGTTTGTTTCAAAGCAATGGATAAGTTTTGATGTTGAGATGATTGATAGAGCAATTGAAAGCTTTATGTCAAAGGATTATATCAGAATTCGTGAAATAGACTCTTTTCTTGCGTTTCCTTTTGTAGGTTATGAATGGAATGAGTATATGTTAGAGAGTTTTTTGATTACATATAGCAAAAAGTTTACGCTCTTGAACAATGGTTTATCCCTAAATAATGTTGCGGGAGCTATTGTCAAGAAAGATGGAAAAATTAAGGAGTTTGAGGATGCTTGTGCGGCAGTGCTTTCAGAGAGTCAGATTGAGTTAAGGAGAAGTGAAGCACTGAACTATCTTGCAGATGTCAATATGATTACTAGACGTAGTTATAAGGATTTAGATACTGCTATTCGGAAAGCAACACAAATTCGGAACAGGAAAGGATAAACAGTATGTATGCATACGAATGGGATAGTTCTACAGGTGGTTACCTATTAACTCCAATGCCATTGGCATTTTCAAAGGAGCCAAGGCCCGTTTATTATAAAGAACTCGATGTTTTAGGGTTCGATAAATATTGGAATTATGATAAAAATGATAGCTTCCCGTATATGTGGGCAGAAGCCAATAACTATTATTATCGAGGAAGGCTTGTGGCAAAGACAAAGGGAGGCTCGTTGTATACAGCACCGGAATTAGTTTTGATTGATGCCCCAGAGCCAGAAGGTTATCCACTTCGATTCGTTGATATTCCTGCTATGGTCGAAAAGAATCGACAATTGATGGAACAACTTGTGCAGGAAACCATTAAGAAAATATATAACACATTTATAGAGTACAAAGATAAAGTAGATGTTTTCTATGTAGCTTTTTCCGGTGGGAAAGACAGTGTTGTTACCTTGGATTTAGTTCAAAGAGCACTGCCGCATAATGTTTTTAAAGTGCTATTCGGTGATACGGGAATGGAATTTCCTGATATATATGATGTAGTAGAAAATATTAGAAGATTTTGTGAAGAAGAAAAAATAGATTTTTTGGTTTCAAAATCAGAATTATCTCCGTTAGATAGTTGGCGTACATTTGGACCTCCTGCGCAAACAATACGTTGGTGTTGTAGCGTTCACAAGACGGCACCACAAATTATCAAATTGAGAGAATATACAAATAATCCGCATTTTCGTGGAATGGCTTTTACGGGAATAAGAGGAGATGAAAGTGCTTCAAGAAGTGAATATAATGATGTCAGTTTGGGTGAGAAGGTTCGTGGTCAATATAGTTGTCATCCAATACTAGAATGGAACTCAGCTGAATTGTTTAATTATATTTATACAAGAAACTTGATTATAAATGAAGCATACAAGAAAGGTAATAGTAGAGCTGGGTGTTTGGTATGCCCTATGGCAACATACAAAAACATGTTTTTTAAAGAAGCTTGCTATAGAACACCGACTGAAAAGTCTTATTCAACTACAGACTTTAATGAAATAATTCTTGAAACGAGTTCTAAAATTTTAAATACAAAGAAGCAAAGAAATGAATTCATGGAGATTGGCGGATGGAAGGCTCGTAGAAGTGGACGGGAACTTTCTATTGCAAGTAGTTCATGTACTGATAGTTTTGAAAAAGGCGTTTTTCGGATAAAGTCACTGAGAAAATCATCAGACTGGAAAGAATGGATTAAAACGATAGGTCAAAAGAGCCATTGCTAACACGTTTTGGCGAGATTGTTGCTGACATCGGTATTGATTCCCCTCTTGCGTGGGGATTGATTGCGTGTAACTGGTCGTACTCTAGTCAGTTTGGATGGTGGATAAAAAATATTGATTTGAATACTTCATATTCGCCAGAGGCAATTCACGCAATGTTAGATGATTCGATTAGTGAGACTGTTAGAGGGCACATTGTTTCGGCTTTTAAAAATATATTTATTTCTATCAAACCATTGTCAAATGAGCTAGGTTTTGGCATATGTGATTACGAGGAAAAAAGTAACGGACGAAAGCTAAATTCGATTGTTAGGTTTCCGTGGTTAAATCCTGATGAACGAGTAATGTTATATTCGTTATATTTGTTTGCTGAGAAATGCGGGAACTACAAACAGTTTACATTAACCAGATTGCTTGACACATCTATCGAGAGTGCAGGCATTAGTCCGACACAAATTTTCGGATTAGATCGTGAGACGATGGAGAAAATTCTGAATGGTCTTACATTCAACTATCCGGATTTAATTGAAGCAAGATTTACGCTTGGTTTGGATAATATTACGCTCAAAAGTGATAAGAGTGCTAATGAGATTTTAAACGAGTTGTTCTGAGGAGGAAGAGAGAATAAGAAAATAATAGAGAAACAGCCAGACCTGTGGAAGAAATTCTTTCCACATTCCAATGGTTTATCGATAGATATGATTTTAGTTCACAAAATCCATTTGTTACGATTGATATGTTATGGAATTTCTTTTACGAAACAGGTAGCCAGAAATTGGCAGATGGCATAAGAGAAATCCTTAGTTGCTACACTCCAAAGCTGGATAAGGAACTTATTGAAGACGAAAAGCGTGTTCTTAAGGTTATCTTGTTGCTTCAGGCTATATCTGAAAGAATGAGTGGCAACCGTGATATTTTTCTTCCGAATAATAAAAACCTAGAACTTGCTTTTGAGGGCACTGATCTTCTGTTTACTGCACCGAATATTGCAAAGAAACTTTTGAATGACCATGTTGTAACCAGAACACCTTTAACTGGTGATGCGTTTTCATATTGTTGTAAAAATATGGGACCAAGTGTAGATCCGGGTCCTTTCATTGCACAGGCTAAAGGAAAGTCTACAAAAGATATGTCTTTTATGGCAGATAGCAATTTGCGAACTACTATAGAACTTACCGGTGCATTAAAGCTTCGTTATTCATTGGCATATGCCACACTTTCCGACTTTGACAGTGAGATTAAAAAGGCAAACAATTCAAGTGTAAATAACAATAAACTTTATGCGGTTGCAACTATCGGTAGAGATTCGGCTGAAAGTGGTGCATTAAAGAAAAAGATAGAAAACTTCTTTACGAACAATCCTGATTCAAATGCAATTGTAATTGATAGCTCAGCGTGTATTCTCGGCGAAAGTGAATATAGTGAGTTTGTTGAAAATTATGCTATGTCTCTTGCGATTGGAAACAGTGATTTAGACCAACGCAAAACATATGAGGGATACGCTATAGAGGTACTCTCAAATTGGGCAAAGCGAATTAAAAGAGGAGCTTTCTATGTTTATTCTCGTTATGCAACAGGCGGTGAACGAGTAGCTAATATTCAAGACTTGTTTGTTTGCCTTATTGATATTGATAAATTCCACTATCCGCAGTGTCTTGAAGGGGCGTATACGAGTGTACTTAATACAATGTATGATGCGAATTCTCTGGGTAATGGTGCTACATGTGGCATTAACGAAGAAACTAAAGGTACATTCCGTTCCGGTAATGAGGCAACTAAGCTTGAAAATGCTCTGAAGGATGCATGGAAAATCTCGGAATACTGGAAAGATTCACATTCATACATTGCAGATTTGAAAAAAACTGTAGATAAATTTATTAATGAGGCTTTAAAGAAAAGTGACCGTATTTCTATTGCTTCAATATATGAAATGCTGAAGGCAGAGCCCTATGGATTTATGCCTTGTAATCTTACTGCTTTTATTCTTGGGTTTATTTTAAAGGAATACACAAAAGGTGTCTATTCTTATTGGAAGATTGTGCCTTAACCATGATGGTGTAGTTGAAGATTTGAAGAGTGTACTTACCAAGGATAATTGTAAGAAAGGTATAAAGGACTTGGATGAGATTAAACATCATGGTAAAGATAGCTTCGATTATGAGAAAGAAAAAACACCAATTTATCTTATAAGGGAACTTGAGATAATAGATGAGTTGTTGACGAAGATTAGAGCAAGTGTATTTGCCGGTCAGTATAGTAAAGCTATTATCATTTCTGACCATGGAGCCAGTCGCCTTGCTGTTCTCCACGAAACTGAAAATGTATGGAGCATGGAGACCAAAGGAGAGCATTCAGGTAGATGTTGTAAAATTAGCGAAATAAACAGCAAACCTGATTTTGCAATTGAAGAATCTGGATATTGGGTATTAGCGAACTATGACCGATTTAAGGGTAGTCGACGTGCAAATGTAGAGGTACACGGTGGAGCTTCAATAGAAGAGGTTACCGTTCCGATTATTGAAATAACGCAAAGAATATCCGATATAGAAGCTTTCATAGTAGATGAATCGAAGGTTATAACATTGGGTGCGAAAGAATATGCAATTGTTAAAATTTACGTTGGGATTAAGAGCAATAATATTTCTATTAAACTTGATGGCAATTATTACGATGCAGAGAAAACCGATGACCCCTTTATATACAGTATAAAGCTGCTAAATTATACTAAAAAAGGCAAGTTTTTGATTGATATCTTTAATGGTAGTGATGTCCTCGTATTTGGACAGCAGTTTGAAATTAAGAAAAAGGATATATCTGAAACAAGTATGTTTGATTTTTAGGGGTGAAAATAAATGACTGATAAACTTAGAGACTATTTTGATGAAATGGTCGTTTATAAAGATTTAAAAAATAATAATTTCTTTTCTTCTCTTGGGCTTCCGGCATTTTTAAGAGACTATCTTTTAAAAATGTTCAGTGATGATTTTGGAAATTTTGATGTGGACGAAGTATCTGCATTTGTTAAGAAGTTTATACCAAAAAAAGAAGATTGGATGAGCATAAAAAACAAAATTATTTATGAAAATGAAAATGTGCAAATCCTGACAAAAATATCTGTTGATATCAATATAAAGACAGGTGAAATATCATTTGCTATCCCAGACTTTGGTGTGACAGAAAAGGAAACTTTGATTGAACCGGCTATTTGGGATGTTTACAAAGAAGATTTGATTAACACAGGAGAAACTTGGGGGATTATTAGATTAGGCTATCGTCCTCCTGGTGATACTGCCAAACCAAAGATTTCGGGAAAAATAAAGTTAACGGGATTTAAAAATTTTCGTCCATATACAGTGGATGTGGAATATTTCAAAGAAATGAGGTCTAACTTTAGAACGGAGGAATGGATAGATATTCTTCTGGGAGCAATTGATTACAATGCTGATGGATATGAAACGGAGCTTCAGAAATTAACTATGCTCACCAGACTGTTGCCATTTGTGGAGAAGCGGATTAATCTTATTGAGCTTGCGCCTAAGGGTACCGGAAAAAGTTATGTTTTCGGTCATGTTAGTAAAAATGGTTTACTGACGGATGGTGGTAAAGTCACTCGTTCAAAAATGTTTTATGATGCTAACAGACGAAAGCCGGGTTACATTTGTGGTCCAGATTATGTGGCGATTGATGAAGTGAAGCTTGTAAATTTTGGCGATGAAAATGAGATGCGTTCTATACTTCAAGGATATCTTGAATATGGAACCTTTAACTCAAATGGTTATAATGGAGAATCTGATGCTGGGGTAGTGTTCCTTGGAAATATAAAAGAGGAAAATATGGATGAATATAATCGCAATTGAGAAAAATCAGGCATATGGGAGATATGATGTGATGAGTGATATTGCAAAAAAACAATATAACCTGTTAAGAGGTTATCGACTTCTCAAAGGTGAAAATCGAGCTGCTTTTGAAGAATCTGTAGATTTTGAGACGTTTTCCAAATCCGATTTCAGGGCGGTAAAGATTAAAGCCTGCGAGGCAGTGCCGAAGTCAAAAAGAAGTTTCCCATTGGTTGACTTTTCCGCGAAAAAGTGGAATACAACTCGATTGATAGGAAATTCTTTTTTTATTATAATGAAGAAAAGAGGTAATACACTAGAGGGTAAGGAGAACAATAACAGTATGGACAGATTAAATTTATCGGACAATATTATCCGGCTAAGGCGCGAGCAGAGGATTACCCAGGAGAAGCTTGCAGACTTCCTCGGAGTAAGTAAGGCAGCAGTATCCAAGTGGGAAAATGCCCAAAGCACACCGGATCTTATGCTTCTGCTCGAACTTTCTGCCTATTTTGGCACAACGATAGACGAGCTGATCGGGTACAAAGCAAAGCTCTCCAAAGAGCAGATCCGCTACTTCTATGCGGAGCTTGTAAAGGATTTTGCCAGGCTTCCTTTTCATGAGGCCATTGAAAAGACCCGCACTCTGGCCCACAGGTACTATTCCTGCCATGCCTTTTTGCTGCAGCTTACTGTATTGTACCTGAATCATTACATGCTGGCAGAGTCAGAAGAGGAACAAAAACAGCTTTTGGAGGAGGCGGCTTCATGGTGCGACCATATTCTGGAAAGCTGCAGCGATGTAAGCATATGCAGTGATGCTTTGGTTTTGAAGGCTGGCATCAGCTTATGGCTTGGGAAAGCGGCTGAAACGATTACTATGCTGGAGCCTTCTTCTGACCCCGCCCGTCTTGCAGGGCAGGACGGGACCATACTGGTTCAGGCATATCAGATGGCGGGGGAACATGAGAAGGCAAGAGCCTATATCCAGGCAAGGGAATGGCTGGATATTCTGAACCTGGTCAGTGATGCCGCAATATCCCTGGCTTTATACCAGGACGACATAGAGCGGTGCAAAAAGACGGTATGCAGGATCAGAAATGTAATGGAAGCCTACCGGTTGGAGGAGCTCAATCCCAATCTTGCCGCACAGTTTCATTATCAGGCGGCGGTCATGTATGCAGCAGGCGGGGAGGAGGAAGAAGCGCTGAAGGCCCTCTTCCTTTTTGAGAAATGTGTTGACGGGCTCTTACGGGCAGAGAAGGTTGTACTCCACGGAGATGAATATTTTGACCGTTTAGACGCATGGATTGAAGCCCTTCCATTGGGAGAAATGGCTCCAAGAAGCAGGAAATTCGTTTTTCAGAATCTGCAGGAAGCATTCAGCCACCCGGCTTTTGAGGCTCTGAAAGAGAATACAGATTTCCAGAAGATACTGCAGCATTTTGCAAAAGCTGACACATAGAAGGCGAAGATGAGAAGCAGCTACAGAGACGTTACTGTTCACACCCTACGGGTGCTCCAATAACGGCATCCGGCCATTAAAAGTCACCTTCGGTGAGGGGCCGGATGCCAGGCAGCCACTACTTCTTTGGCCGGACACCGTGCAGCGTAGTGCACGGTGCCGTGTGAACAGTAACACAGAGACTGCTCTCGTAAAACAGGAGGAAAACAATGCTTATTATCAATCATTTGACGAAACACTATAAGGGCGGCAGCAAGGGCGTCACGGATCTGAACCTTCATGTGATGCCGGGTGATATCTGCGCATTCATCGGGCATAATGGAGCCGGGAAGACAACAACGCTGAAATGCATTGCCGGGATCCATGGATATGATGCGGGAGAGATTCGGATCGGAGGAATCAGCCTTCATGATGACCCGCTTGTGTGCAAACAGATGACGGCATATATTCCGGATAATCCGGATCTGTATGAGTATCTGACAGGCATCCAGTATCTGAACTTTATTGCCGATATTTTCAAGGTTCCGGCAGGAGAGAGGAAGGAACGGATCCAAAGGTACGGGGATGAATTTGAAATAACGGAATCCTTTGGGGATCTGATTTCTTCTTATTCCCATGGTATGAAACAGAAGCTTGCAATCATATCTGCGCTGCTGCATGAACCAAGGCTGCTTGTTTTGGATGAGCCTTTTGTGGGGCTTGACCCGAAAGCTTCCGTTGTCTTGAAAGACAGGATGAGGAAGCTCTGCGACCGCGGGGGCGCCATATTCTTTTCTACCCATGTGCTGGAGGTGGCTGAGAAGCTCTGTAACAAGGTAGCGATGATCAAGGACGGACGCCTGATTGCCGAAGGCACCATGGAGGAGGTTGTAAAGCAGGGCAATACTCTGGAGTCCATTTTTATGGAGGTGGTAAATGATGTTGGCGCAGATTAGGATTATGGCCAGGCTGGAGTTATGTAATCTCCTTGGCATAAATGTTTTACGGTTCACGAAAGACAAGCGTAAAAAGAAGAGGGCTGTAATGCTTTCTGTCCTCTGGGTACTCCTGATTATTATGCTGCTTTTTTATGTGGGCGGCCTTTCCTGGGGGCTGGTGGAGATTGGAGCAGGAGAAGATGTTCCGGCTTATGTCATCGCCATATCCAGCATGCTCATTTTTGTATTTGGAATCTTAAAGGCGGGAAGCATCATTTTCCGGAGACAGGGATATGATATGGTAGTATCCCTGCCTGTAAGGAAAGGCGCAGTAGTGCTTGGACGGTTTTTGCGCATGTATACGGAAAATCTGCTGATGGCTGCCCTGGTACTGCTTCCGGGGATTGCAGTGTATGCATGGCAGATGAGGCCGGATGTGTCATTCTATCTGTGTGCGTTTCTTGGGATATGGTCAGTGCCGTTACTGCCAATGACAGGGGCGGTCCTTATCGGGGCGCTGGTTACGGGAATCTCCTCCAGGATGCGGCATAAAAGCCTGGCAGCGTCAACGCTTACGATAGTATTTGTTTTTGCTATTATGTATGGTTCTTCGAGCCTTACATCAATGGAAGGGATGGAAAGCCTGGAGATTATGGAGGAACTGTCCGGAATGGTTTCGGATATGCTTGGGAGATTCTATCCTCCTGCCGTGCTGCTTGGGACAGCGATTGTAAATGGGGAAATCGGCCGGTGCCTGATGTATACAGGTTTATTTCTATCTGTGTCTGCCGCGGCGGCGGCCGCCGTATCCGTGTGTTTTCAGTCCATAAGCCGGAATCTGTATACAACGGCGGCAAGGCATGACTATCAGATGGGCGATCTGAAAGCAGACCCGGCGCTGATTTCCCTGTGCAGGAAGGAATTTCGGCGGTATTTCTCATCGAGTATTTATGTATCCAATACACTCATCGGACCGCTCATGGGCTGTGTCCTATCGGGGGCGCTTCTTTTTACAGGCCCGGAGAGGGTGAAAGAGCTCCTGCCGGTTCCGGTTGATTTGGCTGTAATCGCGCCGTTTTTGCTGGCAGGCACTTTTTGTATGATGACAACTGCAGCCACATCTGTTTCCATGGAAGGGAAGGAGTGGTGGCTCGTTAAAAGCCTGCCGCTGACGGCAAGGGTGGTTCTGGACGCAAAGATCCTGATGAATCTGATCCTGATTCTGCCTTTTTATCTTGTGTCGGAGGTTTTCCTGGCCCTTGCATTAAAGCCGGGATTACAGGACGGCTTCTGGATGGTGGTGATTCCGGCGGTGATCCTGCTGTTTGCCTGTGTATACGGGATTGCCGTTAATCTGCATTTCCCGGTCCTGGATTGGGAGAATGAGGTGAGCGTGGTCAAACAGAGCGCTTCAGCCGTACTTGGAGGCATGGGCGGGGCTGTCCTTGCGGTGCTTGGCGGCGTGGGTGCCTGCCTGGTTCCAGAGGGATATACCGGGGGATATCGGGCTGTTCTGTGTGTGCTGCTTCTGGGGATGACATGTCTGGTGTATCGAAAGAATAACCGCATAGATTTGCGGGAGATTTAAGAAATACGACATGTGCTGTATATAAAAACCTTTTAAGCTTGTATAATATGTTTATAGTTATTGTAGTGGCAATAAATAAAAACAGAAAGGATGTAAAAAAATGTATAACAAATTAATGGGATGTTTGAAAAGCGTAAGAGAAAAAACGGATTTCGTGCCAGAGGCAGCAGTGGTCTTAGGATCTGGTTTAGGTGAATTTGCTAACGAAATTGAAATCGTTGACACAATCAGTTATAGCGATATTGAAGGATTTCCGGTCTCAACAGTAAAAGGACATGCCGGCCGTTTCGTATTTGGTTATGTTGAAAAAACTCCGGTAGTTATCATGCAGGGCCGTGTTCACTATTATGAAGGATATCCTATGCAGGACGTAGTTCTTCCAACGCGTCTTATGGGTATGATGGGAGCAAAAAAGATCCTTTTAACAAATGCGGCAGGCGGAGCAAATGAAAGCTTTAAACCAGGCGATTTAATGATTATTTCTGATCATATCACAACAGCCGTTCCCAGTCCGCTGATTGGACCAAATATTGAAGAGCTTGGGACAAGATTTCCGGACATGAGCGAAACATATAGTAAACGTCTTCAGACAGTGATTGAAGTATGTGCAAAGGAACTGGGAATAGAAATGCAGAAAGGCGTGTATGTTCAGTTTACAGGCCCAAACTATGAAACACCGGCAGAAATAAGGCTTGCACAGACCTGGGGCGGAGATGCTGTTGGCATGAGTACGGCAGTAGAGGCTATGGCTGCAAGACACATGGGTATGGAAATTGCCGGCATCTCCTGTATCACAAACATGGCGGCTGGTATTTCTAAAGTACAGCTTAACCATAAAGAAGTTCAGGAAACAGCTGATAAGGCTGCAGGAGATTTCAAAAAACTTGTTGCAAAAGTTATCGTAAACATGTAAGGTGTTTTATGTTACCAAAAGAGCATTGGCGGTATCGGTGTTTTGTGTCCGGAAAAACGGGGAATTATTTCCAAAAGCAAAAATAAAGGAGTCTATTATGGATCAGAAAAAAATTTTAGGTTGTTTAGACCACACATTACTGAGTGTAACAGCAACATGGGAAGACATCAAAGTTATTCTTGATGACGCAATGGAATACGAAACAGCATCTGCTTGTATTCCGGCTGCTTATGTAAAGGAAGCGGCTGAATATGTGGCAGGGAAATTGCCAATCTGTACAGTAATTGGTTTCCCTAACGGATACAGTACAACAGCAGTAAAGGTATTTGAAACAAAAGATGCGATTGCTAATGGCGCCCAAGAAATTGATATGGTAATCAATGTTGGCGCTCTTAAGAATAAGAGATATCAGGAAATCGAAGATGAAATCCGTGCAGTCCACGAAGCCTGCGATGGAAAAATCTTAAAAGTGATCATTGAAGCATGCCTGCTTACAGAAGAAGAAAAGATTAAAATGTGCGAAATCGTAACAAACGCCGGAGCAGAATACATCAAAACATCAACAGGATTCTCTGCCGGAGGGGCAACATTTGATGATGTAGCCCTTATGAGAAAACACATCGGCGCAGATGTAAAGGTAAAAGCTGCCGGCGGTATTTCATCGCTTGATGATGCAGAAAAATTCATAAGTCTTGGCGCAGACAGACTTGGAACCAGCCGCCTTATCAAGCTTGTGAAAAACACAGATACAGGTTCAGGAATTTATGCCCTTATTGTTGGAGCAGTCCCATTAGCATTAATGAATACCTGTCTCATTGTAATCAATGTATATAATTTATTTAAACTTCTTAAGACAAAGCAGGTTTATGATTTAGTAGACGGAAACGTAGATGATGCACTTATAACATATTTCCTGAACCGCTATGCAGAAGACATTAAAACATATTTTCCGGGATTTAAAAAACAAGATGTATCTGGAAAAAAAGCATATATTGTATGCTGTGACGGGAATCCGGCCGGAGTACTGGCAGGAGAAGAAAAGGATGGAGAGATCGACATTTTAATTGATTATTCAACACCGGCATACCGTGACTGTTCTGTAGGGAAATTCCTTTATTCACAACTTTCTGAAAAGAAAATTCATAAACTTCGTTATGCGCAGGAATTAACGGATGCTCATGCGGCTTATATGAACAAAATGGGATTTGTACAGGAAAAAGGCGCATATGTTAAAAATATCAAATCATAAAGTGTTTGCATTTACTGCGCAGGCTGTAAGAAAATGATTCAGCCTGGATATCATCTTTACGGGCATGGCGAATATAATAATAATAAATTCTGCTGTCTGCGGTAAGAGCTGTATTCATAAGTCCCTCCATGGGAAAAGTGACGGCAGGCAAAAAGGAATATGCAGTATGAAAATACGGATTGAGTGGGCGCCTGAATTTATTATGGCGGCTGCATTGTTCTGGATGATTATTATTGGAGCCCATATGGGCATTATTACAGCGGATTCACATTCACAGGCGGCGGAAAGAAGAGGAGATGCCGCTTCAGAAGATACCGGCGGAAATAAGGATGGGAATAAAAAGGAGAAGGGTATGAAGGCTCTGCCCGGGGAATATAAGATAGAGGATTTTGAAATCATACTCCAGACACCGGAACTCCCTACCGGCTGTGAGATCACCGCTTTAACCATGGTTCTGAATTATTACGGAATGAACGCTGACAAGATACAGATGGCGGAGAAATATCTTCCGTCTGCACCGGCAGAATTTTACGAGGGCAGTGATTCGCTTCTCTACGGACCGGATTTAAATCAGTACTTTGTGGGCGACCCGGCGTTAAGCAACGGCTATATTTGCGGGACAAAAGCTATCTGTACGGCGGCGGACAGGTATTTTCTTAAGGAAAAAAAACCTTTAAGGGCAGCGGACGAAACCGGAGTCTCCGAAGAGGAGCTGTACCGGCTGGTAAGTGAGGACACACCTGTGATAGTCTGGGTAACAATTAACATGGAAGAGCGGCGGGAGCCGGAAGGATGGTATACAAAAGAAGGGGAATACGTAAGCTGGGCGTCCAATGACCACGGCGCAGTACTGATTGGGTATACAGAAGCTTCGGTTCTGATTGCAGATCCTATTGGAGGCATGATGGAATATGACAAGAAGGCATTTGAGGAAGTATTTGAATCGAGGGGAAGACAGTGCGTGCTCCTGCAGGAACAGTCGAAATGAACATGTAAAAATAAAAAATTGCAAAATGTAAGGGGATATCCTATATTTTTCGTTAAAAATTTAAGGAAAATGCAAGTTTTGCTTGCATTTTCCTGCGTTTTCGAATAAAATAGCATACGGTACACATACTTAAAATGAACAAGGCTGCTGTAAAAGGAGCGAACGGTAGCCAAACAGGAGGAACCCGTAATGAAGCCATATAGTCAGATGAAAAAAGAGGAACTAACTGCATTAAAGGAAAAACTGGAAAAACAATTCGAGGAAGTAAAGGGAAAAGGCCTTAAGCTGGATATGTCCCGGGGCAAGCCATCGAAGGCACAGCTTGATCTAAGTACGGGCATGATGGATGTTTTGACAGGAGACTGTGATTTGGTAAGCTCTGAAGGTGTGGATTGCAGAAATTACGGAGTGATGGACGGTATCTTTGAGGCGAGAAAGCTTTTGGCAGATATGTCCGAGGTGCCGGAGAGAAGCGTTATTATTTATGGAAATTCCAGCCTTAATGTTATGTTTGATACGGTGTCACGGGCCATGACACACGGATTTATGGGCAGCACCCCATGGTCGAAGCTAAAGAAGGTAAAATTCCTGTGCCCTGTGCCGGGATACGACAGACATTTTGCCATAACAGAGTTTTTTGGAATAGAAATGATTAATGTGCCCCTTCTTAAGGCGGGTCCTGATATGGATGTGGTAGAAAAGCTGGTTTCCGGGGACGCATCAATTAAAGGCATATGGTGCGTACCGAAATATTCCAACCCGACAGGTATTTCTTACTCTGATGAAACAGTAAGACGGTTTGCGCATCTAAAGCCTGCGGCAGAGGATTTTCGTATTTTCTGGGACAACGCATATTCGATCCATCATTTTTACGATGACAAGAAGGACGTGGTACTGGAGCTTTTAAATGAATGTATTAAGGCCGGGAATCCGGATATCGTACTCAAATTCATTTCCACCTCCAAGGTATCATTCCCGGGTTCAGGTATTGCAGCCCTTGCGGCGTCAAGGGGGAACCTGGAGGATGCAAGGCGCTATATGAAGTTTCAGACGATTGGATATGATAAGCTTAACCAGCTCCGCCATGTACGGTTTTTTGGGGATATGCAGGGAATGCATGAGCATATGAAAAAGCATGCCGCGATTTTAAGACCGAAGTTCGAGAAGGTTGAGGCGGTTTTAGAACATGAGCTGATCGGCCTTGAAATAGGCACATGGACAAAGCCCCTGGGAGGATATTTCATCTCCTTCGATTCGCTGGAGGGCTGCGCGAAGGCCATTGTGGCAAAGGCGAAGGAGGCAGGACTTGTCATGACTGCCGCCGGAGCAACCTATCCCTACGGGAAGGATCCGAAGGACAGCAACATAAGGATTGCGCCGTCTTATCCCACGATAGAGGAGCTGGAGCTGGCTGCTAAGATATTCGTGTTAAGCGTAAAGCTGGTTAGCGTCAATAAATTTTTGGGGGACGGGGTAAAATGAAAAAGTGCCTGTCCCCAGAAACTTTTTTGTTTCTGGGGACAGGCACTTTTTCATTTTACCCCGTCCCCTAATTTATCTTGAATATCAAACAGTTTGATGTTACAATATGTCTTAGAAGCCAGAAACAAAAGAGTATGTTTTGGCTTTGGCACTGGTTTTAGTATAATTATGGAGAGGGAATTATCATGGAGAAGATAGCGGTTCTTACGGATAGTAACAGTGGATTTACAAAGGAGGAGGCGGCAGAGCACGAGATTCACATACTGCCTATGACTTTTTTTGTGGACGGGGAGGAATGTATAGAAGGAGTAACTCTGTCTGAGGAGGAGTTTTTTGAACGTATGAAGCAGGGATATACGGTGAGTACAACGCAGCCGTCACTGGCTTCGCTTTCAGAATTGTGGGACGGACTTCTGTATACATATGACAAGGTTATTCATATTCCTATGTCAAAGGCATTAAGCGGAGGATATTCTGCGGCGGCCATGTTCAGCAGGGATTATGACGGCAGGGTTCTGGTTGTTGACAGCAGGCGTATTTCCGTGACGCAGGCTTCGGCGGCAATCCAGGCGGCCAGACTTGTAAGCGAGGGCATGCAGGCAGAGGAGATTAAGAAAAGACTTGAGGATATGGCGCTTGAGGCTTCTATTTATATTACAGTTGATACACTGGAATACTTAAAACGGGGTGGACGCATCAGAAGTGCCGAGGCGCTGGCCGGGGAAATCCTTAACATTAAGCCTGTCATACAGGTAAAGGGCGGCCTTCTTGAGCCGTACTGCAAGGTGCGCGGACGAAGGAGGGCGAAAAAAGAGATGGAGGATGCGATTCTTCGGGACGGAAGGGCCCTGATGGAAAAATACGGAAGCGAAAGGCTGGAGCTTTATGTAGCACACGCAGACGCCGGACAGGAGGCAGAAGAATGGGCGGTGAAGGTAGAAAGTCTTTTTCCTGGAAAGAAGGCCCGTCTTGCCAAGCTTCCTATGAGTATCTGCTGTCATGTGGGTCCGGGAACTATCGGCGTGGGGGTCTGCGTAAGCAGAAGTTAAAATTATAAAATACGCAAAAAGACTTGCTTTTTACGCCCATGTATGATATGCTTACTTGGCGAATGGAAGTAGGTCTTTTTTTTATGCCTAAATTTTGGCGGTTTCGCAGTTACTGTGAACTGCCAGGTAACAGTGAACTTGAAACAATACGAAGCGAGGTGGAAGTTGTGCGTACAAGAATCACATTGGAATGTACAGAATGTAAGCAGCGTAACTACAGCATGACCAAGGATAAGAAAGCTCATCCGGAACGCATGGAGACAAAGAAGTACTGCAGGTTCTGTAAATCACACACGCTGCACAAAGAGACGAAATAGTCGTGTAAAAGGAGTGTGAAGGTCATGAGTGAAAAAGCTCAGAAGAAAAGCTGGTTCAAGGGTCTTAAGAGAGAATTCAAAAAGATCATATGGCCAGACAGGATGACACTTGCGAAGCAGACAACGGCGGTTGTTGCTGTATCTGTAGCATTGGGAGCAGTCATAGCGCTGATTGATTTCCTTGTTCAGAACGGTGTTGATATTCTTATCAACCTGGGCTGATGAAAAATGACGGGCAGGAAAGGTGAGTTTATGTCAGAGGCAAAGTGGTATGTAGTCCATACCTATTCCGGGTATGAGAACAAAGTAAAAGCCAACATTGATAAGACAATCGAGAACAGGCATCTGGAGGAACAGATCCTTGAAGTTCGTGTCCCGATGCAGGATGTGGTAGAACTTAAGAACGGTGTCCAGAAAGCGGTCCAGAAGAAGATGTTTCCAGGCTATGTTCTGATTCATATGATTATGAATGATGATACGTGGTATGTAGTACGGAACACAAGAGGCGTTACAGGATTTGTAGGTCCGGGATCCAAACCGGTTCCGCTGACCGCCGCAGAGATGGCTCCTCTTGGAATTAAGCAGGAAAATATTGTTGTGGATTTTGCAGAAGGCGACAGTGTTCAGGTTATTGCCGGTGCATGGGCAGATACGGTCGGCGTGGTTCAGGCCATGAATGTGCAGAAGCAGAGCCTTACAATCAATGTAGAGCTCTTTGGCCGGGAGACGCCGGTTGAGCTTAGTTTCGCAGAAGTTAGAAAAGTATGAAAGTGAATCAATTAAGTGGGAGGGGTAAGGATATCCCGGAAGCACCACAAGGAGGTAATGAAAATGGCAAAAAAAGTACAAGGTTATATTAAGTTACAGATTCCTGCCGGAAAAGCAACACCGGCACCACCGGTCGGACCTGCGCTTGGTCAGCACGGTGTAAATATCGTTGAATTCACAAAACAGTTCAATGCAAGGACTGCAGATCAGGGTGATTTGATTATTCCTGTAGTTATTACTGTTTATAATGATAGAAGCTTCAGCTTTATCACAAAGACCCCTCCGGCAGCGGTTCTTATCAAGAAAGCATGTAACATCAAATCCGGTTCGGGCGTTCCGAATAAGACGAAGGTTGCTACTATTACGAAAGCACAGGTTCGGGAGATTGCAGAGCTTAAGATGCCTGACTTAAATGCCGCAAGCGTTGAAGCAGCGATGAGTATGATCGAAGGCACCTGCCGTTCTATGGGTGTAAAAGTAGCGGAGTAGATGACAAAGAATGTGGGAGGGTTATCCCGACATTACCACAAGGAGGTTTATTTAGATGAAAAGAGGAAAGAAATATGTTGAGGCTGCAAAAGCAATTGACAGAGGAACACTCTATGATGTTGCAGAGGCAGTATCATTAGTTAAAAAGACCGCAGTAGCAAAATTTGATGAGACAATTGAGGCTCATGTCAGAACCGGCTGTGATGGACGTCACGCTGACCAGCAGATCCGCGGGGCGGTTGTTCTGCCGCACGGAACAGGTAAAAAGGTTCGTATTCTTGTGTTCGCGAAGGATGCAAAGGCAGAAGAGGCAAAGGCTGCCGGAGCAGATTACGTAGGAGGAGACGAGCTGATTCCGAAGATTCAAAAAGAAAACTGGTTTGAGTTTGACGTAGTAGTTGCTACACCGGACATGATGGGTATTGTAGGACGTCTCGGACGTGTTCTCGGACCGAAGGGACTTATGCCGAACCCGAAAGCTGGTACAGTAACAATGGATGTTACAAAGGCTATCCAGGAAATCAAAGCAGGTAAGATTGAGTACAGACTTGACAAGACAAACATTATCCATGTGCCGCTTGGTAAAGCATCCTTTACAGAGGAGCAGCTTACAGACAACTTCCAGACGCTTATTGATGCAATCATTAAGGCAAGACCGGCAGCAGTAAAGGGACAGTTCTTAAAGAGCGTTGTTCTTACTTCTACTATGGGTCCGGGGGTTAAGATTAATCCTATGAAATTATCTTAAGCTTTTGATTGACACCAAAAATATATGATGCTATAATAGCAAAGCAATGACTGCCGAAGACAGCAGGTGCGAAGGAGCAGGAGATAAAAGGATGCTCCCCAGCGTAAGCAGACAACGCCTGCCGAGGAAAGTTAGATTCAGTATATGAATGATAACCCCTCCTGTGTCTTTTGGCGCGGAAGGGGTTTTTACCATATAGGAAATGAAATCACTTCATGTGGTTTTCCTTAAGCTTAAAGCAGTCAGAGAAGGTTACTGTGAACAAAGCGAACGGTAACATAAATAACATAAGGAGGTGCACCATTCATGGCAAAAGTTGAATTAAAACAGCCTGTCGTACAGGCCATAGCAGATGATGTGAAAGGCGCAGCAAGCGTTGTGCTGGTAGACTACCGTGGATTAACTGTTGCTCAGGACACAGAGCTGCGTAAGCAGTTAAGAGAAGCGGGAATCATCTACAAGGTTTGTAAAAATACGATGATGAAAAGAGCTTTTGAAGGGACAGAGTTTGCGGCTCTAGATGAACATCTGGACGGCCCGAGCGCCATTGCCATTTCTAAAGACGATGCAACTGCCCCGGCAAGAATCATTGCCAAGTTTGCAAAGGATGCAAAGGCTCTTGAATTTAAAGGCGGCGTAGTTGAAGGCCAGGCTTATGATCAGGCAGGCATGCAGGCTCTTGCGACAATTCCGTCAAGAGAAGAACTGTTATCCAAGCTGCTTGGAAGCTTACAGTCACCAATTACCAACCTTGCACGTGTTCTTAACCAGATTGCAGAGCAGGGAGGAGCTAAGGCCTGCGGGGCAGCCGCTCCGGCAGAAGAGGCTCCGGCCGAAAGTGCAGAATAAGAGTTGCTGTAAATGAGTGAGCGGTAACGAATAAAACGAAAAGATGATAATAGGAGGAAATTAAAATGGCAAAGTTAACAACAGCTGAATTTATCGAAGCGATTAAAGAGTTATCAGTATTAGAGTTAAACGAGTTAGTAAAAGCATGTGAAGAAGAGTTTGGTGTATCCGCGGCGGCAGGCGTTGTAGTTGCGGCAGCAGGCGGAGAAGCAGCGGCAGCAGAAGAGAAGGATGAGTTTGATGTAGAATTAGTATCTGCTGGATCATCCAAGGTTAAGGTTATCAAGGTTGTACGTGAGATTACAGGTCTTGGACTGAAAGAGGCTAAGGCAGTAGTTGACGAAGCTCCGAAGGTAGTAAAGGAAGGTGTTTCCAAGGCAGAGGCTGAAGAGCTTAAGGCTAAGCTTGAGGCAGAGGGAGCTGAGGTTAACCTTAAATAAATATATGCCCATATAAAGAACAGCCGTTTAATCCGGCTGTTCTTTTGCATTTAGCAGTAGGTAGACTTTAAAAACAAATTCCTGATAATCAAAACGGGAAATGCCGTTATATTTTTTGATGACATGTGTGACGGAGGATATCCCGATTCCTTTTCGGTTCTTTTCCTTTGAAGACAGGAAACCGCCGTCCTGGGTGCGTTTTATAGCGCCCTCATAGCTGTTTTCGGTGATGATGACAAGGGTGAGGCGGCTTGGCATGGATACCTTCAGGTTTATATACTGCCTGGATGATGCCATACGCCGACAGGCCTCTACGGCGTTTTCTAAAAAATTACCTAAAATAATGCATAAGTCCGTATCAGAAAAAGGACAGTGCTCTTCGAGAGCTATTGAAAAGCTGGCTTTAATTTTTTCGTTTTCAGCAATTTCCTTGTAATAGCCCAGAAGTGAATTTATGGCTGGGTTTGTGCAATAATTTGCCGGCAGATCAGGTAGGCCTTCTGTAAGCTCACGGAGATAATTTTCCAGACTTTTCTGATCATGGCTGTCGAGAAACCCCTTGAGCGCCAATATATGATGACGAATATCATGGCGGTACCGCCTGTCCCGCTCAATATGAAGCTGCAGGGCTTCCAGGTGCTTTTGCTGGGCGCTTAACTGAGTTTCTGACAAATGCAGCGATTCCTGAAGAATAGAATTCGTGCTCATGCTGATTATCATGCGCAGGACAATTGCATAGGTGGTAAAATTAAGGAGCGTCCAGACAGGAGGGACGATGAAAAATGCATTGCCCGGCGTGAAGTATGCACTTACAAGGTGGGGTGAGATTGTCAGGCTGTGAATGATAGTGCTGCACATGGGGATAATCCACATAGTACGCCAGATTCTAAGTGATATTGTGTAATCCAGCGAGGGACGAAGAAGCTTCTTAAAAAACATATATACAAAAGGAAAGCCCATTAGGGTTAAAGGAAGAGTGGAATAGAAGACCCTGATATTCTCGGAAACCGAAAAGATATGGGAAACCGCAAAATGTATGTACAGGGAGATTAAGTAAACACTTTCTGTGTAGCATTTCACAAGAGTAACGACAAACAGCCCCTGCCAGAAGTTGTAGGTCACTGCGTTGCAGAAAAGGCAGACGGCAGAAAACAGAATGATAAGTGTAAGTAAGGTCCTAAGCAGGGTAGATTCGAGGTTCCTGAAAAAATAAGAGCCGGACAAGGCAATTACAAAGTAGATAAGTGCACTGGTAGATATTCTTGGAACATAAGGAACCCGCAGACGGTCCCGGAATGTCAGGAAAAGAAGCAGAAGACAGGGCAGAATGTAAAGCAGTGCGCTTATCAGGTATGGCAGCGTCATAAAGTGGTTCCTCCGTTTGCGTAATCGAAGATATAGTCGGCGTAGGCCTGTATAATATCCTGTTTTCTTGCTTTTGCAATAGGCAGGCGCTCGCCGTTGTTCAAGATAAAATCCTTGTCATCAAAGGATTCGATATAATCCATATTAACCATACAATTGCGATAGCACCACAAAAACTGCGGATAAGGCTCAAGCATAGGTGAGAAATCATCGAAGGATAAATATGAGCGTATCATGCAGGAGGGTGTATGTATCTGAATGTAATGGTTGTGGTAATCTGTATATATAATATCAGAAATAAGGACGCGGGTATAGTGCCTTCCTTCTTTTACTTCAATATAATGTGCAAATTTTGACGCAACCTGCTCAAACCTGCTGACTGCGTCCGCAAGCATTTCATATGTAAAAGGCTTCACAAGATAATCAAGTGCATGCAGCCGGAATGCATTAACCGCATGATCTCTGCTCGCAGTAGTGAAAATGATCTGGCATTTCGGCTGTGTTTCCCGCAGCTTGACAGCAATCTGGATGCCGGATGTCTGCTGCATATAAATATCAAGGAATACCAGGTCGTATGTGGTCTGGCGGGCGCTGCGCAAAAAAACAAGCTCACTTGTGAATTTTTCAATGTGTGCATGTATCCTGTGTTCCTGGCAATAACGGCATATATAGCTGAAAAGAGTATCCATATCGTTAGCTGAATCATCTATAAGTGCTATTGTCATCTGTATTCCCCCTAGTATTTTCAAAATCATACTATTTCATTATATCATATTACAAAAATTGACACGGATTTTCATTAGTAAAAAAATGGTGATTATAGTAAGTTGATGTTTACAGGTCTGCGCATTTACTGCGCAGTATCAAATTTTTGGGTGTTGACAAGCCGTGAAAGATTGTGGTATAGTAAAAAATGCGTTATTGTGGAAAGTTATACCATATTATTGCATGGAAAACTATGGAACAATCTGGTTTTCCCTTGATTTTGCAATACTTAAAGGGGAGTAAACGCCCACAAAAAATAAATAAGGAGTGAAACGTCAATATGGAGAAAAACAGAATTCGCCCTATTAAAAGCGGAAAAAGTTCCCGCATGAGTTACTCCAGGCAGAAGGAAGTCCTAGAGATGCCCAATTTGATTGAGGTTCAAAAGGACTCTTATAACTGGTTCCTTGATGAAGGTCTGAAGGAAGTATTCGATGATATTTCCCCGATCTCGGATTACAGCGGACATCTAAGCCTGGAATTTGTAGACTTCACTTTATGCGAGGACGATGTAAAGTACACAATCGAAGAGTGTAAGGAACGTGACGCCACTTATGCCGCACCGCTTAAGGTGAGGGTAAGGCTCCACAACAAAGAGACCGATGAGATTAATGAACATGAGATTTTCATGGGTGATCTGCCGCTGATGACAAGTACCGGAACGTTTGTAATCAACGGGGCTGAACGTGTTATCGTTAGCCAGCTGGTACGTTCGCCTGGTATTTACTATGCAATTGCTCACGACAAGCTGGGTAAGAAGCTGTATTCTTCAACTGTTATTCCAAATCGCGGTGCATGGCTGGAATATGAGACAGACTCCAATGACGTTTTTTATGTACGAGTAGACAGAACAAGAAAGGTCCCGATTACAGTGCTTATCCGTGCGCTTGGAATCGGCACCAATCCTGAGATTGTAGAGCTTTTCGGCGAGGAGCCGAAGATTATGGCAAGCTTTGAAAAGGATGCCGCTACAAATTATCAGGAGGGCCTGCTTGAATTATATAAGAAGATCCGTCCGGGTGAGCCGCTTGCGGTTGACAGTGCGGAAAGCCTGATAATGAGCATGTTCTTTGACCCGAGACGGTATGATCTGGCGAAGGTGGGACGGTATAAATTTAATAAAAAGCTTCTTCTAAGGAACCGTATAAACGGGCAGATACTTGCAGAAGACGTTAAAAGTGCGGTTACCGGAGAGCTTATTGCCGAGGCTGGAACAAAGGTTACAAGAGAGCTGGCAGATCAGATCCAGAATGCCGCCGTGGCTTTTGTGTGGATTAAGAGGCCGGAGGAGGACAGAAGCATTAAGGTCCTCTCTAGTATGATGGTGGATCTTGCTTCTATTGTAGACATTGACCCGAAGGAAGTAGGGGTTACGGAGCTTGTATACTATCCGGTGCTTGCCGGACTTTTAGAGGAGACGGCAGGAGATATAGATGAGCTTAAGGAAGTCATCAGAAGGGATATCCATGACCTTATTCCAAAGCATATAACAAAAGAAGATATTCTTGCGTCCATCAACTATAACATTCATCTGGAATATGGAATGGGCAATGATGATGACATCGACCACCTGGGAAACAGACGTATCCGCGCGGTGGGTGAGCTTTTGCAGAACCAGTACAGAATCGGTCTTTCCAGACTGGAAAGAGTAGTCAGGGAGAGGATGACAACACAGGACTTAGAGGGGATTTCTCCTCAGTCTTTGATTAATATTAAGCCGGTAACCGCGGCGGTGAAGGAGTTCTTTGGCTCTTCACAGCTTTCCCAGTTTATGGATCAGAACAACCCTCTTGGGGAGCTGACCCACAAGAGACGTCTTTCCGCCCTTGGTCCGGGAGGTCTTTCAAGAGATCGTGCCGGATTTGAGGTTCGTGATGTCCACTATTCACATTATGGAAGGATGTGCCCTATCGAGACGCCTGAAGGTCCCAATATCGGACTTATCAACTCTCTTGCGTGCTATGCAAGAATTAATCAGTATGGCTTCGTGGAGGCGCCCTACCGCAAGATAGATCATTCTGACCCGGCCAATCCGAGAGTTACGGATGAGGTTGTATATATGACTGCGGACGAGGAAGATAATTACCATGTGGCACAGGCCAATGAGGCTTTGGACGCAGAGGGGCATTTTGTCCGTAAAAATGTATCGGGCCGTTACCGGGAGGAGACACAGGAATATGAGAAGAGGATGTTCGACTACATGGACGTTTCCCCTAAGATGGTGTTTTCTGTTGCGACAGCCCTGATTCCGTTCCTTGAAAATGACGATGCCAACCGTGCGCTGATGGGCTCCAACATGCAGCGTCAGGCAGTGCCCCTTCTTATGACAGAGGCTCCTGTTGTGGGAACCGGTATGGAGGAGAAGGCGGCAGTGGACTCCGGTGTATGCGTGGTGGCGAAGGAAGGCGGCGTGGTGGAACGCGCTACCTCTAAGGAGATCACCATCCGGAAGGATGACGGAAATTTAAGAAGATATAAGCTTACGAAATTCCTGCGGAGCAACCAGAGCAACTGCTATAACCAGAGGCCCATTGTTGTTAAGGGCGACAGAGTAGAGGCCGGGGATGTGATTGCAGACGGGCCGTCCACCTCAAACGGTGAGATGGCGCTGGGGAAAAATCCTCTGATCGGATTTATGACCTGGGAGGGCTACAATTACGAGGATGCCGTGCTGTTAAGCGAAAGACTGGTGCAGGATGATGTATACACATCTGTACACATTGAAGAATATGAGGCAGAGGCCCGCGATACAAAGCTGGGGCCTGAGGAGATCACAAGAGATATTCCGGGCGTGGGTGATGACGCCCTTAAAAATCTTGATGAGAGAGGAATTATCCGCATTGGCGCTGAAGTGCGTGCAGGAGATATCCTTGTAGGAAAGGTTACGCCGAAGGGTGAAACAGAGCTTACCGCGGAGGAAAGACTGCTTCGTGCGATTTTCGGTGAGAAGGCCCGTGAGGTCAGAGATACGTCTCTTAAGGTTCCTCACGGCGAATATGGAATTGTTGTTGACGCAAAGGTATTTACGAGGGACAACGGGGATGAGCTGTCTCCGGGAGTAAACCAGTCCGTCCGTATTTATATTGCCCAGAAGAGAAAGATTTCCGTGGGAGATAAGATGGCCGGGCGCCATGGCAACAAGGGTGTTGTATCCCGCGTGCTTCCTGTGGAGGATATGCCATTCCTTCCTAACGGACGTCCTTTGGATATTGTCCTTAATCCCCTTGGCGTGCCTTCCCGTATGAATATCGGCCAGGTGCTGGAGATTCATCTGTCTCTGGCGGCAAAGGCTCTGGGCTTTAATATTGCCACACCGGTATTTGACGGCGCCGATGAGGATGATATTATGGACACTCTTGATTTGGCCAATGATTATGTGAATTTAAGCTGGGAGGATTTTGAAAAGAAGCATAAGGAAGAGCTGCTTCCGGAGGTTCTTGAGTATCTTTCAGAGAACAGGGATCACAGGGAGGTCTGGAAGGGTGTGCCCATATCCAGGGACGGCAAGGTCCGCTTACGTGACGGCCGTACGGGAGAGTATTTTGACAGTCCTGTAACAATTGGGCACATGCATTATCTGAAGCTCCACCATCTGGTTGACGATAAGATACATGCCCGTTCTACAGGCCCTTATTCGCTTGTAACACAGCAGCCCTTAGGAGGAAAGGCACAGTTCGGCGGACAGCGTTTCGGTGAGATGGAGGTGTGGGCTCTTGAGGCATATGGAGCTTCCTACACGCTTCAGGAGATCCTGACCGTAAAATCTGATGATGTTGTGGGCCGTGTGAAGACCTATGAGGCGATTATCAAGGGAGAAAATGTTCCTGAACCAGGTATTCCGGAATCCTTTAAGGTGCTTCTTAAGGAACTGCAGTCACTGGGACTTGATGTCCGGGTGCTGCGCGATGATAATACCGAGGTTGAGATTATGGAGACTGTTGATATGGGAGAGACCGATTTCCGGTCACTGATTGAGGGAGACAGAAAGTATCAGGAGGAGGATGATCTCGGCGAGCAGGGATATACAGAACAGGAATTTGAGGGAGAAGAGCTCATAGACATCGAGGAAGAGCCCGATGAGGATTATGAGATTGAGTTTGAGGAAACAGATGATTTTGCAGATGATTTATCAGACATTGATTATTAGGAAGGGGTGCCAGTATGCCAGAAAATAATAAGGAACAATCATATCAGCCAATGACGTTTGATGCAATCAAAATCGGTTTGGCATCACCCGAAAAGATTCTGGAATGGTCAAGAGGCGAGGTAACCAAGCCGGAGACGATTAACTACAGGACCTTAAAGCCTGAAAAGGACGGCCTTTTCTGCGAAAGGATATTCGGGCCCAGCAAGGACTGGGAGTGTCACTGCGGTAAATATAAGAAGATTCGCTATAAAGGCGTGGTATGTGACCGCTGCGGCGTAGAGGTTACAAAGTCCAGCGTGCGGCGTGAACGTATGGGGCACATTGCCTTGGCCGCACCAGTGTCGCATATCTGGTATTTTAAAGGGATTCCAAGCCGTATGGGCCTGATTCTTGATTTGTCTCCGAGAACCCTGGAGAAGGTACTGTATTTTGCGTCCTACATTGTGCTGGACGGCGGCCAGACAGATCTGCAGTATAAGCAGGTGCTCTCCGAGCAGGAGTATCAGGAGGCGCTTGAGGCCTGGGGCAGCGGATTCCGCGTAGGCATGGGAGCTGAGGCGATCCAGGAGCTTTTAGAGGCTATTGATCTGGATAAGGACTATGAAGAGCTCCAGTCCGGACTTAAAAACGCTACGGGCCAGAAGCGTGCCAGAATCGTAAAGCGTCTGGAGGTTATTGAGGCCTTCCGTGAATCCGGAAATAAGCCGGAGTGGATGATTATGACGAATATTCCGGTTATCCCGCCAGATCTGCGCCCGATGGTACAGCTGGACGGCGGACGTTTCGCAACGTCTGACTTAAATGATCTGTACCGAAGGATTATTAATAGAAACAACCGTCTGAAACGCCTTCTTGAATTAGGCGCGCCGGACATTATTGTAAGAAATGAAAAGCGGATGCTCCAGGAAGCGGTGGATGCCCTTATTGATAACGGCCGCCGGGGCCGTCCGGTAACAGGGCCGGGCAACAGGGCGCTTAAGTCCCTGTCCGATATGCTTAAGGGCAAGTCCGGACGTTTCCGCCAGAATCTTTTAGGAAAGCGTGTGGATTATTCTGGACGTTCCGTTATTGTCGTAGGACCGGAGCTTAAGATCTACCAGTGCGGCCTTCCAAAGGAGATGGCTATTGAGCTTTTCAAGCCTTTTGTTATGAAGGAGCTTGTGTTAAACGGTTCTGCCCATAATATAAAAAATGCAAAGAAGATGGTGGAGAGGCTCCAGCCGGAGGTATGGGATGTGCTTGAGGAGGTTATAAAAGAGCATCCGGTTATGTTAAACCGTGCCCCTACTCTTCACAGGCTGGGTATCCAGGCATTTGAGCCCATCTTAGTAGAGGGTAAGGCGATTAAGCTGCATCCCCTTGTATGTACGGCATATAATGCGGATTTTGACGGAGATCAGATGGCGGTTCATCTTCCCCTTTCTGTAGAGGCGCAGGCAGAGTGCCGTTTCCTTCTTCTGTCGCCGAACAATCTTCTGAAGCCGTCAGACGGCGGGCCGGTAGCCGTGCCTTCACAGGACATGGTGCTTGGTATTTACTATCTGACTCAGGAGAGGCCGGGGGCTCTCGGGGAAGGAAAGATATTTAAAAATGTAAATGAAGCAATTCTTGCTTATGAGAATGAGGCTCTTACCTTACATTCACGCATTAAGGTACGTGTGTCTAAGAAGACGGCGGACGGAAAGGTGAAGACCGGTACGATAGAGTCTACACTGGGACGCCTTCTCTTTAATGAGATCATTCCGCAGGATTTAGGCTTTGTGGACCGTGAGGTTCCCGGAAATGAGCTTCTTCCGGAGGTGGATTTCCATGTAGGCAAGAAACAGTTAAAGCAGATTCTTGAAAAGGTTATTAATACACATGGCTCCACTGCTACGGCAGAGGTGCTTGACGCGGTAAAATCCATTGGCTATAAGTATTCCACGAGAGCGGCCATGACCGTATCTATTTCGGATATGACCGTGCCGCCCCAGAAGCCGGAGATGATAAAGCAGGCACAGGATACTGTAGATAAGATTACGAAGAACTTTAAGCGCGGCCTTATTACTGAGGAGGAGCGTTACAAGGAGGTTGTAGAGACCTGGAAGGCAACGGATGATGCTCTTACCGAGGCGCTGCTTAGCGGTCTTGACAAATACAACAATATTTTCATGATGGCCGATTCCGGAGCCCGCGGTTCCGATAAGCAGATTAAGCAGCTTGCAGGCATGCGCGGACTTATGGCAGATACAACGGGACGTACCATAGAGCTTCCTATCAAGTCTAATTTCCGTGAGGGCTTAGACGTACTGGAATACTTTATGTCCGCCCACGGAGCGCGTAAAGGACTTTCTGACACGGCGCTTCGTACCGCCGATTCCGGTTACCTGACAAGGCGTCTGGTTGACGTTTCCCAGGAGCTTATTATTCACGAGGTGGACTGCGCGGCGCCGGGAGAAGAGATTCCTGGAATGTACGTGCGTGCGTTTATGGATAACCGCGAGGAGATAGAGAGCTTAAAGGAACGTATTACAGGACGCTATCTGTGTGAGGATATTGTTGATAAGGACGGCAATGTGCTTGTTAAGGCGAACCATATGGTAACGCCGAAGCGCGCGGAGCTGATTATGAAGAAGGGCGTCAATGAGAAGGGCGGGCCGCTTACGGGGATCAAGATCCGTACGATTCTTACCTGCCGTTCCCACAACGGTATCTGCGCGAAATGCTATGGCGCCAACATGGCCACGGGCGAGCCGGTACAGGTGGGCGAGGCTGTAGGTATTATTGCGGCTCAGTCAATCGGCGAGCCGGGTACACAGCTTACCATGCGTACCTTCCATACAGGCGGTGTTGCCGGTGATGATATCACACAGGGTCTTCCCCGTGTCGAGGAGCTTTTTGAGGCGAGAAAGCCGAAGGGACTTGCGATTATTACCGAGTTTGCCGGAACAGCAAACATTAATGATACAAAGAAAAAGCGGGAGGTTATCGTAACCAACCATGAGACAGGGGAATCAAAGGCATATCTGATTCCTTACGGCTCACGCATCAAGATTCAGGACGGCGCAGAGCTTGAGGCCGGTGATGAGCTGACAGAAGGAAGTGTTAATCCTCATGACATCCTGAAAATCAAGGGGCTTAGGGCCGTGCAGGATTATATGCTCCAGGAGGTACAGCGCGTATACAGGCTCCAGGGTGTTGATATTAACGATAAGCATATTGAGGTTATCGTGCGTCAGATGCTTAAGAAGGTCCGTATCGAGGAAGCAGGAGATTCCGAATTCCTTCCGGGAACCAATGTAGATATTCTGGAATTTGAGGATAAGAATAAAGAGCTTATAAAAGACGGAAGAGAGCCGGCAAGCGGCGAGCAGATCATGCTTGGTATAACAAAGGCATCACTTGCCACCAATTCCTTCCTGTCGGCAGCCTCCTTCCAGGAGACAACAAAGGTGCTGACAGAAGCCGCGATTAAGGGCAAGATTGACCCGTTAGTAGGCCTCAAGGAAAATGTCATCATCGGAAAGCATATCCCGGCAGGTACGGGTATGCGCAAATACCGGGATGTCCAGCTTGAAGGAGAGATGGACCTGGAGGATGATGTTTATCTGGAGGAAGAAGATGGCGGGGAAGAGGATGCAAAGCTTGTAGAGTTTGACGATGATTTAGATGATGATTTAGGCGATGATTTAGACGATGAGCTGCCGGAAGACCTGGAAGAAGCACTGGATATCGATGAAGCAGAAGACTACGAAAGAGAATTAGAAGAAGACGAGGTATTAGTGTAAATATTCTTTGACTGTGGGGCGGAGTGATGTTCGAGGGACGGAAGTTTGCAGATGTCCTTCCTAACACAGACGGGGCAACACTCCGGTGAACTAACCGCTAACTGCGACTAAGGAGTTCAGGAATACCTTCACTCCTAAGTCTTCGTAAGCGGTGGATTTCACCTCCGTTAAGAACGCCCCCTAATGTCTGCTTATAGTAAGGACATCTGCAAACTTCCTGTGCATCGAAATAGCCTTCCAACAGCAAAGAGGGATATTTTGCCGGTGTGAAGGCGGAGCGGATTTCCGTCCTCTAGATAGGTGGGATACTTCTGATATAAGCGTATGGCTTGATGAAGATGTGGATGATTAGTAGAATAAAAGACCTGATCTTATTTATAGGATCAGGTCTTTTGTTCTTGTAAAAGGGGAAGAACCGCCCCGAACAGCCTGTGTACAGGCGGAATTTTTAAGTGGAATTTTTGATGAAAATGGTATTGACAATCATTCTCAATAGTAATATAATACTAACGTAAATGATAATCAATATCAAAAAAGGAGTGATTATAGTGCCGCTAACATTATTAAGAAATGGTGAAACCGGTGAAATTAAGCGCATCAGCGGCCGGGATGAGGTGAGGAGATTTCTGGAGAATCTTGGCTTTACAGCTGGAGAGCAGGTGAAAATTGTATCCGCAAACGGCGGTAATATAATCGTCCAGGTGAAGGATTCGCGTGTTGCGGTCAGCAAGGGTATTGCGAATAAGATTATGGTTTAGGAGGAGCAAAGGACATGCAGACATTGAAGGATGTAAAATGCGGAGACAGTGTATCTGTTGTGAAGCTTCACGGCGAGGGGGCGGTGAAGAGAAGGATTATGGATATGGGAATTACAAAGGGGACGGATATTTTTGTCCGCAAGGCTGCGCCTCTTGGCGATCCGGTGGAGGTAACGGTCCGCGGATATGAATTGTCACTGCGCAAAGCGGATGCCCAGATGATAGAAGTACAGTAGAAGGATATGAGGAGGATGTAAATTATGGGAGTGAAAATAGCACTTGCAGGAAATCCGAACAGCGGAAAGACTACACTTTTTAACGCGCTTACGGGTTCTAACCAATTTGTGGGAAACTGGCCGGGGGTTACGGTGGAGAAGAAGGAGGGAAGGCTTAAGGATAATAAGGAAGCGGTTCTTATGGATCTTCCGGGCATCTATTCTTTGTCCCCGTATACATTAGAGGAGGTTGTCGCGAGAAACTATTTGATTACGGAGCGTCCGGATGCTATTCTTAATATTGTAGATGGAACCAACCTTGAGAGAAACCTGTATCTTACCACACAGCTTATGGAGCTTGGAATCCCGGTTGTGATGGCGGTTAATATGATGGATGCTGTAAGAAAGTCCGGCGACAGGATTGATATCGGGGAGCTTTCTAAGAAGCTTGGCTGCGATGTTGTATCTATCTCCGCGCTGAAGGGAGACGGGGTAAAGGAAGCGGCAGAAAAAGCGGTAAAGGCGGCGCAGAAGAAGTACGCGGAAGCGCCGGTACATGAGTTTGGCGAAGAGGTTGAGAGTGTATTAGATGAGATTGAAAATGTACTTGAAACGTCCGGCAGCGGCATCCGCCAGGAGCAGAAGCGTTTCTATGCGGTTAAATTATTTGAACGGGATGACAAGATAAAAGAAGTAATGGGTAATGCTCCAGATGTTGAAGAGCTTATTGCAAGGACAGAAAAAGCCCTGGATGATGATTCGGAGAGCATTATTACAAATGAGCGGTATCATTACATAAGCACGATTATAGACAGCTGTCTTGTGAAGGCAAAGAAAGGGCGGCTTACGGTTTCTGACAAGATTGACCGCATTGTGACAAACAGGTGGCTTGCCCTTCCCATATTTGCAGCGGTTATGTGGCTGGTTTACTATGTTTCTGTCTCAACAGTAGGAGGCTTTGTGACGGACTGGACAAATGATGTGCTGTTCGGCGAGATTATTCCTCCGGCCATAGAAGGATTTTTGGAGAGCATTGACTGTGCGGCCTGGCTTCAGGGGCTGATTTTAGATGGTATTGTTGCAGGCGTGGGCGCCGTGCTCGGATTTGTGCCCCAGATGCTCGTGCTGTTCATTTTCCTTGCATTTCTTGAGTCATGCGGATATATGGCGCGAATTGCGTTTATTATGGACAGAATTTTCCGTAAATTTGGCCTTTCAGGAAAATCCTTTATCCCTATGCTGATAGGAACCGGCTGCGGTGTTCCAGGAATTATGGCGTCCAGAACGATTGAAAATGACCGGGACCGCAAGATGACGATTATAACGACAACCTTTATTCCATGCGGCGCGAAGCTTCCGATTATTGCCCTGATTGCAGGGGCTCTTTTTGACGGGGCATCCTGGGTGGCGCCCAGTGCATATTTTGTGGGAATCGCAGCGGTTATCTGTTCCGGAATTATTTTAAAGAAGACAAGAATGTTCGCAGGTGATCCGGCTCCCTTTGTTATGGAGCTTCCGGCATATCATCTTCCGACTGTGGGAAATGTTCTGCGCAGCATGTGGGAGCGGGGATGGTCCTTTATTAAAAAGGCAGGCACGGTTATCCTGCTATCCACAATTTTTATCTGGTTTACATCCAGCTTCGGCATTGCAGACGGAAAATTCGGTATGGTGGAGGATTTAAGCGATGGCTTCCTGTCTGGTATCGGCAGAGCTTTTGCATGGATATTTGCACCTCTCGGATGGGGCGACTGGAGATCTGCCGTGGCAGCCATTACAGGTCTTGTGGCAAAGGAAAATGTGGTAGGAACCTTTGGTATTCTTTTCGGCTTCAGTGAAGTGGCAGAGGATGGCGCAGAAGTATGGGGAACCCTTGCGGGAAGCATGTCAGCCCTTGCCGCATATTCCTTCCTTGTATTTAACCTTCTTTGCGCGCCCTGCTTTGCGGCTATGGGAGCAATTAAGAGAGAAATGAACAATGTAAGATGGTTCTGGTTTGCGATTGGTTATCAGTGTGTATTTGCGTATCTTGTATCACTTTGCATATATCAGTTCGGCATGGTGTTTACAGGCGCGGGAATCAGTGTCGGAACAATAGCGGCCCTGTTGGTGTTCATTGGTTTTCTGTATCTGCTTTTCCGTCCGTATAAGGAGAGCAGTTCCTTCCATATGAATATTACCAGTGTGAGGGCAAAAGCTTAAGAGAGGAGAGAAAATCATGGTATTAGGGGCAGCCAGTATGTTATCAACAGCGGCAGTAGGAGGCGCACTCCTTATAGCGGTCGCGCTGATTATAAGAAGTATGTGGAAAAAGAAAAAGAAGACGGGGAGCTGTGTGGGCTGTAGCTGCGGCTACAGCGACTGCCCCCATTCTTCCAGATAAATTGCGCCCGGCGGCATAAGTCATAAGAAAATGTAATGTCATCATTAAAAAAAATAATGTTTTCGTTGACACAATTTTCACAGGATGTTATAATATATCAAGACAGACAAGGAGGAGTAGGCAAAATATACGAACTGCCTTGTCTTTTTGCTTTCCAGTACCATGATAAGGGGAGTAAAGATTGATTTATAACAGAAAAGGAAATGAGGTGCAGCATATGAGTAGTATCAGTATTATTATCTTATGTACGATTCTTGCGTATATGTGTCTGCTGATTGGTGTAGGCGCTTATAATGCGAGAAAGAACAGCAGCAGTGAGGACTTTTATCTTGGAGGAAGAAGAATGGGGGCTCTGGTAGTTGCCATGAGCGCCGAGGCGAGCGACATGTCAAGCTGGCTTCTTATGGGACTTCCGGGGGTTGCCTATCTTACGGGTCTGGCAGACGCGTTCTGGACCGCGGCAGGTCTGGCAATCGGTACATATCTGAACTGGCTCTTTACATCAAGAAGATTAAGACGTTATTCAGAGAAAATCGGCGCGATTACAGTACCGACCTTCTTTGCAAAGAGGTTCCATGATGAGAAGAACATTATCACCGCAATCTCAGCAGTTATTATTGTAGTATTTTTTGTTCCGTATGTAGCTTCAGGATTTGCGGCATGCGGCAAGCTCTTTAATTCATTATTTGGATTAGACTATATGACAGGAGCGATTTTGTTTGCAATTATTATTGTCGTATATACAATTGCAGGAGGATTTACAACCGTTGCGACCAATGATTTGATTCAGAGTATTGTCATGTCTATCGCACTTGTTTCTATCGTAACCTTCGGCGTGAGCAGTGCAGGCGGCATGGGTGCAGTTATGGATAATGCAAAGTCCTTATCAGGATATCTGTCACTTTCCGCGATTCATGATGCAGTTGCGGGAACGGCAATTCCATATTCACCTCTGTCAGCAGTATCACTTCTGGCATGGGGTATCGGATATTTCGGTATGCCGCATATTCTCGTAAGATTTATGTCAATTGAAGACGAGAATAAGCTGGTGCTCTCCAGACGTGTTGCTTCTATCTGGGTAACAATCGCTATGGGCGTTGCTATTTTCATCGGTATTGTAGGCCTTGCGGTAGTAAATGCAGGAGCGATGGAGCCACTTGAGGACAGTGAGCGTGTTATTATTGCACTTACCAATATTTTAAGCCAGAATGGTTTCTTAACAGCAGTTCTCGGCGGTGTTATCCTTGCCGGTATTCTGGCGGCTACCATGTCTACGGCAGACAGCCAGATGCTTGTTGCAGCTTCCGGCGTATCTGAAAATATTGTTCAGGATTTCATGGGCAAGAAGCTGACAGAGAAGCAGGGGCTGAATGTAGCCCGTATTACGATTCTGGCAATAGCAGTTATCGCACTGTTTCTGGCAAGAGATCCTAACTCCAGTGTATTTGGTATCGTATCCTTCGCATGGGCCGGCATGGGCGCTGCTTTTGCAGGCGTTATGATCTGTGCCCTGTTCTGGAAACGGACTACATTGCAGGGAGCACTTGCAGGTATGGTTTCCGGCGGCGCTATGGTATTTATCTGGAAATACATGGTTCGTCCAATGGGCGGAATCCTTGATATCTATGAACTGCTTCCGGCATTCTTAGTTTCACTGGCAATGATCATTATTGTAAGCCTTGCAACCAAGGCACCGGATCAGAAGATTATTGATGAATTCGAAAGCGTAAGTCTTAAGAAATAGAAATGAAAGAAAAGGGACAATCGGGAAATAGATAGTCCAAAACAGGGGACAATGTGATTCATACGAGTCACACCGTCCCCTGAAATTTTTCCACCGTACAGTTAAAATATCGTTCGAGGGACGGAAGTTTTAAGATGCCCTTCCTAACGCAGACTGGGCAACACTCCGGTGAACTAACCGCTAACAAAGGCTAAGGAGTTCAGGAGAGCCTTCACTCCTAAGTCTTTTGTAAGCAGTGGATTTCACCTTCGTTAAAAACGCCTCCTGATGTCTGCTTATAGGAAGGGCATCTTAAAACTTCCTGTGCATCGAAAATATGATGTTCCAACAGCACAGATGGAGATTTTTCCAGTGCACAGGCAGTTTGGGGCAGTTCTTCCCCTAAGCAGACATTATGGGGCGTTCTTAGCGGAGGTGAGATCCACGGCTTACGGAGACTTAGGCAAGAAGGCTTTCCTGAATGCCTTAGTCGTAGTTAGTCGTTAGCTCACTAGAGCGTTGCCCTGTCTGTGTGGGGAAGAACTGCCCCGAACTGCCGTCCCTCGAAAAGTGTACTCCAACCGTATAGACAGCAAATTTTCCAGCTATACGGTTAATGAGGCTCGTTCTCCTTTATTCATTGACTTTTCACAGGGAGAAGATTATAATGAAAGCAGTTAAAAAGAAAGGTTGGGGTAACAATGGATCAAGGAAAGGTTTCAAGAATTTTAAAGTCTATGGAAGAGCATGAAATCCCGCAGATGATTATATCTGACCCTGTAGCGATTTTCTATCTGACAGGAAAGTGGATTATTCCGGGGGAGAGGCTTCTGGCGCTGTATCTGAATGTAAATGGGAATCACAAGCTGGTGATTAACAAGCTGTTTCCGCAGGAGAAGGATCTTGGCGTAGAGCTTGTATGGTATGATGACATTGAGGACGGCGTGGAGATTATGAGCAGGTTTGTGGAGAAGGATAAGGCTATGGGTATTGACAAGACCTGGCCGGCAAGATTCCTTCTTCGTCTTCAGGAACTGGGCGGAGGAAGCAAGTTTGTAAATGGTTCTCCGATTGTTGACTATATCCGTATGGTCAAGGATGAGAAGGAAAAAGAGCTCATGAGAGAGTCCTCCAGACTGAATGATATCGCTATGGATAAGCTGATCCCGTGGGTGGCTAAGGGACTTACAGAGAGAGAGCTTAACGCGAAGATCCGTGAGATTTATAAGGAGCTGGGCTGTGAGGATGTATCCTTTGACCCGATTACGGCTTACGCAAAGGGTGCTGCTGACCCGCATCACGTAACGGATGATTCCAAGGGAAAACGGGGCGACTGTGTAATCCTTGATATCGGCGCTTTCAAGGATAACTATGCATCAGATATGACAAGAACAGTATTTATCGGCGAGGTGTCCGACCGTGCCAGAGAGATCTATGATATCGTAGTAGAGGCAAACAGACGCGGCATCGAGGCAGCAAAGCCTGGCAACAGAATGTGCGATGTTGACCTTGCGGCAAGAAATTATATCGAAGAAAAGGGCTACGGACAGTATTTTACACATAGAACAGGGCACTCTATCGGTCTTGAGGATCATGAGTTTGGTGATGTTTCTTCTGTAAACGAGGATGTTATCCAGGTAGGACAGTGCTTCTCTGTTGAGCCGGGTATCTATCTTCCGGATGAGGGCATCGGCGTACGTATTGAGGATCTTGTAATTATTACAGAGGACGGCTGTGAGGTTCTTAACCACTATACGAAGGACTTGATTGTAGTTCCGGAGGAGTAGAGACTCGTTTGTTTTGTGCAATAGTATAAGGATGAAGTAAGAAAAAAGGGACTATCGGGAAATAGATAGTTCAAAAAAGAGGGGACGATGTGATTTCTACGAGTCACACCGTTCCCTGAAATTTTCCACCTGTACGGTTAGAGTATCGTTCGAGGGACGATTCCGTCAGCTGCCTTGTCCCTTTCCATGAAATCTAATGAACCTTTTTCTGCAATTCTTTTTGCAGTTCTTTTATGATCTTCTCTAATTCCTCTATTTTTCCATCTTTCTCCTTTACCGTCCCTTCTAGCTCACCTACCGTTCCTTCCAGTTCACCTACCATCCCCTTCAGCCCGTCTATCGTCCCATCCTTTTCCTCTATTTCCTGCTTCATCTCGTCAATCATATACCGCACAGTGTTCTCGTCTAATATCTTCAATGCATCCGAAAACATCCTTATCGCCTCCTCGGGATGACGGCGGAACTCGCCGATCTCCTCATACATTTCTGCGAACCAAGGATAGCTTGTTATCACCTTCTGTATATGTTCCACCTTGTCCGAGCCGATAAAATAAAGCCATGCTTCCAGTTCGCTTATCTTTGCTTCTTTCCCTCTATTATCCATGATATCGAGAAAAACATCAAGCGATATAAAATAAAATTCCTGTAAAAGATTGAGTTTAAGCCCTGAATCGAATTCGCATCTTCCTCTGTGAATGTAATATTCCGGTACTGCCTTCAGCTCCTGACTGCTGTTCTCCATAATCACAATCGTGTACACCTTCTTCAGATCCTTATATGAAAAATCCTCTCCTTTTGCGCTCCTTATCCTTTCGTACTGGCGCATGACCATATCGGAGGAATAGCAGGAAGCTCTCTGTCCCGGGAACAGGTATCCTACCTTCTGGATTTCCACATCCGCCAGTTCTCCGGTTTCAAACTCTACCAGTATATCCATAATCAGGAGAGATCCCCTGTCCGTAATCCGTTTATGTTCATTTGGCAGCATGCGTTTTATTTTAAGGCGGCGTCCCAGTATCTTCGAGAGAAATTTTGACAGTCTCTTCGGGTGAATCTCCGCGTCAAATATCTTTATAAAAAACGGATCATAGGTCATCTGTACACCCCGCACACCCATGCAGAACTGGGTAAACCGTTCTTGAAACTCTGGCGCAGCTTTAAAAACTCCTCATGGACCGCCGGATTACCCTGAATCTGCGCAAGCACCTCGTCCCGGGTCTTAACATCTCCAAAAACACCCCCGGCGCTCTCCGGCTTCTGGTATACATTTGTCATACACATAAACACTCCTCTTTCTTTCGCTGTTATATGAATTCTGGGCTTTAAGCAAGAATGATTAACATTTTGACATAACAGATTTTAGACAATCCAGATCATATGAAAGATAATTATTACTTGCTTGTGGCTATGTTAGCATATTTTATCCTCAAAAACAAGTATAAAATTAGGCCACTTATAAATATTTTTTGACGCAAAATGGCAAAATTTCTGCATAAGA
>CATBDC010000038.1 GCA_949502235.1 uncultured Lachnospiraceae bacterium | reverse complement strand
TCGCAGTATTTGCATTACGGATTCTTGTAAGCATATCTGCAATTGGATCACTCATGGTCATTTGTTTTTCCTCCTTACCAACTTGCTTTCTTAACGCCTGGGATCTGTCCTTTATATGCCAGTTCACGGAAGCAAACACGGCAGATTCCATATTTTCTCAAATATGCGTGCGGACGTCCGCAAATTCTGCAGCGGCTGTATTCTCTTGTGGAGAATTTCTGCTTGCGCTGCTGTTTTACTTTCATTGCTGTCTTAGCCATAATTTACCTCCTTATTTTGTAAACGGCATGTTGAACTGCTTAAGCAGCTCACGAGCCTCTTCGTCTGTCTTTGCTGTTGTAACAAAAATAACGTCCATACCTCTTACCTTGTCAACCTTATCGTACTCGATCTCCGGGAAGATGAGCTGCTCCTTGATGCCAAGAGCATAGTTTCCTCTTCCGTCAAACGCGTTTGGGTTAACTCCTCTGAAGTCACGTACACGGGGCAGTGCAAGATTAATCAGACGGTCAGCAAATTCATACATCTTCTCGCCTCTTAAAGTAACCTTACATCCGATTGACATACCTTCTCTTAACTTGAAGTTAGCAACGGACTTCTTTGCCTTGCAGACTACAGCCTTTTGTCCTGTAATCTTCTCTAAATCAGCAATTGCTGAATCTAAAAGCTTTGCATTATCTTTTGCTTCGCCGACACCCATGTTAATAACAATCTTGTCGAGCTTCGGCACTTCCATGATATTTTTATAACCGAACTTCTTCGTCATAGCGTCCACGATTTCGTTCTGGTACTGTTCTTTCAGTCTACTCAAAGCCTTGAACCTCCTTCCTTTACGATTAATCAATAACTTCGCCTGTTGATTTTGCGTAACGTACTTTCTTGTCTCCATCCATCTTGAAGCCTACCCTTGTCGGTTTACCCTTGTGCATATACATTACGTTAGAGGCATCAATAGGCCCTTCCTGATGAACGATTCCGCCATTCTGGTTGGCAGCGCTCGGCTTCGTATGCTTTGTGCGCATATTCACGCCTTCAACAGTAACTCTGCCCGCCTTTTTATCTACAGCCAGGACCTTTCCTTCTCTGTCCTTTCCTGCGCCGGCAATCACCTTAACAGTATCGCCTTTTCTGATTTTTTCCATTGACATCTTCACGCACCTCCTTATAACACTTCCGGAGCCAGGGACACAATTCTCATGAACTGCTTGTCACGGAGCTCTCTTGCTACAGGCCCGAAGATACGGGTTCCTCTTGGTGTCTTATCGTCTTTTATAATAACAGCTGCATTTTCATCAAAACGGATATAAGAACCGTCTTTACGGCGTGTACTCTTTACAGTACGGACAACTACAGCCTTCACTACATCGCCTTTTTTAACAACGCCGCCTGGTGTTGCATCTTTAACAGTCGCAACAATGATGTCACCGATACTTGCGTACCTTCTTGTTGAGCCGCCAAGTACACGGATACACAGTAACTCTTTCGCACCTGTGTTATCTGCCACTTTCAGTCTGCTTTCTTGCTGTATCATGCAGGTTTCCCTCCTTATACTATTTCACTTTTTCCATAACCTCGACAAGTCTCCATCTCTTATCCTTAGATAACGGCCTTGTCTCCATAACTCTTACCTTGTCACCAATGTTGCACTCATTAGCCTCATCATGTGCCTTTAATTTATAGGTTCTCTTTACAATCTTCTTGTAAAGCGGGTGTTTTACATGATCTTCAACAGCAACCACTATGGTCTTATCCATTTTATTGCTGACAACCTTGCCGACACGGGTTTTTCTAAGATTTCTTTCCATAGCGTTACTCCCTTCCCTTCTCAGTAATTACTGTCTGGATTCTGGCAATATTTCTTCTCACTTCTTTGATTCTGCTTGTATTATCTAACTGATTCGTTGCGTTCTGGAATCTCAAGTTAAAGAGTTCCTTTTTAGCAGCTACTAATTCTTCATTCAGCTCTGCAGCTGATTTTGTTTTTAAATCTTCTACAAATGCATTAATTTTCACTGTTATCACCGCCTTCTAAGTCTGCGCGAGAAACTACTTTACATTTACAAGGAAGCTTATGTGTTGCCAGACGGAGTGCCTCTCTTGCAACTTCCTCTGATACACCCGCGATTTCAAACATTACGCGGCCTGGCTTTACAACTGCCACCCAGTATTCTAAGGTTCCTTTTCCAGAACCCATACGTGTTTCAGCTGGTTTCGTAGTTACAGGTTTATCCGGGAATATTTTGATCCATACCTTACCGCCACGCTTGATATAACGGGTCATAGCAATACGTGCAGCCTCAATCTGATTGGATTTGATCCAGCATGGTTCTGTTGCAATAATACCATATTCACCGTTTGTAATCTGATTCCCGCGAAGTGCTTTTCCCTTCATGGAACCACGGAATTGTTTACGACGTTTTACTCTTTTTGGCATTAACATGATTTATCTCTCTCCTTCCTTTGATGCTTTTTCCGGAAGAACTTCGCCCTTATAGATCCATACCTTAACACCAACTTTTCCGTAAGTTGTGTCTGCCTCTGCGAATCCGTAGTCGATATCCGCCCTTAATGTCTGAAGCGGAATTGTTCCCTCGCTGTAGAACTCTGTACGGGCCATATCAGCTCCGCCAAGACGTCCTGATACGGAAGTCTTAACGCCAAGCGCTCCTGATTTCATCGTTCTGGACATGCAGGACTTCATTGCACGTCTGAAAGAGATACGGTTTTCGAGCTGCAATGCGATATTTTCTGCTACTAACTGTGCATCCTTATCCGGTCTCTTGATTTCTTTAATGTCAACAACTAACTTCTTGTCGGTAAACTGCTTAAGCTCAGCCTTTACCTTCTCAATCTCTGCTCCGCCCTTACCGATTACAACGCCGGGCTTTGCTGTATAAATCGTAATCTTTATGCGGTCGGATGCTCTTTCGATCTCCATCTTGGAAACACCGGCGCTGTATAATCTTTTCTTAAGATACGTTCTGATTTCATGGTCTTCTACTAAGTAGTCTGCAAACTCTTTTTCTGCATACCATTTAGAGTCCCAGTCTTTGATAATTCCGACTCTCAAGCCATGAGGATTAACTTTCTGTCCCATGATTGCCCTCCTTCTTATCTCTCATCAAGCACAAGTGTAATATGGCTCATTCTCTTTTCAATTCTGTAAGCCCTGCCCTGTGCCCTCGGTCTGATTCTCTTCATTGTTGGTCCTTTGTTTGCATAAGCCTCTGCAATATAAAGATTTTCAGCATTCATACCGTTGTTGTTCTCTGCATTTGCAATTGCTGACTCCAATAATTTCTTTATTAAACCAGAAGCATATCTTGGATTGTAGGTCAATATACCAAGTGCTGTAGTTACATCCTTACCTCTGATGGCATCTAATACGAAGCATGCTTTCTGAACAGAAACTCTTGCGTAAGATAACTTAGCAGAAGGTCTCGTATCTTTGTTAGCATTTCTTTCTCTCTTAATCTGGGATCTGTGTCCTTTAGCCACGGATGAACCCTCCTTTCACAATGTAATTATCTAACTCTTGATTTCTTTTCATCTTTTCCATGTCCCCTGTAGGTTCTGGTAGCAACGAACTCACCGAGCTTGTGTCCAACCATATCCTCTGTTACATATACAGGTACATGCTTTCTTCCGTCATGAACGGCAATTGTATGTCCAACCATGCTCGGGAAGATTGTAGAACGGCGGGACCAGGTCTTAATCACGGACTTGTCACCGGAAGCGTTCATAGCATCAATCTTTTTAAGCAGGCTTGCATCTGCGAATGGTCCTTTTTTAATTGAACGTGCCATTTAAATTAACCTCCTCCTTGAAAACTATTTAATCGCTCTGCCATCACGTCTTCTTACAATCATCTTGTTAGAAGACTTATTTTTCTTCCTGGTCTTAAGGCCAAGTGCCGGTTTGCCCCAAGGTGTACAAGGACCCGGACGTCCGATTCCGGTCTTGCCCTCGCCGCCGCCGTGAGGATGGTCGTTGGGGTTCATAACAGAACCGCGGACCGTAGGCCTGATACCCATATGGCGTTTACGTCCTGCTTTTCCAAGGTTAATCAGATTATGGTCACCATTTCCAACAACACCTACAGATGCCCTGCAGACAATGGGAACCATTCTCATCTCGCCTGACGGAAGCCTAAGAGTCGCATATTTCCCTTCCTTAGCCATAAGCTGTGCGCTGTTTCCGGCTGAACGAACCATCTGTCCGCCTTTTCCGGGATGAAGCTCAATATTGTGAATCTGTGTACCTACCGGAATCTCTGAAAGAGGGAGACAGTTTCCTACCCTCACCTCGGCCTCTGGTCCGTTCATAACCTTCATGCCGTCCTTTAATCCTTCTGGCGCAAGGATGTATGCCTTCTCGCCATCCTCATAACAGATAAGCGCGATATTCGCTGACCTGTTCGGATCATATTCAATGCCGATTACGGTAGCCTGAATACCGTCTTTTCTTCTCTTAAAGTCTACAATTCTATATTTTTTCTTAGCTCCGCCTCCGCGGTGTCTAACTGTAATTTTACCTTGATTGTTACGTCCTGCCTGTCTGCTCTTAGGAGCTAACAGAGATTTTTCCGGAGTAGTCTTTGTGATTTCAGCGAAATCAGAGCCGGTCATCTGTCTCCTGGAAGGCGTATATGGGCGGTAAGTTTTAATTCCCATGATTACTTCTCCTTTCAATACTGTTTATTATCACGGTTGCTTTCCGTATGCTGCGGGACATCTTAAAGTCCCTCGAAGATCTCAATCTCCTTGCTGTCAGCGGTAAGCTGTACAACTGCCTTTTTCGTCTTAGCGGTACGTCCGAACTTAAAGGTTCCCCGTACTCTTTTCTTCTTGCCGTCAAGATTCATGGTGTTGACATTCTTTACCTTTGTGCCGTCAAACATCTTCTCAACCGCTTCTTTTACCTGAGACTTTGTCGCTTCCGGGTGTACCAAGAATGTATACTTCTTGTCTCCCATAAGCTCCATTGTCTTCTCTGTCACAACTGGTTTAAGGATCACATCATAATATTTAATATCAGCCATTATGCGTACACCTCCTCGATATTACGTACAGCAGCCTTTGTAGCAATTACTGTATTGTATTTTAAGATGTCGTACACATTAATTGTATTTGTCTTTGCTGTCTTAACATCCGAAATGTTCTTTGCGGAAAGCTCTGCATTTACATTATCATCCTCTAATACAACCAATGCCTTTGATACATCCAGGTTCTTTAACACCTTTGCGAAATCCTTTGTCTTCGGCGCTTCAAATGCAAGCTCGTCAACAACAATAAATTTCTTTTCCTCTACTCTGGAAGTAAGCGCTGACAGAAGTGCAGCCCTCTTTTCCTTCCTGTTCATCTTAAATGAATAATCTCTCGGAACCGGGGCAAATACCACGCCGCCGCCTGTCCACTGGGGAGCTCTTGTGGAACCCTGTCTTGCATGGCCTGTTCCTTTTTGTCTCCACGGTTTTCTTCCGCCGCCGGAAACTTCAGAACGTGTCTTTGCTTTCTGTGTTCCCTGACGTTTATTTGCAAGCTGATTCACAACCGCCATGTGTACAAGATGCTCATTCACTTCAACACCAAATACCGCATCATTTAAATCGATTGTCTCAACTTCCTTGCCTTCGATATTATAAACAGATACGTTTGCCATCTTAAGTCTTCCTCCTTCCTCTTTAAAAAACCTAGTTAGCTTTTACTGCTTCTTTAATAGTTACTAAAGATTTCTTCGGTCCCGGTACGGAGCCTTTTACAAGAAGAAGATTATTCTCTGCATCTACACGCACAACTTCAAGATTCTGAATTGTAATCTTCTTATTTCCCATCTGTCCCGGCATCTTCTTTCCCTTGAATACCTTGCTGGGATCAGAAGCCGCGCCGTTGGAACCTGCATGACGGTGGAACTTGGAACCATGTGTCATAGGTCCTCTGTGCTGATTATGTCTCTTAATTGCACCCTGGAAGCCTTTACCCTTTGAAATCGCGGTAGCGTCTACCTTGTCTCCCGCCTCAAAGATATCAACCTTAATCTCCTGTGCAAGCTCATACTCACCTTCAAGCTTGAACTCTCTTACAAACCTTTTTCCGGATACGCCGGCCTTTGCAAAATGTCCCTGCTCTGCTTTTGTAAGGCCGTGGCGGTGAAGGATTTCCTTTCTTCCGCTCTTGTCCTTATTCACTGTCTTGTCCTTCTTGTCAACAAAGCCGACCTGCACTGCACTATAGCCATCGTTCTCTACAGTCTTAATCTGTGTTACAACACAAGGACCTGCCTGAAGAACCGTTACCGGCGTCAGTGTGCCGTCTTCGCTGAAGATCTGAGTCATTCCGACCTTTGTAGCTAAAATAGCTTTCTTCATTATAATTACCTCCTGTGATTTACAGCGGAACGCGTATCTTACACGTTCATCCTAAATATTAGGATCCTGCTTACTTGTTTTTCATCTTGATATCAATGTATACACCGGCTGGCATTTCCAGTCTTGACAGCGCGTCAACCGTCTTCTGGGTCGGTGTGATGATATCGATAAGTCTCTTATGAGTCCTCTGCTCGAACTGTTCCCTGGAATCCTTGTACTTGTGAACAGCTCTTAAGATAGTAACTACTTCCTTCTTTGTAGGAAGTGGTACAGGACCGCTCACCTGTGATCCATTCTTCTTTACAGTTTCGATGATTTTCTTAGCGGATGCATCTACTAACTGATGGTCATACGCCTTCAAAGTGATTCTCATTACTTGACTTGCCATAAAAAAAGTCGCCTCCTTTTCGTACTTTTCAACTCAGTACGACAAGCGGTGACTGTACACTCTCCCGTGTGTGTCGTGAGAACCTCACACGTTGTTTCATACCTCTGCCAGCGCAGATGGTAATCAGTTGTGATACGTACAGTGACTTGTCGCCAGTTTCCTAACTTGACATTCGCTCCACGGAAAACCTACTATAATAAAGCAGCAACCTCACGCTTCACAGCTATCAATGTCACAGCTTTTTTAGTATATCGGATGCAGGTAAATATTTCAAGCCTTTTCTTAGAAATATTGTATTTTTTCGGATACAATATTTATTTTACCACGTATCTTGTCCGCATCCTTGTCCACTCCACAACCCTTGAATTTTGGGCGATTTCACAGATCTTTTATTAAAAGTGCACTATATTTCCAAATATTTACTCAAAAAAATTAATCAAATCATCCATTTTTATGCAAGAAATCATTGACTTTTCTCCTTTATAATGATAGATTTAATTATATCAGGGATGGTAAATCGGGGTATCGTCTCTGAAGAGAGTTATAGTAATCATATACATCTAGAAATTGGAGGGAAAAAACATGTTATTAGCACTTCAGGTTTTATTTGGTGTCCTGGTAGCAGGAACTGGTATCGGACTTATTGTCGATATCGCAAAGAATCGTATGGATGAACTTAAAAAAGCAACTGGCAAGCAGTGGGCAGCCGGCTTTACGGTAGGTATTATTGCCAACTTCCTTGACACATTAGGCTGCGGCTCCTATGCTCCATCCACATTCATGTACAAATTGTTCAACCAGATGGACGACATCGACATTCCTGGTACTCTGAATGTCGGAGACACCTTCCCGGTTATCTTTGAGGCATTTATCTTTACGGCTTCCGTAGACTGTGATCCGATGTTCCTTTGGATTATGTACATATGTGCTGCTATAGGTTCTTTCGGGTTTGCAACTATCGTAACAAAATGGCCGCGGAACAAGATCCGGTACGCTCTTGGTTTTGTTATGATTCCTCTCGCAGCTATCATGCTCTGCAAGAATACCGGTATCGGACCTTTCGGAACTGTAGGAACTGCCATTGGATTAAGCGGCTGGAAGCTTATTGTAGCTGCTGTCCTTAATATCTTATGGGGCGCTCTTATGGATATCGGCTTTGGTCTGTATGCACCATGTATGGCTACTTGTCTTCTGCTCGGCGTTGATGCCGGAGCATGTTTCCCTGTATTCATGGGATCCTGTGCGGTTCTGATGCCTGCATGCTCTATCGAGTTCATTAAGACACACAGATATGACGTAGCTCATACAATCGGCAATGCACTCGGCGGATGTATCGGTGTATTTATTGCATGGAAGCTGGTTACAAGCCTTCCGATGTTCTGGCTTATCAATCTTGTTTGTGTAGTTCTGTTATGGACCTCATATACCCTGATCAGCGCTGCTAACAAAGACAAGAAGGCTGGATTAGCTTAATAGGTTTTTAGATTTTAATATTTGATATTTAATATTCAAATTATATAAATGGCTGTCCGAAGGGATAGCCATTTATATAATTTTCAGGATGCACTTTTCATGTTTTCGCAAAATCAGAAAAAACGGAGAAACTATTATGTTTGTAAACGAATATGTAATGGACCGAAGACGTTATGATAAGTGGGCAACTCCCAAGTTTTGGAAGTTACCTATTTTTTATGTATACAGCGTCATTTTTATTGCCGGAGTATTTGGCTGGATTTATTTTGATAAGGTTGATGCTCCCGCAAGATGGCAAACAGTGGGTGCCTTCCTTACATTTGTAGCAGTGTACAGAGGAATTCTTTTCAACTGGATGCATGCTGACAAGACCTTCCGGGTTACACGGCAGCGATATTTTAACGGAAAGGACTGGTCATGTAAGGTTATTGTCGGAGAAAAAAACATTTCCCTTTACATTAACGGAAAGATCAATAATAAGGTTGAGTGGTCGGAGATCAAAAAATTCGAAGAAGCAAAATCCTATTTTAAACTTTCAGCAAATGAGGGAAATGAAGGTGTTATGATTGACAAGGCATGCTTTACAGAGGGTGACGCTGAAAGCTTCAAAAAATGGATGCTTGATAAGCATCCGGAGACGCCGTATGGTCCTATTGCTCCGCCCTTCGACAAATAGCCAGGTCGGGGACGGGGTAAAATGAAAAAGTGCCTGTCCCTGGAAACTTATTTGTTTCTGGGGACAGGCACTTTTTCATTTTACCCCGTCCCCAAAAAGGAAAGCGCCACATTCCGAATGTGGCGCTTTCCTTTTTGGTATGTCATTGAGAGGTTTTTCCTCGTTGCATTGCAGTTTTGTCTATATATACAAAGCTGGGGAATGCTCCTCAAAAAAGAGGAAATATATAGTAATTGGAGTTCACCGCCGCAAGGCCATTCTTGGGGGAAACAGCCGGCAGCGGCATAACTGCAATAACAACCTTAGTTAATTCTCGTTTAATATACCACTTCTTTTTTTGACCGTCAAGACAATTTGAGTAAATTGTTAAATTTTATGCAATCTACCAAACAATCTGTATTTTTCGAAGAATCTTTTTTGCACTTTTACACTTTAACTTTATAAAGCAAAAAAATCTATCGAAATACTTAAGCCTTCTGTCTGACCTCGGCTAACCCTCTTGATCTTTCCTTCGCATCTTAAGCTTTAGGAGGGCTTTCGCTTTCAGGCAGTCTAACTCTACCATATTATTTTCCCCAACCACATTCGTCTCTGTGCCGTCAGCGCTCTTATTAATATCCACAATACCGTCAAGATAATCATTGGTAACGACAAACTGCGCTACCGTGCCGCTGAAATTAAGCCCCGTAACTGGAATTCCCCGTATTCCCAGCTGCTCGCATGTATTTGTAAAGTCTACATCACTGTTTCCCCAGCCGTCAGAGGATATAATCACCCCGTCTGCGCGCATGGCTTCTGCCCACACTGCAGACCGGGTTCCTACCAGCATCTTATCCTTATTATCATCTGGAGTGCCTACCAGCAGGATTCCCATCAGATCAAGGTCTGTATCCTTTGATACCACATCTAGAAGTGGATCCCTGAAATGATGTAATGTCGTTTCTTTTGTTGATGGTCCGATTCCCATACTTCTTGCCGCCTCCTTACTGCATAGAACGGATAATTCCGTCTCTGTATTCATTTGGGGTTACCAGAATGGGCATATTGCCCATATCTATAATTGAACGCCCGCCTTCCACTCCGGACGGTTCATTCGAGAAGAAGTGTGTATCATACATTGCGCCCTGACCTGCCACCTGCTTGATAATCAGAACACGCTTTTTTCCAGGTCTTACAATATCATGATATTCATGACGCTCCGTACATTTTTCACCTTTGAGTTTTTTAAGCTTATCACGATAGCTCTGGACAAATTTATCGCATGCCCTGTGTGCCGCAGTCGGCCCCGGCCGCTCTTGTCCCATGCCTGCCGCAAGTGTTACGTCAAATGAAATAATATAATCATCATCTCCCGGAGTGCCTGCACGGTTCAGATATAACTGTTCTTTTAAGTTTCCTTCAGAAGAGCCAAATTCATGACACTGTTTGCCGTTTACGTCCACGCCTGTTAACATTACATAAACTCCTGTAATTGTGTGGGTAATTCCCTCACCGATTTTTCCCAGCACCTTTGTGGAAATAGGAATGATATCCATAATCGTATTTGTCCACCTGTCATGGTCACCGGGCCTGATAAGCTGTATATCGATTTTTTCAATATGCTCCTCTTCTGCCGTAAGCGTTTCCAGCATTTCCTTGCTTATTGTCATGCACCCGTCAGCCGTAATGTCATTGTGTTCGCCCCATGCAATATCTGTCATGTGGAATGATTTAATTACCAGACGTCTCAAATCCTTTACTTCATCAGCCAATCTTTCTTCACCTCCGAATTAATTTTACAAAGTCTTCTTTGTTATAAAAAAGGGCAGATGGATAACATCTGCCCTTTTTACTCCTTTTAGATTTTAGCTACATACTCAAATGGCAGCGGAACAATCTTTCCAGGGGTCTGGATCTCAACCAACTGCTCAAGAGTTGCCTTTACAATCTGTGTCTGCTGTTCAACATTGTGCGGTCCACCTGCATTCGCGCCCATAGGAACGAGCGGAGCAACTGCACGAGGAGTACCGGTCTGACGAACAACCGGAGGAAGAGCTGCAATAATAATTGTAGGAATTCCAGCTTCTTCAATCGCTCTCTGCACCAATACTGCAGAGCGGTGGCAGGTTCCTCAGCCAGCGGTGAGAACTACTGCGTCAACATCCTCTTCTTTGAACATCTGTGCGATAGCCGGTCCGGTTTCACCCTTGAATTTCTCCTGGTTTCCTCCGCCGCCCATGAATCCTGCATGAACAGGAGCACAAGCTCTTATAAAGCCTTCTGCCGCAAGCTCGTGAATTCTGTCAATCGGGAACATACAGTTAATGTCCTTGTTAACATCACTGTTATCATATCCGCCGTGGGATACCATCAGTTCGCTTGATGGTGTTGTGTTCTCTATCTTTCTCCATGTGAAATCACCGGCAAGATTGAATCTTTCCTGATCTTTCTTATGAACACCTGCTGCCGTAGCAAGAGCGATGGACATATCCTTAAGCTCTTTTGTTACAGGAGTCCATACAGACGGTGGAGTAATAGGAACGAATATCTCTGATTGTAAACCTTTAACAACCGTTAAACTCATTTTTAGACCTCCTTATTATCCAAACGTTTACGCATCTCATCTTGTTTGCGCCGTTCTTTTTCAATGTTGCTGACGTACTTCTCATTTATTTCGGGTCCCAGCTGCTCCGGGAAGCTCATATTAAAGCCTACCTCCTGGCCAACCTTCGGCTCTGTATCGCAGATGAACATCCTCTTGGGAGCTTTGAAAAATCCCAGACGTCCTTTCAGGTCAATACTGATACTGCAGTCATCAACCGCTACGATAACACCCTCCATATATATGATCTTTCCGCCATATTTCAAACGTTCATCATTCATTCGGTTCACACCTGATTAATCGTATTTTTCTTTACGCTTCTGGCTCATTGGCAGAGACTGCTCGTTTTTCTCAAGCTCAATCTTTCTGTCATATGCAGCTTCGATTAATTCAACGTTTGTAGACTTAACGTTTGGATTCCACTTTCTTTCTGCTGCCTTTACTGCCTCTCCTGCCATAGCTGTCTTAAGCATAGCAAGTGCACGTACTGCATCCTCTGGACAAAGTGTATTACATCCAAGCACCTCATTTTCAATACCAGATTCGGACTTGTTGTTATCAACCATGTACTGCATGTACTTATTACCAACAACAAGCGCTCCCTGAACTGCACAGTAGGACATGCCTACTACCGGAATTCCTCTCATACCGATCTGCTCAATATGGCTCGCAAAATCAATGTGGTTATTTCCAAAGCCCTCTGTTGTAACGAAAGCTCCGTCTGCATCCATCATCTCAACGGTGTGTCCTACACGTTTGGATACATAGAATTTCTCTGCGTTAATCTGCGGAGAACCTACAAATACAACGCCGCAAAGATCAATCTCTTCATCATGAAGAGCTTCCAGAACAAGCGGCTCTCTCCAGTAATGTCTTGACATCTCCTTTGACGCAGGTCCGATACAGGTAAGTGCATGGATACATCCGTCAAGAACCTCAAGCGGAGATACACATACCGGAACATTTCCCAGGTCAACGTTTGCTCTTGCGCCAAGAACACCAACAGGCTCTACAGGAAGGATAAAGTTATCATGCATAGCTCCCTGTCCCATGATTTCCTTAACGATTACAACTTTCTTCTTGCCTGGGCGGCGGACCTGCTTAAGCTCCTGTGTCTCAGCTACAAGGCTGTCGTCAAGCTTCTTTATCACCTCACGGATTTCCTGTGTGATAATGTCAAAGGCCGTATGTGCAGCCATAGGACCGCGGCGCTCCATGTTGGTCTTTTCCTGAACAACAATATTACCCTTGATAAAGATCTCACCCTTGTCAGGACATCCCGGACGTCCCCACATAATATTCTCGTCAAGATATCCTTCGGAAGAACCGAACTCACCGATCTGAACTCCGCCTTCGTCAACACCTGTCAGCATCATTACAACGCCGTCAAGCACTCTCGTAACGCCGCATCCGATATCATCCTCGCCTTCCTTTGTGGCAATGGGCTGAACATCCATAATCGTCTCGGAATAGGTGTGGTATAAGTCAGGAGTAATGATTTCTAAGTGGAAATCCTTTACCAGCTCCTGATCGGCAATAACCTCTGCCTCAATTCCTTCGCGGATGGTAAGAGTCGTTCCTTCAATCTTTGTCTCAGGCCCTCTCTTAACCTCTGTGATCTTAAAATGTTTTCTTGTTAAGGTTCTTACAACCTTTTCTTCTTTTACCTCCTCAGCCGGTGCTGCCGCTGCTGCGGGCGCTGCTGCTCCTGCCACCGGTACTGCTGCCACTTCTGCGCCGCCTGCTCCAAGTGCTCCTACCGGAATCTGAAGGTCAATATCCTTACCTTCTCCAATGTGAATTCTTAACATGCCTCCTGCTGCCGGAGCCGGTGCCATTGCCGGTGCTGCCGGAACTTCCGCAGGTGCCGGTGCTTCCTCTGCCGGCGCTTCCTTAGCAGGTACGCTCGGTGCTTTCGCTCCCTCTACTACATCTGCTGTAAGCGGGCAAAGTGAATCACAAGTTTTTGCAAGTTTTGCTCCTAATACCTCCTCGATGGTAAGACAGCCGTCAAGATTTAATAATCCTGAATCCACCAAATCATCAAAGATTGCCGGATCTTCCAGATTAGCCGGTTCAATTGTAATGCCGCCCTCGGCTCTACAACATAATACCGCCGGATCATGAGCATGAGCTTTCGCTGTTTCAGCTGTGATTGACATATTGTTTTCCCTCCTTGTTTGGTTTTGCTTATTGCTTATTATATATACAGCCGCAGCCGGTATAAAATCTGTTACTGTTTACTTTGTTCACAGCAGCCGGATTTTCTTTCCCCAGCAGGAGAATCGGGGGTCTCCTGCACTGCCGCCTGCGGACAGTAATACCAAAAAAACTAATTATTTATTAAAAATCAATATCCTGACTTACCTGCTTTGATACCTTTAAGGTTCTGTAAAGGGCATGGCCTACGGTTCTCATTACATGGTCTGTCTGGTGGAATACCTTAAGTCCCATCTTCGGGCCGGATGCCATGACCGTATTGGAGCAGTCAGAACAGTTGCCGATGATAATATACTCACATTTATCCTTCTTAAACTGCATATTGTTCTTAACCTGTCCAGGACAGTTGCCCGGCCTTAAGCACTTAAGAGGCGCGCCCGGCTTGTTCTCAATAGCCTGCTTACATCTGCAGACGGATACGACCTTTCCATTCATCTTTTCTGCAATCTCGCGCATGCGCTCTTCGCTTCCGCCGCACGCACAGACAAGAAGTCCAACACTGGCTCCGTGAAGATCCGGGAACTCAATGGTAACAAGGATGCCTCCTGTCGTCTTTGTAATCGGAGCGTCAAGCTCCGTGGACTTACCCGTGAAAGCTCCGCCCATAATAACCTCGCCGTACACTCCGTCAATGCCCCCGGCTCTCTCAATCAGCTCACCGACACTCACTCCTACCGGAACATCCATAAATACATGAGCCTGATTACCGCCGTTAATCTTTCCCCGGACAGTCAGATTCTTGGTAATACACGGCTTCTTCTCGTCAACTGCCTCCGCAATCTTTGCCGCTGTCTCAAGATTCACAACCACACATCTTGCCGCTGACGGAAGCTGCATAGTCGTAAGATTCACTCCAAGGCACTCTCTTACTACCGCGCGCTCCTCACCCATAGGGTAGATATCCGGCAGAAGGTGCATGGAGATATCCGCCTCGTTCTTAAGTGCTTCGTGGAGAATCTTAACCGCCTTCTGGTTCTTCTTCTTAATCGCGAAGATCGCCTTGTCCGCATTTGTGATCTCCATACTGTATTTCACACCTCGGATCACCTTATCACACTGCTCCTCAAGCTGCCTGATATTGTGCTCAAGTCCCGGCTCGCACTCTGCGGCGTTAATGAGGATATAACCATGCTCAAGCTTAAAATCAGCCGGAAGCTCCGGGTTAATCTCCGGATCAAGCTCTCCCATCGGAGTTTCCTTAAGATTGATATTAAGCTTTACCCCTGTGGGGAACCCTGCGCCTCCCATGCCGACAATTCCTGCCGCCTTTACCATATCAAGCTTGCTGGCATCCTCCGGCACATCAATCGGCACGAACTCATCCGGCTGCTCGTCCGATGGCTCGATGATAATACGGTCATCCGTAACCTCAGCCACTTTTCCGTACACACTTGAAAAAATATTCGCCCCAAGTCCTGCCGGCACAGCAATCAGCGTGCCTTTTTTCACTTCGTCGCCGGCTTTAACAACTGCTGTGCACGGTGCTCCTACATGCTGACGTAACAACATCTGTACATTTCCCATGACATCCATCTCCTTCAATTCTTTTTATAAGTAAAAAATGAAACCTTTTACAGGCCACTTACTTATTCTCACTTATATATCTCTTCTATAAATCAGAACGCTTCCCACCGGAATCTGACGCTCTGAAAATACTCTTTTGGCGAGGGCATGTGGGAATCGAACCCACCCGGGACGCTCCTAACGCCCCACACTGGTTTTGAAGACCAGGAGGCACACCAGTCACCCAACTACCCCCATGTTATATTTTTGACGCGATATAACAATAGCATAAAACTGAATATATTTCAACAATTTTCCGCTAAATTCATAATACCAAAAAACCATTGACTTTTCAAGCATTTTCGTCCATAATAGTAATAAGCAGACTGAACGGCATACTAGACGGTATACTAGAACATAGTCTAATTATTGTTTTTTTATCACTATGCCAGATTATTTCTTAATAAGATACACAAAAACAGTGATTACAGACCCCGGAAAAGGCACTGAGAAAACATGGGGGTTTTTGAAGTGTTTTTATATTTTACTTATAGCAAGCTTCTATAAGTAACAAAAATGAATGCAGGAGGTAGCAGGATATGAAATTAGAAGCAAAGGTGAATTTTGACCGTTTCGAGGGCGCACTTCAGGTTGTAGATTCACACACAGTCGGAGAATTCTGCCGTATCGTTATCGGCGGTTTCCCGGAGCCGGAAGGCAGCACGATGATCGAGAAGAAAAAATGGATGGAGGAGAATTACGACCATGTTCGTACTGCCCTTATGTTTGAGCCAAGAGGACATCACGACATGTTCGGCGCTTTCCTTTGTGAGCCGGTAAATCCGGAGGCACAGTTCGGCGTTATGTTTATGGATACGGGCGGATACCTGAACATGTGCGGACACTGTACCATCGGCGCTGTTACCGTAGCAGTTGAGGCAGGCCTTGTAGAGTCCCACGAAGGCGAGAACGAGGTTGTTTTGGAAGCTCCGGCAGGACTTATCCGCACAACGGCGATTGTTAAGAACGGAAAGGTTGAGAGCGTTACCCTTACGAATGTACCGGCATTTGTTTACAAGGAGAACCAGAAGGTTACGATTGACGGGAAAGAGATCGAGTTCACTATCTCCTTTGGCGGAAGCTTCTTCGCCTTGGTTGACACTACAAAGCTTGATATCGGAGAGATCAATCCCAAGTCTGTTCCGGAGTATGCAAAGCTTGGTATGAAGATGTTAGAAGCAATTAACAGAGACATCCCTGTAAAACATCCTCTCCTTGACATTACAAGCGTTGATCTGGTTGAGTTCTACGGACCGACACCGAACCCGGACAAGGCAAATATGAGAAATGTGGTTATCTTCGGAGACGCTATGGCTGACCGTTCACCATGCGGAACAGGTACAAGCGCAAAGCTTGCTACTCTTCACCACTGGGGAGAGATTAAGGTGGGCGAGGAATTTATTTACGAAAGCTTTATCGGCTCACTGTTCAAGGGCGTTATCAAAGAGACCGCAAAGGTTGGGGATTTTGACGCAGTCATTCCTATGATTACAGGAAGCTGCTACCTGACAGGCGTTGCTACATATCTTATCGATCCAGAGGATCCATTAAAGTATGGTTTTCAGGTAGGTTAATTTCTTCGGGGTTGAAATTAATCGAATATTTCGATATAATAGAAACGGATTTGCACCAAATCCGTTTCTATTTATATAAGGCTTTATTTTTGATAACACACACATATGAAGGGAGTGATGCAGATGCCACGTAAACGGCGTTCTACGAAAAGCCGCATTGTAAAGGCCGCATGGAATTTATTCTACAAAAACGGGTATGACAATACTACTGTAGACGATATCATCGCAGCTTCCAAGACGTCAAAGGGCACATTTTATCACTATTTTAAAGGCAAGGAAGCGCTTCTTAATTCCCTGTCCAATCTGTTTGACGGAAAGTATGAGGAGCTGTCTGCAGTTATCGACCCGGAGCTGTCCGCCTATGATAAGCTGATGTTTTTAAATCACGAGTTATTTTATATGATCGAGACAAGCGTTGATATTAACCTTCTTGCCTCCCTCTATTCCTCACAGCTTGTCACAAAAGATAAAAGATCGCTGGTTGATAAAAAACGCTTTTATTTTGAATGGATTCTGGAGATTATTTCTGACGGCATAAAGTCCGGTGAATTTAAAGACACCAGCACTCCGGAGGAGCTGATGAATCTCTATGCCATGTATGAAAGGGCGCTGCTTTATGACTGGGCACTCTTTAAAGGAAGATATTCTCTCACGGAGTACAGTGATAAGCTAATGCCCCATTTATTAGATACATTTGTTAAAGGAGTATAGTTAGTTATGGATGTTGAGCCTTAAAAGACAGGTAACGTTTTTTTCCAAACGTACCTGTCTTTTTTAGAAAATCAAACCATGCACTCGTGCATCTCTTCTTCCTTAATCCCCGCCTTTTCCATCATAGCCGCAATCTCTTCTCTGTCAGAAAGATCTGCGCACCAGGAAAGGCCGCAGCCTGCCGAAATGGCCCTCGGAACCGGAATAATCCGTCCGGGCACCTGATATTCCTTACATGCTTTTTCCATCGCCATCGCATCGGCGGTGGTATGAAAGGTTATCACCAGCTTCAGTTCTTTTTTTCTCATAATTACTCAATCACCACTTCGAAGTATCCGTCTTTCTCGGATGAAACCGGAGTTTTTCCGTGATCCTTTGCGTATTTCTCCACATTCATCCTCTGGTGCGGCTCGGTTACCAGCACCTTTACTGCCTCTGTCGCTCCCTTGAGAGCCTCTGCAGTCAGCATAAGTGGCTCTGGGCAGGAAAGACCTCTTGCATCTACTTCCTTCATATTATTTTACCTTCTTTCTTACATTACTATACATGTCCTTATTTTTCAACTATTTTTACTTTGCCTGCTCGCGCTTATGGGTAAAAGCAATGATAAAGCATACAACAATACAGATAATGCACGCCACCCTGCCGTTTAACGGTACCGCGCCTGCTACAACCTCCTGTGTCTCTGCGTTCATGGCTGTCCCGCTTGCGGCCAGGCCAAAGTTATGGCACAAAGCAGCGCCGAAGAACATTCCCAGTACCGTTACTGCGGAGTCAGAAGAGCCCTGCCCTGCCAGAATAAGCTGGCGTAAGGGGCAGCCGCCTGCAAGCACTGCTGCGAATCCCACCGCGTACATACCAAGGATATTCCACAAATGCTCTGAATGGGCAATGATTCCCGGAGTGTTAAATCCAAGCACAAAACGCCCTGTTGCCACATTAAACACCAGCATCACAACGAACAAGCCTGCAATTACACTGAACAAGTCAAAGTTCTTCATCAGGATAATGTCACGCATACTTCCTGCAAAACACATTCTGGACTTCTGTGCAAACGCACCGAAAACAAGGCCGCCGATAAGAGACGCAATAATCGGTGCGTGAAGGCTTCCCGGGCCTGCCTCGCTTGCCTTAAGAAGGGAAGTGCAAAGCGCAAGCACAAGAATTCCCGCCATAATTACCGGCATTACTGCACCGCTGGCCTTACTTGTCACATGTGCCCTTCCAAGACTGAAGCCCTGTTTCAAAGCAAATACACCGGTAGCCACTCCGAAGACAAATCCCACAAATGCCACCCATGCATTTAGGTCACCTGCCGACATACGGATAATCATACGTAAGGGGCATCCCAAAAATACTAAAGAGCCGATCATAATAATCATTCCCAGCACAAACCGGGTCATGGTAGAGGAGCCTGCGGTAGAGCGGTACTCCTTCGTAGCCACGGAAATGATAAATGCTCCCAGTACAAGGCCGATAATCTCTGGCCTTGCATACTGGACAACCTCTGCCTGATGCATCCCGAGAGCTCCAGCTGTATCACGGATAAAGCAGGCGATACAGAACGCCATATTTGCCGGATTTCCCATAAATGCAAGACATGCCGCTACAAGTCCGCATATGGCGCCGGCCAGCGCCAGTTTTTTCTTTGAATCTGATAAATTCATAGTTTCAATTCCTCCTTTGTTCTCTCATTCCGGATAAAATATTTTCCAAATCCGGTTCCAGGCGCATGTAAAAGCTCTAATCACGCGCCAGCTCGCGGACAGCCTTTATGGCAATGTCCACTTCTTCATCTGTGTTATAGTGTGAGAAGCTGAATCTCACGGCTCCCTGCTCCACAGTTCCCAGAGCCTCGTGCATAAGCGGTGCACAATGTCCTCCCGGCCTTGTGGAAATTCCATATTCTGTAAGAAGCTCATCACTCACTTCTGAAGAATCATAATCACCGATGTTGAGGGTTACAATGGCGCAGCGGTTAAAGCTTTCAAAATCTCCGTAAAGCGTTACGCCCGGAATATCCTTTACCCCCTCATAAAACCTTCTCATAAGGCTCTGCTCTTTTTCACGGATCGTATCAATTCCTATCTCATTGATATAGCTTACCGCCGCATTTAAGCCTGCGATTCCATGTCCATTTAAGGTTCCTGCCTCCAGGGCTGTTGGCATCTCGGCCGGATGGGTCTTACTATATGTCTGAACGCCGCTTCCGCCGCTCTTTAAAGGCCTGATAGAAAGGCCCTCCCTCACATACATGCCGCCGATTCCCTGGGGACCCAAAAGGCCCTTGTGTCCGGTAAAGCACAGAACATCTATATGCATCTTCCGGACATCAATGGGAAAGACGCCTGCAGTCTGGGAGGCATCCACCACAAATAACAGCCCGTGTGCATGGGCCAGCTCCCCTACCTTTTCAATATCAATATAGTTTCCCGTAAGGTTCGATCCGTTAGTGCAGATAATCATCCTTGTCTCCGGGCGGATAGCCTCCTCCATATCCTTAAGGGAAAAGGTTCCCTTTTTATTGCTCCTCACTATCGTAAGCTCTACGCCCTTTTTTTCCATCTCATAAAGAGGCCTTAGAACAGAGTTATGCTCCAGCATGGTTGTTATGACATGATCTCCGGGATTTAAGAGGCCTTTTATCGCAATATTAAGGCTTTCCGTTGAGTTATTGGTAAAGACAATCTGTCTGGGGTTTTCCCCGCCGAAAAAACGGCACAGCTTGTCTCTCGTATCATAAATCACTCTTGAAGCACTAAGAGACGCCTCATTGGCTCCCCGTCCCGCATTGCCCATAGAGCTCATAGCCGCAACTACCGCATCAATAACAGCCTGGGGCTTATGCATGGTGGTTGCCGCATTGTCCATATATATCATCTTCCTGCTCCTTTCACATTTTCCATTTACTATATTACATCCCTTGTTATCAAGTATAAACTTTTATCCGGCTTTCGTCTAATTGAAAACCTTGATACAAACGGTTATTTATATATATTGTCTATAAATGACTGGTAATTGTCACTTTTGGTTGATTTTAAAGACTTTTTGTTGATTTTTAATATTACACATGATATGTTTGATAAGAGAAGTGAAGCACAAAGACGCAATGCGAATCCCACAAGGTAAATATCTATGAATGAAAAAGAATTTGAAAATGAACTACACAAATTTTCCGAACGTGTTCTTCCAAAAGCACTCACGCCGGATGATGAAACAAATTATACTGAATCTCTTTTTGAATCTATCCGTCATGTAAATAAATATGGTGAAGAATTTTGGGTCGCAAGGGAATTACAAACTGCCCTTGGATATAGAGAATGGCGGAACTTTAAAAAAGTTCTCGATAAAGCCATTACTGCTTGTAACAATAGCGACAACTACTCCCCCGACCATTTTGTTGAGGTCAACAAAATGGTAAACGTAGGTTCTGGTGCGGAACGTACTATTGATGATTATGAACTTTCCCGTTATGCCTGTTATCTCATCGTCCAGAATGGAGATTCCCGCAAAAAGGTGATTGCATTCGGTCAAACCTACTTTGCAGTAAAAACAAGGCAACAAGAACTTATTGAAAATTACGACACTCTTAATGAAGATTTGAAACGCCTTGCCATCCGCAATGAAATGAAAGAACATAACAAATCTTTAGCGGAGGCTGCACAGCTTGCGGGCGTTAAAGAGCCTCGTGATTACGCTATCTTTCAAAACAAAGGATATCAAGGATTGTACGGCGGTCTTGGGAGAAAAGAAATCCACACAAAGAAAGGATTGAAAAAAAGCCAGGACATCCTTGACCATATGGGCAGTACTGAGCTGGCTGCCAATCTTTTCCGTGCCACGCAGACTGATGAAAAACTTCGCAAGGAGAAAATTACAGGAAAAGTAGCTGCAAACCAAACACATTACGAAGTCGGAAAAAAAGTCCGCCAAACAATCAAAGAACTTGGTGGAACAATGCCAGAGGACTTACCCACTCCGCATAAAAGCATTAAACAGATAGAACGGGAACAAAAGGTTCTGGCAAAATCACCGGATGATTGAATCATTATCAATTGCGATACAAAGGAAGTATTAAGATGCCCTTCCTAACGTTGCCTTAGCCTGCGCCAGGAAGGACATCTTAATACTTCCGTCCCTTGAACGATATTCACTATACAAGTGGCAGTATTTCCGCCTATACCTCATATACCTCTTTTACAATCTTGATAAACCGTTCTGCCGAGTGTGAAAGCTGATAGTTTTTGTTATACACAAGATTGATATCTCTCCCGGCATCAACCTTTGGAATCGGAAAGGTAATGAGCGTCCCTTCTTCTGCCTCATCCTCCGCCGCAAGTCTTGAGAGAATAGTAATCCCCATTCCCTGCTTCACTGATTTCTTAATGGTTTCCTGATTTCCTATGCTGGCAATAATATCAAGGCCCGCCATGTCGATTCCGGCTTCCTTAAGCTGCTTTTCTGCCTCTTTGCGCGTACCGGAGCCTTCTTCTCTTAGAATCAAGTGCTCATCCTTAAGCCACCCGATATTTCTTCCCCCCGTCTCCTTAAGCCTCCGGTATTTTTCTGTATTAGGAGTAATAATTGCCAGCTCATCCTTGTAAAACGGTATATATTTACAATGCTTTTTCTCAAGCACTGTTCCAGTAAAGCCTATCTCAACCACATGATCTATAATCTGTGTAATCACCTCGCTGCTGTCTGTCTCTACAATCTTAAGCTGCTCGTCCGGATATCTTTCCCGGAATTTAAGAAGGATCCTTGGAAGAAGATACTGGGCAGGTATTGTGGAGGTCGCTATGGTAATACACTGCTTTTCCTCCTCTTCCTTGCCCCCGAAGCGCTCTTCTATCTTGTGCTCCAGCTCCACCATCTGCCTTGCAAATTTATACAGATCCCTGCCGTCCTCGGAAAGGCTTACCTCTTTTGTATTCCGGATAAACAATCTGACATTCAGCTCTTTTTCCAGAGAAGATACATGCGCACTTATGGTAGGCTGAGTCAGGAAAAGCTCCTTTGCCGCTTTGGAAAAGCTTCCCCCTTCAGCTACCTGTACAAATGCCTCCAGTTGTTTTAAATTCATTCGTATGCCACCCTTTCGCTTTCTGCTCCTGTTTTTTTCGTCACTTTTATACTGTCCATGTATTCCAGTATCGGTTTGGCACTCTTTCTGCTTGTTTTAAATATATCCCGGACCTGCGCAATGGTAATAAGAGGCTCTTCCTTAAGCTTTTCCCGTATAATCCTCTCAGCCTCGTCAATGTAGGACTTCTTTGTATACATATACTCCGCCACCTTCACAATCTGCTTTTCCTCCAGCAGGATATTTAGGATGTCGTCTGCCGCATCACCAGGAGTATTTCCAAAATCTATCTCTGAATATCTGACAAAGTCATACCCTGCTTTTTCAAAGGCGTCAAGAAGCTTCTTTGACACTTTTGTGTAAAGTCCATCCTTTCTCACCTCATATTCTGGTGTGCATAAAAATTCATCGATGCGCTTCACCTGCCCCGTTTCCTCAAAGGCCTCTATAATTCTGTCAAACACATTTGCCTTTATTTTCTTAAAGTGAGTCATCTGTGCCTCTGCCTTTTTCATCCCATAACGGTAGGGATGTGCTTCCTCGTATTTCTTAAGAGTAGCTGTAAGTGTATGAAGCATGTCTCTTTCACTGTCCGTATGCCACGCATAGGTTTCTTTGCGCATAGCGTAAGTGCGGATCCTTCCTTCCTCAAGAAGCAGTCTTACATCCTCCTTAACCTCCTCCATAGATAGCGCAGTAAGTCTTGCAAGCTCTGCCAGAGTAATCAGGGTGTCCGCATGCTCCTTAATATGAAGCTCTATGATGTCTGCCGTGGAGCCGGATTCCTTCCTCTTAAGCTCCTCAATCGCTTCCTCCCGGAAACGTCTTTTTACCGTGGGATTCGGCTCTAAGATCACTCCGCCGCCGATAGTCTCCATAGGTGAATAGAACCGCACCACAAATTTATCGCCGCGTCTCACCGCAATGCTCTCCTCAAGCCTTAACTGTACATAACCGCTCTCCCCCGGACCCAATTCCTCCTTATCAAGCAGCACGGCCCGGCACAAAATTTCGCTCGTTCCGGTAAAAAAATGAAGCCTTGTATGATTCGTCAGCACACGCATGGAGGAGTCAAGCATATCAAGCTTTACATCCAGAAGATCCGTATTTTTCATACTGTCCGGCGGCGCCAGTACGCAGCCTCTCCTAATCTCCTTCTTTTTTACATTGGAGAGGTTGATAGCAACACGCTGTCCTGCATAGCAGGCCTTTTTATCCTCGCCGTGCACCTGGATGCTCCGGATTTTACACTCCTTTCCGATAGGATACATCTCCAGCGTATCCTCCTTCGTAATGGTTCCTGACACAAGGGTTCCTGTAATAATAGTTCCAAAGCCGGACAGGCTGAAGGCACGGTCAATGGGAAGTCTTGGAATCGTCTGGGTGTCTTTTGATATAACCTCATCGCTTGTCACATGCTCAATGACACTCACCAGCTCGTCAAGCCCCTGGCCTGTGGCGGCTGACACCTTAAATACAGGCGCATGCTCAAGGAAGGTGCCCTGGAGCTCCTCCCGGACCTCCTCCTCCACAAGCTCCAGCCACTCCTCGTCTACAAGATCACATTTGTTCAGTACGATAATGCTCTTCTCAATTCCTAAAAGATGGAGGATATCCATATGCTCTCTCGTCTGGGGCATGATCCCTTCATCTGCCGCAATCACCAGCAGCACAAGATCCATCCCCACAACACCTGCGACCATATTATTAATAAATTTTTCATGACCCGGAACATCAATAATTCCTGCCCGGCCGCCGCCCGGGAGATCAAACCAGGTAAATCCTAAGTCAATGGTAATCCCCCGCCTCTGCTCCTCCTCCCAGCGGTCTGTGTTCCGTCCTGTCAGCGCCTTAATAAGCGTTGTCTTTCCGTGATCAATGTGTCCTGCTGTACCGATTATAATATTTTTCATAGCCTGTCCGCTCCTATAAGACTTACTTCCTCCAGTACTTTAAACTCCTTAAGCTGGTTTACGATCACAGGAAACAGCTGCTTTTCAATCGTCCGCACATCCAGAATTATAGTGTCATTTACTGTCCTTGGTATGATAGGCACAGGAAGCCGCCTCATACGCTCCTCCAGCTCTGTCACACTGATTTTCTCCGGCCGGATAGCTGCCGCCATGCTCGGTATACGTTCAAGAGGGAGCGACCCTCCTCCGATCTGTGACTCGCATCCTGACACTTCTGTCTTTGCCGGAAGGGATGCCCTTCTAAGCATCCTCACAAGGGCACGCGCTTCCTTTTCCACTTCCTCATAAGATCTTGTTATCATGCGCAGCACAGGCAGGTTATTTACTGCCTTTTCCTCCGACAGATATTCCTGAAGGACAAGCTCCAGCGCTGCAGCCGTAAACTTGTCGATTCTAAGCGCTCTTGTAAGCTGGTTTTTCTTCATCATGTCAATGTATTTTTTTCTGCCGATAATGATTCCGGCCTGGGGTCCGCCGAGAAGCTTGTCTCCGCTAAAGCACACAACATCTGCTCCCTTTCGTATGGACTCCTGAACAGTCGGCTCATATGTGATGCCATATTTACTTAAGTCAATTAATACCCCGCTTCCCAGATCCTCTATCACAGGAAGGTTATGCTCTTTTGCAAGGGGAATAAGCTCGTCAATCCCCACTGTATCTGTAAACCCTACAATCCGGTAGTTGCTGGTATGCACCTTAAGAAGGGCTTTTGTCTCCTCTGTAATTGCGTTTACATAGTCATCGTAATGGGTCTTATTGGTTGTCCCCACCTCCACAAGATATGCCCCGCTCTGCTCCATCACATCCGGAATCCGGAACTTACCGCCGATTTCCACAAGCTCGCCCCGGGACACGACTACCTCGCCACCCTTTGCCAGAGAGCTTAAAATCAGCATCACTGCCGCCGCGTTATTATTAACTGCCATAGCGGCCTCTGCCCCTGTGATCTTGCACAAAAGCCTTTCAAAATGAGAATATCTTTCACCGCGCTTTCCAGCCTCCAGATTATATTCGAGATTGGAATATCCGGTGGCAACCTCCGCGATTTTTTTCATATGCTCTCTGCTTATGGGGGCACGCCCCAGATTCGTATGGAGAATCGTACCAGTCCCGTTAATCACCTTATGCATATTCGGCGTATGCATAGCTTCTACTGTCCGCTCAATATGGGGAATCAGAAGCTCTGTCTTAAGCTTTGCCTTCTCTTCATCCTCACACTGTCCGATATATTCCCGCAGTCTGTCCATTTCCGTATGAATAGACTCCATCACCGTGTCTCTGCTGTAACGGGCAATGAGTGCCTGTATCGCCTCGTTCTCCAACAGGGCGTCCACTTTTGGTATGCTGCGGTACAACATATTTTTGTTCATAATATAATTCCCTTCTGATTTTGCTCCAGCCGGTTTGATATGGTATCAAAACAGGCGTATTAATTTGTCACTTTTTTCCGCCACCCTCCCGATGACAGAAACTGTGGTATCCATATGTGCCTCACGGAAGTCCCTAAGCACATTTTCCAAATCCTCAGGCGCCACGCTAATCAAAAGCCCTCCTGAAGTCTGGGGATCGTAGAGAAGGTCGAGATAATGCTCCTGTGTATTTCCCACCTCTACTTTTTCTATAGAATAGCCCCGGTTTTTATAAGCTCCCGCAGGAACCAGGCCCATCTTAGCATATGCGGCCGCGTCTTGAAAATACGCGATATCCCTTACATTTATCTCAAATGTCACCTCACTGGCGCCCGCCATCTCCACGCAGTGCCCTAAAAGGCCGAAGCCTGTAACGTCCGTGCACGCAGACACGTCATAGGTCTGTACCACCTGCTTGCCTTTTTTATTGAGGGACGCCATAACGGTCTGCGCCTCACGGATAGCGGAAGGGCTTGCCATCTCCGCTTTGATGGCAGTATTTACAACACCGCTTCCGATCTGCTTCGTGAGTACCAGAATGTCTCCCGGTCTGCAGCCGTAATTTTTAAATATCTTATCAGGATGTACAAAGCCGGACACGCACAGGCCGTATTTCGGTTCATCGTCCTGCACGGAATGTCCGCCTACCAGTACTGCTCCTGCTTCTTTCACCTTCGCCGCGCCACCCGCAAGGATGTCGCCGAGTATCGCCGGATCCAGACAATTAGGAAACCCAACGATATTAAGTGCCACTGCCGGCTCACCTCCCATGGCCCATACATCGCTTAGGGAGTTGGCAGCTGCAATCTGTCCAAACATATAAGGATCATCTACAATAGGTGTGAAGAAGTCAACAGTCTGAATCATGGCGATATCATCCGTAACCTTGTATATAGCCGCATCATCTGATGTCTCAATTCCTACTAATAAATTGTCATCATGAAACTGGGGCAGCCTGCCCAGAACCTGGGCAAGGGTCTCGGGACCTATTTTGGCCGCTCACCCTGCGGTTTTGCTTAATGTTGTAAGCCTGACATCTGATTTCATGGCTTGTTTCCTCCTTCACTCATCGCTTTTTCGGTGTTTCTATGGTTTTATAATCTTTCCTGCTTTTGCCATTGTCTCTACAATGCTGTACATATTGGTAACTGTTCCTACGGCCAGCTTATCCTTAAGCCCGTAATAATCCAGGCATGTGCCGCAGGTCATAATCTCTACGCCCTGTGCCTCCAGTGATTTCAGATCCTCCAGAGAATCGGAGCCTTCTGTTGTCAGTGTCGCGCCTCCGTTATAGAAAAGCATGGTCTTTGGCAGTGTATCAAGCTGTGTCACTGCAAAAATAAAGCCTTTGATCAATACCTTTCCTAATTCGTCATTGCCGCTTCCCATACGGTCGGACGGCACAACTACCACTGTATTGCTCCTTGCATCCGGAGCGCAGGACGCCTCCTCGTCTCCTTCCTCTGACTTCGGCGCTCCCTCCATAGCGATTGTAATCTTAAATTCCGCATCGCCAAGCTTCTCTGAGGAGACCTGTCCTCCCGTACTTGCTGCCATCTTGGATACATTCTGCACCGCAATCTCGTTGTCTACCAGTACCTCAATTGTCTCCGGGCCTGTAAGCGCCTGCATTGCCTTTTTGGTTTTAATAACCGGGATAGGACAATTATCCCCCATCGCATTAACTGTAATCATAAATGCTTCCACCTTTCTTTTTTATATAACTCACGTCAGCCTTCGCAGCGCATCTTTCGACATATAGATACATTTTATCACCGGCACCGCAAAAGGTAAACGGGGTTTTTACATTTTTTAGCTGCGCCGGGCAGTAAACGGACAGGCATGTGTGTACACCGCGTCATAGTCTGACGGAGATACAATGCGGTACTCTCCGTTAGCATAATATGCGGGCTTCATCTCTCCTTTTTTGAAAGCTGCCAGAAATTCCTCCATGGTCCTTACCTCTTCCGGAAAATATGTAGCACATACTCCAACCTTTTCCGGCACATGGCAGTCACTGGAGCCTAAGGTAAAAAGATTCAATTCTCTGGCATAAGCTGCCGCCCTCACACAAGCGTCAGGAGATGTGCTTCCATTGAACACCTCAAGGCCGTCAAGCCCCTTTACAAAACGTAAATTTTCTTCAAGCCCCCGGTTGTTATTGCGGAAGGGATGAGCCGCAAAGCAGACTCCTCCCTGGGCCTTTACGAGGTCAATAAATTCCTGGGCCGGTACACGTTCCTTCGGGTACTCCTCTATCCCGAACGCCACAATATCTCCCTGAAGGGAAAAGAACTCTATTCCTACAAATACCGGAAAGCCTGTCCTTCTGGTATACTCTGCTGCATAATCCTTAAAGCCCATACTGTCATGGTCCGTAATGCAGATTCCCCCGAGGCCTTTCTGTTTTCCGATCTGTACCATAACGTCAAGGCTTAAAAAGCTGTCCTTTGAATAAGTCATCTCATGCATGTGCGTATCAATAAACATAATCGTTTTCCTCCTGATTCTATTATATAAACTGCAGGGTCAGGCATCAAATAGAGTTTTCTAATATGTAAGGATTTATTATAGATTTTATCTATAAGTCATAATATATCAGTCTTTATTTTACTTTTTCTTCCTGTAATGCTATAATAAAGCCGATCATAAATATAAGGAGCCAAAAGAAAATGAATAAACAGGACTTAACTCTACTGACAGACCTGTATGAGCTGACTATGATGCAGGGCTATTATGAACAGAAGCAAAATGAACTTGTTGTTTTTGATGTTTTTTTCCGACAGAATCCCTGTAACAACGGCTATTCCGTGTGCGCAGGACTTGCACAGGTAATTGAGTATATTAAGAATCTGAATTTCACATATGAAGATGTAGATTATTTGAGGAGCCTTGGCATTTTCAGCGAGAGCTTTCTGGATTATTTAAGCGGCTTTCATTTTAGCGGCAGCATCTATGCGATTCCCGAAGGAACAGTTGTATTTCCAAAGGAGCCCCTTCTTAAGGTTATAGCGCCTATTATGGAGGCGCAGCTCGTGGAGACGGCGATTCTTAATATTATTAATCATCAGTCTCTGATTGCCACCAAGACCTCCCGTATTGTGTTTGCGGCGGCGGGAGACGGCATTATGGAATTCGGCCTGCGCCGTGCACAGGGGCCGGACGCCGGGCTGTACGGGGCAAGGGCGGCCATGATCGGCGGATGCGTGGGCACCTCCAATGTACTTGCCGGACAAGTCTTCAATGTTCCGGTCATGGGTACACATGCCCACAGCTGGATTATGAGCTTTCCGGATGAATATACGGCATTTAAATATTACGCTGAATTATATCCTGACAATTGTACCCTGCTTGTGGACACCTATGACACCTTAAAATCCGGCGTGCCCAATGCTATCCGGGTATTTCAGGAATTTAAGGATGCCGGAAAGACATTTAAAAGATATGGGATCCGCCTAGACAGCGGCGACCTTTCTTATCTGTCCAAGCAGGCCCGGAAAATGCTTGACGAAGCGGGATTTACGGATGCAGGCATCTGTGCTTCAAATGATTTGGACGAGTACCTCCTTCATGATCTGAAGATCCAGGGGGCAGCTATTGATTCCTGGGGGGTGGGTACTAACCTGATTACCTCTAAGGACTGCCCGTCCTTTGGCGGCGTTTACAAGCTGGCGGCTATCCAGAACAGTAAAGGGGAATTTGTTCCGAAAATAAAGATCTCTGAAAATACAGAAAAAATTACAAATCCAGGAAACAAGACAATCTTCCGTATCTATGATAAAGAAACAGGTAAAATGCGTGCGGATCTTATCTGCTTTGCTGACGAGGTTTATGATACAAGTGAGGACCTGCTTCTTTTCGATCCTGTTGATACATGGAAGAAAACGAAGCTTGCCGGGGGAACCTATACTATGCGTGAAATTCTTGTTCCTGTATTTAGAAACGGCGAGTGTGTCTATAAATCACCCTCTGTTATGGAAATCGCAGAGTACTGCAGGCGTGAAAAGGACACGTTATGGGAAGAAACAAAGCGTCTCTTTTACCCCCACAAGGTATATATAGACTTGTCGCAGAAATTATACGATGTGAAAAAAGCTTTACTGGATCATGTAAATGCCCCAGAAGAAACAGAGAATTCATAAAGGAGGAATACCCTGTGAAAAATCTCACATTAAAGAACATAACAGAAGCCTGCCGCGGTACATTCTGCGGCGATTCCCAGCTGCTTTTACGGGAAGCCGCAGGGGTTGTCATTGACAGCCGCAAGGTAGAGAAGGATTACCTTTTTGTTGCTATTGACGGTGTAAATGTAAATGCCCACAAATTCATCCCTGATACGATTGAAAAGGGAGCGCTTTGCGTTGTTTCACATGAAGATCTGGGAGTTACTGATTTTCCCTATATTCTTGTCGAGTCAACCGGCCAGGCCCTCCTTGACATTGCAAAGCTGTACCGTGATTCCTTTGATATTAAGGTGGTAGGCATTACAGGCAGTGTGGGGAAAACAAGCACAAAGGAAATGATTGCCTCTGTGCTGGCGCAAAAATATAAGGTACATAAAACTCTTGGAAACTTCAATAACGAGTGGGGACTTCCCATCACGATTTTTGCAATGAAGGAGGATACGCAGGTTGCCATCCTGGAGATGGGCGTCAACCATTTCGGAGAGATGCGGCGGCTTTCCGGAGTTGCAAGTCCTGATATCTGTGTGATTACAAATATTGGCGTGGCACATCTGGAATTTTTCAAAACTAAGGAAGGTATTCTTCAGGAAAAGATACAGATGATTCAGGATATGAAGCGGGGAGGCTCCATTATTCTAAATGGAGACGATGAGCTCCTGTGTGAGACCGGCCCTGTAAAGGGCGTGGAGCCTGTATTTTTCGGGACAGGGGAGAACAGCCAGTTCTTTGCCTCTGATATGGAGTCCCTGGGGCTTAAGGGAACCTCCTGTATCATACATCTTCCCTCTGGCGAAAGCTTCCGCTGTATTGTCCCGCTCCCGGGGCCTCATATGATATCTAACGCGTTAGCTGGCGCCGCTGTGGGTTACCGTCTGGGACTTACACCGGAGGAAATTAAAGCCGGTATCGAGGGTCTGCCCCAGATCCCCGGAAGAAATAACATTATTTCCACAGATAAATACGTCATTTTAGATGACTGCTATAATGCAAATCCCATTTCCACAAAGGCTTCTATTGATGTCCTTGGCACGGCAATCGGACGTAAGGCAGCTGTTCTCGGGGACATGAATGAGCTGGGGGAAAATGCCGGAAAGCTCCATTATGAAACCGGCGCATACGCAGCCCTTCACGGAACCGACCTTGTGTGCGGCATAGGAACCCTTGCAAGGGAGCTGGTGCGCGGAGCTGCGGAAAATGGCGCGCAGGCTGTCTGGTTCCGGACAAAGGACGAATTTTTCGCGCAGGCGGGCCGCCTTTTTAAGGAGGGAGATAATATCCTCGTAAAGGCTTCCCATGGAATGAATTTTCCTGAAATTGTGGAATACCTGAAAGGAGTATAGCGTGAACTATCAAATACTTGCTCTGGATTTAGACGGTACACTGACCAACTCGAAAAAAGAAATATCAGCTCCTACGAAGGAGGCACTCATTGACATTCAAAAAAACGGCAAAAAGATAATCCTTGCAAGCGGCCGCCCCACCGTGGGCGTTACGCCCCTTGCGGATGAGCTTAGGCTTTCCGAATACGGCGGATATATCCTATCCTTCAACGGCGGCTGCGTCATGGACTGCCGGAACGGCCGGGTCATCTATAACCGCCCCCTTCCTGATGATATCGTGGCTCCTCTTTACCATATTGCAAAAAAATACTCCGGGGTGGATATTCTGGCCTATACGGAGGAAGCGCTGCTCTCAGGGATAAAGCCAAACAAATATACAGATATCGAGTCCTTCGTAGAAAAAATGCCTGTCATAGAGGTTGATGATTTCCCAGAACAGGTCACCGAGCCCGGAAATAAGCTCCTTATTACAGGAGAGGCAAACACGATAGAGCTCCTGAAAAAAGAAGTGTCCTCCTATTTCCGTTCCTACTTAAGCGTTTACTGTTCCGATCCCTTTTTCCTGGAAATTATGCCGGTCGGCATTGATAAGGCTCATTCCCTTCTTAAGCTTCTTACTGCAATCGGAATGAACGCAGACCAGATGATATGCTGCGGCGACAGCTACAACGACCTGACCATGCTCGAAACCGCCGGCCTGGGCGTTGCCATGGCAAATGCACTGCCTGCGGTGAAGGAGCATGCGGATTATATAACAAAATCTAATGATGAGGACGGGATACTGCACGTAATCAATGAATTCATGCGGTAATATAAGTTGGGGACGGGGTATTTCTAAGAAATACCCCGTCCCAGATTCAATTTACCCTGTCCCCAATTTTCCAATTCTGGTATATCCCCTAGTGCAGCATTGCGGAAATAGCGGTGAATAACTAGCTGACATACGCCCCCGCTATCTCCCGGAATCTTTCTTCATGCCCTTCATACCACTCTTCAAAAGTAAGTCCTGCCTCTTCTATCTCTTCTCCCAGCTCTCTTAAAAATACGGGAATATCTGTCTCAAGAATGGCTCCTATCTGCTCCCCAAAGCGTTCTTTTCCTTCTTCCTCATTCCCGTTAACTGTAAGGATAAATGCAGGCTGCGGCTTTCCGTCAGCTCTTTTCACGCCGCCACGGAAACCGATTCTCCCTATCTGGTGGGTTCCGCAGGATGACGGGCAGCCCGATATATGAATCTGGGGCAGCACGCCGTCCTTAAACTTCCACTCTTTTGATGCTTCAAGAAGCTCCTTTAAAAGCTTCTGGGAGTCCCGCAGCCCGATCTGACATATAGATGCCCCGATACAGGCAACGGATGCTTCAAATACATTTTCCGCCCTACCGCTGGTAATGTCTAAGATCCGCTTCGCCTCTTTTCCGGTACAGTTAATGACATAGACTGTCTCATCCGGCGCGATCCGAAGCTCTGTTCCTTCCATATCCTTCATAGCGCGGTAAAGCTCACCGAATTTCTCCGGCGCCGGACAGCCTCCGGCGGGGTGCCACGATACTGCATACAGTCCTTCCTGCTTCTGGGGTATGGCCCGGACATGTTCTGTGGTACTTCCGTCTCCTCCCTTTGTAACAAAATAGGCGGCATCCGGAAGTGTCAAAGCTTCCTCCTCAAGGGCCTCCTCAAGCTTTTCTAAAAAGCAGTCCCTGTATTTTTCCCCTAACACATCCTGCATGTAGCGTGTTCTTGCCTTTGCCCGGTTTTCAAAATTTCCATATGCAACAAACATTTTCACCATGGCCTTGACATAATAAAGTACCTGGCCAGCCTTTGCCCCTTCTGCCACAAGAACGCCCATCTTCGGATGATTTCCCAGTCCTCCGGCGCTGTAAACATCGAAGGTTCCGTCCTTTCCCGCCATAAAGCCCAGATCCCGGAAGGTAGCATGAGTTTCATTCTTCGGTGAATTAGAGAAGCATACCTTAAGCTTTCTTGGAAGCTTTACTGTTTTAATAAGCTCCATCAAATAAGATGACACCGCCTTAGCATAGGGCATCACATCAAAATATTCTCCCTGCTCCACGCCGGATAAGGGAGAAGCCATCACATTTCTGGGAAAATCGCCGCCTCCGCCTCTTGTTACAATTCCATAGTCAAGGGCTGACACCGCAAGTTCACATACTGCATCTGCGCTTAGATTATGAAGCTGCACCGTCTGGCATGTAGTGAAATGCACCTTATCTATCTTATATTTTTCGATGCTGTCTGCAATGAATTTAAGCTGGGCCTTATTCACACATCCGCCGGGAAACCGAAGCCTTAGCATGTGAGACCTGCCGCCTCTCTGGGCATAGCTGCCAAAGGCACCGGAAAGCCCTTTGTACTGCGGGACGGATATTTCTCCCTCGTAAAACTGCCTGGTTACCTTTTCAAATTCTTCATAATCCTTTTTCCAATCAGAGGCTTTCATATATTTGTTCTCCTGTACACTGTCTTTATCACTGTTAGCAGTATTAAGCTTTCCCGTTTTGAGGAGAATCATACCATTTCAACCTTATACAATTGCTTCAATTACCATCTTGTCCCCTATTACAATCTCCTGTACGCCAGTCTTTTTATTTTTATTAAAGCAAAAGCTTAACATATATCCCGTCTTCTGGTGATAATCTTCCAGATATCCGACAATCTGTTTTTCGCCTCGATTATTATATTCCTTTTCCCTCCAAATCTTCATTTCCGTAATATAGCGTTCTCCTCTGTAATCTACAATTACATCTGTACGACCCATACTTCTTGTGCGGGACTCAATATAATAGTTTCCGGTTCCATTAATAATCGGACGCAGATAGAGCAAGAATAGTTTCCTTCCGGATTCTTCAATAAATTTCTCTTCGCTGCCTGCATATAAATCATTAAAATGCCGCACAAATTTTTCCAGTACCAGCCGCATATTCAGACGGCCGCCAATCACAAACTGGTTTTTATCGCAAAGAGATGCCTTGTATATCTCACTTTCCCGCATTTCTTCCACAGATAAAAATCTGTTATAAAGGCGCATCTCAAATATTCTGTTAGCTAACACTACATTCCCGTCTCTGTTTTTCACAAACCCAAACATTGATGCCGTTGTAATCGCCTGATTATCTGCATTATACGGAATATCCTTTCCCACAAATAACAATGTATACAACATGCGTTCCAGTTCAGGAAAGCTGTCAACCTTTCCCGACATTGATTCAAAAAGTGTATTTCTTTCTGCCAAAAGTTTGCGGATTGCTGCCTGCAGCCCCTCTGCTGTCCAGGCATTGGTTTTTCCCAGAGAACGGTCATTTCCCACAACCGCTTCATCTACAATCTTACAGATTTTTGAAACAAGAAACGGATATCCTGATGTATAATCATAAATCATCTGGGCAATGCTCTCCACTTCCATTCCCGTATGATGGTCGGCCTCATACATTTGCAGCATATATGCAATGCTCTCTGCAGAAAGGCTCATATCCACTTCAAATTCTGCCGCAATGTTCCATGGGCTGTCCGAAGCTCCTTCCTTCTGTGGCCTGATTTTCTCTTTCAGGTTTTTGATATCGTATACCCCTGCGAGAATTACTGACTGAAATGCCGGTCTTGTATCCCTTTTTAAATACATATCTCTTAATACGCCAAGAAATGTTGTAAATACCTGGTAATTTCCAGACTGATCCACCTCATCGATCATGAGTACCACAGGTCTGTCTGCCCGCTGGCATATTCGCAGCAGAAGATTTGTCAGCAGACGAAAATTCATCTTCCCAGAATTTCCGCTGCTTATCCGGCACATTTCTTCCCTGATGTCTTCCGGTATTCCGGCCACTTCTTTAAACTCCACTGTGTCATAGAGCAGCCCTACCAGACGTAAACAGAATGAACCTGTGTCTGCAAAAACCTCTTCTTCCATTCCCTCAAAGCTTATCAGAAAAACCGTATATTCATCCTCTATCCTTCTTTTCAGTGCATTCAGCATCGTCGTCTTACCATACTGCCTGGCACGGTTAACAGTAAAATAATCACCTTCATCGACATATCTCTTCATCTCTTCCAGGCTTTTTGATATGTCTGCCATATAATGCCTGTCCGGTATACACAGGCCTGTAACATTGAATTTTTTTCTCATACGGGCTGCTTCCTCCACCATATTTTTATAACCTTCTTATACAATTGCTTCGATCAATATCTTATCTCCCAGTATAACCTCTCGGACTCCGGCTTGTTTCTTTTTATTAAAATTGAAGCTTAGCATATATCCTTTTTGAAGGTAATAGTCGTCCAGATACCCTATAAGCTGGCTTTCACCGCGCTGGTTGTATTCGCTGCCATGGTAGATTTTCATTTCTATCACATACTGCTGCCCCAGATAATCCACGATGACATCTGTACGCCCCATGCTTCTTGTTCTGGATTCTATATAAAAATTTCCAATTCCGTTAATAACCGGCTTTAAATACAAAAGAAACAGACGGCGTCCATTTTCCTCTATAAATTTGTCACTGCTGTCTGCATAAATATCTGTAAAATGTTCTACAAATTTCCGTAGAACCAGTTCCATATCCAGGACATTTCCATGGACAAATTGATTTTTTATCTGCATGGATGCTGCATAGGTGCTGCTTTCTAACATGTCCTTTGTCAGATAATAATTATACAGCCTGGTTTCAGTTTTAATTTCAGATTTTTAATATCATATACGCCTGCCAGAATTACCGACTTAAAAGTATGATCTCTCCCGCTTTTCTGTTTCAAATATTTCTCTCTTAACAGGCCTAAAAATGACAGGAAAATTTGATTATCCGCATTTTTATCCACTTCATCAACTGTCAAAATCACTTCTCTGCCGCTTTTGCTGCAAAGAGCCGTAATCTTTTTCCCAAAATCCCTTAACGGAAATTCTTCTGAAACTGGCTCTCCCCACTCTTTACGCAGAGCCTCCGGCACTCCCTGGTCTTCCAGACGCTCTGATATATCCATGATGATTCCCCTGGCAAATGACCCCAGGGACTGGAAATATTCATCCGCAGCCTCAAAGCTTATATCAATCACAATGTATTTTCTCTTAAGCTTCTGGTATAGAAGCTCCAGTGTCGTTGTTTTCCCAAACTGACGGGCGCGGTTGATTGTAAAATATTCTCCCTGTTCCACGTACTCACTGATGATCTGGTCAATCATATCCGTAGTATCCACCATATAATGCCTGTCTGGTATACACAGGCCTGTAACATTGAATTTTTTTCTCATATGGGCTGCTTCCTCCACCACATCTTTATAAAATATTATAAAGCCAAATGGCACAAATGTCCAACCCTCCCCTTTTTATAATTGTTACTTTGTTACTGTTCACTCCCGTTCACAGTAACCTTCGCAAATCCATTTAGAATTGCCTTCGGCAATGGGATTTGCTCACACCTGAATCACTTTCTTACAGTCTGCGCAGTAAATGCGCAGACCTGTGAACAGTAACGGCATCCGACTTATAATTCCAATTCCCCAAACTCCGTCACCGGCGCCATACAGGCCCCATTTTTACAAAGATAATATACCGCCCCGCTCTCCGGAACCGGATATTCTTTTGTATAAGGCGCGCATTTGGCAAGCTCTTTTTCATTATCTGCGGTCTTTACCAGCACATTCAGTCCATAGACCAGCGTTTTTCTTAAATACTGCGCAAGCTCCCCCGGCAATCCGTCTCTTACGGCGCAAATAAGCTCTTTATGGGGATACAGAACGCCTGCAAAGGTAAACAGTGAAAAACAGTGCCCGGACGGATACTCCCGGGCCGCATTTGCCAGGAAACTTATCTGCCTGTCCGCTGCCTCCTGCCATTTTTTCTCCCCGGTTAGAGCCGCGACCTTGCAGAGCACCGCCAAAGCCACGGAATTGCCTGACGGAATTGCGCCGTCATACACCTCCTTCGGCCTCGTAAGAAGAGCCTCTGCGTCAGAAGCGGTAATGAAATACCCTCCGCTTTCTTTGTCCTCAAAATATTCCTGCATCTGTCCCGCCCGAAGGATCGCCTCTTTTAAATATTCTACTTTAAAGGTGCCCCTGTACAGCTCAAGCAGAGCCAGTGCATAAACCGCATAATCGGAAAGCTGTCCCGCATGGGCCGCCTCTCCGTCACAGTACCTAAGATACAGACGGCCCTTCTCATCTGTCATATAGTTCCGGAGAAACTGCTCCGCCTTAATGGCAGCTGACACATATCTTCTGTCCCCGAGAAGCTGCCCAGTCCACAAAAGCGCAATCACAGTCCATGCGTTCCAGGACAGCAGGATTTTTGTATCCTTATGAAGCCTGGTACGCTCCAGGCGATATCTGTAAAGCTTCTGGATACGCATATCTTCCGGACTCCACTCCTGTATCTTTGTATGTCCGATCCGGTTTGGTATATTTTTTCTCTCAAAATTCCCTTCCCTGGTGATTCCATATAAAACACAAAATTCTGTTCCGTCTTTTTCTCCCAGAACCTGCTTTATCTCTTCCGGCGTGAATACATAATATTTCCCCTCCACACCATTGCTGTCTGCATCCTGCCCGCAGTAAAATCCACCCCTTTCATCCCGAAGCTCTCTTAAAATATAATCTGCCGTGTTCTTTGCAATCTCTGCGTATTCCCTGTTCCGGGCAGCCTGAAAGGCATTTAAATAAGCAAGAATCAAAAGTGCATTGTCATACAGCATTTTCTCAAAATGTGGTACAAGCCACCTTTCATCTGTGGAATAGCGGGAAAATCCGCCGCCGATATGGTCATAGATCCCGCCCCGGGCCATGGAATCCAGGGTTTTCTCTGCCATTTCAAGGGCCCGCGGCACTGCCTCTGAAAAAGAATAACGCATAAGAAACAACAGCTGATGAGGCATGGGAAATTTGGGAGCCCTTCCAAAGCCTCCCCATTCCCTGTCAAACTGCCTGCTAAGCTGGTGAAATGTTTCATGGAGAAGCTCTGGGTCTAACATGTCTTTCTCACAGGAAAAGCCAGAATTATCCTGTGTGACTGCCTCTGCAATCTCCTCTCCTGCATCTAACAATCGTTCTCTCTGGTTTTCCCACAGCTCTTTTATCCTCTCCAAAATCTCTATAAGCCCTTCCTGCCCGTATCTCCTCCTCTTCGGGAAATAGGTTCCGGCAAAAAAGGGCTTCTGCTGCGGGGTCATGATAACCGTAAGGGGCCATCCCCCGGAGCCTGTCATCAGCTGGCAGACTGACATGTATACTGCATCAATGTCCGGGCGCTCCTCCCGGTCCACCTTAATGCAGATATAGCTTTTATTGAGAATCTCTGCTGTCTCCTCATCCTCAAAGGATTCATGGGCCATGACATGGCACCAGTGGCAGGTGGAATAACCAATACTTAGGAAAATGGGCTTATCCTCCTTCTGTGCCCTCTTAAAAGCCTCGGCGCACCATGGATACCAGTTGACAGGATTTTCCTTGTGCTGAAGCAGATACGGTGATTTTTCATATTTTAAATGATTTGACATATTTTTAGTTCCTCCATCCTTCATAAATAAAGATAGTATATCCAAAAAATATGATGTTCATTAAAATTCCATAACATGGGGACAGGGTAAACTGAGTCTGGGACGGGGTAAAATTCATTTTACCCCGTCCCAGATTCGGTTTACCCTGTCCCCATCCTGTCTTTGGCATAGGTCACCTTGCATCCTGCCTCTATGCATTTCTGCATAATTTCCTTCTTCTCCTTGATTTTCTGTGTGGCGGAGTCTGTAATAATCCGGGTCATATCCTCCACATCGCACACGACAAAGGAAGAATACTGATTGATCTTCGTATGGTCAATCAGGACATATACCTCATTGGATCGGTTAAGAAGCTGCTTTTTCGCGTCACATTCCTCCATTGTCATGTCCGTAAGTCCGTGCTCAAAGGTAAAGCCGTGAGAGGATAAAAAGCATTTATTTATCCTGATCTGCTTTAAAACGCTTGGAAGAAGGGAGCCAACGATAGAAAGGGCGCTTTTTCTTACTACTCCCCCGCACAGAATCACATCTATAAATTTGGACGATGTAAGCTGAAGCGCAACACTCATGCTGGTAGTAACGACTGTAATTTTCCGGTTTAGCAGATAAGAGCACATATGGAGCGTGGTGGTGCTGGGATCAATGGCAATCACATCTCCGTCCTTTACGTAGCTGGCCGCCACTTTTGCTATTGCCCGCTTTTCTTCCATCTGCCGGTGAAACCGTTCCTCTATCGTGGAATCACAGTAGGGCTTCAGCACAGATGGAATTGTGTTATGCGGCACCCTGGTTTCTCCGTCTGTGCCCGGGGCCGCCTTGTTTGCCGCTTTTACGCCGCCGTATACTCTAAGGGCATCGCCGGATTTTTCCAGCTGAAGGATATCCCGGTATATTGTCATGTTGGAAACATTAAAATCCTTCGCAAGCTGCTCGATTTTTACACAGTCATTTCTATTAAGCTGTTCCAAAATTTTCTGCTGTCTGGTGTAAGGAAGTTCTTTCATCTCTTTCATATAGGCAGGCTCTCCATTCATCCTTTATAAGATATCCGGCGCCTTTATTTCCCCTGACCATAATGATTCGCTGCGAAGTCCTTCATAAATAATACCTTGTCCTGGTCAATCTCCTTTGGCTCACCAATAAGAAGCGCCTTATGATATATCTTTGCTGTCATTTCCAATACGGTGCATACCTTAAATGCAGTATCCATATCCTTTCCTGCACATACGGCCCCATGATTTGCCATCAGGCAGGCCGCACCGTCTCCCAGTGCCTCGATTACATTGTCAGCCAGCTCATCTGTTCCAGGCAGCGCATACTTTGCGCATCTTACTGTACCCCCAAGAAGCTGTGCCGCCTCATCAATCACTGGGGGAATATCCCTGTGAAGGCATGCAAATACCTGCGAGTCAATGGGATGTGTATGTATAACTGCATTCACGTCCGACCTTTTGTTCATAATACCTACATGCATCCCATATTCAATTGTAGGCCTTCTGTTTCCTTCTACAGTATGAAGCTCTTTGTCCATGACAATTATATCATCTGGCTCAATTATATCATACTGCATGCCTGACGGGGTTAAATAAATGAGACCAGTCTCCGGGTCGCGCACACTGATATTTCCCCATGTTTCCACTGTAAGCCCTGAATTTATCATTCTTTTTCCACATTCAACAAGATATTTTTTATAATCCATACTATTCTTTTCTCCTTTTGCCATTTTATAATGTTGGGGGCAAAAGGTTTTTGCCCCTGTGATGCCGCGGATTGCTCCGCATTTCATGCTCTCGCAATTGTTTAAATGTTCTGCGGGTAATAGGTTTTTACCTGCAGGGAATCTGTAATAATCTCTCTTAAGCGGTCATAAGAATATTCCGGATGGAAATACGCAATCTGAACAACCGCATTTCCTACGGAAGAACATTCCATATCACATGTCGCCACAGGCATTTTTATTTTGTTGGCACAGCGCTGGTTAATATGTGCATTTTTTGCCCCGCCGCCGACAATAAACACCTCTTTATAGGATTCCTCCGTACATTCCTGTACCTTCCTTAGCACCTCCGCATAGCTGTCGCCCAAAGACGCGTAGGCTGACGCCAGTATTTCCGGCCAGCAAGGCCCCTCTTCCTTTGTCTCTTCCGGATGGATCAGGCGACGGATTTCCTCTGTCATCGATTTAGGCCACTTATAAATATTTTTTGACGCAAAATGGCAAAATTTCTGCATAAG
>CATBDC010000037.1 GCA_949502235.1 uncultured Lachnospiraceae bacterium | reverse complement strand
TACCTGCTCTGGAACTACCATAACACGAATCTCTCTACCTGCCTGAATTGCAAAAGATTTCTCCACACCTTTAAACTGATTGGTGATTTCTTCTAATTGTTTTAACCTGTTTGTGTATGTTTCTAATGTTTCTCTTCTCGCACCCGGACGAGCCGCGGAAATCGTATCTGCAGCCTGTACGACACATGCAATCAGAGTTTCCGGTTCCACATCTCCATGATGAGCCTCAACCGCATTAACAACTGTCGCTGATTCTTTGTATTTTCGGCAAAGATCAACGCCAATCTGAATATGTGACCCTTCCACATCATGGTCAATAGATTTTCCGATATCGTGTAAAAGTCCGGCCCTCTTTGCTACTCTGACATCGAGTCCGATCTCACCGGCCAGAAGTCCGGCTAACTGGGCAACCTCAACCGAATGTTTCAGTGCATTCTGTCCGTAGCTTGTCCGAAACTTCATCCTTCCCAAAAGCTTAATAAGCTCCGGATGGATTCCATGGACACCTACCTCAAGTGCCGCCGCTTCTCCTTCCTCACGTATCATCGCATCTACTTCTTTCTGCGCCTTTTCAACCATCTCCTCAATTCTTGCCGGATGGATGCGTCCATCCACAATTAATTTCTCCAGCGCGATTCTTGCGACCTCTCTTCTTATAGGATCAAAGCCTGATAAGACAACGGCCTCCGGAGTATCGTCAATAATAAGCTCAACGCCTGTCATTGTCTCCAAGGTACGGATATTGCGCCCCTCTCTTCCGATAATCCTTCCTTTCATCTCATCGCTTGGAAGCTGTACAACCGAAATTGTAGTTTCCGCCACATGGTCCGCCGCGCAGCGCTGGATTGCGGTGACAACGTATTCCCTTGCCTTTTTGTCCGCTTCTTCCTTCGCCTGCATCTCCAGCTCTTTTACCATCTTGGCGGTATCGTGCTTAACATCATCTTCAACAGTTTTTAACAAATATTCTTTTGCCTGTTCGGAGGTAAGTCCTGAGATTCTTTCTAGTTCCTGTACCCTCTGCTTACTCAGCTCGTCCACTTTCACTTCGCGCTGTCGTAAATGTTCTTCCTTTGCTGCATATCCTGCCTCACGCTTCTCAATCGCATCCGCCCGCTTTTCTAAAGCCTCTTCCTTGGAAAGTACACGCTTCTCATATCTCTGTAGCTCTGTTCTGCGTTCCTTCGTCTCCTTCTCAAGCTCGTTCTTATTCTTGATAGACTCTTCTTTAATTTCCAAGAGAGACTCCTTTTTCTTAGCCTCGGCTGTTTTTACCGCGTCATCAATTATTTCCCTTGCCTTGCTTTCCGCATTTCCAATCTTGCTTTCTGCATTCTTTTTAAGATTGGAGACTGTGACAAAATGACTGATGACTGCCGCTGCGATGATAAGCACAGCTGCTACAGCAAAAAATATTCCATTCGGCACAGGAGCACCTCCTTATTTAGTTTTCATTGTACAAATACAACACTTCAATTTTATACTTTTTTCCAGCAGATGTCAAGCGCCATCTTCACTATCTTCTTCTAACGCCCGGCACACATCATCATAGGAAAACCCTTTTCGCATGACATACGCCATAAACCTCTGCTTTTCCTCATAAGAAGACTCACCCGGAATGTAACGGCGCTTTTTCATAAGCTTCCTGACAGCCTGCATGGCCGTATCCTCCCCGTAACACTCCTCCATCGCCTTTTCGATATCCTCCCCGGAAATCCCCTTCCCCTTTAAGAGCATCTCGATCTCTCTTCTGCTCTTCTTATCCTTACGGCTGTCAGTAAAGCTCCTGGCATAGTTTACATCATCTACATAGCCAAAGGACTTTACATAGGAAAGCGCCTCATCCACAACATCCTCCGGATATCCGCCCTGCGTTAATTTTTCCCGAAGCTGCGACTCGGTACGCCCCATGGCATTTAAAAGGTGCATAGCCCGAAGCTTCGCACGCTTCACAAGTACTTCCCCCCGGATCCTGTCACAGGTCTCCTTCGTAATCTCCCGGCCTTCCTGCACCTGATAGCGGGACAGTTCGCCCTTGTATAATACAAAAGCGAACTGTCCGTCTATGTACACCTTATACTTTGTCTTTGTCACTGCTTCTGTCCCTGTGACAATCATCTGTTACTCCTCTGCTTTCCCGTCCGTCTTATCATCCTGCGCCTTTTCATCCTTCTTCGCCTTTTTTGCAGGCTTTTCCGGCTTCTGCGGCTCTGCTTCCTTTTCTGATGCCTGGCCGTCAAAATTATAGTGCTCACGGATCTTCGCATCCAGGGTTTCCATTACCTCTGCATGCTCGGTGAGATAAATCTTCGCGTTTTCCCTCCCCTGTCCGATCTTATCGCCATTGTAGGAAAACCATGCCCCGCTCTTATTCACCAGACCTAAATTCACTGCAAGATCAAGAATATCTCCTTCCTTTGATATACCCTTCCCAAACATAATGTCGAATTCCGCTTCCTTAAAGGGCGGCGCAATCTTATTCTTAACCACCTTGACACGGGTTCTGTTTCCAATCATCTCTCCGCTCTGCTTAAGAGTCTCAATCCTTCTTACATCCATACGGATAGACGCATAGAACTTAAGAGCCCGTCCTCCTGTGGTCGTCTCCGGATTACCGAACATCACGCCCACCTTCTCACGGAGCTGGTTAATAAATATTACAACACAGTTGGACTTGCTGATAACCGGCGTAAGCTTCCTAAGTGCCTGTGACATAAGCCTGGCCTGAAGTCCCACATGGGAATCTCCCATATCTCCTTCAATCTCCTGGCGGGGCACAAGGGCTGCCACAGAGTCAATAACAACAATGTCCATGGCACCTGAGCGGACCATCGTCTCCGCAATCTCCAGCGCCTGGTCTCCGCTGTCTGGCTGGGAGATGTAGAGCTCGTCAATATCCACTCCGATGTTCTTCGCATATACCGGATCCAGCGCATGCTCCGCATCAATAAATCCCGCAATGCCGCCTCTTTTCTGAACCTCCGAAATCATATGCAGCGCAACCGTCGTCTTACCGCTCGATTCCGGCCCGTAGACCTCCACGATACGTCCTCTCGGAACTCCGCCTAACCCGAGTGCAATATCAAGACTTAAGGAGCCCGTTGGAATCGTCTCCACAGCCACCTGTGCAGCCGGGTCGCCCAGCTTCATCACAGTTCCCTTACCAAAGTCTTTCTCTAATTTCGCTATCGCAGCGTCTAACGCTTTTTTCTTATCTTCATTACCTGCCATAATTAATTCTCCTCTTTTATCGCGAACTAATGTTCGTTTTCTGTTATTATAGTATTCTATTTGCGACAAATTGTCAATAGCAAAATAATGAAAAAATAGTACCCTCAACAAAATTACTTTAACATGAGGGTATTGGTTCGTCAATAGGTTTTATTCTTTACTAATCCTGTCATCTCTTCGCTTTCCGGTATCCCGCCTCCTCGGCCTCCTGCTCGGAATGAAATATCACCAGATTTTTTGAATCCGCCATCTCTTCATATGCCGCCTGGCCGGGACAGTGGTAGATTTTTGAGCGGGAATTCCCCCTGATTTCCACTTGCTCCTTCCCCGGGCTCGTTTCTCCTTTGTCCTTTAGACGACTGTCTCCAGTGGCATAATCAATCTCGATTCCCGGCTGCACATTATAGACAAAGACATGAAAGCAGATGCCCTCTCCTTCATCCTCCACGGAATATGCCTCCATCCTTACACCCTCTGCCAGCAGATTTTCTCCCTTAAATACCGGAGTTACTCTGTAAAGAACATGAAAGCCCGTCTCTTTTATATAGTCTGCCACCATGTTTTCAAAGGGCAGCATTCCCTCCACGTTCATATACCGGGTTCCGGTGATAAGATTTCTTTCATTCGCATTTTCCGCAGTTAACTGGTAGCCAATCAGATGGCAGCGGTTATACAGATATTTTCCGTCTACATTGTCATATTTGACAGTCTGCCATCCCGTAGGCTTCACCCTTCCGATGCTGCCCCGCTCCTCTGTGGGCATCAGATCCTGTCCGATATTGGCGTATGCCTCCTGGCATCTTCCTAAGGCGTCCAGCTCACTGTAGCTTTCAAAGGATTCCTCTGTAAGCTCCTCCGCATCAAAATCCGGCTCGTTTCCATCGATTACAACATAAGGCTCTGTGCTGTATTCTGGTATGCTGTCAATAGAAAAGGATTCCTCTGTGGCTATCTCCTGCTCCTCCATCCGGGATCGCCCTTCTGCTTCGCAGCCTGCCGTACAGACACTGCATAGCAGGCTTCCTAAAAGGAGCCATAAGGCTGCAAAGCTTCCTCTGCGTTTCATAGCAGCGCCCCCTTTCTTCTATAGGTCTCTTCTGTTATTCTTTCATGGGACATGCCCGGAAATTCTGACGAGGACATCCTTTCCCATTTCTCAAGCTCCAAATCAAACCGCATATCCGCGGGATATTTCCGGTTCCACCAAAAAATAATAATTTCCTCAATCTTGTCTTCAACAGGCTTTAAAGCCTCTGCTTCGTCAAGGCATATTTCTCCCTTCCCCGCTTTAAAAAGAAAATGTTCGTCTTCAAGTGTTTCCACACCTTCTAATTCTCCATAAAGCTTATAGGAATAGGAATTCATCCACAGACGCTTTCCCTTACATATCTGACGGACCCTTTCAGTCACAGCCTTATCCCTGCTTAGGCGCCTTCCGCCAAACAGCATGCCGCCCTTCTCATCCAGACATACAATAATTACCATCTTTTGCTCCTCGTCACGTTACTTTGTTCACAGTAACCCTTATATTTCAGCAGCAGACCTGCTTTAAAATCTTCTGAAAACACCACCAGAAATCCCTCTCCTCTACTCTCTTAAGTGTAACAAGCTCGTAAGAAGCGATCTCCTTCCCATCCAATATATACGTCACCTTTCCTGCATGACTCCCCTTCTTCACCGGAGCAGTAAAGCCGTCTGTAAGCTCACGGGCCGTTTCTACCGTCTCGTCAGAGCGAAGCAGCACCATAAGCTCCCCGCTCTTTACGCCGTCCAAATCCGCCGATTCCCCAAGGCCTACCGGAACCATCCCGTTTCCCGCATAGATATCCGTGTCAGAGATCCCGCCTTTAACTGGAAGCTCCTCTGGCTTTACCTCTTCCCACACATTCCGGTACTCATAATTCGAAAGCCCGTACTCCATAAGCGCGCGGGTGTCCTTCCACTTATAGGTTTTGTTATTGGGCCAGCCGCAGGCAAGAAGGGCAACTATAAAGGTTTTCCCGTCTCTTCTAAGGGCTCCCACATAGCAGTATCCCGCGTCTGCGGTAAACCCGGTTTTCCCGGACAGCGCTCCCTCCATCATGCCTAAAAAGGCATTATGATTATTACAGGAAAAGGAGCGGGTTCTGTTAAGATCTGTAAACTGCCAGCTTCCTGTTCTTGTAATCTCCAGAAATTCTTCCTTTTTAGGTGAATCCATAATACAGTATTTCATAATTCTGGCAAGATCTGCCGCGGTTGTAGAATGGACTCCCCCCTCATCCTCCCCGTCAAGCCCGTTTGGGGTGACAAAATGAGTGTCCTCACACCCAAGCTCTGCCGCCTTTTCATTCATCATAACAGCAAACTTCTCCACAGACCCGGCAATACCCTCCGCCGCAATCACTGCACTGTCGTTATGGGACTCAAGCATCAGGGAATAAAGGATATCTCTTAGATAATACTGCTCCCCCTCCCTCACGCCTAAATGCACCTCTGGCTGACCCGCCGCATGGGCGGAAGCCTCTGCCGTCTGCCCCTCTTCCATATGCTCAAGAACCAGAATACAGGTCATGATCTTGGTCGTACTGGCCATGGGGCGTCTTGTATCTTCTTCCTTTCCATATAAAATACGCCCGCTGTCCGCATCCATAAGCACTGCCGACTGGGCGTAAAGCCCGGCCGGTTCGTCCACCGTCTCCTGTGCCTTTACTGTACCGCTGCACAGGCACACAGACAGGACACACACCAGGCTGATTATACTGATCCATCTTCTTTTCATTTCACGCACCTACATTACCGTATTACTAGCAATGTATGATGCATCCGACCTATTTATACGTTAAGTCTTAGCTGGATTTCCTCCTCGGCCTCCGCCTTGAAACTCTCCACCTGTTCGGGATTCATACTGGGAAGCTCGTCCAAAGAATGGATACTGAACCTTCTTAAGAATTCCTCTGTTGTTCCGAACTGTATAGGCTTTCCCGGCGCGTCAAGCCTTCCCACCTCACACGCAAGATTATACTCCACCAGCTTATTTACCGCGTGATCTGATTTTACGCCGCGGATTTTTTCGATTTCCAGCTTTGTCACCGGCTGCTTGTATGCAATAATGGAAAGCGTCTCCAAAAGTACATCCGTAAGCACATATTTCCTTGGCTGCTTTGCAACGCGGATCAGGTATTCGTACATTTCCGCCTTTGTACACATCTGAAAGGAGTCCTCAAGCTCGATGATATGTATTCCCCTGTCCTGCGCCCTGTATTTATCCTGCATCTGATGAATCAGCTTTCTTGTAGTTGCCTCGTCATGCTCAATAGCGGCGGCAATCTTTCCAAGCTCAACGGATTCCCCCATCGTAAACAGGATTGCTTCTATGATGCTTTCTAATTTATTAATCTCCACTTGCTCCATATTACCTTTCCCACTCTGTGGTTACTGTTCCCTTCGTTTACAGTAACTGCTCAAATCTATAATGTTGACGTGATTAGAATGTCATCAAAGGGCTGCTCCTGTAAAATAGAGATAACGCCCTCTTTCATAAGCTGCAGAACTGCCAGAAATGTTACTACAATCTGTACCCTTGAGCTCTGCCTTTCTAAAAGCTCCCCAAAAAGGAAACTCTTGTGTTCTTTTGCAAACTCCATAACATATAAAAGCTTCTCAGGAAGTGTGACCTCCTCCTTCTCAAGCCTTCCGAACTTGCTGCGCACAGGATCTATCTTATCAGCCTGCCGCCTCATAACATCCCTAAAAACATGATTCAGCTTCGCCAGGGTAAGATCTCCCAAAAGCTCGTCCAAATCAACCGGCTGCACATAGGAAAGGACCTCCTCGGGGATCGTAGGTGCCTTGTATAAAGAACGCTCCCCTTCTATCTGGCGGTCCTTAAGCTCATAGGACATATGTTTATACATCTTATATTCCAGAAGCTGTTCAACCAGCTCCTGCCTCGGATCCTCCTCCTCGCCTTCTTCATTGACTTCCTTTGGAAGAAGCATCCTGCATTTGATATTCAGAAGAGTTGCTGCCATAACAAGAAATTCACTCATGACATTTAAATCCTCTTTTTCCATCTCCCGGATATATTCCATATACTGATTCGTAATCTCTACGATAGGAATATCGTAAATATCAATTTTATTTTTATCTATCAGATGCAAAAGCAGATCAAGCGGGCCTTCAAACACCTGCAGTTTTACCGGAATTCCCATATGTGTCCTCCGTCTGTCTAAGTGTTACTGTGCACGGTGCCGTGTGAACAGTAATATCTAAGTCGCAATTTATATATTATACAAGATTTTTATCCGTTCCACAACTAAATTTTAGAATTCCAGTACAATAATTTCTGCTGCATTAAACAGCCGGATGGGAATCGTATGGTTCCCGATCCCCCGGCTTACCACAGCTGCCTGCTTCCCTCTCTTATAAAATCCTCCCGAATATTCGGGAAACAGCTTCAAAGCGGGAGAAATCATCCCCCTAAAGCCCGGAATGCCTATGACTCCTCCGTGAAAATGCCCTGACAGCACCAGATCCGCCCCCCATTTTAGATAGGTATTCATATAAGAGGGATTGTGGGCCAGAAGGATCTGTAGGCTTTTCCGGTCACATTCCCCGATACAGGACTTTAAAGTCCTAAGATCCGGCTCCTTTCTTTTTACCTTCGCATAGCCCTTCCCCGGAATTTCAAGGCCCGTCACCCTAACCGGGACGCCCTTGCACAAAAACCTGGCGGACTCATTTTCCAGAAAATGAACTCCCGCCTCCACAAGCTCCTTCTTGTACTCCCTGTAGGACTGATCGTATGCCTTCGGATGCTCCTTCATGCGCTGTTCATGATTTCCGTTCGCATAATAAACCGGACAGATAAGAGGAAGTCTTTTCATAAATTCTGCCGCAGTCCGGTAATCATATCCGTTCTTTCCCACCAGCATGTCCCCGCCTGCCAGTATAACATCCGGCTTCTGCCTCTCAATGTCTTTAAACAGCCTGTCATTGTTTTTCCCGTACACACGGTTATGAAGATCACTTAAAAATACAATACGGCATTTTCCTTTTCCCTTGTCCCATTTCCCCCCGGAAATCCGATATCTGGTTACAACAAAGCCTGTAAGCTCCCTCGCCGTCTCTAAGGCAAGAATCAGAAATTCCGCGGCAAGCATAAAAACCGGCAGTCTTCTGCTATTTTTCTTCCTCATTTACTGCCTTCCTTTCTCTTACAAAATCTTCATACAGCTCTAAAATATTCTGATACGTATAATCCGGCATATATTCCGTATTCTTTATATCCTCCGGCTTCGCCTCCCCGGTATATACAAGAGCTGTCTCCACTCCCGCATTGATTCCGCAGGCAATATCTGTGTACAGCCTGTCTCCCACAACAAGTACCTCGTCCGTACGCGCATTTACCTGTTCCATACAAAGACGCACAATCTTAGCGTTTGGCTTTCCCACATAATAAGGAGTACGGTCAGCCGCCGCCTTAAGCATCCCGCAGATTCCGCCGCAGTCCGGTATAAAGCCAAAGGAAACCGGACAGCGCAGATCCGGGTTAGTCGCCACAAAATCTATCTCCGGACAGAATAAAAGCTCACAGGCTGCCTCTATCTTTTCATAGGTAAGCGTACGGTCAAAGCCTGCCACCACACAGGCCGTATCCCTTTGAACCTTCCTGGTAACCTTAAGCCCATATTCCCTTAACTCCTCCTCAAAGGAGGGCGTACCGATCACAAACAGCCTTCTATCGCCGTAATGCTTTTTCAGGTAACGGCAGGCCACATAGGAGGCGGTCATAAACTGCTCCTCCTGTGTATAAATTCCCCATTTTTCAAATTTTTTTACATAATCCTTCCGGCTTTTCGTAGAATTATTGGTGATATAAAAGGAACGTCCGCCTATAGAATCAATATACGCAAGCAGCTTTCTGCTGCCTTCATACAGGGTATCGTCAATGGCAATCGTCCCATCTATGTCAAATAAAAAATACTTTTTGTCCTTTAACATTTTTAGTTTCCTTTCATCTTGGATAATTATATAATTATTCCTGTTATTTTGCAAATAAATATGTTAGAATTTTATATCAGAGAAGTAACATAATAAAGGAGGTTTTTTATCATGAATGTACCAGAAAGAATTGCCGCTCTTCGCGGGCTGATGAAGGAACGTGGATATGATGTATACTTAGTTCCCACAGATGACAATCATCAGAGCGAATATGTTGGGGAACATTTTAAGGCAAGAGCATTTATCACAGGCTTTACAGGATCCGCGGGAACTGCTGTCATCACGCAGACAGAGGCCGGGCTGTGGACCGATGGCCGCTATTTTATCCAGGCTGCAAAGCAGCTTGAGGGAAGCGGCGTTACCCTTTTTAAGATGGGGGAAAAGGATGTTCCTACTGTAGAAGAATACGTTGGGAAAGTCCTTCCCGAAGGCGGAAAATTAGGCTTTGACGGACGCGTTGTAGCGATGGCAAGCGGACAGGAGCTTGAGAAGGCTGTTTCCGGAAAAAACGGAAGCATTGACTATTCCGAGGATCTGATTGACCATATCTGGGAAGACCGCCCGCCCCTTTCCGAAGAGCCGGCATTTGCACTAGGGGAAGAATATACGGGACAAAGCACAGGGGAAAAGCTTGCCCGCATCCGTGAGGAGATGAAGAAGGAAAACTGTACCGTACATATTATGGCATCTCTCGATGATATCTGCTGGACCACCAACCTGCGCGGAAATGATATCGAATACTTCCCTCTTCTTCTATCCTACGCAGTCATCACAATGGAGGATATGAAGCTTTATGTAGATGAGCGCAAGCTTACGGAAGAGATGAAGGAAAAGCTCTCTAAGGACAGTGTTTCCCTTCGTCCTTATAATGCCATCTACGAGGACGCAAAGGCACTTTCTCCTGACAGCGCCATCTGGGTTGACCCTGCAAGGCTGAATTACGCTCTTTACAACAATCTCCCGAAGGAAGCCAGGATTGTTGAAAAAACAAACCCGTCCGTGCTTATGAAGGCCATGAAAAATGACACTGAGATCAAAAACATTATTAAAGCACACGAAAAAGACGGTGTTGCCGTTACAAAGTTCATGTACTGGCTTAAGAAGAATATCGGTAAGATGGAAATCACAGAAATCAGCGCAGCCGAAAAGCTGGAGGAATTCCGCAAGGAGCAGGAAGGCTATCTGTGGCAGAGCTTTGAGCCAATCTGCGGCTCCGGTGAGCACGGCGCCATTGTCCACTACAGCGCCACACCGGAAACAAATGTACCGGTTGTAACTGATGGTCTTTTCCTTACCGATACCGGCGGCGGATATATGGAAGGCTCTACGGACATTACAAGAACCTTTGCCTTCGGAGAGCTGACAGACCGCATGAAGGAGGATTTCACAACCGTGCTTCTTTGTAACCTGCGGCTTGCAAGAGCGGTATTTCTTCATGGAACCTGCGGTTATAACCTTGATATTCTCGCAAGGATGCCCGCATGGGAGAGAGGAATTGATTACAACCACGGAACCGGGCACGGGGTCGGTTACCTTATGAATATCCACGAGGCTCCCTGCGGCTTCCGCATCAAGATCCGCGAAAGAGAGCGTGCGGAGATTGAGGCCGGCATGATCATTACGGATGAGCCGGGAATCTACATTGAAGGCTCCCACGGCATCCGTACGGAAAATGAACTGCTGGTACGAAAAGGACAGGAAACCGATTACGGCCAGTTCCTTTACTTCGAGCCCATCACCTATGTGCCGATTGATTTAGATGCAATAAAAGTAGAAATGCTCACTGCTGAGGATAAAAAACAGCTGAATGAATATCATGCCAAGGTGTATGAGGTAGTGGCTCCGCATCTTAATGAAGATGAGAGGGAGTGGCTTAAGGAGTATACCAGGGAAGTATAAATTTTTTACCTGTACGGTTTAAAATGGCGTTCAAGGGACGCAAGTCCGAAGATGCCCTGCCCGTGTTAGGAAAGGCATCTTAAGAACTTCCGTCCCTTGAATAACGCTGGCTGTCTAAAAACAGCAGTTCTCACCTAATCAGTACTTCTTTACCACAAAACGCAAACCCGTATCTGCATAAAAAGTACTCCTAAGCTATAATAAAATTTCTTTTATGGCCTCCAGCATAACGCTTTGATAGCTTGCCCTTGCTACGGCTTCTGTGGTCAGGATATCAATACTGCCGATTTCCGTGCCGTTCAGGTAATATTTGGCTTCGCCTGCCTTCTGGCCTTTTTTTACCGGAGCCTTCAAGCTCTTTTTCATGGAAACCTTTCTCTCGATAGCTGACAGATCTGCTCCTGTTGTGTCTATGTAAGTAAAAGGCTCCTTCTGGGCTGCCTCCACCTGATCTTCTACTCCCCGTTTTACGGGGACAGGCTTTATCCCTTCTGTCTTCTCCTCTTCATACTTTCTGCATTTTCCAAAGCCGTAATTTAAGAGAGCTGTCGCGTCTCTTACCCGGGCCTTACTATCGTCTGCAGCCATAATAACTGCAATCAGCTCCATCCCGTCTTTTTCTGCCGTGGCGGATACGCAGAATTTTGCCTTGCTGGTGGAGCCGGTTTTGAGGCCGGTAGCATACTGGTACTGGCGTATCAGCTTGTTAGTGTTCGTAAGGCCGAATTCCGATGTGCCCTTTTTTGTTGTGTGGGTAATATTTTCCATCCAGATCATGCAGTAGTCACGGATCTGGGGATATTTGGTAATAAGTTCGCGGGACATAAGGGAAATATCCCTAGCTGTCGTCTCGTGGCCGTCCGCATCCAGACCGTTGCAATTGATAAAACGGGTATTCTCCATGCCAAGACCCTTTGCCCGTTCGTTCATCTGCGCCACAAACTCCTCCTCATTGCCGCAGATGTGTTCTGCCATGGCCACACAGGCATCGTTTGCACTTGCCACAGAGATACATTTGATCATGGTATCTACTGTCTGAACCTCCCCCGGCTCAAGAAATACCTGGGAGCCTCCCATAGAGGCCGCGTACTCTGAAGTCGTCACCTCATCCTCCAGCTTTATCCTTCCCTCTGAAAGGGCATCAAAAATAAGAAGCAGTGTCATGACCTTTGTGACACTGGCCGGAGGTCTTATGGAGTCCGCATCCTTTTCATAAATCACCTGCCCGGTAGAGGCTTCTATGAGGATTGCCGATGGGGCTGATACATCTATTCCGCCCTGGCTTTCCTCTGCTGCTTCCCCTTCCTTTTCTTCCTCTGCTGCTTCCCCGCCCTCCTCTTCCGTTGATTCCTGACTGCCTGCCTCTTCCTGGCTGTCAATCTGTTCCTGGCCGTTTGTGTCTGCTGCCATAACAGGCTGAAAAACAAGTGCAGCGCTAAGCAGCAGCAAAAAAAGACGTTTCATTTATCATTCTCCATACAGAATCTATTATTACTAATTGTAATAAACACCTGCATAAAATATGACCTGAATCTGAAATTTTTCCACCCCTGCAGGATTAGCTAAGCCCTGACATTCCCCCACAATGTCATCACATCTGACACCATCTGGCTCATTTTTCTGTAATTTGCAAGCTGCGTCTGCTGCTTTCCCCTTGCCACGGTCTCTGCCCTGTAGTTATAAGCTTCCGTCTCCATTCTGCCCTCAAAGTCTATCTCCTTTTCGCTCATCTTTTCCAGTCTTGCTATCTCTTCCCGCACCCTGTCTAAAAGAGCTTTTGCTTCACCCACAAGACGATTTACAGTCATTTCAAAGTTCATCCAGTAGCTATTCTCTTCCTGATAGGCTTCCCAGGCTTCTTTCTCTGCTTCCTCTTTTTTTATAGACTCCTCTTCCTTTACATACCATTCTGCCACTTTTTCCGTAAACTTATCAACAGCTTTGTCCAGCATGTCAATCTCTTCTTCCTTCGTAAGCTTGCGGTAGCGTACTGTCTGTCCGTCTATCTCAAGACAGACGCCTTCAAAATCATCCCCGGCAGAATCATCCTGTATCCATACCGTCCTCGTGCCGTTTTCATATCCTTCTGTGATTTTTTTACGCACAGAGGTATAGGCCTTCGCAAGAGCCTCCATATGGCTGTCCCAGTCCCGGCTGTCTTTTCCCTTCATCTCCTCCATATATGCGCCGTTTATATCAAGATAAAGGTTGCGGCTTACACCGTAATCATTGATTGTATCGCTGTGAAGCTTTATCATGTCCGCGTATAATTTATCTGTGGGCGTACCCTTTCCGTATGTGATCTGGGTCTGGGTTTTATTCTCCCCCGCAGTCAGCTCCGCTTCTTCTCCCATATGATAAAGCTGCTCCCGGATATAGTCCATGCCCTCCCTGGAAACCGTCATCTCGTCCTTTACAGCCATTTTATGATCCTCTATAAATTGATCTGCAAATTCCGAAAGCTTCGTATTTCCCTGCATTGCTTTCATCTGTGATGGATTCTTTATGCCCATTTTGTCTGTAAAAAATGAATAATCTCCGTATATTTTCATATCTGCCTGCACCTGCCTTCTTATTCTCTATATATAACTATCGGCCGGTTATGTATAAATCATAAGATTTAACTCTGAACCAGCCTCGTGAACAGCAGCTTAAAAATATTTCTCTTTATCAAACTTAAATATCAGCCCCAGGGCCACATAGCATATGATGATCACGATAACGCCGTATGCCAGGGAAATGCCCATTTTAAACTCCTGCATGTTCGTAACCATAGAAATAGATATGGGACGGTTATATACGCCGTACAGCAGGGCTGACATTGTGTACTCCCCTATATTCCGTATCAGTCCCAGGATACCCCCTGCCATAATTCCGGGCGCTATATTCGGAATGATTACGTGAATAAAGGTATAAAACATACCCGCCCCAAGGCTCTGGGATGCCTCCTCCAGATTTTTATTTATCCCCTGCACCGCCACCTCATTTGAGCTGTACAAAAGAGGAAGGGATGTAATGGCATAGGCAATCGGTAAAATGTAGAAACCACCTATCAAAGACTGATTAAAAGCAAAAATACTTTTTTTGTTAAATGCATTTATCAGGTTTACCGCTATTACACTTGCAGGCATGGCCCACGGAAGCATAATTAACATTCTAAACAGCATATTCCATTTTCCCTTATACTTAACAACCATATATGCGGTCGGCACTGTAATGGCTAATCCGGCCGCCACAGCCATGACTGACATCTTAATACTATTGATCAGCGGTTTAAGCACCCGTCCCTTTTCTGCAATGATCAGATAATTCTCAAGCGTAAAGCCCCTCGGAAATATCATTGTCATAATGGACTTTGTATCTACAAACGAAAGATACACAATTGCCGCAACCGGAAGAACCACCATAATGATCTGAACTACAATTACAATCCTGCATAAGCTTACGAAAATGCCTTTCTTTTTCCCTGTCCTCACAACCGCCGAGGCTCTGGCTGAATTTATATTCCCGTACTTTCTGCTGTAGTACTGAATAAGCATCATCACGGAAAGGCTTATCAGAAACAGGATAACAACCTGCACAGACGCCGTCTCCATATGATTATTCGCCTTTGAACGGACAATCTGGGTACTTAGTACCTTAAAGCCTCCTCCAATCAGATTCGGAGCGGAAAAAGAGCTGATTCCTGATGCAAAGGTAACAATCACAGATGTCAGCACCGCCGGCAGTATTTCCGGCCATATAACATCCGCAAACACCCTCATTTTTGAGGTTCCCATTCCTCTTGCCGCCTCTATCAGTGAATAGTCTATATACTTTAATGCCACATAGATATTCAAATAGAAATAAACATATTGCGTGTAGGCGATTACAAATACAATTGCGCCGAAGCCCTGAAAATGAAAGGGAGCCTCTGTTAAATGGAATAAATATTCCAGTCCCTTTGTAACCATCCCGCTTTCCCCGTACAGCTGGATAAAGGAGATTACAACAATAACCCCAGGGATCATCATGGGGCTTAAAAGCAGAATATGAACAATTTTCTTTTCCCTGCCTGCTAAAAATGTCATATACAGGGCCAGCATGATCCCGACAATGCCGCATACAAGAACAGATGCCGCTCCCAGCATCACTGTATTAAGTATGACACGGAGCTGGTTGGGATTGGACAGATAGTCCTTTATATTACTTAGTCCATACCCATTCTCCGTTTGAAATGACTTTATAACTGTACATAGAAAAGGCACGACAATATATCCTGTCAGAAGAAACGCCAGCACGATATACCATGAACCCTTAAGCAGTCCGCTTTTTATCTTTATATGATTCTTATTTTTCATTTTCATCAACCACACGATCTATAAATTCACATACAGATACGCTGTGTCGCCTGCATGCCATTCTCTGTATGCTTTCCCCCGGTTTATTTCCGTAACACAGTAGTTTTGCGCCTTTCCTGAGTCATCCGTACAGACAACTGTATATTCGAAGTACATACCCATAAATTTTACGTCCTTTACCACCACGGGAATTCCCTTTTCCCCGCCCTGTCCAAGCCTTAACTGCTCCGGACGTATAAAGTGTCCGTTTATATAATTGGAGGTTCCCACAAAATCAGCGGCAAAGCTCCTCTCCGGCTCATCATAAATCTCTTTCGGGGTTCCGATCTGCAGGATCCTTCCCTTATTCATTACAGCTACCCTGTCGGATATGGACAAAGCCTCCTGCTGGTCATGTGTAATAAAAAGTGTAGTAATCCCGATTTTTTTCTGAATCGCCCTTATTTCCTCTCTCATTCTTGTCCGAAGAGAAACATCCAGGTTAGACATAGGCTCGTCCAGAAGAAGCATCTGCGGTTCGATAGCCAGCGCCCTTGCTATGGCCACACGCTGCTGCTGCCCTCCCGAAAGCTCGTTTACCTTCCGTTTTTCGTACTCCAAAAGCCCGGTCAGTTTCATATACTCCCGGCATTTTTCCTCTATATAGTCCCTTCCCTTTTTGCGTATCTTAAGTCCATAGGCAATATTATCCTTTACACTCATGTTCGGAAACAATGCATAATTCTGAAAGACAATACCCATATTTCTGTTTTCAGGCGCCCATTTTGTAATGTCCGCCTCCCCTGACAGCACTGCCCCCTCATCCGGTATAATAAAGCCGGCAATAATCCGCAATATGGTAGTCTTTCCGCATCCAGAAGGCCCAAGAAGAGTGAGAAGCTCCCCCTCCTCGATTGTCAGGTCAATTCCATTAAGAACCTTCTCCTTTTCATATGCATGGCTGATACCTTTTAACACTATATTACTCATGTTCTATTCTCCATTTATCAAAAGAAACAGCGGAGTATACCCCCGCTATTTCAAACGTCAGCCTGTATTCTAATTATTCTGACGCAACTGCTTTATTAGCATCAATATAATCAGTCTCCCATTTCTCAAGCCAGTCTGACTGATTCTTTCCAATAGCAGTCCAGTCAAGCTCCATGGACTTATATTCTGTCTGCATCCATTCCGGGCAGTCAGGAAGCGCGCTATCCAGCGCAGGCAGACGGCTGAAATCATTTGCCACCATTGCCTGTATCTCCTTACTTCCCGCGAAATCAAGAAAAGCCTCTGCCGCGTTTGGATGAGGTGCATTTTTTATTTTCGCAATACAGTCTGTCAGCACAATAGCCCCGCTTTCAGCATCAATTACCTCAACAGGAAGTCCGTTTTTATCACGGTTTGTAATAATATCGTTCAGTACTGCAATGGAAATAGGTGCCTCACCCTTTCCAACTGCCTCATACATCATGCTGCCGCTGTTATAGTAATTCTTTGTATTTGCATCCAGCTTCTCAATAAACTCCCATGCCGCGTCCTCACTTTCATTTTCTGAAATACTGTAAATCAGCGCAGTAATTGCAGAACGCATAGAGGATGATAAGGAATCACGGGTAACAATCTTATCCTTATACGCCTCCTCTGCCAGTGCACTCCAGTCAGACGGCGCCTCCTCTGCTGACATCTGCTCTGTATTATAGAACATCATAACAGGAGTTTTAATTGTCCCATACCATTTCCCGTCCGCATCCTTGTAATCAGATGACAGCTCCGAAGCCCACGAAGGCTCTGCCGCGTCAAAACATTCCTCTTCATTGAGCTGCATGTAAGTTGCGGCATCTCCGCCGAACATAATATCCGCCTGCGGGTTATCCTTTTCACTTCTCACCCGATCTGCCAGTTCACCTTTTAAATTAATGTACTCCACCTCTACGCCGGTTTTTTCGGTAAACGCAGTACCGATTGCCTCTAAAAGCTCCTCCGGATGTGTGGAATACACGACTACCGTATCCTCCATCTCTGCTGTTTCTTCCTGTTTTGTTTCTTCTTGTTTTGTTTCTTCCTTGTCTTCTCCCTGTGATGCGTCCTCATTTTGTCCGCCGCATGCTGCCAGAGAGAAAACCATAACTCCTGCCAGTATGGCTGATAACCATTTCTTTTTCATAACCTTCCTCCTTCATTTGTTTTTTGATGTCTGAATATTTATAGTATGCCGCTAAATTGATTGTATCATACACTTTTTTGACTGTAAACTAAATAAACAAAATCATTTATTCAAAATATTTATAAATGATTCAAATTATTGCAAATATCTATATTATTTTCATCTTTTTGAGAATGTCACCGGATATCTCTAATTCTTGTTGACATCCCAAAAAGCAAAGGGTAAACTTAAATTCATACCAGAAGACAGGAGGAGGCGTCCCATGAATGGAATCTATGATGCAGTCTGCAGCACAAGAAATACGCTTGTAATTCTGCCTCTTTTCCTTCTGTGCTTTCTCCCGATACGCCGGGAGGACATAAAAGCTTCTCTCCCCCGTCTGCTTTGGAAGACAGGAATTTCCCTTGTTTTCGCGGAAATGCTTACTTTTTTTGCATATCTTTTCCTTCCCGCAGATGCCGCCGCACTTCTTGTTATGCTGCTCTTTATGATAGTTTTCTTCTGGCTCTATCAGAGAGAAATCTCTGTAAAGCGCTGGCATCTATGGTTTATATTCTGCACAGCCTGCCTGGCAGGAAGTCTTTCCTTCCTGTTTACATATGTGATCCGTATTTTTCTGTATCCAGAAGCCAAAGTCAGCTCTGTTATTATGGATACCGGCTTTCTGCTTTTTCAGCTTGCCTTTGAACTTGCAGAGCTTCTCCTTTTATACCATCCATTTAAAAAATATTTGGGATGGCTGGTTCATTATTATGATGATGAGCCTGTATGGAAAAGAATCTGGCTGTTTCCGTGCTGCTTTACCTGCCTTATTGTTTTCTTCATTCCTTATAACAGTAGTTTTATGTATGCCGCGTTTCTGCCCGTACTTCTGGCTCTGATTATCTTTACATATATTCTGTTTTACATCATAGCATATCATATTGAGGAAAATCGCGAATTTCTGAAGAAAACCGCCGTTCTAAGGCTGGAGGCAGAGCAGTACCAGAGACTTCTTCTGCATGTACGTAAGACAAGACGTCTGCGCCATGATTTCTATCATCACCTTACGGTAATTTCAGATATGGCAAAAAATGGGGAATATCAAAGGCTTGAGGAATATCTCGGCAAATATTCCTCAAGCCTCACCGACATGCCCGCACAATACTCCGATTCTCCCGCCGTAAATGCTGTGCTGAACCACTACTGCATGATCTGCAGCGAAGAAAATATCCATGCCCATATAAGCTTCTGCCTGAAAGATATCCCCTCCCATATGGAGACAGATATCTGCATGCTCTTAGGAAGTCTCCTGGAAAATGCTGTAGAGGGCTTAAGAAAGCTTTCTGCGGATGATAAATATATTTCCCTGAAGGCCGGACAGACTGCCCCTCACATGGCGGCGATCCTGATCTTAAGTCCCTGCGGGGACTCCTCTGAAAAGCCGGACGAAGGTTCTCTGGAATCTGTCCGGAGAATCTCCGCAAGGTATAACGGATTTTCAGAGATTTCCTGCAGGGACGGTATTTTTGAAGAAAAGGTGCTTCTTACTATCTAAGCTTACCTCTGACGAATACGCCTTTTCCTAATCCCTGAAACCAGAACTGCTGTCCCTCCTGATAAGAGGAGGAGAACCAGCATTACCCTAAGAGAAGCTTCGTCCCCTGTACCTGCTGCCTGATTCCTGCCGTTTCCTGCTGCGGCTGCGTTTCCTCCCGGTTTCTTCGCAGTGTTATCTGTTTCTTCCGGATTCTTTGGATTCTCCGGGTTTTCTTTTTCTTCCTCCTTCATAATCCCAAGGTTATTAAGTGAGTCCGTCTGAATGGTCAGCCCCTCCGCCTGATTTTCTATGGCCTGCTCGCTGTAGGCTCCTTCCGGGTTTTTATGAAGAATACGTAAGCCTTCCAGCGCCCCGGGATTGTCTGCCTTTATATTTACCGTAAGGCTTCCATTCCAGGTTGCGTAAGTCCCGTCCTCATTAAGAAGAGCCAGCTGCCACCCCTCCGTAAGCTTTTTATTATTCACAGCGTCCTTCATAGCCTGATAGTCCTCATGCTCCTTGTCAAGCTTTATAAAGGAAAGCTTTGTCCCGGGATGGATCTGTCCGGTAACAGTAATGTGAATTCCGAATTTGGAGGCAGACAGGGTCTGTTGTTCTATGACCTGATACTCCAGCGTGGGAAGGCCTCCGTTCTTTCCTGAATTTATGTCCCAGTCTCTTAAGCCAAGTGCATCCTTCTCCCCTTGCACTGCCCCATTTAAAAGGTCTTTAAAATCTGGATTACGCATCTCCTCTTCTGTTTTGGGACCAGCAGATGCAAATGCACTGTCCTCCATATTGCCGCAGGCGCCGGACATTTCTGACAGATACCACATATCCTGAATACTGCTATTTTCACTTGTACCCGCAATCCCTCCAAGAGTGCCGCCCCCGCTTACAGATGCAGAAGTACTGTTATATCCATACCGGATACTGCCTGCCCCTGTATTTGCCCCGGCGATTCCTCCGGCTGATGCCATTGCGCTTACATTTCCTGTATTGTAAATATTCAGAATACTGCCGCTGTTTACCCCGGCGATTCCTCCGGCAGTCTGGCCTGTTACCTGTGCATTGCTGTGGCTGTTCTTTATGACTCCTTCATTCTGCCCGGCGATTCCTCCGGCATAGAAGGTTCCTTTGATCTCGGAATTTAAAGTGCTGATGGGCACCGGTTTGCCGTCCCGGAAAATCGTTGCTGCCGAATGGATATTCGCGCCACTTCCGCAGCCATCGATAAGCCCGTAGTTAATGGCCGCCACACCTCCGGCTATATCCGTCCATTCCTTATAATCAAAATCCACAACAGAAAGGTTCCTTACGGCGCCTCCTGCTCCGATAACCCCGAACAGTCCTCCCAGGCTTCCGCTGCCCTGCTTTAGTCCAAGTACATAGTAATCATTTCCCTGATAGGTTCCTTCGAAGGGATGCTCCTGTGTACCGATTGGAAGCTCCCACTCCTGCTCATTACAGTTAATATTATTCATCTGCACATAGGAAGCGCCTGCGTATATTTCCGGATAGTCCCGGATCATCTGTGCCGCCCATACCAGATCCTCATAGCATGTAATCTTATACGCCCCATCCTCATCCTGGGGAAGGGAAGGAATCTCTTCCCATTTCGCGTACAAAACCATGTCCCCGGTTGTTCCCTGTGAAATGGATGTGATCTGTCCCGTAAGCTCCGGATCCGTATACCAGCCTCCGAAATTATAACCGGAACGCACGGCGTCCGCAAAGGTAATCCCATAGCTCTCTATGGTATAGCTGCCCGGATTTAAGGGAGAGTTTTCTCCTCCGTTTAGTTCGTAGGCAATCGTGTATTCCACTGGCTCCCATTTTGCATACAGATCTATGATATGGCTGCTTTCGTATGGCATCGGATCGATATACACATAACGTCTTCCGCTGTCAGCAACCTGCTGTTCAAAGGGCTGTGTAAGTCCTTCATCACTGTACCATCCCGCAAAGCTGTAGCCTTCCTTTAACGGACTTATGAGATCCACGCCTATCATCTCCTGCCCGCCGCCGTAAACAGCTGCCTCCTGGTTCGGCGCCGGAGAGCTTCCTCCGTTCAGATGATACTCCATATGGTAGGAATCTAATACGTTAATATAAACCGGATTGGACACTGCTGCCGGATAGAGGATGCTTTCACCGGCTGTTCCTGTATTTCCCGGGTAAACAGCCACCACCTCGTAGCTTCCCATCCCTATGCCGCCGCTTAGATGAATAGAGAGCTCATTTCCGTCTATGGTGCCTCTTCCATCTTTAAACAGCTGCATCTGATTCCCATTATAATACATAAGCTGAACCTCTCCGCCGGATGGAATCGTCCCGCCTTCTGCTGCCGGCGCCAGAGCGACCTTAAAATCTGCATCCGCATTTCCACGGATCATATAGTATAAGCCCGACTCTTCCTCTGAAAGGACAATATCAGCCGACTCCATACAAAGATCCATATTAAGCTCCTGATAGCTTACGGAAGGATCACCGCTTTCATTGATAAATACTGTTGCTGTCTTAGAAACAGCACTTTTCACCCCGCCTCCCTTTTTCTGGGTAGCGATAACACGGTAATACGCAGGGTACCCTTCTGTCCCGTTTATTTCCGGAAGCTCATAGACAGACTCACCCAGTTCACTTACACTTACCGTTCCGTCCGCCGCGGTTACCCAGGTTCCGTCCATAGTCAGATCTGCATGCTCATATTTCTGCCATTCATACTCCAGCGCTTCTGCGTCCGGCTCCCCGGGCTCTGCCTTTGCCGTCAGGGTAACTGACGTTTCAGACACATCACCAGAGCTTAAGCTTACGATAACATTTTCCGGATGTCTGGTAAACACCGGCTCCCCGCCGCCTTTCGTCACTGCCGTAACCCATCGGCTCATACAGCTTGACTGGAGGCCTTTGTAGGATTTTACCGCAAACTGGTACTCCGTGGCCGGAGACAGGTTTCCTGCTGTCATGTAGGTATCCGTTGTCTTCCCAAGAGACCTGGTTTCTCCCAGATTATCCTTTATAAACACCTCATAGGAGTCTGCTGCCCGCTGGCCCGCCGCTTCCTCCCACTTAAGGGCCGCCGCTGTTTTCGTGGTACCGTATACCCGAAGATCCACCGGAAGCTTCGGGGGCGCTGTCGCCTCATCAATTCCGGTCACCAGATAGCCTACCACACTGGCTCCCTGTGAATCCCCGTCTCCTTTGGGCAGATTCTTCGCCTCAAATACTGCTAACTGAGTGGAAAAGCCATAATCCTCCGAGGCATCCTTTCCCAGATCCACAACGGACGCGGAATATCCGTTTCCTTTGGAGTTGGTCGTAATCCAGGAGGCACCGCCTTCTAATTCTCCCTTAATCCCTGCTACAAACTCTCCCTCTGAAGAGGCTATAAAGCTGACTCTTGAGATTGCCTTTGCAAAAACAGACCCGTCAAAGCTTAAGCTGAAACCGTTAGAAAGCTCTTCCTCATCCTCCACCTCATAGGAAAGCTCATGCTCTCCTTCTCCAGGCGTTACTGTCGCCGTATTTTTTGAGATAAATAAGGAGCCCACCTGCGCCGGATCATAGAGCTTCTCCTTTTCGGAAGGATAGGTAGACGGATCCCCGATGGTCTTGCCCGTCAGAAGGGAATCCTCCACCTTATGAAGTCCCCTGTTCTTATATCTTTCTGCAAGCTCATTATATTTCTCCAGGGAAATATGGGAGAAGGAAGGGGTAAAGGTAGACGATACATTGTAGTCCTCCCAGTGTCCGGGCACCGTATCGCCGGCCTTATAGACCGTTCCTTTATCGTTAAGGAGCTTTCCTGTGTCTTTATCTATGGCAAATACCGTATATTCCTCCGGTACATTCTCATTATCCTTGTACATTTCCTTATAGTTTTTAATATCCTCATCCGTTACCGTATACTCCGGAACCCACATGCTGTAATGATGGGATACCATGGGAACCGCAAGGATGACTGCCTGATCCTCCCCCGGCGGAATGGATATTTTGTAAGAGTCTGTCTTCCCGTGAGAGGTTCCGTAGCTGCCTGCATATTTGGCCATAAATCCCAGCTCCATCCCGCCGCCGAACATGACGTCAGTTCCCCCGCCGCCAACGCCTCCTACCGCAGACACCTCCATATATGTACCGACTCCGATCCCCCAGTCGCCGTCCACGGCATTTACACTGCCGTAGGTAACCTCATAGGAAACCTTTCCTGCCCCGAAGGATTCACTGTTATATGTCAGCTCGCTCCAATATGGCGGGCTCTGAAGGACACTGTAAAGAACCGGATCGCTCCAGCCGTAGTTCTTCCCCCTGTACTCTAAAACTACCTTATCCTCATCTGCATCTAAAGGACACATGGCTACAAAGGTGCCGTTGTCATCCTCATTTTTGCAATGGATATAATCATTATTTGTGACAGCGCTTGTAACTGTCCCGTTCTCTTCCCATATCCAGACAATGTCATAGTAGATATTATCATTATTTGCCTGCTGATGGTCACCCGAAAGAACTACTATCTGCTCACTAAGGCCGCCCCCTGTAGAAAACATCGCCCCATAGGCCGTACTGATAAAGGCGCTGTGGCTGCCGCCAAGCTCCATGGAATGTTTCTTCTCAAAGGAGCCGCTCTGATACAGGGCTCTCTCATCCGCCCCCTCCTGGGACGCCCCATTATACTTAAATACATTGCCCTCTAAAAATACATAGTCAATGCTGCTGTTTGCCGTAAGGGCTGCAGCCGTAAGCGCCGCGGGCTCTGTCATCTCAAGATCTGTCTTAAGGCCGCCGCGGGCCTCCACCTCCTTAGGAGTATCCCAGACCCTTTTATATTTTCCGTTTTTCGCATCCCAGCAAAGAAGCTGTATCAGATTTTTATCCGATGCAAGCCATCCCACATCACTGTTACTGTTCCATCCCCCGTTCTTGTAGCCTCCGATCACCAGCTCCTCTACGCCGTTTCCGTTCAGATCCGCGTCTACAGCCTGGCACATGCGCATACGGACATTTCCATATGTCATTTCCGAATCCAGGTATGGTTTCTCAAAGTTTCCGTTATTATAATGAAAAATTCCAATGGCTGAGCACTGCCCCTTGTCCCCGTATCCGTCATTGGATTTCAGGGGATGCCCCGCGTTGATCACCAGATCCTCTGATCCGGATATCTTTGTTGTAGTAAGGCTTACAATAGGCACCTGCCAGTTTTTATAATGAAAATCAAAGGTATTTTTTGTTCCGTTCAGCTCCTTAAGGTAGATTCTGTGTACCTCGTTAATATTTCCGTTCTCTGCCTTCACGATAGAAATATAGGGATTATCCCCTATCTGGCTGGGAACATATACCGCTCCCTCATCCTTCCCGTCTCCGTCATAGTCCCATGCTGTAATCGCTGCCAGTCCCTTTGAGGCATCTGCCTCTATCCTGTCCACAAAGCAGGAGTTATCCGACTTCCCGTCTGCAAGCTCATATTTCTTGCTGCCTTTTTCCGTCCACTTTCCATCCACGCAGTCATATACCTTAACATCCATACAGCTTCTTTTTTTCGGATCCTTATCAAAGGAAATCTTATCTACATACAGAGTCGTATCCAGAATCTCGTCAACCCCGTCTCCGTCATAATCCATAGCGCAGGCGTTATGGGTCTGCACCTCCGCCTGATCCTTATTGGCGCTGTAGGAAACCCCTGTTCCCACAGTGGCATTTTTAGCCATAGTATCCACATTAAACGCTTCCTTTGACACCTCGTCCGTATTGTCCAGGACATCAAAGCCGCCCTTCCAGTTATCATAGCGCCCCATCTGTGACAGGTAAAGCTCCGATATCACCTTCGGCTCATAGCCCTCCATAGGATGTCCGTCACTCGTAAATTCCGCCGGGGAATTATTTACAAGCCCGAACTCCGCGTACTGGGCGTCTGTCATTGTATTCTTTTCGCCTGTATCCTCCGCCTTCGTCCCGAAGGAACTAAAAACAGGCGCAGCTGTCACGATGAGCGCTGTTATGACACTGACTATCCGTTTCCATCCCGTTTTCCTAAGTCTCATAAGATTTTCACTTCCTTTTTATTCCTTCTGCTTTATTCCCTCTGCCAACAGTACAATGCCGCTTAAAAGAAACAGAATAAGAGGAACAAATATTATATTTTCATCCCCGGTGCTTACGGGGTAATACTGCTCCTCTTTCTTTTCTTCTCCGTTTTCTTCTCCATCTTCTTCTGGCATCTCTACTGCGGCGGTTACCTCTGTACTTCCTTCGTTACTGTTCACACGGCACCGTGCACCACGCTGCACGGTGGCCGGCCAAAGAAGTAGTGGCTGCCTTGCATCCGGCCCCTCACCGAAGGTGACTTTAGGTGGCCGGATGCCGTTACTGGAGCACCCGTAGGGTGTGAACAGTAACCTTCCTTCATAAAAGCTCTCTTCCGCCCGCACTGTCATCCCCTCAAGGATAAACAGAAGGCAGAAAAGCATACATGCCCGCCTCATCCTCTTACATCCTGTCAGTTAATATCCGCCAGGGAGGCCACCCGGGTGAAAAAGTTTATCGTTCCTTTATAATTTCCTGCCCACTGCTCCAGATTTTCTCCGTAGAGCTGGTTCTGCTCCAGCTTTAGCTGTCCGGCTACATTCTGTCCTCCGGCTGAAAATGCTGCCAGAAGATATCCGTTGTCATAAGGCCTTCCTCCCGTAATATCTGTACCCGTTTCATTGCACACAGTATAGTTCAGTACTTTCCCGCTGTTAGAGGCGCTCTGCCCGGTAAGCTGAAAGCCTCCTGCATTACTTCCATCCTTAAGAAGCACCACGACTCTCTGCGTGGCCGCATCCAGTCCGGTAATCTGCACTGCCTCCACGTTAAAGCTTCTCACCGCCGGATGGGCCTGTGTATTATTCTCAGGCTGGGTTAAGGTTCCGAAGTTGACCCTTTCCGGTATAGACACAAGATATGTAACGTCCCCGCTGCCTGAAACATTTGCCGTCACCTCCGTATTTCCTGCCGGCTCAACATTACTTAGATCCTGAGCTGACACTGTCAGCACATTCATGGCCAGGAAACCGGCCAGGGCTCCTGCAATCCACCTTTTTTTCATAAGCTTTCTCTTCCTTTCTGTCTTGTTTTTATACTCTTTCCTTTATGGATTCACTGTCAGGGTAAATGCGGAATCGCTGCTGTTAAGCTCTTTTTGATCCTCCATGGTATACCCCTGGTAATGCACCAGTGCCTCATATTCCCCTGCGCTTAGAGTCTGGTTAAGCTCTATCTCATCAAATCCCGTGCCCGGCTTAAGAAGCTCTGACTCATATAGCACAGTCCCGTCCTCAAGCTTAAGCGCGGCCTTAAGATAGCAGGTATTTTCCTTGGGATTCCCGATACGCAACTTAAGCACCATGTCGCCTTCATTCATCCAGGCGCCAGTGTATCCCGGTATAAGGATGCTGCCTTCTTCCTCCTGGGGAGGATCCACCCCGGCGTCCCAGCTTTCCGCATCCGGATCCACATAGGCGCTGCCGCCACCTTCTTCCTTCTCCCTGTAACGGGTATAGAGAAGATATCCGAGAAGAACAAGGAGTATCACAAGAAGGCATGTGAGAATAACTATATATTTTTTTCTTCGTTTTTTCATAACCGTCATGGATATCTCCTTTAGTAACCTTTCATCCACAGTCTATCTTAGCATTTTCCTTTATTTACTTTCCACAGCCAAGGGATGAACAGTAATTTCTTGTGGTAATCAGATTACTGGTTCATTCCCCGGCTGATTCTTTCGTACACCCTTTTCATTGTCATTCCCTGTACAATCGTTGTGAAGAAAACAACCGCATAGGTTCCGCCCAGAATAATATGGTAGATATCACCGGTTACCATGCTCCCGGTGCTCATGGCCAGGGCTACAGACAGCCCGCCCCGAAGTCCTCCCCAGGTAAGAAGCTTTATAAACTCTCTCTTCTTGTACCCGTCAGGAAGAGAACCAATAAATAGAGAAGCTGCCCCAAGGCTTCCCGCGCGGCCGGCAAAATTTGCGGCTACGGCTAAGCCTGAAAGTATCAGCACCTTCGGCATCTGAAGAATATGGAAAAAAGACAGCCCCAGCATAACATACAGAATAGAATTCAAAAGGGTATCAAGAATCTCCCAAAAGATATCAAACTGTTCCAGTTTAAGGGGCTTTTCTTTTTGCTCCGCCCGGTTTCTAAGCGCTGAAAACAAAACGCCGCAGATAACAGAGGCAATGGCCCCTGAAAATCCAAAGGCCTCGCACGCCACATAGGATAAGGATACTGCCAGAAGGCTTGTAAATATCTGCCTTGCCTCATCCTGCGTGTGGCTGAATATAGGAAAGCAGACTGCCGTCACGGCCGTCCCCACAAGAACCGCTCCAAGGATCTCCTTTGCCATAACAGAAAAAAATCCCCCGCCCTCCTGCATCGTCACAAGTCCTGAGAAAAAAATAAAAAGAGCCACTCCCATGCCGTCATTCAAAAGGGACTCTCCCTCAATAATAAAGCTGATGCCTGGCGGAAGGTGAAACTTCTTAAGAATACTGGTGGCTGCAATCGGATCCGTGGGAGCCACAATACTTCCAAACATAAGGCATACCGGGAGCGTAAGGGGAAGCCCCAGAACCTTCCCGGCCGCGAAAAAAATAAGGCCGTAAAATACTGCCCCTAAAAATGTCGCCCCTATGGCTAACAGTGAGATGGCTCTGGCATAACGTTTGAAATCTAAAAGCCTCATGTGGCAGGAGCCGGCAAACAGCATAAAGCAAAGTACTCCTTCTATGAGGAAATCCTCCAGATTAAAAAATTGAAAGCCTGACAGAAGCTGTGACAGGCTCCCGCTTCCCTTAAGCGCCGCCCCGAAAACAACAAGAGCTCCTCCGATAATAACCGAAAAAAGCATAAGGGCAATTTCGTGGGTAAGCTTTGTTACCTTTTCATTAAAATATCCGAGAAGCACCACAAATGCCAGCAGCACAACTGTATCTATCAGAAACATGTCCATTTTATTTCCCCCTTTATCTCTCTCACATGTTTTCAAGCTTTTCAAACTGGTACTGATGATAGATGTTCTTAATAGCCGGACGGTCAGCCCTCCGTATGGGAAAACGCTGGCCGTTCTTCATCACATATACATCTGTTTCTTCCTTAACAATGTCATTCATATTTAAAAGGACTCCCCGGTTGCAGTTAAGGAAAAAGTTCACCTGCTCTGTCAGCTTCAGAATATTGCCGAAAGGAATCCGATAGCGGTATCTTTCCCCCTGCTCCATAACAAAGACCGTATAATTATTATCTGATAGTATATACTGGATTTTATCCATGGGAACCCTGACAGGACGGTTTCCGCAGACAAATTCCAGATACTGGCTTACATGCGGAGACCTTCTCCTTATATCTGTCAGCACGTCAAAAATCCTCTGGCGCGTAAAATTCCTTTTATCAATATAATCAAAGCAGTGAACCCTTGATGCCTCCCAGATGTGCTCTCTGCTGGTAGTTAAAAATACAATCAGACAGCCGGGATCATATTCCCAGAGCTGTCCGGCAGCCTCCATACCGTCAAGCTCTCCCATGAAAATGTCTAAAAACACTGCGGTGTACTCCACATCATTCCCAAAGGATGCAACGAACTCCTCTCCGCTTGAAAAGCAGGATATGTCCATTTCAAGAGAATGTTCCTCCTTGTATTCCTTCAAAAACTGAACCAGCATATCCGATTCCTGTCTGTTGTCCTCTACTACTGCAATATTCATGGAAGGTCCCACACATCCTTTCTGTTACTGTTCATTCCGTCCGCAGTAACATTTGCAAATCCATTTTAACAAATCATAAATCATTCATAAATCATTTATATCATCATTTCACCACAAAAATCTACGGTTCACCACAAAACAGAGGATTATTTTTCTGTTTCCTCTTATAATTTTGCTATTAAACTGTACGGGAGAAAAGGCTATGAATATAAGAATAAAAAACCAGCTTTATCTATACAGCTTCTGCATGATTACAGGTGCGTTTGCAAGTGCAGTGATATGGCTGTTCCTGAAAGCGGTTTCCTTTGGAACATTATTTTTGTGGGACTGGCTTCCTGAAAGGCTCTCCCTTTCCTTTTATCCCCTTCTTGTCTGTACGGCAGGGGGCGCCGTTATCGGTATTTTCAGGAAAATATTCGGAGATTACCCTGAAGAATTATCATCTGTACTTGGAAAAATAAAGAATGAAAAGCGGTACGAATACCGGAATATGATGACACTGCTTCTTTCTGCCTTTTTCCCCCTCGTCATCGGAAGCAGCGTAGGGCCGGAGGCCGGACTGACCGGAGTTATCGCCGGGCTTTGCTTCTGGGCCGGCGACAACCTGAAATTCGCCCGGGCCAATACAAAGGAATACACCGAGCTTAGTACAGCCGTTACTTTAAGTATCCTTTTTCATTCTCCCTTATTCGGAATCTTTGCCGTAGAGGAAGAGAACAGGGGAAAAGAAATCTCAGACATCACAAAAGGCTCAAAGGTTTTCCTATACGGCCTTAGTCTGGCAGCCGGCTTTGGTACTTATCTTCTCCTTGGGAGCCTGTTCGGCTCTGCAATGGAAGGATTCCCCTCATTTCCCGCACAGGAAATTCAAGGGACAGATTACCTTATGATGATCATTTATATAGCAGCCGGGCTGCTTCTTGCAAAATTTTACCATCTTGTCCACGCAAAATGTATTGCCGCTGCCGGAAAGCTTCCTCCTGTCTTAAAGGAAACATCAGGCGGACTGTGCCTCGGAATCATCGGTATGCTCGTCCCTGCAGTTATGTTCTCCGGAGAGGAACAGATGGCTGTCCTCATGGAAGAATACAGAGCTTTTCTTCCGGCTGCGCTCATAGGCGTATCCTTTTTAAAGCTGCTGCTTACGAATATCTGTATTCACTTCGGGCTTAAAGGGGGACATTTCTTTCCTGTCATTTTCGCCGGTGTCTGTATGGGGTATGGAATTTCAGGGATTGTATTTACAGAGGGAGCCGGGCATGTTGTATTTGCCGCTGCGGTTGTTACGGCCGCCCTTCTTGGAAATATTATGAAAAAACCTCTTGCCGTAACAATGCTTTTATTCCTGTGCTTTCCGGTAAAGATGTTTGTGTGGATTTTTCTTTCCGCTGCTGCCGGAAGCAGGGCAGGTCTGCGCAGCGCAAATACACAGACCTGTGAACCATAACAGGCAGGCTCCCGTTTTAACGCCTGACGGCGTATAGCGGGAGCCTTTTTTCCAAATGCTATGAAATTTCTGTTACCTTGTAGTCCTGATCCTCTACCGCCTTTTTAAGAATGTCATCAGAAACCTCCGACTTAAGAGTCACTACGGCTGTTCCGGCCTCATGGCTTACTTCTGCTGCATCTACCTGCTCTAAGGCTTCTAACACCTTCTTTACCCGCGCCTCGCAGTGTCCGCACATCATTCCTTCAATTTTCATTGTTTTTGTCATTGTCATATCCTCCTTGATTTCAGGTTCTTTTTTATCTGATACTGTTTTCTCTCTTTTGAAAACATGATCATTCTGTTTTCGTTTTTTATCTCCCCTGGCATCATGCATACGGAACCAGTTAAGCCTCAAAGCATTTGTAACAACGCAGAAGCTTGAAAGGCTCATGGCCGCTGCCCCGAACATGGGATTCAGCTTCAGCCCGAAGAGCGGATACCAAAGCCCTGCCGCAAGGGGAATCCCTATGACATTATAGAAAAATGCCCAGAACAGATTCTCATGAATATTTCTAAGTGCCGCACGGCTTAGCCGTATCGCTGCCGGCACATCGCTAAGCCTGCTTTTCATAAGCACAACGTCTGCGGCGTCAATGGCAATGTCAGTCCCAGCTCCAATGGCAATTCCGATATCTGCCCTTGTGAGTGCCGGCGCGTCATTGATTCCGTCTCCCACCATGGCTGTCTTTCCTCTCTCCTTCAGTGAACGGATCACGCTTTCCTTTCCATCCGGCAGGACGCCTGCTATTACCTCGTCTACCCCTGCCTGCCTGCCGATTGCCCTTGCCGTGCGCTCATTATCCCCTGTCAGCATCACCACATGGATTCCCATATTCTGAAGCTCTTTTACTGCCCCGGGACTGTCTTCCTTTATGACATCCGCCACTGCGATAATTCCCAGGGGCTCCTTTCCGAAGCTGAAAAATAAGGGAGTCTTTCCATCGCCTGCCAGCCTTTTCGCTTTTACCTCCATCTCCCCGGGAATTGCCGTATTCTGGGAGATAAAATTTAGGTTTCCGCCTGCCAGAAGAATACCGTCCAGCTTTCCTTTAAGGCCGTTTCCCGGCAGCGCCTGAAACTCTTCCACCTGAAGGGCGTCTCCTTTTTCTTCGATTCCCCTCTCCTTCCCAAGCAGTAAAACAGCTTTCGAAAGAGGATGCTCACTTTTCTTCTCAAGGGCGTATGCAAGAGAAAGAAGCCTCTCCTCTGCCACACCCTCCGCGGGTATAATATCCGTCACCCTCGGCTCACCGCTTGTGATGGTTCCGGTCTTATCAAGAGCTGCCACCTGTATCTTGCCGGCCTCTTCAAGGGATACTGCCGTCTTAAACATGATACCATTCTTGGCGCCCATTCCGTTTCCTACCATAATTGCAACCGGAGTCGCAAGCCCGAGGGCACATGGGCAGCTGATTACAAGAACTGAGATACCTCTGGCAAGGGCAAAGCCAATGGTCTCTCCCGCTATAAGCCATATAAGAATCGTCACGGCCGCAATCCCTATCACTACCGGAACAAATACCCCTGACACCCTGTCCGCAACCTTCGCGATAGGTGCCTTAGTTGCCGCCGCGTCACTGACCATCTGAATAATCTGGGAAAGCGTAGTATCCTCTCCCACTCTTACAGCCTCACACTTTAAGAAACCGGACTGGTTCATTGTCGCCGCTGATACCATATCCCCTTCTTTTTTATCTACTGGTATGCTTTCTCCCGTGAGCGCTGATTCATTCACTGCACTTGTACCTTCGATTACGATTCCGTCAACAGGAACATTTTCCCCCGGCCTTACTACAAATATGTCTCCGCTTCTTACCTGTTCAATAGATACCTCTGTCTCACTGCCATTTCTTATCACAACCGCTGTCTTAGGAGCCAGCTTCATCAGGCTCTTAAGGGCATCCGTTGTCTTTCCCTTTGAACGTGCCTCCAGCATCTTGCCTACTGTAATCAGAGTAAGAATCATGGCTGCGGATTCAAAATAAAACTCATGCATATAGGACATGACTCCCTCCATATCCATACGCATCTGTGCATCTGTCATGGCAAATAGGGCATAGGTGCTGTAGACATAGGAAGCTCCCGCCCCAAGCGCCACCAGTGTGTCCATATTCGGCGCTTTGTGCCAGAGGCTTTTAAAGCCGCTGATAAAAAATTTCTGGTTAATTACCATAACAACCGTGGTAAATAACAGCTGTATCAGTCCCATAGCAACATGATTTCCCTCCAGAACCCGGGGCACAGGCCAGCCCCACATCATATGCCCCATGGACACGTACATCAGGGGAATCAGGAAACAAAGAGAGGCCGTAAGCCTTTTTTTCAGCACCGGGGTTTCCTTATCCTTAAGCATCTCTTCTGCTTCACCCACACCTGTGCTTCCCTTCTTTTCTCCGCCTTTTAAGGCTGCTCCGTACCCGGCCTCCTCCACTGCCGAAATAATCTCTCCCGGAGATGCTGTCCCCTCAATACCCATAGAATTTGTCAGAAGGCTTACCGAGCAGGCAGAAACTCCCGGAACCTTTGCTACAGCCTTTTCCACACGGGCACTGCAGGCCGCGCAGCTCATTCCTGTTACTGTATATTGTTCCATTCCATATATCCTCCTATTTCATCAGCTTCTTAAGAACAGCTACCAGCTCGTCTGTAGTATCTTCCCTGCCGTTCCTGATATCATCTGCCACGCAGGTGCGGATATGCTCCGCAAGAAGCGCCTTATTAAAGCTGTTAAGAGCCGCATTTGCAGCAGATACCTGAATCAGAATATCCGGGCAGTAAGCATTTTCCTCAACCATTCTCTTTATTCCCCGGATCTGCCCTTCCACACGGCTTAGGCGGTTAATCAGATCTCTGTATTCCTTTTCGGAACGTTCCTTTGTCCTGTGACAGCATTCTTTATTTTCACTCATATAGTGTTCCTCCTTTATGCACACATTATATACCCTATAGGGGTATTTTGCAAGTACTTTTTCTACCTGTATGGTTAAAAAATTTTTTCAGCGTACGGCAGTCCGGGGCAGTTCTTCCCCACACAGATAAAATTTTTTCGCAGATTATAAAGAGCCGCCGCGCCATTTTCGGCGCAGCAGCCCCCAAATTCTAAAGCTTCATTTACAAATGTTCTCCCACATCCTCATCCTCGTACTCAAAAATGCACCTTTCGAAAGCATTTATCACATGGGTATCCTCATACCTGTCATAGCGCTTGTGCTTTCTCCCATAAGACATATGCACATGCCCGTGGAGAAAGAACCTGGGATGATATTTCTTCATGAGCGTCAGGAACGCCTTAAAGCCCTGGTGAGGCAGATCCTCCCCGTCATTTAACTGATACGCCGGGGCGTGGGTAACAAGAATATCAAAGCCTCTCCTGCGGAAAAGCTGAAAAGCAAGCCTTCTTACTCTTGCGAGCATCTGCGATTCCGTATACTGGTATTTCCCGGAGCTGTAGCGCATAGATCCTCCAAGCCCCAGAATCCTTATGCCATTATGCACATACACCCTGTCGTCTATACAGGTGCAGCCCTCCGGCGGATTCCTGTCGTATTTCTCATCATGGTTTCCATGCACATACAGAACTGGAATCGATGTAAGCGTTGTTAAGAATGACAGATATTCCGGCGCCAGATCTCCGCAGGAAATAATCAGATCAACTCCCTTAAGCTTGCTCTTGTCAAAATAATCCCACAGGTAGGCCGACTCCTCGTCTGCAATTGCAAGTATCCTCATAAATGTGTTTAACCTTCCTTTTTCTTTACTCCCTGCTGCAGGACTGCCGGCTTCGCCTGATCCTGAAGCTCGTATTCCTCCGGAAGGGATCCGATGACATTTTCAGCCAGCCAGTCCATCTTCACAATCTGCTCCGGCGAAAGGCTTGCACCCGGATCTCCCTGTACAACCCTCTCCTGGGAATATAAAATGCCGGAAAAGGGGTTAAATTCTCCTCTGCTTATTGTATTCCTTAAAAGCTCTACAAGACGCCTGGTGCCGATAGGCAGATTCTTCGAACAGATTACGTCAATGACACCCGAGGACATGCCCCACCAGTAATTAATGGCCTTTTTCTCCGAGGATTTGTCATCATATTTCCAGGTTCCGTCCATAATGGTCCGGACAAGGCGCTCATAAAATTTACCCCAGTGCCACAGCGGCATGGCAAGGCTTCTCGGCCAGTCATTATCCAGTGTATAAAGGCCGAAATACCGGGAAGAATCCTCCGGAATCACCATATCCTTTCCCGAAATGCAACTGGCGCCGGTTCTCCTGATATTTTCATAGATGTCCCGATCCTTTAAGGAGGACCACTCCAGATACACCTCTGCCCGGGGATTGATCATCTTCGCTCCCAGTGCAAATGCATTAATATTTGCAATTGAGCCGTAAATCGGCAGATCCGCAACATAGGCAAGCTTATTATTTTCCGCCATGGCTCCTGCAATGGCTCCCATCAGAAACTTTGCCTCATGCATACGCGCATAGTAGGTCCGTATATATCTGTGAGATGTATTTAAAGAGCAGTTCAGTATCCGCACATCCGGGTGCGCAATAGCCGCCTTCACACTCGCCTGCACAAAGGCCGGAGATGTCGTGAAAATAATATCACATTCCGCCTCTATCGCCTCCTCAATCATGCCCTCTATCGTCTCCTCCGTCACATTATCATAATAGACAGTGCTGACCTTCTCCGGAAAGGTCTGCTCCAGGTGCAGCCTTCCAAGCTCATGTGCATAGGTCCACGCCGAGGAGGAAACCGTCTTTGCATATACAAATGCAATCTTAAGCCTCGTCATCCCCGTAGGAAGAAGAAGGTTCAAAAGGGGCTTTTTCTCTGTGTTCGGATCAAGCTTTAGAGCAACGGATTCCTCCTTTTTCTCTAACAGCTTAAACTCCTCCCAGCTGTCGGAAATCAGATTCTTAAGCTCCTTTGTGGTCATCTCATATATATCCTCATATCCGTATAAGGTAATAAAGGATAAAAATGCGTCCCCCGGCAGAATGTTAAGCTCATCATCTGCCTTCTGCGCCTCATTAATCTGTGTATACTCTGCAGAGAACCTCCGGTAGACTGAGCTGAAGGTCAGCTTGTCATCCTCAGACCATATCTCATCCTTTTCTTTTCCAACGGCCTCCTGAAGCCTGGCAAAGCTTCCTTCCTCCGAAAACCAGATATAATTTACTTTAGACAGCTCGTAAAAATCCATAAATTCATAATAAATTTTATTTTCCTTCTCCTCTGTACGCTTCGGAACAATTCTCGTCACAACACCTGGAACCGCAGCCACGCCGAAATACTTCATCACGCTGACCCTCTTGTTGCCCTCCAGCACATAAAACTTATTCATATATTCATAGGCCTTAATGGGTTCTCTGATTCCCTCCTGTATGTGGCTGGTGCTAAGACTGGCCCATTTTGAGGCAAACTCTGTATTTTCCCTTAAAATCGGCATAAAGTTACCGGCAAATGCGCTGCTTCTTCCACCCGTCTTCGTCCCCACAATCTGATCTATGGGAATCTGCACAAGGCCTAAGGGAACCTCTGAATAAGTGCCCCGCCCTGGAAGAATATCATCCAGAACCTGTACCGTAGGCGGCATTCCATGAAGCATCCTATACTGATAATCTCTTTTTCCCATCCTGTAGGCTTTTACATAATCTTCTAATGCCATATAATTCTCCATCTCACTTTTATTCTATTGTCTTTTCTTTGCAGGTAAAGTATACACCATCCAAGACATATTCGCAAACATCATTTATATTTTTTTGCCGGGCGCACTGACAAAAGAGACTGTCATCTGACAGTCTCTTTCTCAAAATCTTATCTTTTTCAACAGCGGCAGGAGCTCTTTCCCGCTGCCCGCCTCCATATCGGCCCTTCCCGGAACTTCCGGACAGGGTCTGGCCCGGTGATTCAGCCAGATTGTATGCCAGCCGGCAGCCGAAGCGCCGGCAATATCAGATTCATAAGTATCCCCTATGTACCATGTCTGTCCGGGTTTGAAATTCATGTGGCTTTCCACGGCCTTAAAGGCACGGGGATCAGGCTTGTGCCAGCCGATTTCTCCGGTCGGAAAAATATGCTCCTCCTGGAACCATCTTTCCAGCCGAAGCGCCGATGCCTTACGGCGCTGCCCTCTGCCGTCTCCGTTAGTCAATATTGCCATAGGGATATTTTCTTCCTTGCAGTAATCAAGAAACTCCTCCATAAAATTGAAAAGTTTTATATCTGCCTGGCCGCACCGGTATTCCGCTTCAAAACGATCACCTTCTTCTCGTTTTAAATTAAGCCCCGCATCCTGATAGGTCATCCGAAGCCTCTCGTAAAAGGCATCCTCCTTTCGGACCCTGCCTGCTTTTTCCTGCTCCAGTATGATATCTGAGTAAATTCGCGACTTCTTAAAAAGTTCGTTCATATCTGCAGTTACTTTCTGCGAAAATATTTTCTCATGGGCCTTTCTGAAAGGCTCCATCAGATCATACATAGTGTCATCCATATCAAATACAATATTTATTTCCATATGCATAAAATCACATCCTTTAAAGTACAGCATAACACCTGACTAAAAAATATACAACAATAAAACTTTTCACCTTATTATATCCACTACAATCATATCCTTTAGCTGCCTTGCTGGTCCGGAAACTGCCAGAAGGACTGATACGGCCATGACAGCGGCAGCCGCCGCAAGCTCCCATCCCGGAATACTCCATGCCTCCTTCCATCTGGAGGTTACAAGGGAGTCAAACATAAGCCAGTTAAGCGGCAGGCCGAGAGCACATCCAAAACCGGCGCCGGAAAATGCATAGGTCAGCGTCTCTCCCACTACCATCCGTTCCAGCTGGCCGGTACTCATTCCGATGGCTCGCATTGCGCCATATTCCTTTATTCTGGCTGACACACTCATGGCGATGCAATTTATAATATTGAAAAATCCAATCAGGGCAATCACCGCCAGAAATCCGTACATAAACACAGCCATAGAATAAGACGCGCCCCTTGCCTCCTGGTTCTTTATCCGTTTATCAGAAAATATAATACCGTCCCCGCAGGCTCTTTCTATAATCTGTCTGATTTCCTGTACCTGTACGTCCCTGGCATTTCTTTGAAGCTGTATGTCCAGCACTGCATAGCCTTTCTCCCCTGTTAGCTCCCTAAAAAGATCCTCCTGGCAGAACATCATATCTGCCGCAGTATCAGTCATGTCAGGAACCCCGCCTATAATTCCAGCGACAGAAATATCCCGTTCCTTTCCTCCTGCCAATACCTTAATATGACTCCCCACATCAGGAGTGTCCTCTTCCTGGGACACAAACAGCACACCCTTACCTTCGGACGCATCCTTTAAGCTTCCCTCTAACATAGATTCCTCTGCCCACTGAAACTGGTATTTCCCATAAGAAACAGCGGTAATCTGCCGCCCGTCTGGCATTGTAAGCCCGGCATAGCCCCGCCCGAATACACGCTTCACTCCCGGAGCTTTCTCAAGCTCCTTTGCTAGCTGTGCCGGAATCTGGTTCGACCCATCTTCCAGATTCACACGGATATCAGGCGCTGATGGACGTAAGGGGTTAATGGCATGATGCATAAAATCAATTGCCGTACTAAACGCAAGAAATAAAATAATACTGAACGCAAAGGAACCTGACACCAGAAGAAAATTCTTTTTACTGCCTGCGGCATGGTGGATTCCGAGCGCCGTATCTACCTTAAAGAACCGTGTATCAGCTGTCCTTTTTACTGCATGAACTGTTCCTGCATTTCCGGATACCGCCGTGAGGGGAGATACTCTGGCCGCCTGCTTCGCCGGAGAACCTGCCGCCAGGAAAACCGTAAGAAAACCTACAATGATTCCGGCTCCTATCCCCATGAAGCTGACTCCAAACACCGGAAGTCCTTCAAAAAGCCCAGGGCTTAAGAAGCGAAGCAGCCCGCACACCCCCCATACTACCACAACACCTGCTGCCACTCCGGCAGGTATTGCAATCCTGCACCATTCAAGAGCCTCCCTCTGTACATATCGGATCACCTGGCCTTTCACAGCCCCAAGACACCTAAGCATCCCGAAAAACTCTGTCCGCCTTGCAATACTGCTGTTCATGCTGGCCGTAATCATTAGAATTCCCGCTATCACCACCAACATCGCCAGGGCTGCCGCCACAAAATAAAACTGCATCATATAAGAATCCCTGCTCTGAATCATTAACGCCAGAACCTTCACATTCTGCCGCACCTGTCCCTCCTTAAGCCCAAGCTGAACCGTAATCTCATCAATCGTTTTCTGAATATTGCAAAACCGCCTGAACTTCACAAAATAGAGTTCTTCTGCCTCTCCTGCCGCCTGTTCCTCATAAAGCTCTGAAAATCCGTCTGTGTTAAGAAAGATGCAGAAGGCATCTAACTCAGCCGTCAGAGCCGTATTTTTCACAAGTCCGGTAATATGGTACTCCTTTTCATTTCCCCAGGGAGTCGTCATATGGATAGTATCCCCAATCTGTACCCCTAACCGCGCCTTTATATTTTCATTCATCACTGCTTCATCCGGCTTATCCGGAAACGTCCCCGCGATAACCTCCGCGTCAGGAATCATTTCCTGAAATTCCTTATCAAACCCGCCGACTCCTGTTTCTGTCCCTTCAATCTGATATCCATCCTTCAAACGATAATTAAGAGCCCCGTACCGTGCGGCACTCTCCACCTCGGGCCTTGCCAAAAGAATGGCTCCCTGCTCCTCATTTACCACAAATGCCGCATGCCAGCTTCCATCCGTCTTAACTGCCTGAATCATCTGGGAACGCATTTCCATATCCGCCATCCCAAAAATTACAGACACAAGAAATACCGCCAGCACAATACAAAGCTTTGTCATCCGGTTCTGTTTCTTATGCTGCTTAGCAGAGAATTTTATTAAATCCAGATAATGCTTCATTGTGCATCACCTCCCAGCTCACAAAGCCTCCCGTCCGCAACGCGGAATACACGGTCCGCATAAGAGGTCAGGTTCATATTATGTGTGATCATAAGAACCGTCTGCTGATAATACCGGGAAGCCTTGCACAAAAGCTCCATCACATCCTGACTGCTCCCTGAATCTAAATTTCCCGTAGGCTCATCGGCCAGAACCAGCGCCGGACGGGTAATAAGCGCCCTCCCGATTGCAACTCTCTGCTGCTGTCCGCCTGAAAGCTGCCCCGGCAGGTGCTTTCTCCTCTCTGTAAGGCCCAGCACTTTCAGCATCTCCTCTACCTTCTTTTCGTCCGGCTTCTTATAATCCAGAAGAAGAGGAAAGGTAATATTCTGTTCCACGTTAAGCTCCGGAATCAGATGAAAGGACTGAAAGATAAACCCGATATTCTGCCTGCGGAAAATCGTCCGCTCATCCTCCCCCATTTCAAATAAATCCCTTCCGCTTATGAATACTTTCCCGGCATCTGCCTTATCCAGCCCGCCGATACAATGAAGAAGCGTACTCTTTCCCGAACCGGACACGCCTACAACCGCGCCGAATTCTCCTCTCTCCATGGAAAAGGAAACCTGCCTTAACGCCTCTACCCTGGCTTCTCCTGTCCCATAAGTCTTGCTAAGATTCTCTACTCTTAATATCTCCATGCTCCACAACCCTCTTTCTTATTTTATTTTACAAAATAATTGTCAAAAACTGTTATACATGATATATTATTGCTATGGGAAACCAAAGAGCCAAAGGCGGCTTACCCTCTTGTATTTTCGGAGGGGCAACCCTCCAGACGAAAGAAAGGAGGGTGATTCCAATGAATGTTACATATTCTGATCTTTTTCAGTTTTGTATATTTATTGTCGCCCTTGTTGGTCTGTGTTATCAGATTTTCAGGGAAAAGAAATAGCCGCCACATCTCGCACATGTGACGGCTGCCCATAAGGGTAGTAACTATTGTTCGGGGTAAGCCGCTTTCGTGGTTTCCCTTATGTCTATAATATAACATATGATCGTGATCGTATCAAGAAATTATTCGCAAAATTCAATTTCAACTAAAGGATTGGTTACAGTTCACAGGTTGAAAAAATAGTTGTGAAAAATGACGAAATAGCCTTTTATCCATCCTTTCATCCACATGCTCACTTCAAAAAAAGAAGTTATCCATAGTCAAACTGTCCATACGGAAATTCCCCGGAATTCGCCAGTTTAACGGTTTTCTGATATACTATTACCAGAAAGAGAGGGAATGCCATGAGTTCGGATTTAAAAAAAGAGATTGCCATGCGCGATGAACTGATTGCAGGCCAAGAAAGGGAACTCCGGCTCCAAAGCAGACTCATAGAGGAACAGAAAGAATACGGCAGGAAACTGGAAGAGCTCCAGAAGGCAAACCGGGAACTGGAAAAACGGGCTTTAAAGGCTGAATGCCAGAGGGATGAGGCGTTAGGAAAAATAACCGTGCTGCGCCGCCAGCTGTATGAGACTGCCACAGAGCTTGAAGAGGAAAAAGGCAGGAATTTAAAGCTCCGGGCACAGATGAACCGGGATTATGAGAATTCCTCCATGCCGTTGTCAAAAACCATCAAAAAGAAGAAAATTTCCAACAGCCGGGAAAAGAGTGGCAGGAAACCGGGTGGACAACCGGGGCACAGGGGGTATGGGAGAAAAAAGCAGGTTGTAAGCATCCGCCTGGTTCTGGATGTGACAGAATACCATGCAGATGTTTATTATAATTCCAAAACCGGAGAGCGTATCCATGCCCCGTTTCCGCCAGGAGTGGTTAATGATGTGAATTATGCGGGGGACATAAAGGCCTTTCTGTTCCTGCTTAATAATGACTGCTGCACATCCATTGATAAATGCAGGAGATTCCTGTACGACCTGACGGAAGGGAAGCTGGACATTTCCAAAGGAATGATCAGCAGGCTTGGCAGAGAATTTGCAGAGAAATCGGAGAAAGAAATCAAAAGAAGCTATGGGGATATGCTGAAGGCGCCGGTGATGCATACGGACTGCACGAATGCCAGGGTCAACGGGAAGAATGCCTATGTATTTATCTGTGCCGCGCCAAATGGAGATGCGATATATTTCGCCCGGGAGAAAAAAGGGCATGAAGGAATAAAGGGTACAGTGGCCGAAAATTACCAGGGAATTCTGGTCCACGATCACGAAAGTACCTTTTATAAGTATGGCAGCGGCCATCAGGAATGCCTGGCCCATGTCCTGCGGT
>CATBDC010000036.1 GCA_949502235.1 uncultured Lachnospiraceae bacterium | reverse complement strand
ATGAGTGATCCAATTGCAGATATGCTTACAAGAATCCGTAATGCAAATACTGCGAAACATGATACAGTAGATGTACCTTCATCCAAAATGAAGCTTGCTATCGCAAACATTCTGTTAGATGAAGGATATATTGAGAAATATGACCTCATTGAGGATGGCGTATTTAAGACAATCCATATTACATTAAAATATGGCGTTGATAAAAATGAAAAGGTTATCACAGGACTTAGGAGAATTTCAAAGCCGGGTCTTCGTGTATATGCCGGCAGTGCAGATGTACCGAAGGTATTCGGAGGCCTCGGCACAGCCATTATTTCAACAAACCAGGGCGTGATTACTGATAAAGAGGCAAGAAAGCTTGGCGTAGGCGGAGAGGTTCTTTGCTATATATGGTAACTGAAAACAGAATGAACATGTTCATTCCGAAAATTTAAGTTAAGGAGGATTTGGCAATGTCACGTATAGGAAGACTGCCAGTCGCGATTCCGGCAGGTGTGACTGTCGAGGTTGCAGAGAATAATAAGGTGACTGTAAAAGGTCCAAAGGGAACTCTTGAAAGAGAGCTTCCTGCAGAGATGGAAATTAAAGTAGAGGGTGCAGAGGTTATTGTTACAAGGCCGAATGACTTAAAGAGGATGAAATCCTTACACGGTCTTACAAGAACTCTTATTAACAATATGGTTCACGGTGTATCTGCCGGATACGAGAAGGTTCTTGAAGTAAACGGCGTTGGATACAGGGCGTCAAAATCCGGGAACAAGCTGACACTGAACCTTGGATATTCTCATCCGGTTGAGATGATTGATCCAGAGGGGCTGGAGGCTGTTGTGGAAGGACAGAACAAGATTATTGTTAAAGGTATTGATAAAGAAAAAGTAGGCCAGTACGCTGCTGAAATCAGAGACAAGAGAAGACCGGAGCCATATAAGGGCAAGGGTATTAAGTATGCTGATGAAGTAATCCGACGTAAAGTCGGCAAGACTGGTAAGAAATAAGAAAGGAGAGTGTAAAAATGGTTAGCAAAAAATCAAGAAGTGTTGTTCGTGTTAATAAGCACAAAAAATTACGTAACCGTTTGAGCGGTACTCCCGAGTGTCCGCGCCTGGCAGTGTTTAGAAGCAACAATCACATGTATGCTCAGATCATTGATGATACAGCCCAGAATACACTGGTTTCCGCTTCCACTCTTCAGAAGGATGTGAAAGCAAACTTAGAGAAGACGAACAATGTTGAGGCAGCGGCGTATTTAGGAAAGGTGATTGCAGAAAAGGCAATTGAAAAAGGCATTAAGGATGTTGTCTTTGACAGAGGCGGCTTCATATATCAGGGTAAGATTCAGGCATTAGCAGACGCAGCTAGAGAAGCTGGGCTGAATTTCTAGGAGGAGGATCACACATGAGACAGGAACGTATTGATGCTAGTCAGTTAGAATTAAATGAAAAAGTAGTGTCAATTAAGCGTGTAACAAAAGTTGTTAAGGGTGGCCGTAACATGAGATTCACAGCTTTAGTAGTTGTTGGAGACGGAAACGGCCATGTTGGTGCAGGCTTAGGAAAGGCTACTGAAATTCCGGAGGCAATCCGCAAAGGAAAAGAGGATGCTGCTAAAAATCTCATCAATGTAGCATTAGATGAACATGAAAGTATTACGCATGATTTTATCGGTAAATTCGGAGGAGCTTCCGTGCTTCTTAAAAAAGCTCCGGAAGGTACCGGAGTTATTGCCGGAGGTCCGGCTCGTGCCGTAATCGAGATGGCAGGAATTAAGAATATTCGTACAAAGTCTCTTGGTTCCAACAATAAGCAGAACGTTGTTCTTGCGACTATCGATGGATTACGTCAGATTAAGACCCCGGAGGCTGTGGCTAAGCTTCGCGGCAAATCAATTGAGGAAATCGTAGGCTAATAAGACAGAGCATAAAGTCTCTGTTAAGCAGGAGGTAAAAACAGATGGCAAACTTAAAGGTCACATTAGTAAAATCTCCCATTGGTGCTGTACCGAAGCATAAGAGAACTGTGGAAGCTTTAGGCTTAAGGAAGCTTAACAAGACGGTTGAACTTCCGGATAATGCAGCAACAAGAGGTATGATTAAACAGGTGGAATATCTGTTGAAGGTAGAAGAAGCATAAGAATTAGAATTCAGATAAGGAGGTGTCACAATGGATTTATCAAACTTAAGACCTGCTGATGGTGCAAAGCAGAATGATAATTTCAGAAGAGGACGTGGACACGGTTCTGGAAATGGCAAGACAGCCGGCAAGGGACATAAAGGCCAGAAGGCTCGTTCAGGAGCTGCAAGACCGGGCTTTGAGGGCGGTCAGATGCCATTATATAGAAGAATACCGAAGAGAGGTTTCACAAACAGAAACTCTAAAAATATTGTTGGTATTAACGTGAGCGCTCTTGAAGTATTTGATAATGATGCAGTTGTTTCAGTTGAAACACTGCTGGAACAGGGAATTATCAAGGAAGCAAGAGATGGTGTTAAGATTCTTGGAAACGGAGAGCTTACAAAGAAGCTTACTGTTCAGGCAAATGCATTCAGTGCAGGAGCCGTAGCTAAGATTGAGGCATTAGGCGGAAAAACAGAGGTGATTTAATGTTAGAAACATTCCGAAGGGCATTTCAGATTAAGGATATTCGGAAGAAAATCGGATATACGTTTTTGATGTTAATCGTGATACGGCTTGGCTCACAGCTTCCTACACCGGGAGTAAATTCAAGCTATATCAAGGAGTTTTTTGCGCAGAATTCCGGGGAAGCGTTTAACCTTTTTAACGCTTTCACCGGAGGCTCATTTGAACAGATGTCCGTTTTCGCTCTGAGTATTACGCCGTATATCACATCTTCCATTATCATGCAGCTTCTTACTATTGCAATTCCAAAGCTTGAGGAGATGCAGAAGGAAGGAGAGGACGGCAGAAAGAAAATTGTCGCAATTACAAGATATCTTACAGTAGGACTTGCTCTTATCGAATCTACTGCAATGGCGGTAGGCTTTGGACGCCAGGGCCTGCTGACGGAATATAATTTCGTAAATGCCGCAATTGTTGTTCTTACATTAACAGCCGGGAGCGCATTCTTGATGTGGATTGGTGAAAGAATTACGGAAAAAGGCGTGGGCAACGGTATTTCTATCGTGCTGGTAATCAATATTGTTTCACGTATACCGGCTGACATGGCAACCCTTTTTGAGCAGTTTGTAAAGGGAAAAAATATTGCTTCCGGAGGACTGGCAGTCATTATTATTCTTGCAATTATTATAGCGCTTGTTGTCTTTGTTGTGATTCTTCAGGACGGCGAAAGGCGGATTGCAGTACAGTATTCACAGAAGGTAGTGGGAAGAAAAACCTATGGCGGACAGTCCACGCATATTCCGCTTAAGGTTAATACTGCCGGAGTTATTCCGATTATTTTTGCTTCTTCGCTGATGCAGTTCCCGATTGTTATTGCCACCTTCTTAGGCAAAGGAAACGGAACAGGAATCGGAAGTGAAATCTTAAGGGGCATGAACCAGGGAAACTGGTGTAATCCACAGAACATCAAATATTCGTGGGGACTTGTCGTATATATTGTCTTAACTGTATTTTTTGCTTACTTTTATACGTCAATTACATTTAACCCGTTGGAGATTGCGAACAATATGAAGAAAAACGGCGGTTTTATTCCGGGAATCAGACCAGGAAGGCCGACAGTTGAGTATCTGAATAAAATATTACAGTATATTATCTTTATCGGTGCATGCGGGCTTGTGTTAATACAGCTTGTTCCGATTGTATTTAACGGCTGGCTGGGTGCACGTGTATCCTTCGGCGGTACATCACTCATTATTATTGTCAGCGTAATACTGGAGACCTTAAAGCAGATAGAATCTCAGATGCTTGTACGTAACTACAAGGGATTTTTAAATAGTTAAGCAGAATGATCATTTTGACTCGCGGAAAGTTTTTCGCGGGTTAAAATGCTATAAAGGAGAAGGAAGAGTATGAAAGTTATTATGTTAGGCGCGCCGGGCGCAGGAAAAGGTACTCAGGCAAAAAAAATTGCTGCTAAATATCAGATTCCCCATATTTCTACAGGCGATATTTTCAGGGCGAATATCAAAAACGGCACGGAGCTCGGGAAAAAGGCAAAGACCTATATGGATCAGGGCCTGCTTGTACCGGATGAGCTTGTTGTAGACCTTGTTGTGGATCGTTTAAATCAGGAGGACTGTAAAAATGGCTGTGTCCTTGACGGGTTTCCGAGAACGATTCCCCAGGCAGAGGCTCTTGACAAGGCGCTTAAAAGTCTTGGGCAGAAGGTTGACTACGCGGTTAATGTAGAGGTTCCGGACGAGAATATCGTGACGCGTATGGGCGGACGCCGCGCCTGCGTAGGATGCGGCGCTACATATCATCTTGTGTACGCACCCACAAAAGAAGAGGGGATCTGTGATACTTGCGGCGGCGGGCTTATTTTAAGGGATGACGACAAGCCGGAGACAGTGACAAAGCGTCTGAATGTGTATCATGAGCAGACACAGCCTCTCATTGACTATTACGCACAGGCAGGCATTTTAAAAGAGGTGGACGGGACAAAGGACATTGAGGATGTGTTCCGTGAAATCACAGGAATCCTGGGAGAGTAGCGGTATGCCGATTACAATAAAGTCAGAAAGAGAAATAGAATTAATGACAGAGGCCGGGCGGATCCTTGAGATTGTTCACAACGAGCTTTCCGGGGCGCTTCGCCCGGGTATGAGCACACTGGATATAGACCGCATGGGAGAAGAAATTATAAGAAGCTATGGATGCACACCCTCCTTCCTTGATTATAACGGGTATCCGGCATCTATCTGTGTGTCTGTAAATGAAGAGGTTGTCCACGGTATTCCGAGTAAGTCACGAATCCTTAAGGAGGGCGATATTGTTAGCCTTGACGCGGGAGTCATTTATAAGGGATATCATTCTGACGCTGCAAGAACCCATGGTATCGGTAAGATAAGCGAGGAGGCAGAAACACTTATCCGGGTAACGAGAGAATGTTTTTTTGAAGGTATAAAATATGCGAAAGAGGGCAATCATCTATTTGACATTTCCCGTGCTGTGGACAGATATGCGAAGAAGTACGGGTACGGGGTGGTTCGTGATTTGTGCGGACACGGAATAGGAACGAACCTTCATGAGGCTCCCGAGATTCCTAATTATGAGGTGAAGCGAAGAGGCGTGAAGCTTAAGGCCGGGATGACACTTGCTATTGAGCCCATGATTAATATGGGAGGCTTTGAGGTAGAGTGGCTTAGTGATGACTGGACGGTAGTCACAAGGGATCGCTCCTTATCCGCCCATTATGAAAATACGGTGCTCATAACAGATGGGGAGCCGAAGCTTCTTACACTGACTTCCCAGAAGTAAATGAGGTGCTTTTTATGGAGAAATATAAAGCAGGAATGCTTGCAAGGTCAATGGCAGGCCACGACCGGGGAAAGGTTTATGTTATAATAGATGCAGATGATGCATATATATATTTAGCAGACGGCAGAATTAGAACCCTTGATAAATTGAAAAAGAAGAAAAAGAAACATGTACAGTTGATTTTAAGAGAATATGACATGACAGATACCACAGATGTGAAAATCAAACGGCTGCTTAAAATCTTTAACAAGGAAGAGAAATAGGAGGAAGCATATATGTCAAAAGCTGACGTGATTGAAATTGAAGGAACAGTAGTAGAAAAATTACCCAATGCAATGTTTCAGGTAGAGCTGGAAAACGGCCACCAGGTACTGGCGCATATCAGCGGGAAGCTTAGAATGAACTTTATAAAAATATTGCCGGGAGATAAGGTTACACTTGAATTATCCCCATACGACCTTTCAAAGGGAAGAATTATCTGGAGAGATAAATAGGCTGCTGTGAACGGAGTGAACAGCAGCACAAATAGATTAGTAAATTATAGAAAAAACATGTTGACTTTCATTGACGCACAGTGCTATAATATATAAGCGTGTTTCCGGGCATTTTTATGCATTTATCAGCCTGACCGCGGCAAAAAAAGCAGGCGGTAAACCGGAATTTTGCGCATGGCAGACAAAGGCAGAGCAATGGATGAAAGGAGGATCTCACATGAAGGTTAGATCATCAGTAAAACCAATTTGCGAAAAATGCAAAGTAATTAAGAGAAAAGGAAGCGTTCGCATTATCTGCGAAAATCCGAAGCATAAGCAGCGCCAAGGGTAACTTATGCAGATTGAATCAGGCGGCTGATAGCTTTGTATGCGAAGGCATGCAGACTATTTAATATACAAGGAACACCTGTAGCCGGTGGAAATCCTCGTATATTGCTTCTAATGCCGGCCCGTCATTACCGGAGATACAGCCGGTGGCCGGAAAGGACGTGATTACCGAACACGTCTGGGTTTGTGTAAAGTGCAAAACCCCTATTAAAGACAATGATTAATTTAAGAAAATGGAGGAAATTCACATGGCTCGTATTGCAGGTGTAGATTTACCAAGAGACAAACGTGTAGAAATCGGCTTAACTTATATCTATGGAATCGGCAGGGCAAGCTCTAACCGTATTTTAGCAGAGGCAGGAGTTAATCCGGATATCCGCTGCAGAGATCTTACAGATGAGGATGTAAAGAAGATCAGTGCAGTTATCGATGAGACACAGATGGTAGAAGGTGATCTTAGAAGAGAGATTGCCCTTAACATCAAGAGATTACAGGAGATCGGATGCTACAGAGGTATCCGTCACAGAAAAGGACTTCCGGTTCGCGGTCAGAAGACAAAGACCAATGCGAGAACAAGAAAAGGTCCGAAGAGAACAGTAGCTAATAAGAAGAAGTAAAATAAAAAAGGAAAGCGTAGGTTAGTTTTATTATGGCAAAGAAAGTTACAAAGAAAGTGACAAAAAAGCGTGTCAAGAAAAACGTTGAACACGGACAAGCACACATCCAGTCATCTTTTAATAACACAATCGTTACATTAACAGATGCACAGGGAAATGCTCTTTCATGGGCAAGTGCAGGCGGTCTGGGATTTAGAGGTTCAAGGAAATCTACCCCTTATGCAGCACAGATGGCAGCAGAGACTGCAGCAAAGGCAGCATTAATACATGGTTTAAAGACGGTAGATGTTATGGTTAAGGGACCAGGTTCAGGAAGAGAAGCAGCGATTCGTGCCCTTCAGGCATGCGGAATTGATGTGACAAGTATTAAGGATGTTACTCCGGTGCCGCACAACGGATGCCGTCCACCGAAGCGCAGAAGAGTCTAATTAGGAGGAAATGAATCATGGCAGTAAATAGAGTTCCGGTTCTGAAAAGATGCCGTTCCCTTGGAATGGATCCGGTATATTTAGGAATTGATAAAAAGTCTAACAGGCAGTTAAAGAGAGCCAACAGAAAGATGAGCGAGTATGGCCTCCAGTTACGTGAGAAGCAGAAAGCAAAATTCATCTACGGCGTATTAGAGAAGCCTTTCAGAAATTATTATAAGAAGGCAAAGCAGATGAAGGGTATGACAGGTGAGAACCTGATGGTACTCTTAGAGACAAGACTGGATAATGTTATATTCCGTCTTGGCTTTGCAAGAACAAGGCGCGAGGCAAGGCAGATCGTAGACCACAAGCATGTTCTTGTAAACGGTAAGCAGGTAAATATCCCGTCTTATCTTGTGAAGGCAGGAGATACGGTTGAGATTAAGGAAAAACACAAAAGCTCTCCAAGATACAAGGAGATCACCGAGGTTACCGGAGGACGTATGGTTCCGGAGTGGCTTGAGGCTGATGCTGAGAATCTGAAAGGAACAGTAAAAGAGCTTCCGGCCCGCACTGCTATTGATGTGCCGGTAGACGAGATGCTGATTGTCGAGTTGTATTCTAAATAATAATCCGTAACACCACAGGAGGTGGACTTTAGTGTTTGATTTTAATAAACCCAATATTGAGATAACAGAGATTTCAGAAGATAAAAAGTATGGAAGATTTGTTGTGGAGCCTCTGGAAAGAGGGTATGGTACAACATTAGGTAATTCTCTTCGGAGAATCATGCTTTCATCGCTTCCGGGCGCTGCTATCAGCCAGGTGAAGATTGATGGTGTGCTGCATGAGTTCAGCTCCATCCCCGGGGTTAAGGAGGATGTTACAGAGATTGTCATGAACCTTAAGTCACTGGCAATCAAGAATACATCTGAGACGGATGAACCGAAGACAGCATATATCGAGTTCGAGGGTGAGGGTGTTGTTACGGCAGCAGATATACAGGTTGATCAGGATATTGAGATCATGAACCCTGAAACTGTGATTGCAACTTTAAACGGCGGAGTAGACAGCAAGCTGTATATGGAGCTTACCATTACAAAGGGAAGAGGCTATATAAGCGCTGAAAAGAATAAGAATGACGAGCTGCCCATTGCGGTAATTCCGATTGATTCTATCTATACTCCGGTAGAGCGTGTGAACCTTACAGTAGAGAACACGCGTGTTGGTCAGATTACAGATTTTGATAAATTAACATTAGATGTATATACCAACGGAACATTACTTCCGGACGAGGCAGTAAGCTTAGCTGCAAAGGTACTTAGCGAGCATTTGAAGCTCTTTATCGATCTTTCCGAGGTGGCCCAGGCTGCAGAGGTTATGATTGAGAAGGAGGATGATGAGAAGGAAAAGGTTCTTGAGATGAGTATTGACGAATTAGAGCTTTCGGTTCGTTCCTACAATTGTCTTAAGAGAGCCGGCATTAATACTGTAGAAGAGCTTACAAACAGAACTCCGGAGGATATGATGAAGGTACGGAATCTTGGACGCAAGTCTCTGGAGGAAGTACTTGCTAAACTCGATGAGCTGGGACTTAGTCTCAGCAAAGGAGAGGAATAGAGCATTTCATCCTGCCGGTAAAGCCGAAGAGTGCGGCAGGGCATTTGGCTAGTAAGCCCGAAGAGTGTAACCAGATGTAAATTATGGGTTGCTGTGAATGAGGTGAACAGCAACAACGATGGAGGATTAGAAAAATGGCAAAGTATAGAAAGCTTGGCAGAACGTCAAGCCAGAGAAAGGCATTATTGAGAAATCAGGTAACAGCGCTTATTACTCACGGCAAGATTAAGACTACAGAAGCAAAGGCGAAAGAGATCCGTAAGATTGCAGAAAGCCTTATTGCTATGGCTGTAAAGGAGAAGGACAACTTCGAGGAGGTTACGGTAAAGGCAAAGGTTGCGCGTAAGGATAAGGACGGCAAGAGAGTGAAGGAAGTCGTAGACGGCAAGAAGGTTACCGTATATGATGAGGTTGAGAAGAAGATTAAAAAGGATCTTCCAAGCCGGCTTCATGCACGCCGCCAGATGTTAAAGGTTCTGTATCCGGTAAAGGATGTACCGACAGCACAGGCAGGCAGAAAGAAAAACACAAAGAATGTAGACCTCGTTGCAAAGCTTTTTGATGAGATTGCTCCAAAGTATGAAAACCGTAAGGGCGGATATACAAGGATTATCAAGATCGGACAGCGTAAGGGTGATGCAGCGATGGAGGTTCTGATTGAGTTAGTTTAATAGAGTTGAATGGGTCTCCGGCATGTGATGTGCCGGAGATTTTGTTTAAAATAGTTAGTGAATTACCTCATAACGCAGACGTAAATATGAGTTTTCTAAAACTACACATTCCCGGAGCTTCAGCACACCTACTTTTGACAATTCGCTCTCTGATAACAAGGATTCTCCGTCAACTAGAGTAGCGGTATCTTTACCGCCAATTAAAACGGGAGCGACAACAATATCAATAAAATCTAATAGCTTTTCACGAAGAAACAGACTGTTTAATGTACCTCCGCTTTGTATCGTTATTCTCTCACAACCGTATTCTGATTTGAGCTTAGTAAGCGCTTCTTTAAGCGATAATTCGTTTTGACAGATGATATGCAGATTATTTTCATCTACACCAAATGCCGGATGGTCTGAATTAGACGTGATTAATACAAATTCCTTTGATAAGGCGCAAAAATAGTGTATACCATTCTTGTCCAGGTGGCTATTGTCAATCATCACAAAGGAGATAGGAGTTTTATCCGGTATTCCTTTTGAATTAACACCCAGCTTAGCCTGAACCCGTCCAGAATTTAGTGACCATAAATCTGTTGTCTGTTCTATTTCATAATATTGGTGTAAGCCTTCATTAACCCCTGTAATTTTGGGAAAATCTTTATCTACATCCAGATCGTCTGTTGCGCCAGTGCTTATTTTCCCATCAACAGACATTAACATAAACAATGTTGTAATTGGTCTGTCCATTAAATTCCTCCTAATTCTGATTGTCTGATATTGAATAGTCATCTCCCATTATATGACTTGAAAACTCAGATTGCAATGATTATGTTACTGTTGTTACTGTTCACACAGGACTTTGCATTTACTGCAAAGTCCGTAAGAAAATGATTCAGGTGTGAGCAAATCCCATTCGCGGAGCGAATTTTAAATGGATTTGCGAATGTTACTGTGAACGGAGTGAACAGTAACTTACTGTTCACACAGGACTTTGCATTTACTGCAAAGTCCGTAAGAAAGTGATTCAGGTGTGAGCAAATCCCAAATAAAACAGTTGCAAATTTGGCAGAAACTGATACTATTATAGCAGTAACGAATATGGAGGAGACGAAGATGAAGGTTGTTATTGCCATAGACTCATTTAAAGGAAGCATGAGCTCTATGGAGGCGGGAAACGCGGCAAAGGCAGGGATAGAGAGGGCCTGCGCTGCAGACATTATCGTAAAGCCTCTTGCCGATGGGGGAGAAGGAACAACAGAAGCTCTGGTAGAGGGGCTTGGCGGGGAATATGTGAGGCTTGAGGTTACCGGACCCTTAGGAGAAAAGGTCTGTGCAAAATATGGGATTCTCCCGGATAAGAGGACTGCGGTACTGGAAATGGCAGAGGCTGCGGGAATCATACTTGTAAAGGGAGAGGAGCTGAATCCGCATATAGCCACAACCTATGGAGTTGGTGAGATGATTCTGGATGCAGTCAAAAGAGGGTGCCGTGAATTTATTATAGGAATCGGGGGCAGTGCCACCAGCGAAGGCGGTACGGGGATGTTAGAGGCTCTTGGATATAAGTTTCTAAATGCACAGGGGGATTCTATAGCGCCGGGTATTCAGGAGCTTGACCAGATTGCAGGCATTGACAATACCCGTGTGCCGGAAGAGCTTAAGGAATGTCACTTCCGTATTGCATGCGATGTAAAGAACCCTCTCTGCGGTGAAAATGGAGCTGTCTATGTATATGGTCCCCAGAAGGGTGTGAAGGAAGAAGAAAAGCAGATGCTTGATGAGCGGATGAAGCATTTTGCAGATAAAACGCAGGAATTTACCGGCAGGGACTATCGGATGGCCAAGGGCGCAGGCGCTGCTGGGGGACTTGGATTTGCATTTTTAAGCTATCTTCCGAATGTAGAGTTAAAATCCGGGATTGATATTGTGCTGGATGCAATACAGCTGGAGCAGGAAGTAAAGGATGCGGATATTGTCATTACCGGCGAGGGCCGTCTGGACTCCCAGACCGCAATGGGCAAGGTTCCGGTGGGTGTAGCACGGCTTGCGAAGAAATATGGCGCAAAGGTTGTTGCATTTGCAGGAGGGGTGACGAAGGACGCAGGCGTGTGCAACGCAGCAGGGATAGATGCATTTTTCCCAATTATAAGAGGTGTTACTACGTTAGATGAGGCGATGGTTCCTGAAAACGCGAAGGAGAATATGGAGCTTGCGGCAGAGCAGGTGTTCCGGGTGCTGGGGACAGGATTAAAAGGATTCGTATGTAAATAGCCGGGGATAATTTAAGTGAAAGGAATAATGAAAAACATGGGACAAAAAATGGGACGGGAAACAGAACAGAAGAAGGGAGTATCCGCACTTGATTTTTTCTGTATTGGTTTTGGTGCGATTGTAGGCGTTGGATGGGCAGTTTCTATTAATAGCTGGATGAACAGTAGCGGAGGGCCGCTTCCCGCGGCGGCAGGCTATATGGTTGCAATGGTTCTTATGGTGCCGATTGCGCTCTGCTATTGCGAATTATGTACTATGCTTCCGGTATCCGGAGGAGGTATGGCTTATGCATTCCGTGCGTTTGGGGATCGTATCGCCTTTCTTTCCGGATGGGCGGCATTCGGGGCGTTTATCACGATTATTCCATGGGAAGCTATTTATGTCGTGGATATTTTGAGTATTGTTTTCCCGGTACTAAAAGCCGGGGCGCCGCTTTATACCCTGGCCGGGGCGGATATCTATGTGGGTCATATCATACTTGGAACGGCGATTTCTGTTGTGCTCTACTATATCAACAGAAAGGGAGTCGCATCATCGGCATCACTGCAGAAAATCCTTTGCATGGCGCTTGTAGGCGCTGGTATCCTGGCAATGATCTGTGCTGTTGCTAAATTTGATGCCGCAAATCTTCAGCCGGTTTATGAAAATACAGGTGCGGGTACGCATAGTTCTTTTGCAGGCGGCATGGCATCAATCCTTGCGTCAGTTCCGTTCTTTCTGGCTGGATTTGAGACGATTCCTCAGGGGATTGAGAGTGCGGGCGGCGATACAAAAGGAGTGGGAAAAACGGTGGTAGTGACAGTGGTTTTATCCTGTCTCTTCTATGCGTTTTTGCTGTTTACTTTAGGCGGCGCTCTTCCGTGGAAGGATTTTATCAGGTTTTCAAACCCTTCTGCAGCGCTTATGTTCAGGGAACTTTACCCAGGCGGAATTGGCAATATTTTGTATACGTTGATTTTGCTGGGGGCGATCTGCGGTCTTTTAACGACCTGGAACGGCTTCATGATGGCATCGTCCCAGATTCTTATGGCAATGGCGAGGGTAAGTATTGTGCCCTTCAGTCTGTCAAAGCAGCACCCTGTCTATAAAACGCCAGTGAATGCTTTGAAGGTCAGCCTGACAGCATCACTCATCGGACCATTTTTAGGGAGCGGCCTGATTGGCGCTTTGACTAGCTTTTCAGCTGCCGGCTATGTTGCAAGCTGGATGATAACCGCATTCTCTCTGATTATTCTCCGCAAAAAAGAACCGGCGTTAAAACGGCCGTATAAGATCCCGGGGGGTCTGCCGACAGCGTGGTTTGCAGCCGTCTGTATGACAGGGTTATTTGTTCTTTTGTTTGTACCGGGGCAGCCGGTCTTTATGGGCGGTGCGGCGGTTTTGATCTTTGCGGCATGGATGATTGCGGGACTGACGCTTTATCTGATGGATTACCGTGCCAGAAAGCAATATTCCACGCTTACCAGGGCAACCTTCCTTTTTGCCAGCATGTCTGAATCAAATGCGACAATCAGTATGCCGGGGTTTGTGGACAGCTTTGAAGACGATTATAAGGTTATGTCCTTCGTTGTCCCGCAGGATGCCGATTATGCAGGCAAGACACTCCTGGAGCTTTACTGGGGGCGCAGACAGAACGTATTTATTATCAAGATTGAGAGAAAGACAGAGATCATTCTTGTGCCGGGAGGAAGTACGCATATATATGCGGGCGACCGTGTATTTGCAGTCGGTGTCGCGAAGGCGCTTGACCGTTTCCGGGATTATCAGAATGTGGGGGCAAAGTATTCCGTAGGGTCACTGAAAGATTTCTTAGGCTATGGAGATACGGAAAAACAGTCGCCTCTTAGCTGTATTGAATATCAGGTGCTTCCTACAGACTCCTTCTGTGACAAGCTGATCAGAGAGTCGAGAATACAGGATCGCTACCATTGTCTGATCGTAGGCTTAAAGACGCCTTACAGTAAGATACTTGAGCTTCCTGTAGCGAGCACGATTATTGAGGCGGGGGATACTCTCTGGATGATGGGGTCAGAGGATGCTATCCACAGTTTTGAAGAGCTTTGCAGAGAGGAAGCCGGTAATTCAGAACTTAATTGATAAGCCTGCTTACATAAAAATAATCTCATCTATACGGTTGGAATGACATTCAGGGGGTCGGTTGCCCGGACTCGAACCGGCTGCCCTGATAAATCCACCGCTGCCACAATCTCCTGCTGAACTTCTTCGATTTCCTCAATCTTAACTCTCCCAGCAGAAATTTGTTCATTTTTAAATTCTATACTTATTATAGTTCATTCTACGTCTATTTAAAAGAAGCTATCCCTTGCTAAAAAGCAATTTTAACTGGCAAAATATTGGTATTGAATATACTACGCAAATATGCGTATAATAAAAGCAAAGAGTTTAGCGGGGTGGCAGACATGGGCTTAAAGGAATTGCGGGAAGCATGCGGTCTTTCGAGGAAGGAGCTGGCAGAACGAAGCGGAGTGAATCTGCGCTCTCTTCAGGATTATGAGCAGGGGCACAAGTGTATTGCCTCCATGAAGGGGGAGACTTTATACCGTCTAAGTATATCCCTTGGGTGCAGGATGGAGGATATTTTGAACCCCGGCAGATTAAATGCAGGTACAGACAGAAAAATATATTCTGAAAAATATAAAATCTATGGGCAGTGGGAGCGGGCAGAGAATGGACATAATCTGCTGTTTATGTATCAGGGAGAGATTGTACGTATTTTCACATCTGCCAGGTTTGATGAGAAGACGTCACCCTGGCTAGACGCTCTTGCAGTTTTAAAAATTGAAGACTACGTGGAAGAAAAGCAGTTTGAACAGTTTTTCCAGGAAAAAGGGGAGGCAGGGCATGAATTTTGATAATTTATTTTATTTGATGCATAAGGATGATATTGCGGCAGGCCTTGAGATAGATGATGCATCGGGACATATTATCAGGGTTACATACGGTCAGTTTGATAAGACGCTGCTTCCGCCGGGCGGCCAGCTTTCGCCGGAAGCATTGAAAATATGGTGGAGGAACAGGGCAGTTCCAGTGGGGCAGGGAAGCATGAGGAGGGTTTTTGCAGAGAATTATATCGCCTCTCCCCAGGCATGGCTTGTAAAGAACTGCGGCGTAAGCCTGACGGATCATTATTGGATTAAACCGGTAGAAAGTGATTATACGTGGGAAAGGATAAATTTATTTACAAATTCGTTCCGGGACGATATGGCAGAGCTAGAGCTTATGGAGGCAGAGGATGGGGAGCGTATGCCGGTAGAGACGACATTTTATCCGGGCGCGTCTGCACAGGGAGAATTACAGAAAAAGTGGGTCATCATAGAAGGGAAGCGGTATCTGGTAAAAGGAAATTATGAGGAAACATGCCAGCAGTGCCTGAATGAGCTTTTTGCGACAATGGTTCATGAAAGGCAGAAACGTGTACCCTATGTTGTCTATAACCTCTGTGAAATTAGAACGGAGAAGGGGAGGGGGCTTGGCTGCATTTGTGAGAATTTTACCAGTGAAGAGACAGAGTTTATTCCGGCATATGATGTCGTGAACTCTGAAAAGAAGCGGAATGATTTGTCAGAGTATGAACACTTTATTCAGATTTGCGGTAAACACGGATTAGATGAGGATATGGTAAGGGAGTTTCTGGAATATCAGATTATGACAGATTTTCTCATTACAAACACGGACTGTCATTTCAATAATTTTGGCGTTTTGCGTAATTCAGAAACATTAGAGTATACAGGCATGGCGCCTGTTTTCGATTCCGGAAACAGTATGTTCTGGAATTTCAGAAGTGTGCCGGATGATGATAATATCAGGGATATTTCTGTAAACAGCTTTAGGAAAAGGGAAATAGACCTGCTGCAGTATATTACCAACAGGAGACTGGTGGACTTAAGCCGGCTGCCGGAGGAGGAAAAGCTTTTAAAGATTTATCAGCAGTCGCCAGCTATGGAGGGGTATATTGCTAATATAATAAGCGGTTACAAGAAAAAAATATGCTTATTTGATAGATTTCAAAATGGTGAGAATATCTGGAAATACGGCATTACTAATCATAGTCGGAATGCACATAAACTGCGCGTTTAAAGCCGATTCTTAACATTGACAAAATTCTGACTATACTGTTAAATAAAATACTTTGCAGAAATTAGATTACAAATTTCAGAATTAATGGTATAATGAAAAAAATTGTAAAACAGTATACAAAAAGGAGGAATGGCAGAGAATGAGCAGATTAGAGATTGATTCCCCAAGCAGGGCTGACATCGTAATAGAAGGTCTCTATAAGGATTTGGAACGCCGGATTGAGTCCAGTCCGCCGGGATTATGTCCGGTTGACATGGCCAGGGCGTTCCTTGAATTATGTCATGCGCAGACATGCGGAAAATGTGTGCCGTGCCGTATAGGACTTGGCCAGCTGAATCATCTTATTAAAGATGTGCTTGACGGGAAAGCAACAATGGAAACACTGGACATCATGGAGGAGACTGCGGTATCTATTATGGAATCCGCAGACTGCGCGATTGGCTACGAGGCGGCCCGGATGGTATATAAGGGGCTTATCGGATACCGCGATGACTACATTGAGCATATTGAAAGAGGACGGTGCATCTGTACATATAGCCAGCCGGTGCCCTGCGTGTCCTTATGTCCGGCCCGTGTGGATATACCGGGATATATTGCCCTGGTGAGGGATGGAAGATATGCGGACGCAATCAGGCTGATACGTAAGGATAATCCCTTCCCGACTACATGCGGCTTTATCTGCGAGCATCCGTGCGAGGCAAGATGCCGGAGAAATATGGTGGATGACGCTATTAATATCCGCGGGCTTAAGCGTGTAGCGGCAGATTTTGCAGGTGAGGTGGATCCCCCGGCATGTGCAGAGAGCACAGGCAAGAAGGTTGCAGTGTTAGGAGGAGGCCCGTGCGGTTTGAGCGCGGCATACTACCTGCAGCTTATGGGGCATCAGACAACGGTTTATGAGATGCTTCCGAAGCTTGGGGGCATGCTCCGCTACGGTATCCCGAATTACAGGCTTCCGAAGGAGAGGCTGGATGATGATATTAACAGTATTCTTAAAACCGGCGTAGAAGTAAAATACGGCGTGAAGGTAGGAACTGACATTACGATTCAGGAGATTCAGAAGGAATATGACGCGGTTTTGATTGCTGTTGGTGCAAGTACGGACAAAAAGCTGGGCCTTGAAGGGGAAAATGCGGAAGGCGTGCTGCCGGCAGTTGAATTTTTACGGGATGTAGGAATGAATAAGATTATGGATCTGACCGGAAAAGAGGTCGCTGTAATCGGAGGCGGCAATGTGTCCATGGATGCGGTGCGCACTGCAAAGCGTCTGGGGGCAAAGAAGGTCAGCATTGTCTACCGCAGAAGAATTGCGGATATGACCGCTCTCTATGATGAGATAGAAGGAGCTATTGCAGAGGGTATCGAGATGCAGACACTGAAGGCTCCGGCTTCTATTGATGTAGATGAGAACAACCATGTAAAGGGGATCTATGTGACTCCGCAGATGGTAAGCGCAATCCGCGATGGCCGTGCAAGCATCAGGCCTACGGGAGAAGAGGATATTTATATTCCATGTGATGTACTGATTGTGGCAATCGGCCAGAATATTGAGACAAAGCATTTTGAAGAGGCAGGAGTTCCGGTGGCGAGGGGCAAGATCGTTACGACAAGCACCGGGGCATTTAAGGATATGCCGGGTGTTTTTGCCGGGGGAGACAGCGCCAGCGGACCGGCCACTGTAATCAAGGCTATTGCCGGAGCAAAGGTTGTGGCAGCGAATATTGACGAGTATCTGGGATACCATCATATTATTACATGCGATGTGGAGATTCCTATACCGAATATTGACGACAGGACGCCCTGCGGCCGCGTGAACCTTACGGAGCGTGAGGCAGGAGTACGTGTATGTGATTTTGAAGGTGTTGAGAACTGCATGACAGAAAAAGAGGCGAAACAGGAAGCAAACCGCTGCTTACGGTGCGACCACTTCGGATATGGAATATTCAAAGGAGGCAGAGAGAAATTATGGTAAATCTTACAATAGACGGAAAACAAATTTCGGTAAAAGAAAATACCACAATCATGGAAGCTGCCGACCAGAATGGAATTACAATTCCAAGTCTCTGTTATCTGAAAGGGATTAATGAGATTGCAGCGTGCCGTGTATGTGTCGTAGAGCTGGAAGGGAAAGAAAGACTGATCACATCATGTAACAATGTGGCTGAGGAGGGTATGGTTGTATATACCAACAGCCCGAAGGTCAGAAACCACAGGAGAAATACGGTAGAGCTTCTGCTGTCACAGCATGACTGCCTGTGCGTGACCTGTATGAGAAGCGGCAACTGCAGCCTGCAGAAGATTGCAAATGACCTTGACATTCTGGAGATTCCATTTAAACAGGAGCTGGAGCATCAGCCGTGGAACAAGAAGTTCCCGCTTATCCGTGATTCGGCGAAATGTATCAAATGTATGCGCTGTATACAGGTATGTGATAAGGTGCAGGGCTTAAATATCTGGGATCTGGAGGGAACAGGGTCACGTACAACAGTAAATGTGGCGGGTCATAAAACCATTGAGGAATCAGACTGTTCTCTGTGCGGACAGTGTATTACCCACTGCCCGGTAGGAGCGCTCAGGGAAAGAAGCGATACTGGAAAGGTATGGAAGGCACTGGCAGATAAGGATAAGATTGTTGTGGCACAGGTAGCGCCGGCAGTACGCGCCGCATGGGGCGAGCAGCTGGGCCTGGCGCCGGAGGAGGCGACAATCGGAAAGATTATGGATGCCCTCAAGAGAATGGGTGTTGACTATGTATTTGACACAGTATTTTCCGCGGACCTTACGATTATGGAGGAGGGGCATGAGTTCGTAGAGCGGTTTACAAGCAGCGAGCTTAAGGATAGGCCTATGTTTACCTCCTGCTGTCCGGGCTGGATTCGGTTCATTAAGAGCCAGTTCCCTCACCTGGTAAGATATTTATCCACGGCAAAATCACCGCAGCAGATGTTCGGCGCGGCCATAAAGACTTATTTCGCCCAGAAGCTGGGGGTAAGCCCGGATAAGATATTTACAATTTCTGTTATGCCCTGCGTGGCGAAAAAGGCAGAGAGCGAGATGGAGCTGTTTTACGAGGAATACGCAGGCCGTGACGTGGATGTTGTTGTGACTACAAGAGAGCTGGTAAAAATGATCCGCTCCGCACATATTCGTCCGGAGACGCTTGTAGATATTGAGAGCGACCGCCCGATGCAGGGAGGAACCGGGGCAGGTGTCATCTTCGGGGCAACCGGCGGCGTTATGGAGGCGGCCCTTCGAAGTGCATATTATATCATTAAGAAGGAGAATCCGCCGGCAGATGCCTTTAAGGCAGTCAGAAGCAAAGGCTTTAATGAGAACAACGGCGTTCAGGAGGCAGAATTCAAGATTGATGATATTACGGTAAGAACCGCGGTAGTAAGCGGGTTAGGGAACACGAGGGCGCTTCTTAATAAGATAGAGTCAGGAGAGGTGCACTACGATTTCGTAGAGGTAATGGCCTGTCCGGGCGGCTGTGTAGGCGGCGGCGGACAGCCCATCCACGATGGCCAGGAGCTGGCATTTGAGCGGGGCAAGAACCTTTATTATCTGGATGAAAATATGGATATCCGTTTTTCACACGAGAATCCGGATGTGCTTAAGATGTATGAGGAATTCTTTGAAAAGCCAAATTCACATAAGGCTCATATGTTGCTGCATACGGAACATATTGAATAATTTTCGAGTTCAAAGGTCTGCGCAATTACTGCGCAGACCGATTTTTTATTTTTTAAAATTCTCCTCTTGCATTTTCTTTTTGTTAGCTGTATAATTGTACTAATCACTTAATACAACAGCGCATTAATACAAGAAAAAAGAAGGAGTGACATGAAAACTTTAATACAAATTCAGGAGATGTACAAAATATACAACCCCGGCGAGGATGAGGTGCGTGCCCTGGACGGAGTAAGCCTTGAGATCGGACAGGGCGAATTTGTAGCCATTATCGGACATTCCGGTTCCGGCAAGTCCACGCTTATGAATATGCTTGGATGTCTGGACACTCCCACCTCTGGGAAATATTATTTAGACGGAAAAGACATTTCCCAGATGACGGATAACCAGCTCTCTGACATACGTAATCGGGAAATCGGCTTTATTTTCCAGGGGTTTAACCTTATTGCTAATCTGGATGCCCTGGGCAATGTGGAGCTTCCTCTTATTTACCGCGGTATTTCGAGGCGTGAGCGCAGACAGGTGTCAAGAGAGGCCCTGGAAATGGTGGGTTTAAAAAAACGTATGAAGCACAAGCCTGCAGAAATGTCAGGAGGACAGCAGCAGAGAGTGGCGGTAGCACGGGCCATTGCTGCCAAGCCACCGATTATCCTGGCCGATGAGCCTACAGGAAACCTGGATTCCCACTCTACGGGAGAGATTCTGAATATCCTTAAGAAGCTTCATGAGGCGGGTAAAACAGTCATTATGATTACCCATGATTCAGATATTGCCGGGCAGGCAGAGCGGATCATCCGGATTAAGGATGGAAAGATAGAAGGCGAATGTACAGGCCGCAGATCAGACAGCAGAAAAGAATACAGGGAGGAAAAGCAGTATGTTTAAAAAGAAAATAGAGGGTGAGGTAAAAGAAGCGCCCAAAAAGAAGCTTCCGGGGTGGATGATTATCCCGATTCTGGCACTCCTGGCACTTGTAGTCTGGGGGATAACAAAGCTTGCCCCGTCAGACAGTGCAGGGACGCAGCTTGCGGTAGTTACCGCTGAAAAGGGAGACGTCAGGCAGACCTACAATACCTCGGGAACAGTGGAAAGTGAGCGGACGAAGGTATTTTATTCCCCGGTAAACGCGCCTGTTGCAAAATGCAGCGCGAAGGCGGGGACAGAGGTGAAAGCAGGGGAGATGCTGGTGACCTTTGACGTGACGAATCTTGAAAGGGATAATGAGCAGTCAAAGCTTAACGAGCTGTCAGCAAAGTATTCCAATCAGGACGCCATAGAGCAGAGTAACCGGGCAGCGGCAAGCGCGGCCCAGGCAGAGACCCAGGCGGCAAATGCAGAAAGCACGCTAAGGAAAAGAATCAGTGAAAAGCAGAGCGAAGTAAACCAGCTTGAGCAGGCGGCACAGGCAGCTGCGGGAGATGCTTCTGCCAATGCGGCCAAAGCGGCAGAGCTTCAGCAGAAAATGCAGGAAAATCTTAACCAGCAGAGTGCGCAGAAAGCAGAAAAGGAAAATGCAGACAGAGAGCTTGCCAATCTGCCACCGGATGCTGACGAAGCAAAGAAAGAAGTAAAGAAGAGGGCTGAGGAAGCCACAAATGCACTAAGCACATTAGAGCAGGAGTACCGTACCCTTGAGCAGCAGATGGGGCAGCTTGGGAGTACGGACGCGTCAGGCATTATGCAGGAGCTCGCGGCAGCAAGGCAGGAGCTGGATGCTTTAAATACAAGCCTTACGGATCTTCTGAACAGTAAAAGCCCATCTGTAGATACGGGCCTTACAGGCGGGCAGAGGAATAATATGCAGGTGACAGAAAATCTTGCGGAGCTTACGGCCTTAACAACAGAAGAACTGCTGAATAAGGGCAGAGAAGGCATTAAGGCGGAATTTGACGGAATTATAGCAAATGTGCAGGCTGTAGAGGGAAGCTCGGCGGTTCAGGGCGGCGAGCTGTTCACACTGGTAAGCAGCAAGGATGTGTATGTAAGCCTTGAGGTGCCGGCAAATGATTTTGATAATCTTAAGGCCGGCGGCAGGGCTGAGATTAAGATTGGGAAGAATACCTATACAGGGAAGCTTGATTCTATCGACAGAATTGCACTTCCCAATGATAAGGGTAATCCGGTAATTAAGGCCAGGGTCCACATTTCAAATCCGGATGAAAATGTCTATATCGGCGTTAATGCAAAGGTTTCCTTAAATGTTGCCGAGGCGGAAAATGTCCTGTCGCTTCCGGTGGAGGTCATTAATACAGCGGCAGACGGAGATTTTGTCTACGTAATTAAGGGAGGCATAGTAAAGAAGCAGACGGTAGAGCTTGGAGTTATATCAGGCAGTCGGGCGGAAATTATAAACGGTCTTGAAGAAGGAACAGAGGTAGTGTCCGATACAGGCGGAAACATAACAGAAGGAATGAAGGCATCAGCAGTTAAGGAGCAGTAATATGGGACAGTTTGGCGAATATGTAAAGATGGCACTTTACAATATTAAGGAAAATAAAGGGCGTTCCTTTCTTACTATGCTTGGTATTATTATCGGAATTTCCTCTGTTATCACCATCGTGTCTATCGGAAGCGGGCTGAAGGCAGATGTTATGTCCACGGGCGATGTAAAGAGTGTGTCTGTTATGACGGACGCAGAGGAAACTACGAATCTGGAGATGATTACGTGGGAGGACATCCAGGCTTTAAAAGACAGTCTTGGGGATCGAATTAAAGGCATTTCAAGCCTTACCCAGGCTGTAGGAAAAATAGAGACAAGAAAAGGAAGCTTTGATGCGTATGTATTTCTTACGATTCCTGACGAGGAATATAATCCATCAGATCTGCCGGTTATCCGGGGAGAATATTTTAAGGATGAGGATGTATTAAACGCAGAATTAACCTGTGTCTTAGATAAAGCAAGCGCATTATATTTGTTCGGAAATATAGATGTGGCGGGCATGGATCTGGATGTGGACATAGAAAATACGATGCAGACCTTCCGTATTGCCGGGGTAAGGGACGGTGATCCGGAGGCGATGGCGGCAAATGAAGAGGCTATGAAGCTTTTCGGCATGGAGATGCCGGTCATATTGGAGGTTCCCTATACGGCTTCAGAAAACTGGGGCGAGCAGCCAGAGAATTTTTCCAGCATTGCTCTTTACCTGGGAGAGGGAGAAAAGGAAAACGCGGTGGCACAGGCTGCTATAAGGCTTTTAAACTCCAGGCATAAGAATGACGGAGATAATTTGTTCATTAAACAGCAGCAGTCGGAGGATATGTTAAATGCAATGGGCACTGTGCTGGACGGCGTGACGGCATTTATCGCTTTTGTGGCAGGTATTTCCCTTCTGGTAGGCGGAATCGGGGTAATGAATATTATGCTGGTTTCTGTTACGGAGAGGACGAGGGAAATCGGAATCCGTAAAGCACTGGGGGCGAGAACCTCCTCTATTATTGCACAGTTTTTGTGTGAATCCGCGATTATTTCCGGGATCGGAGGGGTAATCGGTATTTTAATCGGGGCAGGCATATCAGGGCTTGTCTCGGTACTTGAAATTGGAGGCCTGTCAGCAAGGCTCTCACCAACAGCGGTAATTCTTACCACATGCTTTTCCTGTGGCGTTGGAATTATATTTGGGATCTATCCGGCCAGAAAAGCGGCCAGGATGAGTCCGATAGAAGCATTAAGACAATTATAAAGGAGGAATGGGATTATGTTCAAACCAAAAACGTTACTTAAGGTAGTATCAGTTCTTATGATTATAGGAGGGGTGCTGGGAATACTCGGGACTATTTTAAGCTACGCAATGCTTCCGAAGCTTTCCGATATACCGGGCGTTGACATGAATCTGATTACAAGCACTCTTACGCCTTTTAACCTGATTCTGTCACTTATCAGTGGAATTGCGGAGATTGGGGCAGGCTTTTTCGGGTTTAGCGGCAGATCCACAAAATGGGTGGTGATCACTGCCGGCATCTATACGGCAATCCTGCTTATATCTGTTGTTCAGACAGTGATGAGCGGAATGGCTACAGCGTTTATGATTATAGACTTTATTGTTCCGGCACTGTACTGGTGGGGGTTCTATCAGTCGAAATAAGGAGAGAGTCGGGGACAGGGTAAAATTAAATTGGGGACGGAGTAAAATTCATTTTACTCCGTCCCCAATTTAATTTTACCCTGTCCCCGACTTGTCCTTTACCAGTCTGTATAAATATCAATCGTCCCTGAAGCGCATCCGGTGTCATAGACAATCCCTGTCCCGAGAGAAGTCTCTACAACAGTTCCCTTCGGATGGTCGCTGCTTGCGAGGCACAAATACCCGCTCCCGTCACGGATTGTGCCGTCAGAGGCTACGTGACGCCCCGGAATACTTAAACCGTATCCCGGCAGTACTTTCTGTGAATAGTAAGTCTCGCGGTGGCCGTTAAAATAGACAACGCCGACAAATGGATTCAGCTGGCCCGGGCCGGATGGATAAATGTAGCCGCCGCCGGGATTATTAGGAACTTCGCTGGAATTTCCGCCATTCCCGCCGGTTCCGGTGTTTCCGCCGGATGAGTTCTGATTATTCTGGGATGCCTGATTCATCTGTGCTGCTTTAGCCGCTGCCTCGGCCGCTTTTGCCGCCTTTTCGTCTTTAAGAGTCTGAATTCTTGCAGTTAAGAGATTCAAATCTGTGGATGTCTCTTCTGCCTTGGCAGTCATCTCTGCCTTTTTTGTGTTCAGTTCTTTTTCCATCTCGATATAGGACTGCTGCTGTTCCTTGAGGCGTGCTTCTTCTTCCTCGATGTTTGTCCTAAGTGCCTGCAGTTCATTTACCATATTCCGGTCATATTCATTTAACGTTTTAACAAAATCCACCTTGTTGACAAAATCTGCAAGGCTCTGTGCTGACAGAATCAGACCAAGAAGAGATTCTCCGTTATTCTCGTAAATATACTGGATACGCAGCTCCATATCCTCATACTGACGTCTTTCGTTCTCTCTTGCAATTAGTAATTGCTCCTGAGTCTTTTCAATCTCGCCGTTAAGGGCTTCGCTCTTTACTTCAATCTCTGCAATTTGATTACTGATCTCCAGTAACTCTTCATTGATATTATCCAGTTCGTTTTTTAAGTCGGAGGATTGACTCTCCATACTGTCCAGTTCATCAGCATGGACGATTGTTATCGGGCAAAGTAAAGCTAATACACACAAGCAGGTGATACCCGCCTGTATCCACTGTTTTAATCTTACCTTCATATAATTTTTCCTTTTCAATTGCTGAAAATTTTTTGGAGCTTTTGTCCTGTAGAACAAAAACACCGGGAGGATACGCATCCGCATAAAGGTGTGTGTCTCCTCCATGTTTCTATAGTTTACTAGATTTTTGGCGGCTTGTCAAATAAATTCGTTTTCCGGGCCGGATCGTTTGCTTTATATAGTGGTTTTTGTTAAAATAGCTATGGAAGAAAATATCAAAGCTTTAAAACAACAGGAGCATAGTGAATGAAAAAATACGAAGAGGATCATTATAAGTACGAAAATATCAGAAAATCTATATATCCGGTAATAAAAAGCAGATTGTACGATGCGAAGGCACTGAATGGGAAAGCTTTATCAGAGAAGGATACTGTTGTACTTGAATTTGCGGGGGAGTTAAAGATTATATTTGCAATCAAAAGAAGTGAAGAGGCTTACGAGATTCTAAAGGATTCCATGCTTCCGCCGGAGATATCCCCGGAGGAGCTGTACCAGGAAGCATGTGCAAATCTTGCTAAGGATGTGGAGTTTGTTATTGCAAACACATGGTACGGAGCGTTTGGTATACTTGCAGACGGCATTTACGAGGCGAGTGCTCTGTGCCTTAAGCATATCTGGCAGGTCTGCGTAGATAAATTAAAGGATGATCTTATCATTATGGTGCCATCAGGGGATACGCTCCGTTTTGCTCCGGCAGGCGAAAGCAATACTCTTAAGAAGATGGAAGAAGAGGCAAGAGGTGCGTATGAGAGCAGCAGTGAAAAAATTACCATGCAGAAATTTCTTTTTTCAAAAACACGAAAGGATTTGACAGCTTATGAATAAAATAAAAATGATTGCTTTTGACTTAGACGGAACCCTTCTGACCACGGATAAAAAGCTGACGGGATATACAATAGAGGTATTAAAAAGAGCAATTGACAAAAGGATAGAGATAGTCCCGGCCACAGGAAGGCCGCTTGCAGGCGTGCCGGAGGAATTTTTCACGTTTCCGGGAATCCGTTACATAGTCTGCTCTAACGGCGCGCGTATTGTAAGTGCGGAGAATAAAGAAACACTGGAGGCAAGGCTTCTCCCTTTTGAAGCAGCGGAGGATATTCTGGCCATTTTTAAGGAATATGATACAATCCGGGATATTTTTTATGACGGACAGGGATACACGGAGGAAGAAAGGCTTCCGGAAATTGAGAGGTATTTTTCTACGCCGGCCATGATAGAATATATCAGGAGATCAAGGACGCCTGTAAAGGATATTGATGAGATGTTTTTCAGGGAACACCGTGCGCCAGATAAGGTGCAGGCGATTTTTTCAAGCCTCCGTGAGAGGGAGGAAGCTCTTGAAAGGATAAGGAAGCTTGAATGTGAGCCGTCCTGTGCCCTTAAGAATAATATAGAAGTCAACGCGGCGGGAGTACATAAAGGGACAGCGCTTCTTTGCCTCGGAGAACGGCTCGGCATCCGCAGGGAAGAGATTATGGCGTTTGGGGATGGCATGAATGATGTAAAAATGCTTAAGACAGCAGGCACGGGAGTTGCCGTAGCAAATGCAGTGTCGGAAGTAAAGGCTGCGGCAGATGCCAAGGCACCCTCCAATGATGAGGAAGGCGTTGCAGCATTTATAGACAGCCAGGTATTAGGCCGGGAAGGGAGAAGGAAATGTTAGATATATTAAAGGTAATTGTTCTTGGAATAGTAGAGGGTATTACAGAGTGGCTTCCGGTAAGCAGTACCGGACATCTGATATTGGTGGGAGATCTGCTTTCTCCCAGTATGAGCGATGCATTTATGGAAATGTTTAATGTTGTTATACAGCTTGGAGCCATTATGGCGGTGGTAGTTATATATTTTCACAAGCTGAATCCATTTTCACCGCGTAAGACGAATAAACAGAAGATGCTTACCTGGCAGATGTGGATTAAGGTACTGATAGCCTCCATTCCAGCCGGCGTTATAGGGGTATTGTTCAATGACATTATGGATGAACTCTTTTATAAGCCTCTGCCGGTTGCCATTATGCTTATTGTCTATGGTGTTCTCTTTATCATAGTAGAAAATAAAAATGCAAGGCGCCGCCCTTCCGTTAAAAAGATTTCGGAGCTGACTGTGCCCATGCTTCTGTGGATCGGCTTTTTCCAGATGCTGGCTCTTATACCGGGAACCTCACGTTCCGGGGCAACGATTGTGGGGGCGCTGATGATTGGAATATCAAGGGAGGTGGCAGCAGAATTTACATTTTTCCTCGCTATTCCGGCTATGTGCGGGGCCAGCCTTTTAAAGCTCATAAAATTCGGGTTCCACTTTACAGGGATGGAGTTTGGACTGCTGATGCTAGGCTGTATTGTTTCCTTTGGGCTTTCTATTGTAGCTATTAAGTTTTTGATGAGCTACATAAAGAAGAATGATTTCAAAATATTCGGCTATTACCGGATTGTTCTGGGAGGAATTATTGTTATCGTGACTCTGGTTAAAATGATTTTTGCATAAAAATGTAAATGGATTTGCGAAGGCTGCTGTGAACAAAGTGAACAGCAACAAGTGGCTTATTACATAAAAATCTGTGTAAAAAGCCACTTGTTTTTTATGTAAAGTATGATAAAATATGTAATATGGCTGCATAAATATGCAGAATATAAAATGTATTCATATGGGAGGAATTAATGATGAAAATGAAGAAGCTGTTAAGTGCAGTGTTAGTTTCAGCTTGTGTATTGTCTCTGGCGGCCTGCGGCGGCAAAGAGGGCCAGGAAGACAAGGGTGAAGAAAAGAAGGTAGAGGTTGCGGCATCAGAGGATCTTGCGGAGCTTACAATCGGTGTTCAGCAGGGGACAACAGGGGATCTTGCCTGCTCTGATATTGTAAAAAAGGACAGCCAGATGAAGCGCTATCCAAAGGGGGCGGCAGCGGTTCAGGCACTGGAGGCAGGAAAGCTTGACTGTGTTGTGATTGATGCGCAGCCGGCGGCTAAGTTTGTAGAAAAGAGCGATGACCTTAAGATCATTGACGGTATTTTTGACGATGAGCAGTATGCAATCTGCATTAAGAAAGGAAACACAGAGCTTCTTGACGGTATGAATGGGGCGCTTTCTGAATTAAAGAGTGAAGGAACACTTGATAAGATTATTGCTAATTATATTGGTGATGATATTGGAAGCTTTACATATGAGACTCCGGAAGGGACAGATCATTCCAAGGGAACTCTCGTTATGGCTACCAATGCGGAATTTGAGCCTTATGAGTACCATGAGGGCAATGAGATCATCGGAATTGATGTAGATATTGCCCGTGCAATCTGCGATAAGATGGGCTATGAGCTTAAGATTGAGGATATGGAGTTTGATTCCATCCTTCCGGCTGTTGAGGCAGGAAAGGCAGATTTTGGCGCGGCAGGCATGACAGTTACAGATGAGAGGAAAGAAAATGCGGACTTCACAGATACCTACGCAAATGCAACACAGGTAGTTATTGTGAAGAAATAGGTGAAATGATGGCAGATTTTTCAGCAAAGTTTTATGCGAACTTTATTAAGGACGACCGGTGGCTTGGCCTTGTAACAGGCCTTAAGGTGACAATTATTGTTACGCTGGAGGCATTGTTTTTAGGCGTAATTATAGGATTTCTGATAGCGATTGTAAGATCCTATCACGATAAGACCGGAAAATTTAAAATATTAAACGCCTTAAGCAGGGTATATCTGACGGTTATCAGGGGAACACCGACCATGATTCAGATATTGATTATGTATCTGGTTGTGTTCGGCTCATCCTCCATGGATTCTATTATTATCGGCGGGATTGCTTTTGGTATTAATTCGGGAGCCTATGTTGCGGAGATCATCCGTTCCGGTATTATGTCAATTCCCGAGGGGCAGACAGAAGCAGGAAGGAGTCTTGGACTTAACTACAGTCAGACCATGTGGCTTATCATTGTTCCCCAGGCCTTTAAAAATGTTCTTCCGGCCCTGGTAAATGAGATGATCGTCCTTATAAAAGAGACTGCGATTATCGGTTACATAGGCGAGCAGGATCTGACAAAGGCGGCAATGATCATTCAGAGCCGTACCTTTGATGCTTTTATGCCTCTTCTCGCAGCAGCAGTAATTTATCTTGCACTTGTTATGCTGCTTACGTTCTTTATGAACAAGCTGGAAAGGAGGTTAAGAAGCAATGAGCGCTAACCAGAATGTGAATCAGGAAACCTTAATAGAGGTGAAAAATCTGCGCAAGTCGTTTGGGAAAAATGAAGTTCTGACCGGGATCACAACAGAGATAAGACGGGGTGAAGTGGTAGTCATTATCGGACCTTCGGGCTCGGGGAAGTCCACCTTCTTACGCTCCTTAAATCTGCTTGAGCCGCCCACAGAAGGGACGATTCTGTTTGAGGGCGTAAATATAACGGATCCGAAGACAGACATCGATTTACATCGTCAGAAAATGGGAATGGTGTTTCAGCATTTTAATCTGTTCCCCCACAAAACAATTCTAGAAAATATTACTCTTGCTCCTGTTGTTTTAAAAAAGATGACGAAGGAGGAAGCAGATACGAAGGCAAAGGAGCTTCTGGAGCGAGTGGGCCTTTTGGATAAAGCGGATACCTATCCGGAACAGCTTTCCGGCGGACAGAAGCAGAGAATTGCCATTGTACGTTCTCTTGCAATGGATCCGGATGTTATGCTCTTTGATGAGCCAACCTCTGCCCTGGATCCCGAGATGGTGGGCGAGGTGCTGGAGCTTATGAAGCAGCTGGCCAGGGACGGAATGACAATGGCGGTGGTTACCCATGAGATGGGATTCGCGAAGGAAGTAGCAACGAGAGTTGTGTTTATGGATGAAGGACAGATAAAGGAAGAGGGGACGCCGGAGGAGTTTTTCGGCTGTCCGAAGGATGAGAGGCTTAAGGAATTTTTGTCAAAAATTTTATAGATGATATCGAGTCTTATGGAAGAACAGGAGAATGGTGTGAACACTGGCACGATAACATAATGTAATGGCAAAATAATAAATATTCATTTTACAAATCGTAAAAAAAGATTTATTCTAAAAACGCACAAGTAATAAAAAACAATCGCAGACAATAAAATCTGCGATTGTTTTCATGTGAAAGGATTAGCAGTAATAGTTCTGCTAGTTTAACAGGCAGTCCCGCGCATACTTTGTAAATATTTTTGCCGCCGGTGACAATTCATCATAGGAAGCTACTGCAATGCCAAGTGTGCGGCTTGCGTGGGGAGCTAAGGGGCGTGCCACGAATTTGTAATTTCGGTCTTTTATGATGAGCTCGGGAAGGATGCTGATTCCCAGGCCGTGCTCCACCATAGACAGGATGGAAAAATCGTTGCTCATGGTATATTTTATATCTGGTTTTACGTGATGGGTTTTTAAAAGCTGGTGCACTTCGTTTATATGGGTGTATTCGGACACGATAAAGGGAATATTTTCAAGCCATTCAATGGGTACCTCGCTGTGCCCTGCGAAGGGATGGTCTGTGGGCATAACTGCCAGCATGGGATCCTCATACACAGGGATAAATTCGTAGGCCTGATGCTTCTGGAAGCTTGTGAAGCCTATGTCAACCTTGTGGCTTTGAAGCCAGTCTACGATTTCCTGCTCATTTCCTTCGTCTATATCAAAGGTGATGCCGGGGTATTCCTTTTGGAAATTGTAGATGATTCTGGGAAGCCAGTGGATGGTACAGCTTGTGAAGGACGCAATTTTTATCATTCCCCTTTTTGCTCCCTTCAGGAAGGAAATCTCCTGGTTCAGGGATTCATTTGCACAGAGGAGGTTCCGGACAGAAGGGATGAGGGAAAGCCCTTCGTCCGTAAGCGTTACGCCGTGGTGGCTTTTAATGAAAAGGGGGATACCGGCTTCCTGCTCCAGAGCCTTCATCATCTGAGTGATTCCGGACTGGGTGTAGCCAAGTATTTCGCCTGCTTTTGTAAAATTTCCAAGATCAGCTACTGTGAGAAATACGTTTAATTTCTTTAAATCCATGGTGTCCTCCTGCCTGTTGGTTACGATCTTTGTCTGCCTGTTAATTTAAATATAGTATAGCATTTATCAAAATAGAAATACAATAAAATTATGAAAAAGGAGTGTAGAGTACAATGAAGTTTGTAGAGCTGGATGACAGTAAGAGGAAGGAACAACTGATACAGGTGGTTTACGCATTTGGGGGCAGCCTTTTATTTGCGCTGGGCGTAAATTTGATTATTGTGCCCATGGGGTTATATAACGGAGGCTTTATGGGGATTTCACAGCTTTTCAGAACCTTAATTGTAAGCGGGCTTCACATCCCGGTTCCGGCTGGCGTGGATCTTGCGGGTATTGTATATTTTATTATTAATGTTCCTCTTCTTTATATGGGGCTTCGGATTATGGGAAAGGAATTTGCGGTGAAGACGCTTATTACGGTTGCCGTGCAGAGTATATTGCTTGTAGTAGTTCCTGTGTCTCAGGCGCCGGTTATTGACGATTATCTTACTGCCTGCATTATAGGCGGCATTATCGCGGGGACAGGCACCGGGCTTGTGCTTAGGGGCAGGACTTCAGGAGGCGGGCAGGATATCATCGGTCTGTGCTTTGCAAAAAAATATCCGAATGTGAGCGTGGGAAAGATAAACATTATAATGAATGTGTTTGTGTATGGAATCTGCCTGTTTCTGTTTAATATAGAAATTGTGGTATATTCTTTGATTTACGCAACGGTACTTGCCATGGCTATTGACAGGGTACATATTCAGAATATAAATACCAGTGTCATGATATTCACAAAAAAGACTGGAATTTCTAATGCTATTATGGAGCAGACGGGGCGCGGAGTTACAAACTGGGATGGAGAAGGGGCGTATACAAATAAAACCTCTTATATCTTGTTTGTAATGATATCCAAGTATGAGGTGGCTCAAATCAAAAGAATTGTACACAGTATCGATCCCCATGCATTTATGATCTTTACGGAAGGGTGCTCGGTGGACGGGAACTTTGAGAAGAGGTTGTAAGTTTAATAATGATATGAGAACGCATGAAAGCCGATAAAGAAAATTCGGTATTCATGCGTTTTTTTGTTGTGAAAATTCATAAAAATTCAGACCCGGATTTGTGCAAAATAGAAAATCGAACTATTTATTAGAAAATGAATTGACAAATGTAATGACAGTATATAAAATGTAACACAAACAAAGACATTACAAAAGAACAATAATAGTTACAAATGTAATGGGAAGGAGAGGACAATGAACACAACAGCAAGAATGAACCACATTATTCAGCCAGATGGAAAAACCTTCATTATGGCAATGGACCACGCAGCTAATTTTAATACGCTGCCGGCCCTCACGAATCCAGGGAAGCTTGTGAAGGAGATTGCAGCAGCAGGCGCTGACGCGTTTCTTTCTACAGTCGGCATGGCAGAGTTCCTTACAGATTCTTTTTCCGGAAAGGGAATCATCGTCAGAGTGGACGGAGGAGTATCCTTCTTAGGAGACAAATCAAAGCCTATGCAGATTACGGTTAAGGCAGAGGATATTGCGAGAATGGGAGCGGATGCCGTAATTACTATGAGTTTCCCGGGATCAAAGTTTGAAAATGAGGTGTTAAGCAATCTGACAAAGGTATGTATGGACTGCCACAGATGGGGTATCCCGGTACTTGCAGAGGCGCTTCCAAGAGGCTTTGAGCCGGCGGAGGATTCAAGAACTCCGGAGAACCTTACCTTTGCCTGTAGACAGAGCGTAGAGCTTGGAGCAGACTTTGTAAAGACGAATTATACAGGGGATAAGGAGTCCTTTAAGACATTGGTGGAGGCAACGTACAAGCCGGTTGTTATCCTTGGCGGGGCAAAGAAGGTTCCCGTAGAGCAGCTTCTTGGGGAAATTAAGGACGCGCTTAATGTGGGCGGCGCAGGTGTCGCAATGGGAAGAAATATCTGGGGCCATGAGAATCCGGTAGGATATACTGCGGCAATTGCAAAATTAATTCATGAGGACTGCAGCGTGGAAGCGGCTCTCAAGGAAATGAATACAGTTTTTGCTGTGTAAGAAAAGAGGAGGAAAAAAGATGCCAACATATAAGGTAGCTGTTTTAGAGGATGTAAAGAAAACAGCATTTCGTGAAGTCGAAAAAAGAGAGCCAGGGGATAAGCAGGTGCTTGTTAAGGTAGATTCCTGCGCGATCTGTACATTAGAGCAGAGGGTGTACACAGGCGTGATGAACAGATATCCGTTCGCAGGCGGCCATGAGGCGGCAGGTATTGTTGAGGCGGCAGGAAAGAAGGTTACAGGGGTGAAACCGGGAGATAAGGTTGCGGTCCGTCTCTTAAATTCCTGCGGAGAGTGTTACTACTGCCGGAACGGACATGAGAACCAGTGTGTAAAATCCTTTATAGCCGAGACACAGGAATGTGCTATCGGGCCGGGAGGATTTTCAGAATATATGATGATGGATGCGGCTGACGTGTACAAGATGGCAGATGATATTGATTTATCCCATGCAGCATTATCCGAGCCTCTGGCATGCTGTGTACACAGCATTGAAAACGGAAAAATTAATCTTGGCGATGATGTGGTTGTTATCGGTGTGGGCATTATGGGAGCACTTCATATCCAGCTTGCCAAACTGAAGGGCGCGAGAGTAATTGCCTGCGAGCTTGACGAAAAGAGGCTTGAGATTGCGAAGAAGATGGGAGCGGATATTTTAGTAAATTCGGGCAAGACTGATCCGGTAGAGGAAGTAAAGAGGCTGACGGATGGAAGAGGAGCAGATGCCGTATTCTGCACTGTACCTGTGGCAGCTCTTGCCGGGCAGGCTGTAGACATGACAGGAAAATTAGGAAGAACTGTATTCTATACATCCTTCCACCCGGATAAGCCGATTGAGATTAGTCCTAACAGGGTACATTCATCAGAACAGATTATTACTGGTACAGTAAATCCTCAGAAGAAGGACTTCTTAATAGCGACAAGGCTTTTATCCTTAAAGCTTGTGGATGTATCGGAGCTGATTTCTGACAGGATCCCTCTTGCGGATATTGATAAAGCGTTAGAAAAAGCTATCCTGCCGGATACATACAGGATTATCGTCAAGCCGTAGCAGGGTATAAGTTACTGTGAATCGTAACCAGGGGACAAATAGATAGAAGGAATCGGTTTAAGTCTGTTGCGAAAAGGGCGGCTTAGGATGTACAATAAATCTATCATGCAAAAAGCAGGGGGATAGATTTATGAAAAGTGAACAGATGTCTAATGAAATGGTAAATGAATACCGGAGAGTTGCTTATTATTATTATAAGGCAGGACTTACACAGGAAGTAATAGCAAAGCGGATGAAAATGTCACGTCAGCGGGTGAATCGGATTGTAAGCGCCTGTGTGGAGCTGGGTATTGTTAAAATTACAATAGAGGATTTAGATAAATGTAATCTTGAGCTGGAAACAGAGCTTGAACAAAAATACAAACTGAATGAAGTCAGGGTAGTAGATAATGTAGTGGAGGACAGGCTGATAGAGGATCTGGGCATTGCTGCAGGGAGTTATCTTACGAGTATCATAAAAGAGGGAGATATTATCGGAGTGACAAGAGGACGGACAACAGCGGCAATGGTGGATTACTGGACGCCGGCAGCCTCCTATCCTGAAAATATAACGGTGACACAGCTTATCGGAAGTGCCAGAGAAGCAGATTCAAGGATTGGCGCGGACAGAATTGTTTATGGCCTAGCAGAAAGGCTTGAGGCAGAGGAAGCGATCTTACACGCACCTGTTATTCTGCATAGTGCAGGTTTAAGGAAATCATTTGTTGACGATCCTTATTACAGGAGCGCCTATGAGATAGTAAAGAACTGTACAATTGCAGTGGTAGGTATCGGAACAGCCCATAGCCAGTGGAAGCATATGGTTTCTCTATATGATGCTGACAATGAGGGGCAGAAAAAATGGGCCGCAGATGTGGCAGGGGAAGTATGCACTCACTTTTTTGACAAGGAAGGCCATAAGATAGCTCCGCCGTTTGAGGACAGGATTATCGCTATTACAATGGAGGATTATAAAAAAATTCCGGTACGTATCGGGGTCGCGGGAGGAGAAAACAAGGCAGAGGCCATCCGTGCGGCCATCAAAGGAAATTATGTCAATGTACTCATTACTGACTTTCATACAGCGAAACTACTTAACGAATAGGGCAGCAAAAAAGAATTCTGCCCGGTATGTGAGAAGGAAGGAGAAATATCATATTAATGATTTCCCTTTTGCATTGGTGTGGTAGAGTTTATTTTATATGTCAAACAATAATAATCAGGGCGGATCATTAGGATTATGGACATGCGTGGCAATGATTGCGGGCGGAATGATCGGAAGTGCAATTTTCTCATTGTCAGGCTTAACAATCTTTCAGGCGGGGCCGTCAGCGGTGCTTACATGGGTTATCGCGGCTGTCATTATGCTGGGATACGGGCTTATCTGTGCGGAGCTTTCTACCCGTTTCCCGAAATCAGGCGGTGTATTTGTATTCCCTTCAAAGTCTCTGGGAAAGACAGAAAAGGAAGGTAAGGTATGGGGCTGGATTTCTACATGGGGATATATTAACGCAAATATTATTGCCATAGCATTTGCGGCAATTTACGTAGGAACGTATTTAAGTGTAGGATTTCCTATATTTGCAAATATGCAGGTTCCTCTGGCGATTATTTCCGTATTGTTTGTTTTAATCCTGAACAGCCTGAAGTTTTCACTGACAGGAAAGGTAAATAACCTGCTTGTTTTAGGACTTGCAGTTTCCATGATTATCTATATTGCCGTAGCATTTGGGAGCGGAGCATGGGACAGTGCGGCTATGACCCCGTTCTTCACCCAGGGAGCAGGAGGAAGCACAGGGTTTCTTTCTATGGTTCCTACGGCAATGGTAGCGTATGGTTCAATCGTTGCGATGGCATTTATGGTATCTGAAGTAAAGGATCCCAACAGAAACGTGCCGAAATCTATCCTTATTGCAATGGTGATTGTACTGGCTCTTTATCTTGGAATTATTATTGCAACTCTCGGTATGGTTTCCGCAGGCTTTCTTGCAGAAAACCCGGGTATGCAGTTTATCCCGCTTTATGCGGCGGCATTTACAAAGCTTGCGGCTTTCCCGTGGATCTCTAAGGTAATCTCAATTGCGGCGCTGTTTGCGCTTTTAACTACAATGCTTACCGTAGTATCACTTACCTCAAGAGCGATTCAGGCGTCTGCGCTGCAGGGAGTTATGCCGAAGAAGCTGGGGGAAAATAATAAGGCAGGCGTACCGGTTTACGCGGCAATATTAGTTGCGGTTCCAAGTATGATTATATCCTGCTTTCCGCAGTTTACATCCATTATTGTAGGCTTTGCGGCATTATTTGCGGCAGTGACGATTTCCATTAACTGTATATCACTGATTGTTGCCAGAAAGAAATTCCCGCTGGAGGAAGGAGCATTTAGGGCGCCGGGCGGAAACGCGCTTCCTGTAATCGCAATGATTCTCATTGTAATCTGCTATATCCCGGATATTATTTCCGGCGGCTGGATCATCTGGGCTTATACAATTGTCTGGTATGTGATTGGTATTATCTTTTACAAAGTAAGAACTAAAAACCAGTAAGAGAAGATTTAAGGTTACTGTTTAAGGAGGATACCAGACATGAAAAAATATAATGAAATTGTGCGCATGGAGCATACATGCGCAGCTTACGGGACATTTGATTCGGTTCACAGAGGCCATATGAAGCTTGCGAAGGAGCTTGCCGCGCAGGGAAGAAAAAGGGGACTTACTTCCGTGCTTGTTATCCTAAGCGGAGAGGGTAAGGTTCTGACGACAGAGACAGAAAAGGAATATTTTTTAGAGGATACGGGAATTGACGTGCTTATGTTTTCCACAGAAAGGACTGTGGAAATAGAGAGCCTGATAGAAACGCTGGGGGCAGAGGCTCTCGTAATCGGGGAAAACCATAAGGAGCTTTCCCAGGTAAAGAACGCGGCAGAAAAAGCGGGAGCAGAGGTTGTAATATGCGAAGGAGAAAAAGAGGACGGAGAGCTTATTACAACGGAGCTTGTGAAAGAGGCCTTTGAGGCATGTGATTTCAGAAGGGTAGAAGCGTTGTGCGGACATCCGTATATTATGACAGGAAAGGTTATGCACGGAAAGGCTCTGGGCCGCACCGTGGGTATGCCTACTGCCAATCTGGGAGCTACAGATAATAAGCTTATGCCGCCTGACGGTGTGTATGCTACATCCGTAACCATTGAGGGGGAGCACTATAAGGCTATGACTAATATCGGGAAACGCCCTTCAGTGGATAACTTTGATTATGTGACAATTGAAGCATTTATCCTGGATTTCTCCAGGGATATTTACGGAAAGGATCTCCTGCTTGAGGTATACCGATATGTCAGAGGCGTCAAGAAGTTTGACTGTCTGGAGGATGTACAAAAACAGGTACAGAAGGATATTCAGGCTGTAAGGGATGTTCTGGATGCGAAGATTGAGGCAGCAGGATAAGGAGTAACGCATAAAGAAAAGGGGGTATGAATTTACCGAAAGATTCATACCCCCGATTTTAAAACTAAGAAAAGGAGAAACAGGATGAATCCATATGATTATATAAAAAAGGAACCCTATAGGCTTTATATTGACGGAGAGTTTGTGATTCCGAAGGGGAAGGAAGTCTTTGACGTAATTAATCCGGTAACGAATGAAGCCTTTGCACAGGCTTATAAGGCCGGAGCGGATGAAGTAGAGAGGGCTATACTGGCGGCCAGAAGGGCATTTGATGAGGGCCCCTGGGGCCGTATGTCTGCGAAGGAGAGGAGCAAGCTTCTTCTTAAGGCGGGACAGATTTTGAACAGAAGAAAGGAAGAGTTTGCCTGCACGGAAACGTTGGAATGTGGGAAGCTTTACGGCGGCGTGCTGTATTTTGAGGCAGAGATGTGTGTGGATGCTTTTGAGTATTTTGCCGGTAAGGCCCGCTGTATCGAGGGAAAGACAGTTCCGATTGATGAACATACTGTAAACATCGTGCAGTGGTATCCCCATGGCGTGGTAGGTGAGATTCTGCCGTGGAACGGGCCGCTTATGATGGGCTGCCAGAAAATCTGCGCGATCCTTGCAGCCGGCAACACAGCAGTCGTAAAGCCCTCCTCCTGGGCATCTCTTAGTATGCTGCTGCTTGCAGAGGTGTTTGATGAGGCAGGCTTCCCCAAGGGTGTTGTTAATTTTGTGGCAGGCTCCGGTTCTGTTGTGGGAGATGCTATCGTGAAGAGTCCCCTGGTGGATATGGCTGCCATGACCGGAGGAACAGATACAGGAAAGCATATTATCGAGGCGTCTAAGGATACGGTGAAGGAGATTGCCCTTGAGCTAGGCGGAAAGAGCCCGAATATTATGTTTGAGGATGTGGATATTGACGATGCGGTAAAATGGGCAAGATGGGGATTTACCCAGAATTCAGGACAGGTATGTGTATCCGGCACAAGGCTTTTTGTACAGAGAAGCATCTATGAGGAGTTTATAGTCAAGCTGAAAGCAGAATGTGAGAAAATGGTTCCTGGAGACGGCTTTGATCCGAAAACTACTCTGAATACGCTGATACATAAGGAGCATGCAAAGACCGTATGGGAATATATTGAAAAAGGAAAAAAAGAGGGAGCCAGACTTGTATGCGGCGGAGTGCCTTATGAGGACGAAGCGCTTAAGAAGGGAAATTTTGTGCCCGTGACATTATATGCAGATGTTACGCCGGATATGGCCATTTTCCAGGAGGAGATCTTTGGCCCGGTTCTTTGCATTACGCCCTTTGATACAGAGGAAGAGGCAGTAAGGCTTGCAAATGCTACACAATACGGGCTTGCGGGCGGTGTATTTACAAAGGATATGAAGAGGGGCTTAAGAGTTGCGCAGAAGATTCACGGCGGACAGATTTACGTGAATTCCTATTTCAGCAAGGGAATGATCGAATCACCGGGAACAGGCTGGAAGCAGAGCGGGCTTGGGGTCGCAGGAATTCAGAAATATATGATTTCCAAGACAATTTTTATTGACACGGAAACCGGAAGCGTTCCGCAGTAAGGAGGAAAATATGGCAAAGCTACGGGCAGTATATTATATCAATCAGTTCTATGCGGGTATCGGCGGAGAAGAGATGGCGGATACGGGACTTGGCATATATGAAGAAAAGAAGGGACCGGCTCTTGGCATTGAGCCTATGTGGAAGGGCGAAATGGAGGTTGTAAAGGTTCTGGTCTGCGGAGATAATTATATCAATACAGATGAAAAATTTGAAAGTATCCTTCCCCGGATAAAGGAGGAGGTGCTTGCCGCGAAGCCGGATGTATTTGTGGCGGGACCGGCATTTAATGCAGGCCGGTACGGCGTTGCGTGCGCGAAGATGTGCGATTATGTAAAAAAAGAGCTTGGAGTTCCCAGCGTGACAGGGATGTGGTGGGAAAATCCGGCAGTAGGCATGTATGTGCAGGACAACTATATTATTTCAACTACCGAGACGGCCAGCGGCATGAGAAAGAGCCTGCCAAAGGTTGCAGCTCTTGCGTTAAAGCTTGCTAAGGGAGAGAAAATCGGTGCGGCTTACAAGGAAGGTTATCTGCCTACCGGACACCGGTACAACGAATATCATGAGAAAACAGGCGCCAGGAGAGTAACAGAGCTTCTCCTTGACAAATTATATCATCGTCCTTACAGAACAGAGGTGCCGCTTCGCGGCTTCGAGCAGGTTCCTCCGGCAGCGGCTGTAGAGAATCCGGCAAAGGCAAGTGTTGCGCTCATTACTACCGGAGGACTTGTTCCTGTAGGGAATCCTGATAAGCTGAAACAGGCATTTGCGGTCAGCTATGGGAAATACAGCATGGAGGGACTTAAGTCCCTTGATAAGGGTGTGTATGAGTCTATCCACGGGGGATATGATACAACGGATGCAAGCAATGATCCACACAGGCTGATTCCTCTTGACGGCATGCTGGAACTGGAACAGGAAAAGAAGATAAAGGCTGTATTTCCATATTTCTACACCACCTGCGGCGTGGGAACCAATGTAGAGACAAGCAAGGAAATGGGAAGGAATATTGCAGAGGATCTTAAAAATTCGGGAGTCCGGGCAGCAATCCTCACTTCTACATGAGGCACCTGCACTCGTTGCTGCGCAACGATAGCCAAGGAGCTTGACCGTGAGGGCATACCAAATGTCCATGTAACGGCATTTACCTCCATTGCCTTAAGTGTTGGGGCAAACCGTATTGTATTCGGCGGAGACTTTACCGCGCCCAGCGGCAATCCGTCTCTTCCGATTGACCGTGAGAAGGCATACAGAAGAAGAATTCTTGATAAATGCCTTGAGGCTCTGAAAATGAAAGTGGAAGGGCCCACCTTATTTACCGTAGATGATGAAAAGGAGGGAGAATAGAATGAAGATGGATAAAAAGCTGACACGCTGCTATTATGATGTAAGGGATGTAAAATTCGGCAGTCAGATGAGCCTGTCTGACGGAGTTCTTACCGTGTCAAAGGAAGCGCTTAAGGAAGAAATAAGCCCTCTTTTAAAGGCAGTAAAGTCTGTAGACTTTGAGATAGTAAAGCCGGGCGAAAATACGAGAATCATTCATCTTCTCGATACGCTCCAGCCTATGATTAAGGTGGAAGGAGAAGGAAACCAGTATTCCGGCTACTTTGGGGATCCCCTGATGACAGGAAGCGGAAGGACAAACCTCCTTTCTAACCTGACAGTCATGGAAAGCGCGGCGCTGCCCTGGGATGAATCAAGTGCAAGCTCAGGCCTTCTCTACCCAAGAGACGCTATCCTTGACATGACAGGCCCCATCGCAGGAATGACTCCTTTTGCGGATACCCTGAATCTCGTTATTTTGTATGAGCTCAATGAGGGAAAATCCTCTATAGAGTACGACAATGAAATCAGGAATATCGGAATTAAGACAGCCGTCTGTCTGGCAAAGGTGACAGAGGGCCTTATGGCAGACAGGGAGGAGGTATTTTCCATTGATGAGGTAAATCCAGAGCTTCCTAATGTGGTTCTTGTGTGGAATTCCCAGAACCAGGGGCCTTACTCCAATACCTTTATATACGGTCATCCTATTGACAACCTTGTGCCTACCCTGATTCATCCCAATGAGATGATGGACGGGTGTGTGGTAAGCGGCAATTATGTGTGGCCTGCGTTTAAGGTGCCAACCTACCTGTACGTAAACAGCCCGATTCTGTTGGAGCTTTATAAGGAACACGGAAAAACCATTAACTTCCGGGGAGTTATCTTCGGAAGGAGCCATAATCCCTCCAACTGGCATAAAACCCGCTGCGCCCAGTTCGCGGTGAAGATAGCCCAGTATCTGGAGGTTGACGGACTCATCATGGCGTGGGAGGGAGGCGGAAATGCCGCCGTTGACGGCATGCTCACCATTCAGTGTGCCGAGAAGCACGGCATAAAGGCATCCACCATTACCTTTGAGTTCGGAGGCGCGGACGGCACGGAGGGAATCCTTCTTGTGGATGACGTGCCGGAGGCTGACGCGGTTATAAGCGGAGGTTCGATTGAGAAGCCTTATACCATACCGGATGTGGAACGGGTAGTGGGTGGAGATGTGCTAAGGCTCAATAAGGAATCCGGAGGCTTTTTCCCACCCTCTGATAAGGCTCTTTCCTTTGAGCAGACGACACATTTCTACTTGAGCGGCAACCAGTCAGGGGCAAGCAGGCTGTTTGCAGAGCAGTATTAGTTACTGTTCACACGGCACCGTGCACTACGCTGCACGGTGTCCGGCCAAAGAAGTAGTGGCTGCCTTGCATCCGGCTCATCACCGAAGGTGACTTTTAATGGCCGGATGCCGTTACTGGAGCACCCGCAGGGTGTGAACCAATGTCATTAAGTTAGTACCAGCAACAAAAGGCTTACTGTGGAAAA
>CATBDC010000035.1 GCA_949502235.1 uncultured Lachnospiraceae bacterium | reverse complement strand
AAAAAGGAATCTCAAAAGCCAGATAAATAAAGGCTTCGAGATTCCGAGAGTCTATTAAATGGATAGGGAGAAGCACGCAGATGTTTTTTATCATGGGAATTACCCAGGGAAGAAAGGATTTTGACTATAATCAGATGATGATCTGTGCGCATTGCGGTTCTTATGGAAGATACCGGGTGTACATGACTTACATGTGTCTGTCGCTGTTTTTCATTCCCTGTTGGAAATGGAACCGGCAGTACTATGTACAAAATACATGCTGTAATATGCTTTATTTTCTTGCGCCGGAGATTGGGAAGCAGATTGCAAAGGGAGAAAACATAGAAATCCTGCCGGAACATCTGACACAGGTACAGGCGGGATACAAAAGCAGAATCAAAAGATGCACAAACTGTGGATATGAGACGCCGGAAGAGTTTGAATTTTGTCCAAAATGTGGAAGGAGATTTTAAATTGTATCCGGAGGTCAGATGCTTTATCTAAAAAACAAAGAGAGGATAAGAAATCATGGTGAAACAGATTGTAAGAGATATATTCTTTCTGGGGCAGAAATCAGAGCCTGCAACCAGGGATGACCTGCAGGTAGGAAGAGACCTGCAGGATACCTTACATGCCAACCGCGGTCGCTGTGTCGGCATGGCGGCCAATATGATCGGCGTGAAGAAAAATATTATCATTGTAAATATGGGAGCTGTTGACATTGTGATGTTTAATCCGGTGCTGGTTCAGGGAGACGGACTTTATGAAACAGAGGAAGGCTGCCTGTCCCTTGACGGAGTTCGTAAAACAAGCCGTTATCAGGAGATAGAGGTAGAATATTTAGATTTCAGCTGGAAGAAGCAGAAGATCAAACTGAAAGGCTGGACGGCGCAGATTGCGCAGCATGAAATAGACCATCTTTCCGGGAGGGTGATATAGATATGGGATATTGAATACAGCCGGTTTTGGGTGATATTACAAAAGTAGATGATTTGGAGGCAATCGTAAATGCGGGGAGTTGGTAGATAATGCGCTGGATTTCTATTATTACCGAAAGCCGCAGGCAAATCCAAAGGTGAAATGGGAGCGGAAGCCGACCTTTTTGTGGAGGCCGGAGCCGGGGAGGATTTCCGAAGGCGGGCTGAAACAGCAGGTCAGCGAGCTATTGTTTGAACGGGATTATAATGAGATTGCAGGAATGTCGGAAGATTACTGTAATCCACTTGATATTACCCGCTGATGTGAATATAATAGGAATAGTGAAAAAAAGGCGGATAACTGTTTATCATCCACATTTAAAATATAGAAGAAAAGAGGAGACAAACCATGACTTATGAAGAAGTATTAAAAAATGCGAGAACCTGTGTAGGAGATATCTGTAAGGCCTGTCCTGTATGCAACGGCAAAGCATGCGGCGGGAAAATACCGGGACCTGGGGCAAAGGGAACCGGCACAGTGGCAATCAAGAACTATGACGCATGGCAGAAGCTGTGTGTAAATATGGATACTATCTGCGAGAATAAGCCGGTTGATCTGACCTTACGCATATTCGGGCAGACCTTTAAGGCCCCGGTTTTTGCAGGCCCTATTGGTGCAATGAAGCTTCATTACGGTGACAAATATGATGATCTTGAGTATAATGATATCCTGGTATCGGCATGTGCGGCACAGCAGATAGCGGCGTTTACTGGAGACGGGACGAACCCGGCAGTGATGGAAGGGGCTGCAAAGGCGATAAAGGCAGCAGGAGGAAGAGGCATCCCCACAGTGAAGCCCTGGGATGTAAACACGCTGGCGGAAAAATTCGCGTTAGTAAAGGAGGCAGGTGCATTTGCCTGTGCAATGGATGTTGACGCGGCAGGCCTTCCTTTCCTTAAAAATATGACTCCTCCGGCAGGAAGCAAGTCTACAGAGGAGCTTAAAAGTATTATAAAGGATGCAGGAGTTCCCTTTATTTTAAAGGGGATCATGACAGTAAAGGGTGCGCTCAAGGCAAAAGAGGCAGGAGCGGCGGCTATCGTTGTATCCAATCACGGCGGCCGTGTGCTCGATCAGTGTCCGCCTACTGCGGAGGTGCTTGAGGAAATTGCGGATGCCGTGGGAAAGGATATGAAGATATTCGTAGACGGCGGTATCCGTTCAGGAGTAGATGTATTTAAAGCCCTGGCGCTGGGCGCAGACGCTGTATTAGTCGGCCGTCCATATGTGACGGCAGTATACGGCGGGGCGGAAGAGGGAGTAAAGGCTCTTACAGACAAGCTTGCCGCTGAATTGGAGGATACTATGGCAATGTGCGGCGCGCATACCCTTGACGAGATAACAAGAGACATGGTCAGATAATGGATGAAAAGCTTAAATGAAGATATCAAAACAGGAAACTTAAAAGGGGTTTATCTTCTGTACGGTGAGGAGTCTTATCTTAAAAGGCAGTACAAAGACCGGCTTACCAAGGCTGTCCTCCCGCAGGAGGATCGGATGAATTACGCCTATTATGAGGGAAAGGGTATTAACCCGGCAGAGCTTATTGACCTGGCGGAGACTATGCCGTTTTTTGCAGAACGCAGGCTCATTGTGGCGGAAAATTCCGGTTTTTTTAAAAATGCATCTCCCGAGCTTGCGGATTATATAAAGACCATGCCGGAGACGGTTTGTTTCCTTTTTATAGAGGATGATGTGGATAAGCGCGGACGCATGTTTAAGGCAGTAAAGGATAAAGGACGTGCGGTGGAGCTTAAAAGGCAGGATGAAAAGACACTTCTTTACTGGATTGCAGGAAATGTAAAACGTGAGGGAAAAAAGATCAAAGAATCTGCGGCGAAATACCTGCTTTCCAGATCAGGAGACGACATGGAGAAGCTGGTGTGCGAGCTTGAAAAGCTGTTTTCTTATACCCTGGGAAGAACGGAGATTACAGAAGAGGACATTGAGGCAGTATGCTCGGTACAGATTACAAACCATATTTTTGACATGGTAGAGTCAGTTGCCATGAAAAAGCAAAAAAGGGCATTGGAGCACTACTATGACCTTCTGGCATTAAAGGAGCCTCCCATGCGGATACTGTACCTTCTTTCCCGTCAGTTTAAGCAGCTATTTCTTGTAAAGGAGCTTAAGAACCAGGGCTGTGATAAGGGAACGATTGCGAAGAAGGCAGGACTTCATCCCTTCGCGGCGGGAAAATATATGCAGCAGAGCAATAGCTTTTCGGGAAAAGAGCTTAGAAAAATTATGGAGGATGCGGCTGAATTTGAGGAGATGGTAAAGACAGGGCGCTTAAGCGACAGGATGAGTGTGGAGCTTTTTATTGTCAAATACAGCAAGACATCCGGGTAAAAGGTGAAGGAGAAGAAGATACGTGGCAGGAACAGACCAGAGTAAAATTCGAAATTTTTGTATTATTGCCCATATTGACCATGGGAAATCTACACTGGCGGATCGCATGATAGAGATGACAGGGCTTCTTACAAGCCGTGAGATGCAGTCCCAGGTGTTAGACAATATGGAGCTTGAGAGAGAGCGGGGCATTACCATTAAGGCGCAGGCAGTGCGTATTGTATACAAGGCAAAAAACGGTGAGGAATATATTTTCAATCTTATTGATACTCCGGGGCATGTGGACTTTAATTATGAGGTGTCAAGAAGCCTTGCTGCCTGTGACGGCGCTATACTTGTTGTAGATGCCGCTCAGGGCGTGGAGGCACAGACATTGGCAAATGTATATCTGGCGCTTGACCATGATCTGGACGTTATGCCGGTGATTAATAAAATCGATCTGCCAAGTGCACAGCCGGAGCGGGTCATTGAAGAGATCGAGGAGATTATCGGAATCGAAGCAGAAGACGCGCCCCGGATATCCGCAAAGAGAGGCATTAATATTGAAGAGGTTTTAGAGCAGATTGTGGAAAAGATACCGGCACCCGGAGGTGACCCGGAGGCACCCCTTCAGGCGCTGATTTTTGATTCCATCTATGATTCCTACAAGGGAGTTATCGTGTTCTGCCGGATTAAGGAGGGGACGGTAAAAAAGGGAACACCGATTCTTATGATGGCAACCGGAGCAAAGGCAGAGGTTGTGGAGGTGGGGTATTTTGGAGCAGGACAGTTTATACCCTGCGAGGAGCTTACAGCCGGGATGGTAGGATATATAACTGCCAGCCTTAAAAACGTGAAGGACACCCGGGTGGGCGATACGGTTACCAATGCGGGGAGACCATGCAGCGAGCCCCTTCCGGGGTATAAAAAGGTAAATCCTATGGTATACTGCGGCATGTATCCTGCTGACGGGGCAAAGTATCCGGATCTTAGGGATGCACTGGAAAAGCTTAAGCTTAACGATGCCTCGCTTCATTTCGAGCCGGAGACATCCATTGCCCTTGGCTTTGGTTTCCGGTGCGGGTTCTTAGGGCTTCTGCACCTGGAGATTATACAGGAGCGTCTGGAAAGAGAGTACAATCTGGATCTGGTTACGACAGCTCCCAGTGTTATTTACAAGGTATATAAGACAAATGGAGATGTCATAGAGCTTACCAACCCGTCAAACCTTCCGGATCCTTCTGAGATTGACTATATGGAGGAGCCTATTGTAAAGGCTGAAGTCATGGTAACTTCTGAATTTATCGGCTCCATTATGGATTTGTGCCAGGAAAGGCGGGGGATCTACGAGGGGATGGAGTATATCGAAGAAACCCGTGCAGTCCTTCATTACAGGCTGCCCTTAAACGAAATTATCTATGATTTTTTTGACGCCTTGAAATCCCGCTCCAGAGGCTACGCCTCCTTTGATTATGAGGTGGCAGGCTATGAGCAGTCGGAGCTTGTGAAACTCGATATCCTGATCAATAAGGAGGAGGTAGATGCCCTGTCCTTTATTGTACACGCAGGAACCGCTTATGAAAGAGGACGGAAAATGTGTGAGAAGCTGAAGGAAGAGATCCCGAGACAGCTTTTTGAGATCCCCATCCAGGCGGCTATCGGGAGCAAGATCATTGCCAGAGAGACAGTAAAAGCAATGAGGAAGGACGTACTTGCCAAATGCTACGGCGGAGATATTACCCGTAAGAAAAAGCTTCTGGAAAAGCAGAAGGAAGGAAAGAAGCGTATGCGCCAGGTGGGAAATGTAGAGATTCCCCAGAAAGCATTTATGAGTGTTCTAAAGCTGGACGATAAATAATGAGACCATTAGAATTATATATTCACATTCCATTTTGTATCAAAAAATGTAAATACTGCGATTTTCTGTCCGGTCCCGCAAGTGAAGGGGAGAGGGCAGAGTATGTAGAGAGCCTTTGCAGAAAAATCCGTTCATATGCGGAGCTTGCAAAGGCTTATCGCGTTGCCACAATTTTCGTAGGCGGCGGCACGCCGTCCATCCTTGAGGCTGAACAGATGAAAAGGATCTTTGCCGCAATGGGGGAAACATTTCAGATTGAAGCAGCTGCAGAGGTTTCTATGGAGATGAATCCCGGAACAGTGACAAAGGAAAAGCTTAATGTCTATAAAAGCATAGGCATCAACCGTCTAAGTATTGGACTTCAGTCAGCAGATAACAAGGAGCTTGCAGCACTCGGAAGAATCCATACATATGAGGAATTTCTGCTCTCCTATTATATGGCAAGAGAAGCAGGATTTCAGAATATAAACATAGATCTGATGTCCGCCATCCCCTTCCAGACAAGAGAAAGCTGTGAAAAAAGTCTAAGGACAGCCGCAGAACTTAAGCCTGAGCACATTTCCGCGTATAGCCTTATCATTGAGGAAGGTACGCCCTTTTATGAAAAGTACGGAGAAGGAAAAAATGCAGCAGACCTTCCGGATGAAGACACAGAACGCCTGATGTATGAGGATACAAAGAGGATCCTGCAGGAATATGGCTATCACAGATACGAAATATCCAACTATGCAAAGGAAGGCTATGAATGTCAGCATAACCTTGGCTACTGGGAGCGGACAGAATACTTAGGGATCGGCACAGGAGCAGCCTCTCTGATAGATAACAGGCGGTTTATGGAAGGAGGAAAACCAGAAGAATTAAGCATCAGCGATCAGATGGCGGAATATATGTTTCTGGGGCTTCGGAAAATGAAAGGTGTATCAAAACAGAAATTTGCAGAAAGCTACGGCAGCAGTATGGAAACGGTATATGGAACAGTCATAGAGGATATGAAGGAGAAAGGGCTGCTGGAAGAGCGCGGAGATTACGTGCTGCTGACAGAGCGGGGAATAGATATCAGCAATTATGTGATGAGCGGCTTTTTGGGGACGGGGTAAAATGAAAAAGTGCCTGTCCCCAGAAACTTTTTTATTTCTGGGGACAGGCACTTTTTCATTTTACCCCGTCCCCAACACGTTACATCCGGAACACAATCCCAATTACAGCCCCTGCCGCAATCCACACAAGGGGATGCAGTTTTTTCAGCTGCTTCACCTGAAGGAGCCCAAAAGCCCCCAGGCAGATTAACAGGCTTGTATAATCGATACGTGTGGTCCCTCCGGCAGTGGAGATGAGAGCTATTTTGAGAAGCTCCCAGACCGCATACCCAATAAGGGCCGCCACAGTAGGGCGGATACCGTAGAACACAGCCTTTACCGTAGGATTTTCACTGAAATTTTCCAAAAACCTGGCTATGATTACGATGATAATAAGCGCCGGCGCGGTCAGTGACAGCGTGGCTACAATAGCGCCGGGAACGCCTGCCGCATTATAGCCTGCGTAGGTTGCCATATTGATTCCTACAGGCCCGGGGGTACTTTCGCTGATTGCCACCATATTCGCAAGCACGCTTGCAGTGTACCAGTCATATCTTGTGGTAAGATCCATGAGAAAGGGGAGGGTTGCCATGCCGCCCCCTATGGAAAAAAGGCCGATTTTAAAAAATTCTATTGCTAATGTCAGATAAATCATGCGTCCTTCCTCCCTCCGAACTTTTTCGCGCAGACTCCGATTACCCCTGCCAGAACAATAATCATGGCAGTGGGAACAGGTGTGAAGCAGGCAAGAATAAAGCCTCCCGCAAAGAGCACGCCCCCCAGCTTATCCACAATTCCTTTTTTCGCCATTGTAAATACGGTGTTCAGCATAAGCGCGCATACTACGACCCGGATTCCCGCGAGGGCATGGACGACAGCCGGCATATTGATAAAGCTCTTTAATATAGAAGCAACCAGGCAGATGATAATGATGGAAGGAGAGACAACTCCCAGAGTTGCAAAGATCCCTCCCACAAATCCTGCCTGCTTATAGCCTACATAGGTAGCAGTATTTACTGCAATGATTCCCGGCGTACACTGGCCGATGGCGTACATATCGAGTATTTCCTCCTCTGTGCACCATTTTCGATCCGTGACAATTTCCCGCTGCAGCATAGGAAGCATGGCAAGCCCGCCCCCAAAGGTCAGCCCGCCGATTTTGAAAAAGCTTACATATAATTCACCTAATTTTCGTATGTTCATAATTACAGATCCTCTTGATTTATAATAATTTTGCCATAACCGCGGCATAAATTTCCTGATTTTTTTTCTGCCAGTTATTTGCAACCGTCTCTGCCTCTGACCTTGCAGGAACAGTTACAGTGAGCTCTATTAAGGGTGCCTCACGCTCAATGACCTGGCAGCATACAGAATATTCCCCGTTTGAGTTGCGGTAGTAGTCGGACTTTACAGAAACCTCATTTTTCAGCTCGTAATTTTTTCGCTTAAGAAAGGTATCAATATCCTTTTGGATTCCCCGGGAAATATCATTTTTAAAAAAATGAAGCGTCTGGGCGCCGTCCTCTGTCAAATGATAAAATGTACGGCTTCTGGTAGATTCCTCTCTGATAAATCCGGATTCAATCAGCTCGGCAATAGCCTGCTGCAGCTTGAAATATGTTGTGTACCCCTCATCCAGGATAAATTCTGAAATCTGGGAATTTGTCAGGGGAAAATCCACCTTGTCCAGCATGTAAAGAATTATCAGCTTGTATAGTTTGAAGGCCTCTGTCATAGCTACAGCTCCTTTCCCTGCCAGATATCATGCCTTTTAAAATAAGAGTTTAACTGGTTTAAAACAAAACGCTTATCCGCGCTCCAGGAAGGCGCGGTAAGAAGATGCTTCGGCCCGTCCCCCGTAAGGCGGTGGATGACTATATCCTGCCTAAGATTTCCGATACACCTGCCAAGAAGAGAAAAATACTCCTCCATGGATAAAATATGAAAAGGATGCAGGCGGTAATAAGCGTCAAGGTCTGTATCCCTTAGTATGTGCAGGAGCTGCAGCTTTACACCCTGAATGTCCATGCGGTTCAGATAATGCATCGTATCAAGAACCATCCTTTCATCCTCCCCGGGAAGCCCCAGAATCGTGTGGACGATAACCGGTATGCCGCATGCCCGGAGGGCAGCAACAGCTTCTTCAAAAACAGGAAGGCAATAGCCCCGCCTTATGAATCTGGCAGTAGAGTCATGCATAGTCTGAAGACCCAGTTCTACCCACACAGGCTTTATTAGGTTAAGCTCACCAAGCAGCCCTATGACATCCCTGCCAAGGCAGTCAGGCCTTGTGGCAACAGACAGAATACGGATATCAGGATGAATAATTGCCTCCGTAAAAATCCTCTTAAGATAAGAAAGAGGCGCATAGGTATTGGTATATGCCTGAAAATATGCGATATAAGCGTTGCCGGCCTGCTTTCTCCTGACAAGCCGTTTCCCTTCTTCGATCTGTTCTGTAATAGCAAGGGAAACATCTGCGGCAAAATCGCCGGAACCTCCTCTGCTGCAGAAAATACATCCCCGCTCTCCAAGTGTTCCGTCCCGGTTGGGACAGGTCATGCCGCCATTTAAGGAGATCTTATACAGCTTTTCGCCGTAGGTCTGCTTCAAAAAATAATCGAGAGAGTAGTATCGTTTTTCACCCCAGTATAAAGCCATAGCAGTCACGTCCTCATGCCAGTTGAAATTCACTGTCTATAATCATACCATTCAAAGGGAAGCAGATCAAGATGAAAAGAATAGATTCCACGCAGAAACGGGCATGCCTTCATGAAGAGGCATACCCGCATAGCCATATTAATTGAGAACGTACGGACAATCCCTGTCCGAAAGCACATCAATCAGATTTTGAATAGCAGAAGCAGCCATATTCATAGTCGCCTCCCGCGTGTGGGCTCCTGTATGGGGAGTCACTACAACATTGTCTAACTCAAACAGGGGTGAATTCTTTGGAGGCTCTGTTTCAAAAGCATCTAGCCCCAGACCGCCAAGATGTCCGGACTGCAGTGCCTCAAAGGCAGCAGCTTCGTCAATGATGCCTCCTCTGGAGGTGTTAACCAGAATCACATTTGGCTTCATTTCAGAAATCGTTTTTTTATTGATGATATGATGTGTCTGTTCATTCAGGGGCAGATGAAGGCTTATGACATCCGCATGCTGTATAACATCATCGAAGGAACAAATATCAATGCTGTGTTCCCTGCAATATGCATCGCTAATATAAGGGTCGTAGGAAATGACATTCATATGAAAGCCCTGCCCGCATGCTGCCACTACCTTCCCAATTGCTCCCAGTCCGATAATGCCCAGGGTTTTTCCCTTTAATTCTATCCCCGTGGAACGGATCCATTTCCCATTACGGGTTTCTGCATCCAGGTAAGGGATTCTCCGGGCAAGTGACAAAATGAGTGCAAAAGCCAGTTCTCCTACTGCCTGGGCATTAACACCGGGAGTGTTAGTTACAACGATCCCCTTCTTTTTTGCAGCTTCAATATCTACGCGGTCATAGCCGGCTCCATAGCGGGAGATGGCTTTGAGCCTTGGACAGGCATTGATAACCTTTTCTGTCACAAAATCGAGTCCGGCTATATATCCGTCACAGTCATGAAGGAGCAAAATCAGCTCTTCTTCCGTGAGCGGACGTCCGCTGGCGTTAAATACCAGATCATCGGAAAATGACCGCAGTATATCCAGCATAGGCTCGTTTTTTCCGGGCTGTAAAGAGGTGGGGGTTACTAATATTTTCATAAAGATACTCCATTCTGCCGCTGTAACAGGCGGCGCTTTTTTTGCTATTTTGTAAGTTTTACAGCTTCTTTGGTAAGACGGATGATTTCAGTAAATTGATGTTCCTTTATGTAAGTATCTTTTACCATCCAGCTTCCGCCGCAGGCAATTATTTTTTCGTTTTTCAGATAATCACGTATATTTGAGGCATTGATTCCCCCGGTGGGCATAAAGCGTATAGACGGAAACGGCGCAGACAGGGCGTTGATCGTGTCTGGCCCGCCATATTGCTTTGCAGGGAAGAATTTTACAACATCCAGATTATATTCAAGCGCGCACATTACTTCGGTAGGGGTGCAGACACCGGGAAAAATAAGGATATGGTTTTTGGCTGCATACTCTGTTACTTTTTTTGAAAATCCCGGAGTTACAAGAAATTTTGCTCCGGCATCTACGGCACGTTTTGCCTGTTCCGTATTTACGATTGTACCTGCTCCTATGAGCATATCGGGATAAACTTTTGCTGCGAGGCGGATAGAGTCTTCCGCTGCTTCAGTGCGGAAGGTAATCTCGGCTACAGGGAGGCCTCCCTCACATAAGGCTTCACATAAGGGGAGGGAATCCTCGGAGTTATAAAGCTTTACAACAGGGACAATCTTTCTGTTCTCAATCAGCTCAAGTATATTTTTTTGTTCTGGCACAGTATGTCACTCCTTTTCTATGTTTTTCATTTATGTTTCATTACTTGCAGCTATCAGGAATTTACAGCTTTTCTTGCAATTTCACTTAGCCGTTCTAACATGCTGCCCGTGATTTCTATATGGAATACTTCTGCAATAACCTGGGTCCATCCGTGGATGAAATAAATCCATCCATCCTCTATATGAAGGTTCCTTTCCTTTGCCTGTTTCTCAGCCTGTTCCTTAAAAAGCAGGCTGCCCCGGTAGTTAATTTCCCATATCAGGCTGTCCATCGGAAAAGAGCAGTTATCAGTTAAGGGAGAGCCAGGCGCATCCTTTCCCAATCCGGTTGCATTGACAATCAGAGAATGGGGCTTTAAGGAAAGAAGCGTAGCATCATTGTCTGCCGGAGAGGGATTGTGAACAAATTCAAAATTAATTTTAGGATTCCCGGATTTCAGGATTCTTTTTGCTGATTCCAGACGCGGCTGGCTTCGATTGGCAATTATAATTTTTCCCGGAATATTGCTGCCGAATTTTTCCTGACCAAGATAGATGCTCATGGCAAGGCTGCTTCCGCCTGCCCCCAGAAGGAGTACATCCCCGCCGTAGCTGCTCCAATAATTTTCAGGAACAAAGTTTTCCAGAGCAAGACCGCTGGATATGGGATCTTTTGCATGGGCGAGGTATTGACCATCCTTTTTGGAGATAGAGGAGACCTCTCCAAGCTGCATTGCATATGGGTCTATATAATCAAATAAATCCTTACATGAATTGTAGAGATCAATCTTATGTGTGGTGACTAATGCACCGAGGGAGAGGGGATCGTTTTTTATAAATTCTACTGCTTTACGGTACTCGCAAGCCGGAGAGTGGGGAGAAAAATCAATTCCCCTGATAACAGTATTTTCCAGCTTAAGAGCTTCTGCCCATGCAGGAAACACTTTCATGATTGATGATTTAGCAGTTGTCACACCAATAAAATAAATGGTAGGCTGTGTTGCCTTTTCATAGCGAAACATTGCATATCCTCCTGATTATTATATTGTAATTAGATAATGACATTGTAATGTAATAACATAATAGGTTAAAAATAAGAGGGTATAGGATAACGGAAATCGTAAAAGATAATTAATTATAATCGCGGCCGTTCAGATAAATTCCATATTCATATCTGTCAGCGATGATTTTAGAAAGACAGTACTCAAATGGACCGGATTCAGTGTAGGAGAGACGTTTACTGACTAATAGAGCAGAACCAAGGGGAATCTGCAGTATCTGCGAATCAATAAAATCTGCACAGGCAGCACTGATTTTATCAGTTGCATTTTTGATTACCAGACCATAATTGGTTTCCAAAAATTTATAAAGGCTGGTGAAGGTGCCATTATATTTGTCCAAGTCAGGAAAAAGGGTACGGATGAGATAAGTCTCCATAATACAGATAGGCTCCTTATTCGCACACTGTACCCGCTGCACATGATAAACAGTCTCATCTGTACTAATATTCAGCAGGGGGGCAATAGCCGGGGGGACCTGTACCAGTTGGATGCACATCCCTTGTGTCGTAACAGTATATCCCTTTTTAATCAAGGTTTCGGTAAAAGAAGTTACATTATTAAGCTTTTGTAGTGTAGAAATATTTTGTACTTCTGTACCGCGTCCCTGACGAACGACTACAAAACCCTCGGAAGCAAGGAGCTTAATTGCTTTTCGGATAGTTGTCCTGCTTGTAGAATAGATTTTTTCCAACTGTGGTTCTGTCGGAAGAAACGTACCTGGTTCATAGACTTTGTCTTTGATTGCCTGTTTTATTCCATTATAAACTGTCTTGTACATAGGTATTGACGCCATAACTATCACCTGTCATAACAAAAACATTACTAAAATTCTTTTGGTTACAATACTAAAATAAAGCATTATATTTAAAAAGTCAATAACATTTTGCTGGAAACATTACAAAAAATAGATATGAATATTACTATTTACGGTCAGGAATGCGCTAACATTTATTATTTTTAGGGTATACTATGACCTCAAACTGATTTTTATCACCCCGGTAGCGTGCAAGAGAATACTCCACTGGCCTTTGCGCAGCGGTGTATCCAATGGAAGTAAAAAAGTGTATGGGTTCCCCAACAGCAAGCCCCAAATACCGGCTGTCCTCCTCTGTAGCCGCCACAGCCTCAGCCACTCTTCGGACATGGTGGATGCGTGAGGAAGACTTCTGCCCAAGTACAGAATACAGGGAAACCCTGGAAAAATTATGACTGCTTAGCTCCGGACATATGTCACAGGGAATGAATGTCTTTACAAGCACAATAGGATCCTTATCGGCAAAACGCAGGCGGTATAGAAAAAATACTTTTGTGCCGGGGGAAATGTTAAGCTGCTCTGCAGTCTGCTCATCTGCCTTTATGACCTGAAAATCCAGCAAATGTGTAGACGGAGTCCTGCCAGAACGAAGGATTTGTTCATTGAATGGCTCCAGATATTGGATAAAGGCCTGATTAACCTTTGGAGATGTCACAAAGGTTCCCTTACTTTTGATCCTGTATAGCCACCCTTCCTGTACTAGTTCAGTGACTGCCTGCCTGACCGTTGTGCGGCTGATAGAAAAAATATCGCTGAACTCCTTTTCCGTAGGAATCATGCTGTTTTCTTCATAGTTCCCCTTTTTTATCTCAGAGATAATAAGCTCCTTCAATTGGTAATATAGAGGTATGGGAACGTTTTTGTCTATTTGTGTACTATAAAATGACATTTGTATTCTCCTGTTTTTTCTGTGAAATGGAAGTATTGTATGAATTCAATTATAGTACATAAAACTGACAGTAACAACGAATTTTGTCAAAAAAGCTAAATTTTTCCATCAAACAAGTACTAATGGAAAATCAAGGAAGAAGTACCTTTAATTGGCTGAATATTGTGAATATTATACAAATAATTATCAAAAAATATAGTAATAATAGCAGAAAAGCAAATATTAAGTTGACAAATATAAAAAAAGTGCTTATGATTAACTTGTAAAAGATAATGACGTTATTAAAAATAATAAAAACATTACTAAAAATAGTTATGAAAAAATATGAAAGAAAGGAGGAAAAAAGGAGTATTTCAAGATATGGACAAGGAGGAGAGGCGGATATGGGTAAGACAATAACAGTAGTTGGACATTATGGAATGTCTCTGTTAATGGATGTGGGACATTTTCCGGCTGTCGGTGAGACAGTAGAAGGGCTTGGACTGGAGACAGAACCTGGCGGGAAGGGATATAATCAGGCCATTGCGGCAAGCCGTCTGGGGGCAGATGTCAATTTTATCACAGCAGTAGGAGGAGATGATTTCGGCGCCCGGTGTGAGTCTGATTTAATTTCAGAAAAGGTAGGAGGAAGATATATTATAAAGTTTCCAGAGCTTAAAACAGCCTGCGCATTTGTCATTAACAATGAGGAAGGAAAGAGTGAAGTCTATGTTTATCCCGGAGCCATACGGCATGTAACTCCAGAACACATCAGGAAGTATACTTCAGTTATCCGGGAAAGTTCGCTTATGCTGCTGCAGAATGAAATATCTGCCGATGCACTTTGTGAAGTAATGAGGATTGCGGGAGAAGCTGGAATTGAGATCATATATAACCCGGCTCCGGCACGAAAGATCCCGTCAGAATTATTTCCATACATTACGATCCTGACACCTAATGAGACAGAAGCAGCCATATTAGCTGGTATGGATCCCGAAAGGCCTCTGGATGTGGACAAGGCGTTCGATAAGCTGCACGGTCTCGGTGCAGAGAATATAATCATTACAATGGGAGGCCAGGGCTCTGTTGTTTCCCATAATGGGAGGCGTTTCCATGTAGGAGCGCTAAAGGGGAAGGCAGTGAATACCACAGGTGCAGGCGACTGCTACAATGCAGCATTGTCCGTTAAATATCTGGAAACTCATGACATAATAGAAGCAGCAGAATATGCGGCTGTGGCTTCGGGGCTGCAGGTAATGATGCCGGGGGTTATTGAAAATATGCCCTATAAAGATAAAGCGGATGAGGCCTATAAAAAAATCAGGGGTACATTGATTTCCAAATTTTAACATTTTCTATCAAATTTTTTAAGGAGGTGGCAGTAACAATGAAATTCTATAATTTAGAGGCGGACATTCATGTGCCGGATGGAGTGCCGGACGAAGAGGCGCTGGGGCGTACTACATATATGAGTATAGCCGCCCATCAGGATGACTGCGAGATTATGGCATACCATGCCATTGCCAGGTGTTATGGCAAAGAGGACGACTGGTATACTGCGGTAGTGCTGACTGACGGAGGAGGTTCACCCCGCTCAGGTGAGTACGCAGACTATACCAACGAGCAGATTCACATAAAACGCTCCCAGGAGCAGAGAGATGCCGCGGATGTGGGAGGATATGCGGCAGTTGTACAGCTTGCATATTCCAGTGAGGACGTTCGGACGGCTAAAAGAGACATAATTGAGGAGGAACTGGCAGAGCTTATTAAAAAGGCAAGACCAAAATATATGTTTATCCACAATCCGGCAGACCGGCATGAAACACACCTTGGGGCATGCCTGCGTGCCATAGGGGCTCTAAGAAGGCTTCCGCCGGAAATGCGGCCCCAAAAGATCTATGGTATGGAAGTATGGCGTTCTTTAGACTGGCTAAGCAGTAAGGACAGGCTTGTTTTTGATACATCAGAGCATCCGAGGGTTGAATCAGGTGTTATCACGGCATTTGAATCTCAGTGCACTCCGCTTAAAAGATTTGACTTAGCTGCCATCGGAAGACGTCTGGGCAATGCTACATTCCAGGCTCCCCGTGACAATGATGTGACAAATTCATGCAATATCGGCGTAGACCTGACGCCGCTTGTTGAAAATCCGGAGTTAGATATTGAAGAATTTACACTGGGGCTGATCATTAATTTTTATAAGGAAGCCAGAGAGCTTTTAGAGCGTTTTACGAGGTGACATAAATGAGGCTGATTGTTACAGAGAGTTATGAGCAGAGTGCTTATCTGTCTGCACAGATGATGCTGGATGTTATAAGAGAAAAAGAAGATGCACTGTTAGGACTGGCAACAGGGTCAACGCCAATATCTGTATACAAATATATGGCAGAGGCAGCGAGGCAGAAAAAGGTGGATTTTGGAAGGGTAAGGACGATTAATCTGGATGAATATATCGGGCTTAGCGGAGAGGATCCGGGTTCGTACCTGTATTTTATGCGTAAGCACCTGCTGGATCCATGTCAGATACCTCCTAAAAGGGTCATGATCCCTGACGGCATGGCAGATGTACAGGAAGAACTCCATAGAATGAACCAGTTTGCTGACGCCAATCCGTCAGATGTGCAGCTATTAAGTGTGGGAGTGAATGGCCACATCGGGTTTAATGAGCCCTCAGATGTATTTTATGACAGATTTCATGCAGTGAAGCTTACACAGAAAACAAGAGAGAGCAATTCGCGGCTTTTTTCTTCCATGGAGGAAGTTCCAACGGAGGCAATTACGATGGGCACAGGAGGGATCATGCGTGCAAAGAAAATTGTGTTCCTTGCCACAGGAGATGAAAAGCTGGATGCCATGAAGAAAATATTGGAGGACGGGGAGGTAACGCCGGACTGTCAGGGGACAATTTTAAAATTTCATCAAGATTGTACAATTTTTCTGGATCAGGCTCTGGCGGAGCACATCAGGCCTGCAGCATATGTAGAAGTAAAAAGAGCATGACAATATTATTAATTTCAGGAGGTACTTTTTTATGATAAAGATGGCAATCGTTGGTGCAGGTTTGTGGGCTAATGAGCATGCAAGGATATTTTCGGAGATGAAGGATGCCGAATGTGTGGCAATCTGCGATGTGGACCGGAAGCGTGCGGACGAGTTCGCGGCCAGAAACCACATTCCTAAGGTCTATTATAATCACAGGGAAATGCTTGAAAAATCAGGATGTGATGCGGTTTCTATCGTAACTCCGGATTTTCTGCACACTCATATTGCAGTAGACGCGGCAAATGCAGGGAAGCATATGCTGATTGAAAAACCGCTGGCAACAACAAAAGAGGATGTTTTCACAATTCTGGAAGCTGCTGGTAAGAACCATGTCCGCATCATGGTTGATATGCACAACCGCTTCTCGCCGCCGTTTAATAATGCAAAATATATTGTAAACAGCGGGCGGTTCGGCAAACCGGTAAATGCGTATTTCCGCTTGAATGATGTCCGCTCCGTTGCCACAGACATGCTGTCATGGGCGTCAAAATCTTCGATTTTGTGGTTTCTTGGAAGTCACTGCCTTGATACATTGAGCTGGATCGTGGACAGCAGGGTGAAAGAGGTTTATGCTCTTTCCTCCAGAGGAGTCCTGGACGCTGCCGGGGTGGATGCTGTGGATGTATATTTAAGCAGCCTTGTGTTTGAAAACGGAGTGATTGCCCAGATGGAAAACGGCTGGATTACTCCTAACGGAAACCCCTGTGTGAATGATATTAAATTTACCTGTGTATGTGAAAGCGGAAAAATCGATATTGATGCGTCCAATAATAACCTCCTGAAGGTAACAAGTGATGAACGGATGGATACCGGGGACTGTATTGTATCGAACCAGATTTTCGGACATCACAAAGGCTTTGCCTATGAGAGTATACGAAGCTTTATTCAGAAGCTGGAGTCAGGAGAGGAGTTCTTTGTTTCTCTTGAGGACTGTGCAAATGTATGTCTGACGCTTCTGGATATCATGGAATCGGCAAAGACAGGGAAGGTTATTACATGTAAACATATATAAAGTAAATGGAAGCTTTTTACAGACGCCTGTGTTACAAAGATGGAGATTTTTATGGTTAAAACATTGGAAAGCGTTCGGGCAGAGAACCGTGCGCAAAAAAACAAAAATGACTGGGAGGTATGAAAATGAAGAAAAATTTAGGACGGATTTTAGCGGTATTCATGGTATCTGTATTTTGTATGGGACTGTTTGCGGGCTGTGGAGCAGATAACAGTGGTTCAGAGGCAGAGGAAGGTGGACAGCAGACAGCAGATGACAGCAAAACAGAAGGAAAAGAGTATTATAAGGTTGGTTATGCCGCGATTACTATGGACGGTGATTTTTTTGTAACTCTTGCAGATGCCCTTGCGCAGGGCTGTGCGGATCAGGGACTGATTGAAAAAGCAGATGATATGGTAGTTCTTGATGCAGCATGGGATACTGCGGCAGAAGTGGAAAATATGGATACATTTATTGCACAGGGATATGATGTGGTATTTATAGATACCACAAATCCAGACACAATGATTCCGCTTATTGACCAGGCAACAGAGGCGGGAATTACTGTAATCTGTGTAGACTCCTATGTGTCAGAATGCAGCCGGGTAACAGTAGTTTATGGCGACAATAAGGGAAATGGTTTTGCGGCAGGTAAGACTTATGCAGAAGCAAAGGGTGATGACTTTGAAATTTACTCTATCATGCTGTCTGGTATTAAAGGAAATATTGCCGGCGAAGAAAGGCGCGTGGGTATGATTGCAGGTGTTCTTGCTACCAGGCTTGGGCTTGATGAGGAAGAGGCATTTGAGAAAGCCTATGAGATTAATGATGAGCTTATTGCAAACAACCATGCAGAATGTCCGGAGGCGAAGCTGACGATTGCGGGACAAGGATGGGGCAACTGGTCTACAGACGGCATTATGGACGATGCAAACGACTTAATTGTAAAGACTCACGGCAAGCTTACAACTACATTTTCAGAGGAAGATCTTATGTCCTATGGCGCGATTCAGGCATGCAAGGATGCCAATGTAACTGGAGTAGATCACGTGGCGGCAGCTGATGGTCTGAAATCTGCATTTGACAAGATTGAAGCGGGCGAGATGTTCTGCTGTTCCTTAAATTCACCGGCACTTGTGGGAGAGCTTGCGGCTAAGGTTGCATATGAGGTTAAGGTTGAGGGTAAGGATCCAAAAAGCTATCCAGATACAATGACGCCGGATGCAATCTGCGTAACTAAGGAGAATGTAGAAGAATACAGATATCTTGGATTCTAGCGTTAAGCATAAAAAGAGAAAGGATATAGTATCGATTTAGAGATATAGAGACTTTGTGGCATGGGTGATATTTGAAGCTATATAGGCATGTACACGTAGCTTAGTCTGCGTGTACATGTATTTAGCAGGAAAATTTGGAGGAAAAACAATGCAGGACAGTTATAAGCTTGAGATGCATGATATTACAAAAAGCTTTGGCGGCGTTAAGGCGTTGTCCGGGGTTTCCCTCCGGGTAAAAAAGGGTGAAATTCATGCTCTGCTTGGAGAGAATGGCGCGGGTAAATCGACCTTAATGAAGATTTTATCAGGGGCTTACAAAAGAGATAGCGGCGAAATACTGATTGACGGAAAGACAGCAAAGATTGACAGCCCCAAAGAGTCAAAGGATAACGGAATCGCAGTTATTTATCAGGAACTAATGCTGGCGCCTGACCTGACAGTTGCCGAGAACATTTTTATTGACAATTTAGCAAGCGGCTCCGCATTTATTAATTGGAAGAAGCTTAAGGAAGAAACAAGGATGCTTCTTGATTCGCTGGGGTTTAATGATATCAGCCCTAACGCGGTTTGCGGAGAATTGAGTGTAGCATATCAGCAGGTAGTTGAGATATGTAAAAATTTATCCAGAAATGCGGATATTCTTGTACTGGATGAACCAACGTCAGTGCTTACATTCAAAGAGACGGAGCATTTGTTTGAGATATTGAACCGTCTGAAGGAGCAGGGGATCAGCATTATTTATATTTCCCACAGACTGGAAGAAATCTTCAGGATCTGCGACACAATTACAGTCATCAAGGACGGTGCTTACGTTGATACGGTCAAAGTAGGGGATATAGATAAGGAACATCTTGTACACTTAATGGTTGGACGTAAGATGACAGATTTGTACCCAAAACGCACGGCAAAAATAGGAGAGGTCGTCCTTAAGGCAGAGGATATCTGTGCAGGACCATCCGTCCAAAGGGTCAGCTTTGAGGTACATGCGGGCGAAATTTTAGGTTTTTCCGGATTGGTGGGAGCAGGACGTACAGAGACTATGAGAGCCATTTTCGGGGCAGATAAAATGGAATCCGGAAAGGTAACATATCTTGGAGAAGAGGTACATTTTAAAAATTCCCGGGATGCAGTACGCAGGAAACTTGGAATGCTTTCAGAGGATCGGAAATCGGAAGGTCTTTTGCTCAATCAGTCCATTCGTATTAATACAACTCTTGCCAGCCTGTACAAGGTAACAGACGCGACCCACAATATTATTTTCCATAAGAAAGAAAAGGAGTTTGTAAAAGATATTCTTGGTACACTGAAAACGAAATATGCTTCTGCAGAGCATGATGTCAGCAGTCTGTCAGGAGGAAATCAGCAAAAGGTGGCGTTGTCCAAATGGATTGCGGCGGATTGTAAATGTATTATATTTGATGAACCTACCCGGGGAGTCGATGTAGGGGCAAAGATGGAGATTTATAATATTATGAATGAGTGTGCAATGAAGGGCGTGGCTGTAATTATGATATCTTCAGAGATGCCGGAGCTTATCGGAATGTGTGACAGAGTCATTGTTATGAGCAAGGGAAAGGTAGTCGGTGAGCTTAATAGGAGCGAGTTGACAGAAGATAATATGATTAAATCCGCGATGGAGGTATAAGGATGACAAAAAAATTTAATTTAAAACGCTTTCTATTAAATTATAACGTATTTTTGATTTTTGCAATTTTATTTATTGTATGTTCATTTGCATCTAGAAATTTTCTGCTGCCGGTTAACCTTTTGAACATTGGACTTCAGCAGTGTTATCCGATTTTTGTAGCGATTGGAATGTTGTTTCCGATTATTATAGGAACCATTGACCTGTCAGTAGGTTCTATTATGGGCTTTACAGCATCTGTTGTCTGTATGGCCATCAGCCAGGGAAATGCAAATCTCCCTATGGCAATTGGCATTACTCTTTTGACAGGACTGCTTTGGGGAGTGTTGAATGGTGTGATCGTAGCATACTGTAATATGCCGGGATTCGTAGTGACTCTTGCTACGCTGACAATTATAAAGGGGATTGCACTCGTGCTGACGAAAGGAAGCACGGTCAGGGTAGAAGGAGATATTCTGCTGAATTTAAGTAAACGGGCTTATGGATATCCGGTAATCATAATTACAATTATTGTAATTATCCTTTTTATTCTTATGCAGAAGTATACCACATTTGGCAGAATTATTCTTGCCGTGGGTTCAAACAGGAATGCCGTGGAGCTTTCAGGGATCCGCTCAAAAAGATATATTGTAGCCGCATATATGATCTCTGGTGTTATGTCTGCCTTTGCTGGTTTGTGGTTATGCTGCAGAACCTCAACGGCAAGTGCGGTTCTTGGAAAGGGCTCTGAGCTAAATGCAGTTGCAGCCTGTGTTCTTGGAGGGGCCAGCCTGTCAGGAGGACGCGGAAGCGTACTTAAGGTTGTAACCGGAGCACTATGTATTGCTATGATCGGTAATATTATGAATCTTCTTGGAGTGGGCGCCTATACACAGGAAATTATTCAGGGTGTACTGATTATTTTTGCAGTGCTTTTATATGGAATATAATTTGGAAGGATACAGGTATGGACAACCATCTATTGAAAAAAAAGATTTCAGATGCTGTGGAACAGGAACGCGGCAGACTGTTAGAATTGTGTGAACGCCTGATAAATATTGAAAGCGTGACAGGAAATGAGCTGAAGGTTCAAAACGAAGTGAAAAAAATATTTGAAGAGATTGGCCTTGAGACAGATTACTGGATTCCGGATGATGAAAAGATGAGGAATTTCTCTCTATATTCGGATACGGGGGAAACCTTTCGGGACAGGCCTGTAGTCGCAGGAATTTTAAAGGGAAAATGCCCGTCAAAGGGAAAGAGCCTTATCATCAACGGACATGTGGATGTAGTGACTCCAGAACCGTTTGATATGTGGAATACGGATCCCTTCTGCGCAGTCATAGAGGATGGAAGGCTCATTGGACGAGGGGCTTCGGATATGAAAACAGGGCTCTGTGTGGGGATTTTCTGTACTGAGCTTCTGAAAAAATATTTTGGCGGGGTAAACAATGACATTACGATTGTCAGCGTGCCCGGAGAAGAAAACGGAGGAAACGGTACTGCCGCGGCACTGCTTCGGGGCTATACAAAAGCGGATGCTTCCATCTTTCCGGAGCCTACATCAAACCAGATTCAGCCGGCGCACAGGGGAGCGGCGTTTTGGCGTATTCACATAGATGGCCGTTCCTCCCACGGCGGAACAAAATACAAAGGTGTTTCGGCAGTAGAGAAAGGGATAAAGGTCGTGGCAGCCCTGCAGGAGCTGGAGGATACAAGAAACAGGGAAATATGCAGCAAAAATGTATTTTATAAGGATTATCCTCTAAGCGCTCCGGTGACAGTAGGGATATTTAGGGGAGGACAGTTTACCAGCGGAGTGCCGGAGCACTGCATGATTGAAGGGTGCATTGAACTGGTGCCGGGTGAAAACGTAGAGGATGTTGCGAGGTCTTTAGAAAAGGCCGTAATGGGGGTGTGCAGGGAAGATTCGTGGCTTGAGGAGCATCCGCCAAAGGTGGAATGGTTCGGGCTGTTCTATAATCCTGCCCAGACCGGGCCGGATCATCCCTTCGTAAAGCTGGCAGAGGAAAGCTATCAGGATATGCTGGGAGAAAGGCCTGTGGTAAACGGATTTGAAGCAGGAACAGATATGAGGCTTTTGAATCGGAACTATGGGGTGCCGGGCCTTATGTTCGGCGCCGGTGATATTGCCATGGCTCATGCCCCTAATGAATATGTGGAAATTGAAGAGCTGGTAAAAAACGCGAAGGTTATGGCGTTTATGATGGCGCGCTGGTGCGGAATTGAATGATTTACCGCAAAAGGACAGCAAAAAAATAGCTTCGTAACAGAAAGGAGATAAAAGAGAATATGACGATAGAATGTAAAGAATGTCAAAGCTGTACGGGATGTGCATGCGGCGAGCTAAGAGAGCTTCCGGGTGAAAAATCCGCACAGATAAAAGAAGATTTATTTCGGTATGAATCCGGCGGTACGTATTGGAGGGCAACCTTTGATAACGAAAAAACCATTCCGGTATTTGTAAAGCAAAGCGGAGTGAGGCAGTGGGACGCAGATGGAAACGAGTATATCGACACCTACGGGCCTTTTGCGGCCTCTTGTCTGGGCCATACCCCGGAAACTGTTTTAGACGCGGTATATGAGCAGGGGAAAGAGATGATGCATGTGGCAGATATGCCCACCGTTCCAAGAGCGGAGTTTGTAAAAGAGCTTGCCTCCATTGCTCCGGAAGGCATGGATCCGGTGATTCATTCGGAGATTGGCGGAAGTGCGGCTGTGGAGCTGGCGCTGCAGATTGCAGAATACTATACGCCTCATCCCCAGCACGGAATTATTTCCTATTATGGAGGGTATCACGGGAGAATGTCTGCAGGCCTGTCTGCAACCCCTTGTGCCTATTACAGGGAAAAGGTGCCTGCGGTAAAAAATGATATTGTCAGGATTCCTTTCCCGTACTGCTACCGCTGTTTCTATGGAAGAGAGTATCCTTCCTGCGATATGTTCTGCCTGAAGGCCTTCCGGGAAATGTTTAAAACACCGGAGTGCGGGCTTTATGATCCGAATACAAAGACAAACCTGATTTCTACACTGATTGTAGAACCTGCCCAGTTCCATGGCGGCGGAGTATATGCACCTTTGGAATATTTTAAAGGGGTTCGTGAGATTTGTGATGAATTTGGGATTGTGATGATTGCTGACGAGATTGCAATTGGAATGGGAAGAACCGGAAAGTGGTGGTGTATTGAGAACTATGACGTGGTGCCGGATCTGATTACAACCTCTAAGGCATTATCAGGCGGTGTATGGCCTTTGTCTGCGGTTATTGGAAAGCGTGAAATCATGGATGTGTGGAGCGGCCATCCGGATAAGCATATGGGGACATGGCACGGCAGTGCAATCGGCTGTAAGGCGGCCACTACTACAATCAGAGAAATTAAGCGGTTAAATCTTCTGGAGCAGGCAAAAGAAAGAGGAGTATATTTTAAGGACGGGCTTTTGGAGCTTCAGAAGAAGCATAAGTCTGTTGGCTGTGTGGAAGGTATGGGGCTTGGCCTTGGCATAGAGCTTGTGAGGGATAGAATGACAAAGGAACCGGCTAAGGAGGAGACGGAATTTATCGTAAAGCGTGCGCTGGAATACGGAGTTTTGATTAATCTTTCCAGCTATTATGGCAACCGGATGACATTTATGCCGCCATATGTAATTACAGAAAGGGATATTGATCTTGTCCTTGATGTCCTTGACCGCTGTCTTAGTGAAGCAGAAAGCAAGTTTTGAGGTGACAGTATGATAACAGTAAAAACAGGGCTGATCTGTGTGGGGCTTAAGGGAGAGAGAAATGATCTGGGAAAACAGTTCCATGAGGAAGCTAAAAAAGCGTTTTATGATATCGGTATCGAAATCGTGAATCCGGACAGCAGCTTCACACTTACAGGCGAAGACGTGAGAAAGCAGACAGAAGAATGTCTGACATCCGGCGCCCAGAGCATGGTGTATCTTGCAGGCACATGGCTTCTTGCTGCTCATGTGGTGGATGCAGTGCGCGGGATAAAGGTTCCCTTTGGCATCTGGGGAATTCCTGAAGCCGCATCCTTTTCCTCCGTGGGCGCAAATGTTCTCCACGGTACGCTGGATGAGATGGGTATTTCCCACTGGCTGTTTTATGGGCTGCCAGACGACAGGGATGTCTTAAAACACATAGAAAATTTTACAAAAGCCGCGGCAGTCAAAAGTACACTTGCACATACGCGCATGGGCGTGCTGGGCGGCAGGGCTATCAGCGCTTATCCCACTACAGCTGATCCAGTCCAGATAAAAAAGATCTTTGGAACCGAGGCAGAGCATATTGACCAGATGGTTCTCCTAAAGAAAGCAGAAAATGTAGCAGAGGAAAAGTGCCAGGCTTTGGCAGGCCAAATAAGAGAAAAATATGGTTCGGTAGATGTTCCGGAGGAAACTCTGAAAAAAAGTGCCAGTATATATTATGCATTTAAAGAAATAATAGAAGAATATTCTCTTCATATGGTCACTGTCAAATGCATCGGCGAGTTTATGGATTCCTACTGCTCCTGCTGTGCTGCACTGTCCATGCTGAATGACGAAGGATACATCTGCGGCTGCCAGTGCAATCTGAATGCTCTGCTATCCGGCTATATTCTTTCTGCCCTTTCTAAAGAGCCGCATTTTTTCGGGGATGTAAATATGGTAGACACAGGAAGTGGCGTTGCGAGAATGATACACTGCGGAAGCGGTCCCGGGAAGCTGGCGGAAAGCTATAAGGATATTGACATTGTAGAGCAATATGAGTATATGGGCGCGGGACGCGGGGCATGCACCCTGTTCTGTCTAAAGGAGGGGGATGTGACCTTTGGGACTCTTGGCAGGAAAAACGGGGAATATGTCATGAATATTGCAAAAGGAAGAGCTTTTAAGAAGCCGAAGGAGGAGCTTAAGGCTGTCAGGACATGGGTGCAGGCATTTATAAGGCTTCAGTGCGACCCAATGGAGTTTTATCGAAATCTTCGGTGCAATCACAGTGTATTTGGCTATGGCTCCCATGAGGAAGCGCTGGTTATGTTATGTGAAATGCTGGGAATTCAGGCAATTACATATTGATGTTATGTGATGGAGGGATAGCTGGTGTCAAAATATTTATTAGCACATGATATTGGAACTTCGGGAAATAAAGCAACATTATTTTCCACGGAAGGGGATTTGATTAAAAGCAAAACCGTATCCTATGAGACACATTATTTTCATGATACATGGGTAGAGCAGGAGGCAGAGGACTGGTGGGAGGCAGTATGCCGAAGCAGTAAAGAGCTGATCCGTGATGCCGGGATAGAGGCAAAAGAAATTGCTGCTGTAAGCTTCAGCGGGCAGATGATGGGATGCCTGTGCGTGGATAAGGAGGGAAGGCCTCTTAGGCCTTCCATTATATGGGCAGACTCAAGAGCGCAGAAGCAGGTGCAGCAGATAGAAAAGAAGATTAGCCAGAAGGACTATTACCATATTTCAGGACATAGGAACACTGCCTCCTATGGAATTCAGAAGCTGATGTGGATCCGGGATAACGAGCCGGAGACTTATAAAAAGACGTACAAGGTTTTTAATGCCAAAGATTATATTGTATTCAAGCTTACAGGAAATTTCTATACAGAGCCTAGTGATGCCAACAGCTTTGGATGCTTTGATTTGAAAGAGTTTAAGTGGTCTGACAGAATATTAGGCTGTACTGGTATTGACGGTGAAAAGCTTCCTGAAATCGTCCCGTCTACGTATATTGCCGGCGGGGTGACAAGAAAGGCAGCGGCTAAGACCGGGCTGGCAGAAGGGACGCCGGTAGTTATGGGCGGCGGAGACGGAGTAGTTGCTAATATTGGCTGTGGTTCCATTGCACCAGGAAAAACATACTGCTGTATGGGAACATCAGCGTGGATTACAACAACGGCAAAGCAGCCGGTTTTCGATGAGCAGATGCGTACTGTTACATGGGCGCACGTAATTCCGGGACTGTATGCCCCTAATGGCACAATGCAATATGCGGGCGGCTCCTTTAGCTGGGTAAAAAATACGATTTGCAGTATGGAATCTGAGATGGCAAAAATGTTGGAAGCGTCTCCTTATGATTATATGAACCAACAGGTGAAGGAAAGCGCCATAGGTGCAGGCGGAGTGATTTTCCTTCCTTATATGCTGGGTGAACGCGCCCCAAGATGGAATCCCTATGCAAAGGGAGCCTGGCTCGGGATGAAGCCGGAGAATACACGGGGAGATCTGCTGCGGAGTGTGCTGGAAGGAATTACAATGAACCTGTGCATTTGTCTGGATATTTTGAGGACAAAGACAAAGATAGAGGAGATTACAGTTGTAGGCGGCGGGGCCAGAAGTGAAGTCTGGCAGCAGATTATGGCGGATGTTTATGATGCTAAGATTAAAGTTCCCAGACTGTTAGAGGAAGGAGGCGCTATGGGCGCGGCAGTTATTGGGGGAGTAGGTGCAGGAATTTATAAAGATTTTTCTGCAATTGAGCATTTTATAAGAATTGACAAGGTACAGATACCGGACAGAGACTCTGTAGAAAAATACAAAAGGATAAAGGATATTTTTGATAAATATTATTTTGCTTTGGAGGATGTTTTTGAAAGAATTTATAAAGTGGACTAAAAGGAAATGGAGGGAACAGCATGAATCAATTTGACTGGGATAGGGGATTTCCTGTAGATTTTGACTTAAATACGGGACGTTCTAAAGCAGCGGAAACAACAAAAAGATATTTGTCGCAGATGCAGGAGATGTTTTTTGATGCGGAGGCAGTAAAGGAAATTCTAAAGAAGGAAGACCCGCTGATTTATGAGTTTTACGAGCTGGGATGTCCGGAGCGGCCAGGTGATCTTGCATTTGGTACAACGATTCTTTATCCGGGGATGGTGGGAGATGAATTTTATATGACAAAGGGTCATTTTCATACCCGTCTGGAAACATCGGAGGTCTACTATACGTTAAACGGCGAAGGGTATATGGTAATGGAAAATCCGGAAGGCAGCACGGCCGAAATACCTCTTAAGAAGAATGAGTCTGTCTATGTGCCCCGGCGCTATGCCCACAGAACTGTAAATACAGGCAGCGTCCCACTGATTTTGTTCTTTGTATTTGACGCTGATGCAGGGCATAATTACGGCACCATTGAGACAAAGGGATATCATAAGAGGGTAGTAGACAGAGACGGGAAACCGGCAGTGATTGACAATCTGAAATGGTAAGAGGATATGAAGAGGATACATACAGTGCTGGGGCCTCTGTTTCCTGAAAAGCTGGGTTTCACACAATGCCATGAACATCTTATGCTGAGCAAAGGAGTATCTTATGAGTGTAATCCCTCCTTGTGGATGGACGATATAGAGGCTTCTGTAAAAGAGGTAACGTCTTACCGGGAAATGGGCGGGGCAGCATTTGTGGAGGCCCAGCCCGGAGGGTGTAATCGGATGTCTGAAGAGCTGAAGGAGATATCAGCACGCACAGGGGTACATATTGTAGCTTCCACTGGCTTCCATAAAATGCAGTTCTATCCGAAGGGACACTGGATTGGAAATACAGATAGAGACAGGCTTGCAGGCTTTTTTATAGAAGAACTGACAAAGGGGATGTATGTGGGGACAGAGCATACTTCCCCTTTTGAAAACAAAACGTCTGACGGATGGAAGGATTTAAAAGGAAAGGTCTTTCAGACCAGAACCTGCGCAGGAATTATAAAGACAGCCCTGGACAGCTGCGGACTGGCCGGACCATACAGAGAATTATTTCCTGCGGCAGCAAAAGCACAGAAGGAGACAAATGCCCCGATGATGGTTCATATTGAGGAGGGAAGCAGTCCGGTAAGCCTTATGCGTTTTCTGGAAGAGACAGGGGTCGATCTTCGCAGAGTTTATTTCTGCCATATGGACCGGGCATGCAGAAACTGGGAGGTCTTCCGTAAGGTTCTTAGGAGAGGAGTTACGCTGGAATTTGATACAATCGGACGCTTCCGGTATCACAGTGATGAGGAAGAGCTTAGGCTGGTAAAAAGGATTCTGGCAGAAAATGAAGAGCAGCTTTTAATGTCTCTGGATACTACCCGGGCCCGTTTAAAAAGCTACTGTGAGGATGCGGCAGGGCTTACATATATTCTGGAGGTTTTCCTTCCGATGATGAGGCAGGAAGGAATTTCGGAAAGCCAGTTAAATAAAATTTTTTATGAAAACCCAGGGAGAATACTTGCCTGGTAAGTCAGAATTTGTTTCCGGGAAGGAGGAAGGAAAATGAAATTTGTGATCATTGGATGCGGGCTGATTGCAGGAAGCCATGCAAATGCGATCCGCAACTGCAAAGGTGCAGAGCTGGCAGCAGTCTGCGGCAGAAGAAAAGAGCCAGTTTTTAAATTTGCAAAGGAGCAGGGGTGTGAGGAGTATACAGATGTAGAGACTATGCTGGACGAAATCAGGCCGGATGCAGCGGTTATCTGTACACCTACTTATTTACATGCAGACCATGTAGAGCAATGTGCAAAAAGGAATATCCATGTACTATGTGAGAAGCCCCTTGCAAAAACTCCGGCAGAGTGCAGGAGAATATTAGACGCAGCAGAAAAAGGCCGGATTATCTTTATGACCGCGCAGGTCGTACGCTTCTGGGCCGGGTATGTGGAGATAAAGAGTATGCTCCAAAAAGGACAGGCAGGTAAAATCCATATGATGCATCTGCGAAGAGTTTCCCACAGATCAGGGAAGTACAGCCAGTGGATCTTTGACCCCCTTCTGGGCGGCGGCGCAATGGGTGACATGCTGGTGCATGATGTGGATTATCTGCGTTATGCCATTGGGCCGTTCCAAAGTGTATTTGCCAATGCATCAAAGGACGAGACAGGATGCTACAATAATGTTATGGCAAATATTATACATAAAAACGGTGTTCGTTCTCTGGCAGAGGTTTCTTTTACCCAGCAGACAGGCTATCCTTTTAGTTTTTCTGTAGATATAGCGGGGAGTGAGGCAACCGTAGAATACCAGTATGCTTCCGGGGCTTCTACACTGGTAAATCCTTCAGGAGGCACTTGTGCGGTGAATACCTGCAATATGAGCATTTGGAAAAGGGGGGAAGGCTTTCAAACTGTCCCAATACAGCAGTATGATGCTTATGAGAGACAGCTTCAGTATTTTGCAGACAGTGTTGAAAAAGGGTGTCAGCCGGAGGCTGTAACACCGGAAGAAAGCTATGAGGTGATTTGTATGATGGATGCCATCAGACGCTCTGCTGACAGCAATGAGGTGGTGTATCTGTAACATGTACCAGGCATTTGTTTCGTCCGGCTCAAGAGCCGACAGTACCTGAAAACCGCTGGCTGACCTTTTGACATTTGTATCATATTATAAAAGTATAACAGAATTTACTTATTTTTATAAGGAGGATTACAATTGGAAGGTCAGATAGTATGGAAAGACGAATACAATATTGGTGTAGATATCATCGATAAAGAACATAGAAGCCTTTTTAAAATTATAAATAAACTGTTCAGGTTTACTGACGAAAAAAGCAAGAGCCAGTGGGCCTGCGAGGAGGGAATCAAGTTTTTCAAAGAACATGCGGTAAAGCATTTTGCAGAAGAAGAGGAATACATGGAGTCCATTCACTATAAGAGACTTGAAAAGCACAGGCATATTCACCAGGAATTCCGGGAGAGAACCCTTCCTGCATTGGAAGAAGAGCTGGAGCAGTCAGGATATTGCGCAAATTCCATAGGACATTTTCTGGGAGTCTGTGCCGGATGGCTTATTGGGCATACGCTGATGGAGGATCGTGCGATTACGGGAGGGGGAAGCAGCAGGTGGATGGAGCTTCTGCCGGGAAAGGAACAGGAGGCGATAGAGGAAATTATTCTTCAGCTGCTGTATGACTTATTCCACCTGGAGTCCTGTGTAATTAGTGAGACATACGGAGGAGAACAATTCGGAAAGGGTGTGTACCACCGTCTGGTCTATGGATCTAAAGAAAATAAAGAGGAATGTGAGGTGTTTTTAGTTTTTGAAGAAAAACTGCTTCTCAATACAGTCGGCAAGGCGTTAGGGATTAAGACGAATAAGCTTGACAGTATATTAATGAACGCATCCAGATATACGGCCAGACAGTTTGCAGGCCGCATCAAAGAGCATCTTCCGGATATGGACGGATATGAATTAAAAGAAGAGAACCTTCTGACATATGAGCAGTTTAAAGAGGTATTCGAAAATGAAAGGCTGCAGGTCAGCCTGTTAATTGACACCGGAGAAGGCTATTTTGCATACTGCATTGCTGCAAGGAGGAGTCTGGTAAAAAAGGCAGATATGGAACCGATCCGTACAGACAACGCTATGACAGAGGTTGAAAAATATCTTATGAAAAGGGAAAGCCGCCCGAAAAAGAAGATTCTTGTGGTAGATGATTCTGTTACACTGCGGGTGGGAATTAAAAAACTGCTTTCAGAAGATTATGATGTGGCACTGGCCCAGTCTGGCGCTGCGGCCATCAGGTGCATTATTTTGGATAAACCGGATCTGATCCTTTTGGATTATGAGATGCCGGTCTGCGATGGAAAGCAGGTTCTGGAGATGATTCGTTCCGAGGAGACACTTGCAGATGTTCCGGTTATCTTTCTGACCGGGAGGACGGATTCAGAAACCGTTAAGAAATTAATAGCCTTAAAACCAGACGGATATCTGGTAAAAAATTTGAAGCCGGCAGAAATCAAACGGAAAATAGATTCCTTTTTTAAGGACAATATCAGCCAGTAGGAAAAACGCCGCCGCTTCTTACTCTTTCTTAAAGCACCGTAGGAAGATTTTTCTTTCCATTGGTGCTTTTATCTAAATGTGCTATAATAACAAAAACAGGAGTAGGAATTGTCTTTAATCTTGCTTTCGTGAATAACAGAGGTATGTGAGAGGATATTTTAGTGGTTGGTTTTTGGCAGATGCAGGATTGGCGAAGGTTACTGTTTACTCCGTTCACAGTAACGTCCAGGGCTTAACTATTTTAGATAATATAAAAAAGGACTTTTAAAACCTCCAACTTTGTAGTATAATACCTTCAACGTCATTCGAGTCATTTCAGACTGATATTCCCGGTAAGAACAGCTTGGAGATATGAAAGGATAGTTAATATGATGAGAGAAAAATACGAAACATTACCGCTTGCAACATTAAAAGACCTTGCAAAGGCAAGAAAAATCAAAGGCATTTCTACTATGAAGAAGGCAGAGGTCATTGAGGCAATGCTGCAGGAAGACGAAAAGGAAAAGGCAAAGGAAACGAGAGAACAAAAGAAGGATTCAAGAGAGACTGTAAAAGAAATGTCCGCGAACACAGGTGACAAGGAGCTGCATGACATTGATAAGCTGGACAGCGGAATTGTTGCAAGTGGAATTCTTGAGGTTATGTCGGACGGGTTCGGATTCATACGGAGTGAAAATTACCTGCCGGGAGATAATGACGTGTATGTATCCCCATCCCAGATCAGAAGATTTAACTTAAAGACAGGAGATATCCTGGAAGGCAACACGCGGATTAAAACACAGCAGGAAAAGTTCAGCGCACTTCTTTATCTGACAAAAATCAATGGAATCGACCCTCTTGTGGCAATGAGGCGTCCGAATTTTGAAGATTTAACCCCTATCTTTCCAAATGAGAGATTAAGGCTGGAGTGCGGGCGGACAAGCACGGCAATGAGAATTACAGATCTGCTCTCACCTATCGGAAAAGGGCAGCGCGGTATGATTGTATCGCCGCCGAAGGCAGGTAAGACAACCCTGTTAAAGCAGGTTGCGCTGTCAGTGCAGCAGAATAATCCGGAGGTTCATCTTCTGATTCTTTTGATTGACGAGCGTCCTGAAGAGGTTACAGACATCAGGGAAAGCATAGAGGGAGACAATGTAGAGGTTATTTACTCTACATTTGACGAGCTTCCGGAGCACCATAAAAGAGTGTCTGAGATGGTAATTGAGCGCGCGAAGCGTCTTGTTGAGCACGGAAAGGATGTTATGATACTTCTTGACAGTATTACCAGGCTTGCCAGGGCATATAACCTGACAGTTCCGCCTTCAGGAAGAACTCTTTCCGGCGGTCTTGACCCAGCGGCCCTCCACATGCCCAAGAGGATCTTCGGAGCAGCCAGAAATATGCGCCAGGGCGGCAGCCTTACCATCCTTGCCACAGCACTTGTGGATACAGGAAGCAAGATGGATGATGTCATTTACGAGGAATTTAAAGGAACCGGCAATATGGAGCTGGTACTCGACAGGAAGCTTTCTGAAAAAAGAGTATTTCCGGCCATTGACATTCCGAAATCCGGTACGAGAAGAGAGGATCTCCTTCTTAGCAGAGAAGAGCAGGAGGCAGTGGATACCATGCGCCGCGCCCTGAATGGTATGCGCGCCGATGAGGCAGTGGACAATATCTTAAATATGTTCGCCCGGACAAGGAACAATATGGAATTCATTCAATTAGTAAAAAAGACAAAATTAATCTAGACAAGAACCTTATTTCATGGTACAATAAAAAAGCTGTTTAGAAAATGAGGGTTACTGTGAACGGAGTGGACAGTAACCAATTAAAATAACGAAGAGGTGAAAATCATGAAAGAAGGAATACATCCAGCATACCATCAGGCAACTGTAACCTGTAACTGTGGTAATACCTTTGTGACAGGCTCTACAAAAGAAGACATCCACGTAGAGATTTGTTCTAAATGCCATCCGTTCTACACAGGACAGCAGAAGGCTGCACAGGCGCGCGGCCGTGTTGATAAGTTCAATAAGAAGTACGGAATGGGTAAATAAGTTAGTAGGTATCGGGTTGAGGTTTCAGGATCTCAACCCTTTTTATCATGTTTTAAAGGAGCACTTATGAAATCATCTAATATTGGAGGCCAGGCTGTACTTGAAGGAATTATGATGAAGCATAAGGACGAGTATGCTGTGGCAGTCAGAAAACCGGACGGGGAGATTGCTGTTACGAAGGACAGATATAAAAGTATTATTAAATGGGAGAAGATAACAAAGATCCCATTTATCCGCGGAATATTTAATTTTATTGACTCTATGGTGCTGGGAATTAAGACACTGACCTATTCCGCGGAATTTTACGAGGAAGAAGAGGAAAAGGAAGAGAAGGCGCTGACAGAAAAGGAAGCCTTAAAGCAGGAGAAGAAGGAAAAGCTTTTTATGGCAGGAACCATTGCGCTTTCCGTGGTGCTTGCAGTGGCTATATTTATGGTGCTTCCGTATGCCCTTTCCTCCTTTCTTAAGCCGGTTGTGACTTCTTATTTTGTAAGAACTGTTATAGAGGGCTTTGTACGTATCGGAATTTTTATTGCATATGTGCTGCTGGTTTCCAGGATGAAGGATATACAGCGTACGTTTATGTACCACGGTGCGGAACACAAGTGTATTAATTGTATTGAACACGGTCTTCCTCTTACAGTTGAAAATGTACGGGTAAGCTCAAGGCAGCACAAAAGATGCGGAACAAGCTTTTTGTTCTTTGTTATGGCAATCAGCATTATCCTGCTGCTTCTAATCCGTGTGGAATCTCCTGTTATGCGTGTGGCTGTCCGTATTGCCCTTCTCCCTGTGATTGCAGGGATTTCCTATGAGGTGCTTAAGCTGGCAGGAAGAAGTGAGAACCCTGTCGTGAATCTTTTAAGTAAGCCGGGGCTTGCGGTTCAAAGGCTTACCACAAAGGAACCGGATGACAGCATGATTGAGGTGGCAATACAGGCGGTGGAGGCAGTCTTTGACTGGAAAGCTTATGAAGCAGAAAACTTTGGCACTTCAGCAGATATATAGAGAGGGAGCGGCACGACTTGAGAAGGCGGGGATCGCTGACGCGGCTCAGGATGCATGGCTTTTGCTTTCCCATACGGCGGGCATCAGCAAGGCCTTCTATTACGGTCATCCTGAAAAGGAGTTAAGCGAAGAGGATGCAGAGAGGTATTTTGCATATATAGCCAGACGAAGCCTTAGGGTTCCTCTCCAGCACATTACCGGGGAGCAGGAATTTATGGGGTATTCCTTTCTGGTAAATGAGCATGTGCTCATACCCAGGCAGGACACGGAAATCCTGGTGGAGGAGGCGCTTAAGCTTTTGAAGCCCGGGATGCGTATTCTCGACCTTTGCACCGGTTCGGGCTGTATTCTTTTAAGCCTTCTAAAAAAGGCTGGAGAGCTTAAACCCGGCGGCATGCAGTCAGAGCCATGTCAGGGAATCGGGACAGATATTTCTAAGAAGGCTCTGGCCGTAGCAGTAAAGAATGCAGAAAGATTGGGAATCCATGCGGAGTTTATTCAGGGTGACCTGTTTGAACGGGCAGAAGGAAGCTTTGACATGATTCTTTCCAACCCGCCCTACATCCCTACAGAGGTAATAAAGGGGCTGCAGGATGAGGTCAGGCTCTATGATCCCTATATAGCCCTTGACGGAAAAGAGGACGGCCTTTATTTTTACAGGAAGATCATACGTAACAGTATAAATTATATTAAAAATAACAGTTATCTGCTGCTGGAAATCGGCTGCGGGCAGGGAGAAGCTGTAACTGCTCTTTTAAGAAATGCCGGGTATGAGGATATCAGGGTGAAAAAGGATCTGGCAGGTCTTGACCGGGTTGTTATCAGCAGGTACAATGGAAATTAGTCCGTGGTTTAATTTAAGGAGGAAATGTTATGTTTGACAGATTAGAGGATTTGCTCATCAGGCTGGAGGAAATCTTAAGTGAACTGCAGGAACCGGATGTAGCAAACGACCAGAACAGGTTCCGTAAGCTTATGAAGGAACAAAATGATCTGACTCCTATCGTTGAGGCATATAAAGAATATAAAAAATGTAAAGAGACAGTGGAGGACAGCCTCCAGATGTTAGACGAGGAGTCTGACGAGGAGTTAAGGGAGCTTGCAAAGGAAGAGCTTAGTGAAGCCAAGGCAAGAATTGAGGAGCTGGAGCATGAGCTCAAGATTCTTCTGCTCCCGAAAGACCCAAATGACGATAAAAATGTTATTGTGGAGATCCGGGCTGGGGCCGGCGGCGATGAGGCGGCACTTTTTGCTGCAGAGATTTACCGCATGTACATGCATTATGCAGAAAGCAGGCGCTGGAAGGTGGAGCTGGTGGAGTGCGAGGAAATCGGTATCGGCGGCATGAAAAATGTCACCTTCATGATCACCGGAAACGGCGCCTACTCTGTGATGAAATACGAATCCGGCGTGCACCGTGTACAGCGTGTGCCGGAGACAGAGTCCGGCGGCCGTATCCATACGTCTACAATTACAGTAGCCGTTATGCCGGAGGCGGAAGAGGTAGATATTCAGATAGATGAAAAGGATATCCGTATTGACGTTATGCGTGCGTCAGGAAACGGAGGCCAGTGTGTCAACACCACGGACTCTGCCGTGCGCCTGACTCATTATCCTACCGGAATCGTTATCTACAGCCAGACCGAGAAGTCACAGCTTCAGAATAAGGATAAGGCCTTTGCACTTTTGCGCGCCAAGCTTTATGATATAGAGTGCCAGAAGCGCCATGACGCAGAATCCGAGGCAAGAAAGAGCCAGATCGGAACAGGAGACCGCTCCGAGAAGATCCGGACCTACAACTTCCCCCAGGGACGTGTGACAGATCACCGTATCGGACTTACCTTATATAAGCTTGACAAGATTATGAACGGGGATATTCAGGAGATTATTGATGCCTGCATCGCGGCTGACCAGGCGGCGAAGCTTGCGAACATGAACGAGTGATTAGACTGGCTGTCAGAGTATTGGATACAGTCATAAAAAATAAAAATCTGCCACTTCTCTTTTTGAAAAGCGGCAGATTTTTGTTATTTAAAGCTATCTGAAGAATATACAATTTTACAACTCTTCTTATAGCAGGCAATCCCATACTTGTGGATCGTCTGTATCCCTTCCTGCTTTAAAATCTGTGTATATTTGTTATCCTCAATCTGCCTCATTGCTTCGGCGCAGGCCTGCTCATACTGTCCATTTTCCGCATATTTGACTTCTAAGATACAGCCGGTTTTCGTCATTGGAATTTCCAGACAGATGTCTGTATATCCTGTACCAGGTTCTACATTTGATTTTACATTCCAGCTCCCCTCAGCCTGCAGGAGGCCTAATAACATTCCGTGGAAGAAGTTTTCTTTCGTTTCCTTCTTTATACGGGTATCCCTGATGCTGATAGAGACAGACATGAACTCATTAAATAGCTGCTCTGCTTTGGCGGCATTTCCTGTTTTTATTGCTTCACAAAAGCTTTTCCATCTTGCTGTATCATGTGTAATCTTTACATTAAACCATGAGCGGATGCGTTTTTCATAAATTCCTAATACTTCCTTGTTAGGGATTGCCAGCCTGTGAAGCTGATTTTCCGGCCTGTCTGCATCTGTCAGGTAGCCGGTTGCAAAAAGTACACTCCAAAGATATGTCTGGCGAATTTCCGTATCTGCACTGCCAAGATCTGTATAGGTCAGCTCCGGAATCAGAACCTTTTCCACCGTATCACCGGAAATCAGGGCTTCAATCTGGCTTTTTGTTGTTTCCGTCGCATTTACAAGAATATCATGTATAATTGCATTGCTGCTGCTGTTTTCCCAGTGTGCCTCCATAGGGGCGTCCGGCGTCTCCAGAAACTTGTCACATTGATTAATAACATCCCACGGACAATAGATATCCAACTGTCCAAAACGGTATCCATCGTACCATTCCTTTAATGAATCAAATTTATCATTTAGGTTATAATAGTGGAGCAGCTCTTTGACTTCTTTTTCTGTAAATCCAAAATACTCTGCAAAGCGTGTGTCTGATATGGTTCTTACCTTGAAATTATTAAGTCCTGTAAAGATGCTTTCCCTTGCAATCCTAAGACATCCAGTAATAACTGCAAAATACAGACTTTCGTTTGTCTTGAGTACCTGAATGAACAGGGCGCGGATTAGACTTACCATTTCCTGATAATATCCATTCTGATAAGCTTTATCTAAAGGTACATCATATTCATCTATCAAAAGAATCACAGGACGCCCGTAATGCTCACAAAGTAATTCCGTCAAAAGCCTTAAGCTGTCATGCATACTGGCAGCCTTTTTAAAATTTCCTTGCATTAATCCTACGAGCTGGTCTTTTTCATATTGTAACAATCTGTCGCTTTCTATAAGAAATTTAAAACGCCTTGCTTCTCTGCTTATTTCTATTTCCATCATGTCATATGCCGCTTGAAAACTCAATCCGTCTACAGCTTTCAAGCTGATGGAGATAACCGGATATTTTCCCATATACGCTTCACAGATCGCCGTTTCATCTGCAATTGCCAGCCCGTCAAATAAAGAGGGATCCGTCCCAATTTCGAAAAATGTTTTCAGCATATTCATATTAAGGCTCTTGCCGAACCGGCGCGGCCTCGTAAACAGGTTTACACTTCCTCTTGTATTTACTAAATCGCGTATAAAACCTGTTTTATCAACATAGTAAAAATCGTCTCGTTTAAAATCTTTAAAAAATTCAATTCCTATGGGAAGCTTCTTCATAATCTGTTCACCCCTTGCTTTTATGGATAACTACCCCTTTCATTTGCCGCTTTCGGTTACTTCTTATTTATAATATATCAACAGGTGATTCCAGAGTAAAGCCTTATATGATTTCACAGCCAGGTTACTGTTCACTCCCGTTCACAGTAACATTCGCAAATCCATTTAAAATTGCCTTCGGCAATGGGATTTGCTCACACCTGAATCACTTTCTTACGGTCTGCGCAGTAAATGCGCAGACCTGTGAACAGCAACTCAGCCAGATCCAGATATCGTTTTTTTGAAAAAGTTGATTGACATAGTTTCTTTTTTGTTCGTATAATACTACTATAAGGGAAGGAAATTCCCCCCCCCCAAAAAAAAATAGTGTTCGCTTCCTGATATGCGGCTTATAAGTGGTCAGGATGACAAATAGTGTTCGCTTCTCGATATGCGGCTTATAAATGTTCGGGATTCAAAATTGATATCAGCAAGTCCCTGTTCCAGTATATCGAGCTTGTTTCTTCCGCTGACATGGTGCAGAACCTTCATTAAGTCAGCCATATTGACTTTTTCATCACAGGTAACATCGCCGTTTTTTCCATAAATAAGCAGATGATTTCAGAGTGAAGCCTTATATTTTCTCTTTTTTGAAATAAAAATTATGTAAATTGAATGTTATTGCTTGCTAAATGATTCATATTTACATATAATAATGATAAATTATACAAGATATAGTGAAAAGAGGAGCTGATGATTATGAAAACAATTAGTATTCGACTGGAAGATTCAATATATGAAGAGCTTGGTGAAATGCTTGAAGCAATGGGCCAAACAAAGCAGACGTTTTATGAAACCTTTACTAGGACAGCATTAAGAGAAAGAAGTATTCCGTTTATTATTTCTGCACCTGTTAACAAAAAAACAGCAGAAAGCAGCGGCAAAATGGAGGCTTTTCAAAGATTAGAGATTGTCAGGAAAAAGATGTCTGATCCAATTGATTATAATAAAGAAAGAGAGGAGGCAATAAATGAAAAGTACGGTTGTATTGATTGATACGAATATCCTTCTTAACTATATTACAAACCGCGAAGACAAATATCTTGAGCAATCCATAAAAATCGTAGAGCTGTGTGCGAAGGGAAAAATCAGAGGATATATCGCTTTTCATACATTATCAACCTTGTGGTATGTTCTAAGAAAAAAGGATGATAAGGAACGGAGAGATATCTTAAAAGATATATGTGAGATATTTACTGTAGCAGCCGCCTCTCAAAAGGAAATTCTTGATGCCATTGAAAGAGATTTCTTTAAGGATTTTGAGGATTGTCTTCAGGATAAATGTGCGAAGGAAATCGGAGCGGACTGTATTATCACCTGTAATGAGAAAGATTACAGTAATTCGGAGGTTCCGGCAGTTAATCCCAATATTTTTTTAAACAGTTGTTTATGAGACAACCTATAAAATTATTTTGCAAGAGGAATGAAAAGTATGTGTTTCAAGCATATTTACGTTTTCGTCAAAATTGATATCAGCAAGTCCCTGTCCCAGTATATCGAGCTTGTTTCTTCCGCTGACATGGTGCAGAACCTTCATTAAGTCAGCCATATTGACTTTTCATCACAGGTAACATCGCCGTTTTTTCCATAAATAAGCAGATAATTTTTCTCCTGGACGTTTCTGATATAAGCTTCGCCATTTTTTAACAGCTGGTTCCCTGCTAATTTATTCTCATTATTCCCATGCTGAATAATGGCACATTTCCAGCCAGCTAAGGAAGAATCCGTTTCAATCCTTAAGTCAGCACCAGATGGGAGTAACAGGAAATTATCGGATACATTCAGCTGTTCGCTGTTATATTTCCCTGCGATTTCAGTAATAGCTTCTTCGGAAATATTCCCATTCTTTTTGTTAGTACGTACAACGCCCAGTTCCGTATCTGTGGCTCCGGCGGGAACCATATGTCCGTCGATTTCCCAGTGAACACCGTTTCCAACAGCTAAATCTAAGTGAACCTGTTTTTTGCGGGCAGCATCTAAAACTGTGCCGGAAAGATTTGCAGAGGCAGTTAGATCTGCCTGTATGGTATCGTCTGCTTCGGCGGCGTTTATTTTTGCAATCAGCTCCCGTATGGCCTGTGTACTTCCGGTTCCAAAGAAACATTCTGTCCCCGGGGTATTATCCTTCGGTATGTAAGTAATGGATATGGCTCCGTTTGTCTGCTGTCCCCTGGTCAATATATAAAAGATTGCTTGGGGCGAATAAAATTTCTGCATTTTCGTCTCTTACTACCGCAAGGAGATATTCTGACGATGATTTTAGCCCTTGGGCGGAAGCAGTAAAGGAGCCTTCTGTGTTGGCAGTATAAGTTTCCATTTTGAATACAGGAGCTTCTAAATTAGTATAGTATTGAGCGGGGGCTGTAATAGCTGTTTCTGTTTCAAGTTCTGGTTCGGACTGATTGTCTTCAGGCTGTGTATCATTTCCTTCTATTTCAGGCATAGTTATCTCCTGACTTTCATCAGAAGCCTGTTCAGTTTCAGTGTTTTCCGGTGCTGTAGAAGTATCTGGTTTCTGTTCATTTTCAGCAGAATCCGTCTGATAGGTTTTTTGTCCACTACTTGGCGAATAAGGAACCCATGTTAAATTTCCGCCGTAGGAATCAGTTGGTTTTGCGTTGCCATTAAGATAGTATGCAGTGGCAGTAACATATCCAAAAACACCCAAAGAGAATTCAAATTTATCAACTCCGAAACTGATTTGAGACACATCTCCCTCAAAATATATTTTTTGCATTGACATACAGTTAAGAAATGCTGCTTCTGATGAACAGCTATCATATCTCCAACATCTACATAACAGGAGATGCAGGCGGCGGGCACGCCTGGAATATGGTCCGCATGAATGACGGAAAATATTACTGGCTGGACGCCACATGGGACGACCAGACGTATGAGGAGGCACGCCATAATTATTTTTTAGTAGGAAACCAGAGCTTTACCGATCATACGGCAAATGTATCTACAGCCATGGGAGTTAATTTCTTATATGACCTTCCGGCAGCATCAGAAGAGGATTATGTTTATAACGCTTCACTGAACGATATAGCAAAAGGAGATATCAATTCCGATAACCAGATTACAATGTCTGATTTAATGATGTGCCTGCATCATGTGTCAGGGCGGACGGAGCTTACAGGAAATGCATTTCTAGCGGCTGATATTGATGACGATGGCTTCATAAAAATGGGGGATCTCATGAGAATTCTGCATCATGTGAGCGGCAGGAGTACGCTTTAGTACCACATTGACCCTGTTGCGCTTGAATTATTTGTCTGCTTCAAAATAGACGATTCTACAAAGCGGTTCACTGGAGGATCCAGCACATCCTCCAGTGTTGCCTGCGTGCCCTCAATCTGTTTTATTGGATGATATAGGAAGCACCCCTTTGTGTTAAAATAAACTTTTAGCAAATAACACAGAGGAAGGTGCTTTCTATAATAGGTTAATCCCAGTTAATATCTTCATGTAATACAGTTTCACCGTTTTCAATCTCTTTTACTGCCTGCTCTATTTCCGAACGTTCTAACGGTGTAACCTTTGTAAAATCGGGATCCCACGCAAGAACCAATTTTTTTATAAATTCAAGCGCAAAGTTTTGTTCGCTTTCCGGCAAAATCTCCAAGAGGTCAATTGCCTGTTTTGTTGCTGTACTCATGTTTTAACTCCTTTCTGGGTGTTATTTATATATATCCCCTCTTGAATCCACATCAATTATATATAATATCTCTATTTCCCCATTTTGATAATAATTATATACAATCCTGTATTTTCCTACCCTCAACCGCCTGCGCCCATCTGAAAATCCCTGCAACGGCTTTATATCGCCTTTTGGCGGCTGCTCCGTTAATCCCTCGATTGCCTCTTTTATCCGTTGTTTTGTCAGTCTATCCAATCCATTAATATATTTTACTGCTTTTTTACTATATTGAATTTGCAATATCTGACCTTCCTTTCTCCTTTATTCTAGAAGGAGGTTTAATTATACTATTTTCAATGTTTCTGTTTTCAACATATTTTATAATATTTCCTGGCTGCATATCCAAAAGCATACAAATATTATCAAGCGCTTTCGATCCTACTGGTTTTCCTTCTCTTATATACTGTATTGCACTCTCGTTTAATAGCTTTTCTTTTCGCAGCCTTGTTGTGTTATACCCTGCTTCCTTGAGCGTTTCCAATACATCAATTTTATATGCAAGCATTTTCACACCTCCTGCTGATTAACTATATTTTACATGATATTTCATTCAATATCAACCCCTCACACCTGAATCACTTTCTTACTGTCTGCGCAGGTTGCTGTGAACGGAGTGAACCAATGTCATTAAGTTAGTACCAGCAACAAAAGGCTTAC
>CATBDC010000034.1 GCA_949502235.1 uncultured Lachnospiraceae bacterium | reverse complement strand
CTCTTTTTTTATTATCGTTAACGCCATTTTTTAATGTCTGATACTAAAGACAGGATAGATAACAATACACTCAAATTCTCCGTCCTTATAACGTTTATTTAGTTTTGAAAGCTCAGCTTCGCGGCAGTAAAACATATTTTTCACCTCTCTTATTTCAGACTCTTATAATCTAGTATCTTATGATTTAGTATCTTATGATTTAGTATCTTACGATTTAGTATCTTATGATTATAATATATCCAAAATACAAAGAAGTCAATCCTTTTATATCTTTTTATTTCCGTCCGGGGGCATTCCACATCCCAACCACTTCGCTTATGGTTGCCACAGTAATAAATGCTTCTTTATCTACTTCCCTGATATGCTTTATCAAAAGCGCATATTCATTTTTGTTCACTATCGTAACAAGCTCTGTGCGTTCCACGTCATCATACCCTCCCCTGGCAGTATAAATCGTAACGCCGCGCTTTAATTCCTTCATGATATAATCCTTAATCTCCTCATACTCCTTAGAAAGAATAGAAACCTTCTTTTTCCTCGAAAAGCCGCTGATATACTCATCCACAACAATCCCGTTAAAATACGTTCCCAGAGCGCCCACGACAAGCGTTACCTTATCATAGAAGAAAACAGAGCTTACAACAATGACCATTCCTGCAATCGTAACAGATTTCCCCAAATCAAAGTAAAAATATTTATTCAGGATCTTGGCAATCACATCCAGTCCCCCTGAGGATGCATTCTGGTTAAACATTATAACCTGTCCGATACTGACAATGATAATAAAGGAAAGGGCATCCAGAATGATATTATCTGTAAGAGACGGCTGATTCGGAAATATCCGCTCAAAAATGTTTAAAAATCCTGGCATAAGAACCGATGCATAGACTGTCTTTCCCCCGAACTCCTTCCCTACCAGGAGATATCCGAGAACAAGACAGACAACATTTAAAATAAACGTCATCACGGAAAGAGGGACCGGAACCACCTTAATAAGCACCATCGCCAGACCGGTAACACTTCCCATTACAATATTCCCCGGAACCATAAAAAAATAAACCGCAGCCGCCACTATGAAAATACCGATAGTGATCAAAGCATATTCTTTTAATACCTTATTTTTTCTCAATGACATATCCTCCTTAAACAAAAAACCCCTGTTTACAGCTACACCCCGGCACTGTAAACAGGAGAATCATATATACCGCGAAATAGCTCTAATGTGTCTCGCCCATTACTCCGGCAATATCCTTTTCATTTTTTACTGTTGCTTCGATAGCGTATTCCAGTGATTTTGCAATCATTTCCAGTGACATGAACGGTGTTCCGTTGGGCTTTCCAACCGCCTGCTCTGCCGCAAAGGGCACATGGATAAAGCCTGCCCGGATATTCGTGTACTTTGTTGCAGCCATATGGAGCACATTGTACATAATGCAGTTGCACACATAGGTTCCTGCCGTGTAGGAAATATGGCACGGGATGCCATGGTCACGGATATTTTTTACAATGGCTTTTACCGGAATGGTTGCATAATATGCCGGCGCGCCGTCTTCCTGAAGTGCTTCGTCTGACGGCTGTTCCCCGGCATTATCCGGAATACGGGCCTCTGCAAGGTTAATACCCACCTGCTCTATTGTCACACAGGAACGTCCCCCTGCCTGGCCTACGTTGATGACAACATCCGGCTCATACTTCTTAATGCCCTCCTCTACTGCCGGACCGCACTTTGAAAATACTGTCGGTATCTCAAGCTTAATAATCTCTGCTCCCGCGATCTCGTCCGGAAGCATCTTTACCGCCTCAAAGGCCGGATTTACCGGTTCTCCTCCAAAAGGATCAAACCCTGTTACTAATACTTTCATTTTCATTACCTCCTATTTTTTATCCTCCTGTGTACGGAAGAAATATTTTTCAAGCCATGCCCGGCAGCTTAATACACAACAGGCTCCGGTATAATAATCTTTCCCTGCTGCATGATCTGCCTGTTATCCGTGTAAATATCCGGTTCCAGACATACAAGGTCAAAATGTCCGTTAGCATTCTGCTGCCCTCCGAGAGCCAGGTTTCTGCCCAGACCGATATGGAAGGTTCCGTATGCCGATTCATCCTCGATATAACAGTTTCCAAGACACTGGGAGTAGGAATTCAGGCCGATTCCAAATTCCCCTCCTATGTAAATTCTGGGATCCTTGTAATCCTCCATATACTGCCGGAGGCGTTTCCCGGTAGGCGTCTCTTCTATCTCTGTAATTCTGCCTTTCTCAAACAAAAGTCTTGTAGGCTCCTTGGCCCTTCCAATATATCCGAGAGACCCGTCCACTACAAGCACTCCCCTTGTCTTCGTCTCCTCGATTGACACATATACCTCTATACTTGCTGAAGAATAGCCCTTTCCATCCTTTATCACGCCATTAAAAAAACCCGGATTGCGGTTTTCCTTGTATATCTTCAGATCCGTTCCCGCAGGTGTGGTCACATGGATAAATTTACTGTGGCGCAGATACTTCATAATTACCTTTGCCATCAGACGGCTTTTCTTTGTATCCATCAGCATAAATTCATATTCCAGCATAGACCTTCCATCGTTTGTGGATAGAGGCAGAGACAAAAATTTCTTATGCTTCTGTATGGCACGTTTGGCTGCCTTTGTTGTCACCAGAGAATAGTCCGTGGCAGCGATTACTGCCGTATACGGATCAAATACTTCCTCGTTCATATCAAAAAATACACCCACATGTCTTCCCATATCCTCTACTACAAGAGAGTTTACGGAATTTACTCTTCCTACCGCGCACTTTCGAAGCATCCTGGATTCTTCCAGATGATCCTTCGTGGTAACGATTAAAAGCTTGTCCCACGGCTTCACCCGCATCCATTCTTCGATAACAATTCTTGCCCCACGCTCCATATTACGTGCCATCACTGCCTCATCCCTTACTAGATATTATTCAGCCTATTTGAATATAATCATATAACTAATCTGGAACACCAGCATAATAATGGCTACAGGCACCTGTTTCTTAATAACGCCCCAGCGGTCCTTCATATTAAGAATCGCTACAGGGACAATGTTAAAGTTTGCCGCCATCGGTGTACATAACGTACCGCAGTAGCCGCAGGTAAGAGCCAGCATACCGATAATAACCGGGTCAGCGCCGTACGCAAGAACGAATGGTCCGCCGATACCAACAGTAATCACCGTGATAGCCGCAAAAGCATTTCCCATAATCATAGTAAATAACGCCATACCGATTGCAAATATAATAATTCCCACATTTACATTTCCCTTCGGGACAATCTTCTCTACAATACTTGCAACTACGTCTCCGACTCCTGCCGCCGTAAATACACCGCCAAGACATCCGAGAAGCTGCGGAAGCATACATAAAGGTCCCATGATAGAAAGAAATCTTTCGGACTCCTTTAAAAATACAGCTGGTTTGTTCTCACTTGGATTATATACCATTAAGATGATCATTGCAACAATAACTCCAAGAGTAACTGCAACCATGGAGCTTAAATTACTGAAAAATGCAAAAACAAGTGAGAAAATACCTACGCAGACCGCCGGGAAGAAGATCTTCATACCCACCTTTTTGTACTGCAGGATGGTATGCTCCTTTGACGGTGTGTCAACTCTTCCTACCTTAACCTTCTTAAAAATCGGCGGCAGGCACATAATGATTACAAGGACTCCGGAAAGCTTTGCCGGAAGCCATGTACCAAATGCACATACGACACCGAAGGAACACCAGAAAAGAGCTGTCCCGTATCTGGACGGATTCTCATCGTCCAGAAGGTTTTTAATTCCTGCATAAATGGCAATCAGACCTATAATTACCCATACCATGTTCAGCAGGTTCGCACCTAATGCTTCATTTATTTGTATAAATTTTAAGTTAGCCATATTCTTTACACCCCCTGCTATTTGTCACCATAGTATTTTTTCGTAAGTCTCTTATCTGTTACAAGTGTTACCGCGCAGCCGACAATAAGGGCAAAAATCGCAACCGGAATTTCTGCCGCCGCAAGCTCAATAAGCTCTACCTCATAGCCGAGGGACGCAAGCGTTCCCTGCACGAGAATACCGCCGGAGCCGCCTACAAAGAGCACCTGCCAGAAAAACCAGGTAACATTCTCCATTGCGGACGCCATACCCTTAATATCCTCCACATGCTCTTCCTTTGCCTCATGGCCCTGGTTCTTTACGGCAGCCTCTGCCATAGGAAGGACAACCGGGCGTATAAAGCCGGCAACACCGCCGAAGCCTACGTTAAACGCTCCGAAAATACCACGCATAATAGCATATGCGGAAACCACCTTGCCTGCAGTAGCCCCCTTAACCTTCTTAATCAGGTCCGTAGCTGCCTCTCTTAAGCCGTTTCTCTCCAAAACACCGGTTATCAGAAGAATCATGATAAATATAGCCATACTTCTGTTTGCCACGAAGTTCACTCCGATTGTCTCTAAAAGACCGCCTACTCCAAGACCGCCTACGATTCCTGTGGTAATGAGCGCCAGGAAAATAATCAGGATCGAGTCCAGTTTGAGTGCAAATCCGACAATTACGATCAGAACACCCAGTAATTTAATAAGTTCCATTTAAATCTCCTCCTTTAGGTAAAATAAGTTAAGTATTTATCTTTTATCCGAATTTTCTACGACCATCGGCCTTAGTCGTAAATATTCGGCAAAGATCTGTCCGCCGCGGCATGTAAATCCGCATTTTTTTCTGTGCTGTGCCTTCACAAGCATCTGGATCGCAGCCTCATCATGGGCAGCATGCGCTCTTGCGCACAGATTCAGGTATTCTCCCTGAGCCGTCTCATCCGCCACCTCGCTTGTGTATGCCACCGTGGTAATCCACGGGAAACGAATGGACGAATAACCGTGATTCTTATCTGCCGCAAAGGGAATCCAGTAATTAATCATATCCTTGTAATAATCCGCCGGGAACAGCTTCGGCATCCAGGCGTGGGCATATTTTTCAAAGATGGCGCTCCACTCCTTATTCCATGCTGTCATCTCCATATCCTCGGCAATCCTGTCTGCAATCACATCCTCCATCACCTTATTAACCAGATAATTGCCCCTGTACTGTGGATCTGTCACGTACCAGAAATACCCGTAGAGCAGGGAACGGGGAAGCCAGAAGCCTTTATAGGACGGCGAGGTATAGCCGGAAAACTGCTGCTCCCACTCATGGCTCGGAACGCCGTGATTATCCACCGCTATATCCGGAACAAATTTCTCATAAATCCTGGTGAAGCCCATTGCCTCCCCATGAATGGAATCCTGCCTGAAATAATCCCTGTAAAATTCCTTCCCTATGGCATTAAATCTTGCCACATGGAATTTCCAGTACGGATGCTCCTTTTGGAGCTCATAATGGATTGCCGTGCCGTCCACATTCTCCATGGGAACGATTACCAGGTTAAGCTTATCTGCAAGACCCTTATACTCCTCCTTAGTAAGCAGGCTCTTAAGCAGGATGAAAGCCGCATTTGTGCTGGACACCTCATTGGCGTGGTGCCTTGCATTAATAAACTCACTGGGGCACCTGCTTAGGCGCTTTGTCATGGAGAGATATCCCTCATGCTCCGGCACAAGCCAGATTCCGTAAAGCTCCCTCCCCTGGTAGGAGCGGGCCGTCCTGAATATCTCTATCCCCTCTACGCCCTTAAGCTCCTCCATAATCTCAAGGTAAGTATCATATCCGATCAGCTCCTTCTCATGAAGATCAATATCCTCAATGCGTCTTCGGGAAACGGGAGCCTTTGCAGGAACCTCTGCCTTATGTGCATTTCCGCCCTCCCCTATAAAATGGAGCTCATATCCGTCCTCTATCTCTTCCCCGGCAGAGAGTACTCCCTCCGTAAAAAGCTCTGCGTAGGAAGCAAGAAACTGTTCTTTTACACCTTCTGCCTGTATCTCTATCACAAGCTTTTCGCCCCGGCTTAAAATCCGGGAAATCCAGAGGGATGCCTGCCCGCGCTCTCTCCGGCTTAAAAGCTCTTCTTCGCCGCAAAGAATGGAGGGCTTTTCCTTTTGGCACTCATACAGGGTGACCTTAAATGCGGGGGCGCCTTCCCGTTTATGTATCCTGGGCAGAATCAGCCCCGGAGCGTCAAACATCTCTCCGGCCGTCTGGTTCCCATAATTTTTAAAATAATCACTGCCTACAAAGTACATGTCCTCATGCAGCGCATCCAGTGAAGAGATCAGATCCTCCCTGCTTCCTGTCCGGTAATCAGGTTCGCTTGCCCACACCTCTAAGGACAGCTCCTGGAAGAAGGGCTGCATGTCTCCCCGTACGGTGCCCTTTACCTTTTCTTCGATATAAGCCTTACATTCCGGCAGCACCTGGCTCTGGTAGACATCCCAGATCCTTTCTAAATCTGTAGCAAGGTTTCTGTCAAGCTGCTCTGCATCATTTACCCATACCCGGATGTAGCCGGCTGCCGGATGCACCTTGCCAAGCTTTGGATATTCATTCAGATAGGGCCTCTCGGAGCATCTGGCAAGATACGTAAATTCACGGCATCTGCCCTCCTCATCTGTCACTCTGCACAGATAGGTGAGCTCCTCTTCCCCCTCATAAGCCTTAAAAACAACCTGCTCCCCTGGAATAGAAAGCTTTTCTGTTATCCTGTCCTGAATAGGATATAACTCCTGCAGATACCGGATGGGAAGATCATACCATCTTTCCGGGTCATCCGCATTTAAGTTGTGGTAGGATGGAGTCGCACCGTTTTCATCCAGCCACTCGGTTTCTCCTTCCGGAAGGAAGGGCTTAAAAAATATCTCTGTCTTCTGTATTTTCTGCCCCTTTACCGCAGGAATCACGACCTCGTCAATCCAGGAATAGCCCTGCTTGTAAGCACAGACAAGCTGCATGCCTTCCACAAAGGCTCCTGTTTTTTCTATCTCCTCCGTGATCCGCCCGGCCGCCTTCTCACGCACAGAAAGCTCCTCACTTAAGGCTCCTTCTATTCTGACTCTGTCTCCCTTTTGAAGCTTCGGGCAGATCTCCTCTTTTAATATTTGTTCAAAAGTATCCACTTCCCAGGGAAACTCATAATTTTTTTCATAAATCTTTTTTCCGGACTTATAATTACAAATTTCCGCGTCCGGGAAACAGGCCTTCTGCCTCCCGCTGATCTCTGGAGAGCCGAAAAGCTTCAGCCCCTGCTTCTCCTTCATAAGGGAATGAAGCGCGGCAAGCTGTCCATCCGCCCCCCGCAGGGTAAAATCATCGGCGAAATCCATCAGCACATCCCGCCAGCTTCTCCATACACCCTTTGCAAGAGGAAACTTATTGCACAGCAGGCTGATAAACTCAAGAAGCTCCTGGCCTTTTCCGCCTATATGTACCTGTACCGCCCCGGGAAGCTCCTTATATATGACTTCAGGAATTCCTGTACCGGAAAATACGACTGCATCTCCCTCATACCCTTCGAAAGCCAGAAGCCCGCCCTCATAGGCAGTCGTCTCCATTCCGAACCTGAAGGCCATGTTGCAGGCCGCCGCAAGCACCCATTCATCTGCATCTGCTGGAAGTATGAACTTTACATCCAGCTTATCTGGAAGAAAATCAAAGTCCTCATCCTTTAGAAACAGTCCCCGGGAAAAAAGATACTCAAGCCCTCTTTTCTCCCTGAAATCCAGTTCAAATATGGGGTCCCTTTTCTCTGCCGGCAGATATCCTTCCGGCGGCTCCTCCCCTTCAAGGCTAAAAAATCCTAAAAGCTCCTCCTCTGTCCCAGGCATCGCCCTCTTTCCTTCTGGCGAAGCCACAGGGAAAACTGCCGTCTCTGACTGGAAACCCAGAAGCAGCGCCCCGTCAAGGGCATACCTCATCTCCTCCCTGCCGGATGGATGCGTGATCCTTAACTGTTCCATATTCCTCTCCCTCCTTCTCATTCCGGTTACTGCTCAATGGTGGACAGCAGCCAATTTCATACTCAATTCCGTACTTCGTTCTTGTTTTAATGTTTTTATTTTATCAAAGTACTATCATATAGTCAAGTTGAACTAAAAATTTCTTTATGTTATCATAAATATAGTATATACTAGATAATAATTTCATAGGCTGATATAAAAATACAAAAAAATAGGAAAAGAAAAGAGGTAATTGCATGCGCGGACCCTACAAGAAGAAAACGAAAGAAAAAATTATGAATGCAGCATGGGAATTATTTCAGAAACAGGGCTACGAGGAGACTACTATTTCAGAGATTATTGAAAAATCAGGCACCTCCCGCAGCGCTTTTTATCATCATTTCCACGGCAAGGAGGAGCTTCTCTTTACCATTGCCTACATCTATGATAATGACTACGATACCTGGCTTAAGGAGGATTATGATGAAAATCTTCATGTTGTAGACAATCTTATCTCCTTTAATAATTATGTCCTGCACGCCGTTGAATCCTCCCCCTTCTGCGATTTCTACAATTCCCTTTACGGGCTTCAGGTAATGACTGACGGCGTGAGGCATATTTTAAATCCGGACAGACGCTATTATCAGATATTAAGGCAGCTCTTAAAGGAAGGCATCGAATCCGGGCAGATCCTCTCACAGCACACCTACACGGTCTTAACAGACATGATTACCAGCTTCCAGATCGGAATCACTTACAACTGGTGCCTGCAGCAAAGGCGCTATTCACTGATTCAGTACGGCCGGGATCTGATGAATCCGTTTCTTCTGTCCCTTAAGGGGGAGCCTCCTGAAGAAGATGCCCTCTCCCCCGATTAATACCGGTTATGCACATCCTCGGCAAAGCACATAAGCTCCTTAATTTCCAGCGCTGTACCGTCATCGAGCACAGCTTTTCCGCTCATGTGCCCGAATACCTGGTGCTGGTCGCTTTCTATGATCACTGCCGAGGTTTTTGCCGCCCGGTCTAAGACCGGCTTAAAATCCATCTCGAATCTTCCGTCACTGGAAGTAAAGGTCCAGGGCTTTAAATAGCTGTCCTTTGGGATATGAAAAATAACATCCTCAAGCTTGTGTGCCCTTCCGTCATAGAATAATATATTTTCTGATGCCGCAGATGTATCGCCGAAGCCGTATCCGATATTAAACCCGAAGGGCTTTCCATTCACGATACCATTTCCCGAGCCCCAGTACCACCGGTTGTCATAGGTCCATACGCCCCTTCCCCAGTCCAGGGTGCCAAAATCTGCTTCCTTTGAAAATGTGTAGGTTCTCCCATCAAAGGTCATGCTTCCGGATGCCGGCATACAGTTAATCTTCTGATTGTAGTAAAAGGCCGTTTTCTTCTCCTTCCACGGCGTGGCGATCACCATTGTGTCCATTTCAGGTTCCTCAAGCACAAGATCGCAGGAAAACGGCTTCCCCTCATAAAAATTCTTAAACCGGCACCTAATCTCCCTCTTTCCTTCCTTTACGAAAAAGCCCATGTGGAGACGCTTATCCCTATACACCGTGTTCCCCCCGCCTGAGGACTGGGGGAGATGAAGCTTCCCCATGGGAAAGGGATTTAGTATCGTCTCCGTATGCTCCCATCCTTCCCTGAAGTTTAAAAGAGACACTGACTGGAGCCCGATATAGCCATCGTCAGAAATGGTAAAGGCCCCCGCAAAATCCTCATTTAACACAAGATAATAATCCCATTCCTTAATTCTAAACCTAGGCGCCTTAATCTGCTTTCTGTCATAAACCTGCCAAAGCCTCTTCGACCACCCCGGCTCCCTTAAGCTCCCGTCCTCCTTAAGCAGCGGCTGCACTGCTGTAACCTCATGATTTCTCATAAAAAACCCTCCTTTCAGTGAACATTAACTGCTTCTACTATATCATATTTAATCTGAAATCTGAAATTGAATTTTCAGAAGCATAGTGATACAATGAAACACGGAAATCAAAAGTTACTAGGAGGAATAATCATGAGCAAAATTGAAGAAGTAAGAAGCGCTATGGTGGCTGCCATGAAGGCTGGCGACAAACAGACTAAAGAATCCCTTTCCATGCTTTTAGCGGCTCTTAAAAATAAAGCCATCGACAAGCGGGCGGATTTAACCCCGGAGGAAGAGATTCAGGTTGTCATGAAGGAGATCAAGCAGACAAAAGAAACCCTGGAGATGACCCCCGCTGACCGTACGGATATTATTGATGAATGTAACAAACGCCTTGCCGTTTTAGAGCAGTATGCCCCAAAGCTTATGGGTGAAGATGAAATCAAAGAAGTCATAAAGGAAACTCTTGAGGCTCTGGGTATTGACGCCCCGTCTTCAAAGGATAAGGGAAGAATTATGAAGGAGCTTATGCCAAAGGTTAAGGGAAAGGCTGACGGTAAGCTTGTAAACCAGCTTGTGGCGGGGCTTATGAGCTGACCCGCTGCTTCGCGGAAATAAAATCCGGCGGCCCTGTATCAGCCAGGCCGCCGGATTTTATTTCTTTACTCTTCTTCCTCTTCGTCCTCTTGTGCCTCATCATCTGTTTTTACGTCATCTGCATAAGGCACTTCCTCCTCCGTCTTCATGGTGACGGTCAGATCCTTAAAGGAAATCTTTTTCCACACATCCTCGTTCACCGTTATCTTGGCATCCTCACGCCATTTTTCAACAGTCGTATTATAGAGCTCTGTCTTTCTCTCTGACACGATGGATTCTTTTTTGGAATCCGTTGCCTCACGGTCTAAAAGGCTTGTCACCTTCGCCACATAGCACCCCGCGTCTGATTCAATGACATCCGTAGCCTCGCCCTCCTTAAGTGCATCGGCCGCTTTAACAAGCTCTGCATTTGGAGCCTCTGTCTCACTGTCAAAGGTGGCTGTACTTACTTCTGTCTCCGCCTCTTTTGCAAGTGCGGCAAAATCTCCGCCCTCCTTAAGCTTTTTTGCAAGCTTTTCTGCCTTGTCCTTAAGCTCCTTCTTCTCTTCATCCCCAAGCTCTTCTGACTGGCCGGATTCATCTGTGGAAGTATAAGAGAAAAAGACGTACTCCATGCTCTTTTGCGCCGCCTCTTCGTCAGAAACCTCTGTGTCGGCACCTGCCTCAATGGCCTCTCTCATACGCTGCTGCACAGCCATCAGGGTAAGCACTCTCTCTACCGCCTTCTTCTCACCGGAAACCATTTCCTTGTCCTCAAGAGAATTGGCCTCGTCAAACTCCTTGGCCGTATCCTCAATCACCTTCTTTTCCCCATCGGAAAGAGAGATGTCATATTCACTCATATGCTGCTCTAAGAGAATCATAGTCTCAAGGCCCTCCTGTATGGAAGACTTTACGCTCTCTTCGTAGGTCTCCCCTTCACTTGCCTTAGAATTCCACATATCTTCCCCCATATAGGCAGAAGAATACGTCTCATACTGGGCCTGTATATATCGGGCGTAGAAATTCGCCGCGTCTGCCGTGAGTACCGTATCACCCACCGTAACCGCCTCCTCGTCTCCTTTAAGAGAGCAGCCTGTCAGAGATGCTGCCGCCATAATTCCTGACAGTGCAAGTATCAATAATCGCTTTTTCATAATTTTATTATAAACCTCCTTAGTACTTCGCTGTACGCTCATAATCTATCTAAGTATACTCTCTTTTTTTTATGCAATCAATCCTTTTATTCCAATTAACACTTTTTTCACAACTTCTACAGGGCTTTCATTTTCATTTTTAAGGCTTCTCTTTTTTCTTTGATAGATAAAACAGGGATTTGCCAGATCTGCCTTAAAGGAGAGCTCATCCTTAAAATTAAGAAGAAGCCCCGGTATCCGTTCTGGTTTCACCTTCGCCCGCTCATACATGGTAAACGTATAGGTCTCTCCCTTTTGTTCAATCTGTGTAACATAGCTTTCATGGGCAAGAGCCTTAAGCCTTGCAACCTCCAGAAGCATCTCCACCTTTTTCGGGAAATCACCGAACCGGTCAATAAGCTCCTCTGTCATGTCCTCCATATCCTCTTCTGTCTCAATGGCTGCTATCCGCTTATAGATATCAAGCTTGTGATATTCGTTTGGAATATAGATGTCCGGTATATATGCGTCTACGTTCAGATCGATCACCGTATTGTAGTCTTCTTCCTCCTTCGTCTCCCCCTTTAAGTGCCGTACCGCCTCATTTAACATTTTGCAGTAGAGATCATAGCCCACGGCCTCCATATGCCCGTGCTGTTCGGCACCTAAGAGATTGCCGGCTCCCCGGATCTCCAAATCCCGCATGGCGATCTTAAAGCCGGATCCAAGATCCGTGAATTCCCGGATGGCCGCCAGCCGTTTTTCGGCCACCTCCTTTAAAAGCTTATCCCTTCTGTAAAGGAGAAAGGCATAGGCCATCCTCCCTGAACGCCCCACGCGTCCTCTTAGCTGGTAGAGCTGGGAAAGGCCGAAACGATCCGAATCGTGGATGATTATGGTATTTACATTGGAAATGTCAAGCCCTGTCTCAATAATTGTTGTGGATACGAGGACATCTATTTCTCCGCTTATAAAATCATACATGATTTTTTCCAGCTTCCTCTCCCGCATCTGCCCATGGGCAAAGGCAACGTTTACATCTGGTACGAGCCTTTTTACTCTTGCGGTTATCTCGTCAATGTCCTCCACACGGTTATACACATAATATACCTGTCCCCCTCTCGCACATTCCCGCTCAATGGCTTCCCTTACCATCTCGTCACTATATTCCATTACATAGGTCTGAATCGGGAGCCGGTCCTCCGGCGCTTCCTCTAGTACACTCATGTCACGGATTCCGATAAGGCTCATATGGAGTGTACGGGGGATAGGCGTTGCTGTCAGCGTCATAACGTCCACATTTTCCTTCAGCTTCTTAATCTTCTCCTTGTGCTGCACACCGAACCGCTGTTCCTCATCAATGACGAGAAGCCCCAGATCCTTAAACTTCACATCATCACTTAACACCCTATGGGTTCCGATTACAATATCCACAAGCCCCCTTTTCAGATCCTCTATGGTCTTTTTCTGCTGGGCAGGAGTACGGAATCTGCACATCAGATCCACCCTCACCGGAAAGTCCTTCATCCTCTGCAGGAAGGTATGATAATGCTGCTGCGCCAGAATCGTTGTGGGCACCAGGTATACCACCTGCTTGTTTTCCTGCACTGCCTTAAAGGCCGCCCGGATAGCAATCTCCGTTTTACCGTATCCCACGTCCCCGCAAATCAGCCGATCCATAATCTTTTTGCTCTGCATATCCCGCTTTACCGCCTCAATGGCAAGAAGCTGGTCCTCTGTCTCCTCAAAGGGAAACATTTCCTCAAATTCCTTCTGCCACACCGTATCCCCTCCGTAGACATAGCCTTCTTCATTCTGGCGGGCCGCGTAAAGCTCTACTAAGTCTTTGGCAATTTCCCTGACAGCTCCTCTGACTCTTGTTTTGGTCTTTGTCCACTCCTGGCTCCCCAGGCTGTTAAGCTTCGGCTTCTTTGCGTCTGCATTTGCATATTTTTGTATCAGGTCAAGCTGGGTTGCCGGGATGTACAGGTTTCCGCCTTTTGCGTAGGAGATCTTCATATAATCCTTGGAGACTTTGTCCACCTCGATTTTCTCGATTCCCTGATAGATGCCAAGGCCGTGATTTTCATGAACCACATAATCTCCGGGCTTTAATTCCGAGAAGCTTTGTATCTTTCTTCCTTCATAAACCTTCCGCTTCTTTTTTTTCTTCGCCTTTCCAAAAATGTCAGTCTCGGAAATTACAGTAAATTTAAGAAGAGGATACTCATACCCCTCTGCCACATGCCCGTATGCCGTCATGATTTCCCCGGGGCCTGCCTCTCTTTCCATGTCATCGCTGTAAAAGCTGCTTAAATTATAATCCCTCAAATCCTCTGCAAGGCGTTTCGCCCTGGTGCGCGAGCCTGAGAGAAGGACTACCCTGCTTTTATTTCTCTTCAGCCGCTTCAGATCCTGCGTAAGCAGCTCAAAGCTGCGGTTGTAGGACTGTACACTCTTTGTCTGAAGGCTGTAGGAATTCTTCGTATGAAAACCCCTGCACTGCATTTCAAGGGCCATAAATCCTATACTTGTGTAAGCATTTATCTTTTGAATAATCTCCCGGGGCTGATAAAGGGCCGCCTCTGCATCCGTCAGCTCATGCCCGCTCTCTAAGCGGCGTTTCTGAGCCTCCATAAATTCCTCTGCCACTGCATCGCCCTTTTCTATCAGACGTACAGGCTCATCCAGAAAAAGAATAGACTCCTTTACCGGGAAATAATCCAAAAAGGATACTCTCCCCCTTTCCTCCTCCGGAAATTCTGTGGCCGGGCAGACGGCAATCTCTTCAAGTCTCTCAATGGAGCGCTGTGTCTCCACATCAAAGGTCCTTATAGAGTCCACCTCTTCTCCCCACAGCTCAATGCGGACCGGACGTTCTTCTGTCAGGGGGTAAATATCAAGAATCCCCCCTCTTACTGCAAACTGGCCCGGCATCTCTACCTGAACCTCTCTGTCATACCCTAGTTTTGCAAGCTCATGAATAAGAGCGTTCATGTCAAGGGTTCCCTCTCCTGCTATGTTCAGGATTCTCTTTTTTATCTCCTCTCTTGAAATCAGTGAATCCATAAATGCGTCAAAGCTTGTTATAACCGTAACCGGACCGCCTTCTATCACTGCCTGTACCACTTCCATGCGCTGTTTTATCAGCTCCTTACTTCTTATATCAGCCTGGTAAAACAGCAGATCCTTTGCCGGATACAGATATACGGATGAATCTAAAAAACGATACTCTTCATAAATCTGCTTTGCTTTTGACTCACTGGCACAGGCGATGACCTTATAAGTATAGCCATCGCTTAATGCATACATCAAATGTGTTTTCTGTGAATTTACGCAGCCGGTAATCTTAATCATTCCGGTGCCCTTTTCCCTTTGTTTTACGATATCCTCATATTCCGCCAGTTCCCTAAGCGGAGCAGTCAGAGCCTGCATACCTACTCCTCCGTAAGCTTTACTTTTCTATTATATTCATTCATGGCTGCCTGAATCTCACCCTTTATAATCAGGCCGGCAGCCGAAGCCGCATGTGCATAGGCCCCGTCAAGAGCCTCTCTTTCTGCTTTTCCTGCCCGGCTTAGGACATAGTCTGCCAGGTCGTAATTTTTCGGTTTTTCCCCAATTCCCACCTTGATTCTGGCAAATACATCTGTTCCCAGATTTGCGATTATATTTTTTATTCCGTTATGGCCTCCTGCGCTGCCCTTAGCCCGTACCCGGATCTGCCCCGGACTTAAGCTTATGTCATCATAAATAACCAGGAGCTCATTTTCCGGATCTATTTTGAAATAATCTGTAAGTCCCCGGATGCTCTCACCGCTTAAGTTCATATAGGTCTGAGGCTTTGCGAGAATCACCTTCTGCCCTTCCATCATGCCCTTTCCGATATAGGCGCGGCACTTCCTTACATTTACGGATATATTATATTTGTCCCCGAGCACATCTATGACATCAAATCCCACGTTGTGTCTTGTTCCCTCATATCTTGCTTCAGGATTTCCAAGCCCTGCTATTATAAACATATTTACTCACCTCATATTTTCCGTTACAATTTTTCTCCCATTCATTCTACAGGAAGATACGCATATTTTCCACTCTTTTTTCATACATTATATAGAGCCCGGCTATAATGAAAGATAAGAGGAGGACATTTATGAGTTCCAAGACAAAAATTGTCGTACTTCATATGAAAGAAATTATCTACACAACTGTGTTTGCTATACTGGCAGTAGTATTAATCCTGCTGCTGATATTTATGTTTCTTCCGAAAGACAGAAAAGAGGCGCTGGAAGAGACGAAATATACCCCCGGGGTATATACCTCCTCCGTAACCCTTGGAAATACAGCTCTTGAGGTTGAGGTTACGGTGGATGAGTCCCACATTAACTCCATACGGTTTTCAAATCTTGACGAGGCCGTTGCCACCATGTACCCTCTGATTCAGCCTGCAATTGAAGATATTGCTGAACAGGTTTACGACAGGCAGTCTCTTGAGGATATTGAGTATTCTTCTGAAAACCCCTATACATCCCAGGTGATTATAAATGCAATAGATGAGGCCTTAAAAAAAGCCGTAACTACCGAGTAGTTATGGCTTTTGTATTACTTTTACTTATCCTTCTACAATCAAATATCTTCCGCCCGGAACTGCAAATACTTCCGCGGCATCCTCAAGCTCCTCGTCAGTAAGTCCTGCGGCATCCAGTCCTTCTTCATCAAAAAATCTCCTGACCTCCTCAATGCCGTCAACAACAACTGCCATGCAGTCCTCCAAAAACGCTTCTGCTTCTTCCATCGTCTCTGCCACCGGCTCGTCAAACAGGCGGGCCTGACCTTTAAGAAACGCCTTCAGACACTCTTCATCATACTCATACATTCCTATGTACACCTCCTTTTATCATGTTTTTTACACAAACTGCAAAAGATGTTCTGCCTTATCTATTATATATTCTGCTCCTGCAGCTTTTAGTTCTCCTTTTGTCCGAAATCCCCATGAAACACAGATTGTTTTAATCCCGGCATTTCTTCCTGTTACCGCGTCAACCTCAGAATCCCCTACATACAGGCAGTCCCCCAGGGGTTCCCCCATCACCTTTAATGCGTGATAAATCCCTGCCGGATCAGGCTTTCTCGGGATCCCCTCCTTCTGTCCCTGGATATAACAGAACATGTCCCTGCCGCACATGGCATCCACCACCTTCACCGTCTGCCTGTGGGGCTTGTTAGACAGCACGGCAAGCTTCATGCCTCTGTCCTTCATATCTCTTAAGGTCTCCATAATCCCGTCATAGGGTTCCACCTTATAGGTACAGTTCTCATCAAAAATACGTCCGTAAACTTCCATCCCCTCCTCAAGCCTTGTAGCCGCCCCCACTGCTTCAAGAGAGTGTTCAATAAGATATCTCGCCCCGTTTCCCACAAAGCTGATACACTGCTCGTTTGTAATACCGGGAAGCCCCATCTCCCTAAGTGTAAGACCTACCGAATATACAAGAGATTCCCTTGTATCCCCCAGCGTGCCGTCCAAATCAAAAATACATGCCTTCATCATCTGTCATTCCCTTCTGTAAGATGTACTGACATAATCATAGTATGAACTCCCTAAAATTGCAATAGCTGCTTGTCAAGGGCTAAAAGTTTTTTTATTTTCCCCTTATGCGGAATAACAAAAGTCCATATGGAGAATCATTTTATTAGATAAATTTTTCAGGGTTCACAAGGAGGAGGTTCTTATTATGGCACAGGGAAAGGTAGAAATATGCGGGGTAAATACATCAAAGCTTCCGATTCTGAAAGAGGATGAAAAGGAAGCCTTATTCGAGAGAATCAAAGCCGGAGACGAAAAAGCGAAGGAAGAATATATAAAGGGAAACCTAAGACTTGTTTTAAGTGTAATAAAAAGATTCGGGGCAAGCAATGAAAATCCGGACGATTTATTCCAGATTGGCTGTATCGGCCTGATTAAAGCTATCAACAATTTTAATACGGAATTAGATGTGAAGTTTTCTACTTACGCTGTTCCTATGATTATAGGCGAAATACGGCGTTATATGCGGGACAATAATTCTATCAGAGTAAGCCGCTCTTTAAGGGATACTGCCTACAAGGCTATCTACGCAAAGGAAAATTATATGAAACGGAACCTAAAGGAGCCTACCGTACAGGAAATTGCCGAGGAAATCGGGATTTCAAAGGAAGATATTGTCTTTGCGTTAGATGCCATCCAGGCCCCTATGAGCCTTCAGGAGCCTGTATATAATGACGGAGGCGATGCCCTCTATGTCATGGATCAGATAAGCGATACGAAAAATAAAGAAGAAAAATGGGTGGAAAATCTCTCCCTTGAGGCCGCCATGGAGCATTTAAGCAAGAGGGAGCGCCATATCATCACCCTGCGGTTTTTTGAGGGGAAAACACAGATGGAGGTTGCTGAAAATGTGGGCATTTCCCAGGCACAGGTCAGCAGGCTTGAAAAAAACGCACTGCGGGTTATGAAACAGTATTTGTCATGAGCAGGCGTTGGGGACGGGGTATTTTTCATTTGTCCCCGTCCCCAACGCAGTCCCCAAGCTTACCTGTCCCATTTATCTGCTAAGTTATGTATCTGTCCTTCGAATTTTGCCAGCTCTTTATTCGCCAGTCCTTCATTCTTATATACCACCTCAAGCAGCCTTTTCGCCGCCGCAACCACACGGGCAAACACCTGGTGCTTCTTTGCTTTGGCTGGCTTTTCTGCGGCTTTTACCCTCTCTTTGATTCCCTCTGACAGGATCTCTCCTGTGGCAAGGTCCACGCACCCGCCTGAATAGGGGGCGAAAGCAGGATAGCCGAATTCTTCTGTAATGGTACGGGCAAAATCGTCTGTAACCGTGTCCTCTCCATGGACAACAAACACATGCTCCGGCGCCTTTTCAAATCCTGACAGCCATCTTAAAAGTCCGTTCATATCCGCATGTCCGCTGATTCCCTTTAATGAAATAATCTCTGCGTTTACCTCTACGGTCTCACCGAACAGCTTCACACAGTCAGCGCCCTCAATGAGCTTGCGTCCCAGAGTGCCCACCGCCTGATATCCTACAAAACAAATGGTACACTCCTGTCTCCACAGATTATGCTTCAGATGATGGCGGATACGGCCTGCCTCGCACATTCCGGAGGCAGACAGGATTACCTTCGGCTTGTCATCAAAATTAATCATCCTGGACTCATCACTTGTAATCGTAGTCTTAAGTCCCGGGAAAACAAGGGGGTTAATCCCTCTTTCTACAAGGGCCATGGCGTCCTCGTCAAAACAGGATTTTACGTTCTTATTAAATACATTGGTTGCGTCAATGGCCAGGGGACTGTCCACATAGACCTCAAAGCCCGGGTACTCCGGGATAAGATTCCTCTCCTTAATCTCACGGATAAAGTACAGGATTTCCTGAGTACGGCCCACCGCAAAGGAAGGCACTACCACATTTCCTCCTTTTTTAAAGGTCTCCTTTAAGATCCGTGTAAACTCTCCTACGTAATCAGGTTTTTCCTCTCCGTGAAGCCTGTTTCCGTATGTAGATTCTATCACAACATAATCTGCTTCCTTTACAAACTGGGGATCCTTTATAATGGGCTGATCAAGATTCCCCACATCACCGGAAAATACAAGCTTTTTCGATATACCATCCTCTGTGATCCACACCTCAATCGCCGAAGACCCAAGAAGATGACCCACATCCGTAAACCTTACCTCAATTCCGTCACAAAGTACAATTTTCTGATCGTAATCACATGGTGCAAGAAGCCGGATTGCCGCCTCTGCATGCTCCATCGTATAGAGGGGCTCAAACTGCGGCTCACCGCTTCTCTTTGCCTTCCTGTTCCTCCATTCTGCCTCAAATTCCTGAATATGAGCGCTGTCACGGAGCATAATGTTACATAAATCCGATGTAGCAAAGGTTGATACAATATCCCCGTGAAAGCCCTGCTTGCACAAAAGCGGAATTTTTCCTGAATGGTCAATATGGGCATGGGTCAGAAGAACAAAATCTATGTCCCCTGGGGCAACCGGTATTTCCTGATTCTCATATAAATCCGGCCCCTGCTCCATTCCGCAGTCAACTAAGATATTTTTCCCGCATGCCTCAATCAGATGACAGCTTCCTGTCACCTCATGGTCTGCTCCAATAAAAGTAAGTCTCATACGCACAACTCCTTTTTCTTTTATTGTAGCACTTTTTTTTCCATATTGCTATGAATACTTCACCATCTCTTTTTTCAGGCGCTGCATTATTTTCTTTTCAAGTCTTGATATGTATGACTGGGAAATTCCAAGGATATCCGCAACCTCCTTCTGGGTTTTCTCCTCACCGCCGGGCGTGCCCAGGCCAAAGCGCATCCTTATAATCATCCGTTCTCTTCCTGACAGCCTGTTAATTGCCCGGATTAGGATCTTTCTCTCCGCCTCCTGCTCAATATCCTTATAGATTGTATCCTCCTCCGTTCCCAGAATATCTGATAAAAGAAGCTCATTTCCGTCCCAGTCAACATTTAACGGCTCATCAATGGAAACCTCCAGCTTCGTTTTATTATTCCGTCTTAAATACATGAGAATTTCATTTTCAATACACCTGGAGGCATAGGTAGCCAGCTTAATATTTTTACCTGGGTTAAATGTGTTGATTGCTTTAATCAGCCCGATTGTCCCAATAGAAATCAAGTCCTCCACTCCCACGCCCGTATTGTCAAATTTTTTTGCAATATATACAACCAGACGGAGATTATGTTCAATTAACAGCTTCTTTGCCCTCTCTGAATCCTCCGTGCCAAGCTCATCTATAACAGCCGCCTCCTCTTCTGTCTCAAGGGGTGCAGGAAGGATCTCTGATCCTCCGATATAATGTATATCCTTCCTGTCCGGAAACAGAAGTGTCCGGAAATCTGGAATCATCTTTAGCTTAAATTGATGCGGCACTGCAACCTTTATTACCATAAAAATCCCTCCTATAATAAATCAGGGTTCATAAGCATTTCATAATCATCAGCCGTAATATCCTCTTCACATATGGCTACCACCGGCTTTTCAACGACAGCCGGCGGTTCTGTGTTTATCCACATAGCATCCAGCATAACAGCCGGCAGCACTCCGTCTGCCTTTCCCACGGACTGGTAGGATATATACCAGTATTTTCCTGGCGATGTCGTAATTCCAAGCTTTGCGGCCGTTTTAGAAGAAATGATACTGACCGGCTTTCCCGTTACCGGATCCCGGAGACGGTTTCCTGTGTCAATGAGCGCTCCCGCCTCATATTCCTTTCCGTCCCTCAAAAGCCTGACCCTTAAACGCCTTACATTCCTTTCTGCCAGATAGGTAATGAGATTCCATACCCCCAGGCTTAGATAATAGCCGGCAGCAGCAAGAGCAAAAAACAGGCTTCCCACTCTTAAATACTGATGCAGGTATTCCATGATGCCGCCTGTAATAAAAGCACTTATATAAAGTATTACATACGCTCTTAGAAATGTCTTATTCCATCCGATTTTTAATCCAGTTTTAATCATCAAAACATTTGAAACCATGTGGAACAATATGAATTTAAAAAACGTATTCATTCCGGGAATTACCATAATGAAGCATGTAGAAAGAGCTCCTACTGCCGCCCCGGCACAGATTCTTCCACGCGTGGCAGGACATTTAAGTATCCTCCGGGTAAGGCTTAGCATTATGTAATCCATCATAAAATTGATAAGAAAAAACACGTCTATGTACAATTCATAATACACATTCCACCTTCTTCCTTCTAACGATGATGGGATTATTATAGGATGGATAAGCTAAAGAATTTGTCAGATATTGTGAATAAAAACAAGGTTTGTTTCGACAGAAAAATAGGGACAGAATTCTCTGTCCCTATAAGTAAACTATTTACTTTCTAAAGAAATCCGGTATCTTGATTGACTGCTCCTTCACCCTGCTAGTGGGAGTCTTAGGTACTTCCAGGGAAGGAGCCGTGCCGCCTGGCGTACGTCTCGGAATAGCTGAACCCTGCCCGCCCGGAGTCTTTACTGGAGCCATGCCGATATCAAGCTTGGGCACCTGTGTCTGCTGCTTGGGCGCTGCTGTCTGCCTCTCATAGACGCTTTCCTGAGCCGCCCCCGGCCTCTGGCTTTCTAACCTGGATTTCAGCTTTGACGCACTTCCGCCCACATTATGAAGCCCTGTGGCAATAACCGTTATGGTAGCTTCGTCAGCACGGGAGTCATCATACATTGCACCGAAAATAATGTTTGCCTGATCCCCTGCAAGCTCCTGCACATACTCAGCCGCATCAGAGGCATCCATAAGCGTAATATCACCAGATACATTAATAATTACATGGGAAGCCCCGGCAATCGTTGTCTCAAGAAGAGGACTTGCCACTGCCTGCTTCACAGCCTCAAGGGCTTTATCGTCACCCCGTCCCTGTCCGATACCGATATGGGCAATGCCCTTATCCGTCATAACTGTCTGGACATCCGCAAAGTCCAGATTAATAAGTGACGGCACATTAATCAGATCCGTAATACCCTGAATACCCTGCTGCAATACCTCATCTGCCTTCTTAAGAGCCTCAGGCATAGTCGTACGCCTGTCCACTACCTCCAGAAGCTTGTCATTGGGAATAACAATCAGAGTATCCACACTTTCCTTTAGCTTTTCAATTCCCGTAAGGGCATTGCTCATACGGGTCTTGGATTCAAAACGGAAGGGCTTCGTAACAACACCTACCGTAAGTGCGCCTAAGCCCTTGGCAATACGCGCAACAACCGGTGCTGCCCCTGTTCCGGTTCCTCCGCCCATACCGCAGGTTACAAATACCATATCCGCACCCTTAAGAGCTGCAGATACCTCTTCCGAGCTCTCCTCCGCCGCTTTTTCTCCTACCTCCGGCCTTGCTCCCGCACCAAGACCTTTTGTTATCTTTTCTCCAATCTGCATAAGCGTTGGAGCTTTACTTAGCTGAAGCGCCTGCTTATCTGTATTAATCGCTATAAATTCCACACCGGCAATCTGCTCATCAATCATTCGGTTGACAGCATTATTACCGCCGCCGCCTACTCCTACAACAATTATTTTCGCCGCTGCTTCTGATTCATTGGTTTTAATTTCTAGCAAGGGTTTCTCCTCCTTTGTTATCCTTATTATATACTTTATACATCCCATGTATCGACAATGCATAAACTTACACTTTGCCATATATACTATATAATATAGACTTTTGTCCAAAATATCAATAGAATTTATGGATTTTTCTTAATTTTATTCAGGAAATTCATCATTCTTAAAGGTTATGGTTTCTCTGCCCTCGCCGTAGTTCTCCAGATGCAGTGTTCCCGTTTTCCCTTCCAGCTTTTCTATAATCGGAGATATCTGTGCAATTTTTTCCGCTGTCACATTATCGCCCAGACACACGCATATTTGTCCGACATAGACATAGATCTTTCCGCTTTTACACACAATTTTTTCTGCCGTCATTTCAAACTTCTTAAGCTCCTGTGACGCCTCAAGGATCTCTTCAAATATTTTAGAATTTTCACTCTCGATTTTTTTATAGAGCTTTACACTTCCGACATCGATTCCCTCCACAAAAGGAAGGCCTTCCTGGTACTGCGAATCCTTTTTTACAATCATTCCTTCCTTATCAAAAAAGGCGTACTCTTCTTCACCGGTACGGACATATCCTACAATCTGCTTTTCCTTCACCTTTACCTTAAGCACCCACGGCCACCCGAGACTTACCTTCATTTCTTCCAGACAAGGGAGCTCTTCCCCCTGCCCCAGCAGATATCTGCCCCATACATACAGGCTGTTCACCGAATATTTATCATTCTGCACCACATCTATAATCTGCTTGTCCGAACAATATTCATTTCCCGTAACCTCTACCTTTTGTATGTAAAAAACAATCAAAAGCGTCAGCACAATGATTGCAAAGCCAAAAAGAAGAACAAAAAAAGCGTATACCTTATGAGTTTTTTTCTTCTGCTTTCCTGCCATCCGTATTCCTCCTACAGTTCACTCGAATCATTTTCTTACGTCCTGCGCAGTAAATGCATAGACCTGTGAACACTATCATTTCATATGGGGCGGCAGAAAATTCTGCCGCCGCTTAAATTATATCATACCATTTTTGACACACTTAACACAAGCCCCATTTCAATAAGGAGGAATACAACTGACGTCCCTCCGTAGCTGACAAAGGGAAGTGTAATCCCTGTGTTAGGAATCGTATTTGTTACCACCGCGATATTTAAAATAACCTGAATCATCATGTGTGCCATGGCACCTGTCGCAATCAGGGCACCGAACAAATCCTTTGCATGGGTTGCAATAACAAAAAAACGCCAGATTAAAATCAAAAATAAAATAAGTAGGAAACCTGCTCCGAAAAGCCCCAGCTCCTCACACACAATGGAAAAAATCATATCATTCTGCGCTTCAGGCACAAACCCCAGTTTTTGTACACTTGCCCCCAGCCCTCTTCCAAATAAGCCTCCTGACCCGATGGCATAAAGACCCTGGAGCGTCTGATAGCCCTTTTCAAAATTTTCCGGGTTCCGCCATATCTCAAGCCTTTCCAGACGGTAGCTTTCAAGGGCAAGAAATACCGCCATAAATCCCGCCGCCAAAACCGCCATAACGATAAACTGCCCGTATTTCGGACTCGCCACAAATACAAGAACCGCACCTATTCCAAGAATAATGATGGCTGTGCTTAGGTTGCTTGCCCCCACAAGCCCCACAATCGGAAGAATAGAAGCCATAATCTTAATCATAGTCCTCATCCTTCCTATATCCTTCACATTCTTCGTCACAATTACCGCCAAAAAAAGAATTACCGCCACCTTGGCAAACTCAGAGGGCTGAAAAGAAAACGGGCCCAAAGACAGCCATCTTTTGGACCCATTGTATTCCTCGCCTACAAACATAACCGCAAGTGATAAAAGCACTGCGATAAGATACCCTAAAAATGCTACATGCCGCCATAAATGATAATCCATCTCCGCGACAAAAAACATAGCAGCAATTCCAAGGCTCGTAGCAAATACTTGTTTTTTCAGATAGTAAAAAGCATCATGAAACTTAACCTCTCCGTTATAAGTACTGGTACTGTAAAGGAGCACGAGCCCCATTATAATAAGCAGTCCTAACGCAGTAAGAAGTGTATAGTCATACCTTCCCTTTTCCCGTCGAATCAATCTGTCATGCACTCCTTATAAGGAATTTACAATTTCTTTAAACTTCTCTCCACGTACTTCATAATTCGGAAACATTCCCCAGCTTGCGCAGGCCGGTGATAAAAGCACCGCGTCCCCGGGTCTCGCATACTCCGCCGCCATATGAACTGCCTCCTCAAACGTATCTGCATAAACATAATCAGTAAAGCCGCATTTTAAAGCATCCGCGGCAATCTTCTCCTTCGTCTCTCCCATCAGTATAAGCTTTGTCACCTTTCCGTCAAAGCTTTTAATCCACTGGGTATACTCTGACTTTTTATCATACCCGCCTCCTAAAAGCACGGTAGGACGGTTCATGGCCTGGATTGCCTTTATTGCCGCGTCCGGATTCGTTCCCTTGGAGTCATTGTAATACACAACCCCCTTTTTCTCTGTCACATACTCGATTCTGTGCTCTACGCCTTTAAAGGCCTTCACCGTATTCCTGATCATTTCCATCGGCACGCCATATACTGCCGCCATGCATACAGCAACCATCACATTCTCATAATTATGCGTCCCGAGAATCTGAAGCTCCTTCGTACTGCATACAAGAACCTCCTCCTGATTCCGGTATATGATATCATCGCCGTCAAGATAGATTCCCTTCTCTAGTTTACGCTGGCTGCTAAAATATAGAACCTGACATTTAAGATTCTTTGCAAATTCCCTCATGATTTCTTCTTCATAGTTTAAAACACAAAAATCCTCTTTGGTCTGGTTCCTGGCAATATTTTCTTTGGCCGCAATATATGCTTCCATGGTGTGGTGGCGGTCTAAATGATCCGGCGTATAATTAAGAATCGCGCTCACATGAGGCTTAAAGGTAATGATACTCTCAAGCTGGAAGCTGCTCATCTCCGCCACGGCAACCGATGCTTCCGTCATTTCCTCCGCCGCAGCCGTATACGGGTTTCCAATATTTCCTACCACAAACACATCGCTGCCCTTATAGGCCTTCATGATTTCCCCGAGGAGTGTTGTTGTTGTTGTCTTACCGTTTGTCCCCGTGATGGCAAGAACACTGCCCTTCCCATATTCATAGGCAAGCTCCACCTCCCCGATCACAGGGAGCCTTTCCCTGCGCATTCTTTCTATAACCGGCAGATCCGTTGGAACCCCCGGACTTAGAACAACAAGGGAAAGCTCCTCTAAAAGCTCTTCCGGAAATCTTCCGAGAATAATTTTTATTTTCTCCTCTTCTTTCAGACTTTCCCGTATCTTTTTTTCATCAAGCTTTTCATTCCCGTCATAAAGAATGACATCCGCTCCATGTTTCTTAAGGAGCTTCACTGAACCGATCCCGCTTTTTCCGGAACCGAACACAAGCACCTTTTTTCCCGCTGTTTCCATGCTTTCCTCCTAAATTTAAGTAAAGTAAAATATGATTTGCCGCCGCTTAAGCTACATAGCCATCAGGCCGATGAGGCACAGAATTGCCGTTAAAATAGAAAATACAGCAACCACTCTTGTCTCCGACCAGCCGCAGAGCTCAAAATGGTGATGGATAGGCGCCATTTTGAAAATCCTTTTTCCGCCGGTCTTCTTAAAATAAGTAACCTGTATCATAACTGATAATACCTCTACAAGATAAACCAGCCCTACGATCAGAATAAATATGGGCATCTGAAGCATGTATGCCGTTGATGCCACAAAACCGCCCAGCGCCAGGGAGCCCGTATCCCCCATAAATACACTGGCGGGATATACATTAAACAAAAGAAAGCCAAGAAGCGACCCCACAACCGCGCAGGTAACAGGCTCTATACCGCTCCTTGTTCCAATAGCAACCACAGTAAAAAATGTGGCCACAAGCACCGTAACACTTGAAGCAAGACCGTCAAGACCGTCTGTAAAGTTTGTACCATTTACTGTCCCAATCACCGCAATAAACATAAGAGGAATAGAAAGCCAGCCGATATCCAGATATTTTCCGCCGGAAAAAGGTATCAGCATGGCAAGAGGTATTTCTGTAAATTTTACAATATAAAAGGCAAAGACAGCCGTAACTACAATCTGAAGGGCCATCTTCTGTCCCGGGTACAGTCCGTCAGAGCGCTTCATTACTACCTTCAGGTAATCGTCCAGAAAACCAATAAGTCCGAAGCCCAGGGTTACAAACAGGATTGGGATAATGTTGGGATAATCTCTTATATATAGAACAGAGGTCACCACAACACTCAAAAGGATGATGACTCCCCCCATCGTGGGAGTTCCCGCCTTTTTAAGATGTGACTTCACTCCTTCTTCCCGCTCGGTCTGTCCCATCTTAAGCCTTCTTAATATCGGAATAATCACCGGCCCCATAATTACACTAAGCGCAAACGAAATAATTACCGGAACAAATATTGTATAATCCATAATCCACCTCTTCATCTCTTTTGTTATCTTTCCTCTAACTTTACATAGTATACTTCATTTCTTATTCTTTTTCAATGCCAAGATACGGGAATATATTCTCGAAAATATTCCCTATTACAGGCGCTGCTATCGTTCCCCCGTAATAGACTCCCTGCGGATTATATATCACACACATTCCCAGAATTTGCGGATTGTCTGCCGGGGCAAATCCTATAAAAGAAGAAATATATTTGTTGGCGCTTCTTGGAAGTGTCTGGGATGTGGCCGTCTTTCCGCCGATGCGGTACCCTTCTACCTGGGCATTTTTACCGCCTCCTTCAGACACAACGCTTTCAAGCAGCATCTGCATTGTCTCTGACGTTTCTTTTGAGACAATCCTGTTCCCTGCGTCATAGGAAAACTCTTCCGCCACATTACCGCCATCATCTAATACACGCACACCGAAATGAGGCGTGATCCTCGTCCCGCCGTTTATAATGGAGCCCACTGTTGCCGCCATCTGCATAGGAGTCACCTGAAAGGACTGTCCGAAGCTCATAGTAGCAAGCTCTACCAGTCCAATATTTTCTTTTTTATGCATGATGGTAGAGGCCTCGCCGGGAAGGTCAACTCCGGTCATCCCCAAAAGGCCCAGCTGTTCAAAATAATCACAGAATCTGTCTGCCCCTAAACGCAGCCCGATATCTATAAATACGGGGTTGCAGGAATTCTGGATCCCCTGGGTAAATGTCTCGCTCCCATGGCCTCCTACCTTGTGGCAGCGTATTTTCCTATCCTCTACTATACGGTAACCCGGGCAGCTGAAATTATCTGACAGTGAAACCACCTTTTCCTCCAGACATGCCGTTGCCGTAACCACCTTGAAAACAGATCCCGGTTCATAGGTATCATTAATACACCCGTTTCTCCACATCTGGTTCAGTTCTTCTTGCAGCGCCTCATCGGAAAGCGTCCCCTCATCTGCACCTGTATTTAATGTAAAGGGATCATTTAAATTAAATTCCGGTACATTAACCATTGCAAGGATTTCCCCGTTCTGCGGATTCATAAGCATTACCGCCACCTTATCCGCCTGCTTTTCCTCCATAACCTTTTCCGCCATCTGCTGCGCATACATCTGTATATTATAATCAAGGCTTATCTGAAGTGTATTTCCTGCAACCGGCTCTATCCTGTCCTCTGCCACAGCGTCAAGCTCTATTCCTCTGGCGTCCGTAGTTGTAAGAATGGTGCCGTTTTTCCCTTTAAGATACTCCTCATATTTTACCTCCAGCCCGATAATCCCCTGATTATCTCCGCCGGTAAAGCCCAGCACCTTTGATGCCAGTTCATCATAAGGATAATACCGTTTAAAGTCTTCATCTACCTTTACGCCGTCAAGCTCCATATTCCTGATGGCATCTCCTGTTTCCTTCTCTACGTTGGTCTTAATTCGTTCCATGGAGGATATCTTCTCCACCTTTGTCCTCACAGTCTCCTCGTCCATGGAAAGAGCCTCCGAAAGAGCCGTTATCACCCGCTTTGGATCTGTAATCTGGCTGTGGATAACCGATATGGTACAGACTGTCTTATTCGTTGCAAGCACCGTGCCGTTTCTATCCACAATCTCACCTCTGGCTGCCTTAATCTCACGCTCCCTTTCATGCAGATCCTCCGCCTTCTTCTGATAATACTCTGCGTCAAACACCATCAGATACACAAGCCTTCCCACAAGTCCCAGTATAATTGCAGCCGCTCCCACAAATACAACCAGCATCTTCTTTTTATTGTAGGTCTTGTTTTTCATATTAAAAACCTCGAAAAAGCCGTTTGTATAACTTATTAACACTTCTTCGAGGTTATTCTTTTATTTTGTTCCTTACTTCTCCTATTTATCTGATGGTTAGTAACATTTCAGATCTAAACTGTTACGATGTTTGTTCAGATTTGCTTATGCCAAGATAAGGGAAAATCTCTTTCATAATGTCTGCAGCAAGCCCTGGCGCCAGTCTTCCGTCTGACGGTGACAGAGAATTCACTTCATCAATTGCCACATATACCACAACCTGCGGGTTTTCCTGAGGCGCATATCCGATAAAGGACAGCACATACTTTTCATTGCCCCTGGGAAGCTTCTCCGCTGTGCCGGTCTTTCCGCCCACATCATATCCTTCTACTGCTGCGGTTCCTCCAGTTCCTTCTGACACAACCCCCAGCATATAATCCTTAAGAATATCACTTGTTTCCTTTGAAATGGTTTTCTTGATCAGCACAGGAGTTTTATTTTCCGTAACATTCCCGTTCACATCCTGAATCTGCTTTACCACATGGGGCTTGTAATAATCTCCCCCATTCACAAGGGAGCAAAAGGATGCCGCAAGCTGTGTCATGGTAACCGTAAAATTCTGCCCAAAGGCATTCGTAGACAGGCTGACCAAATCCATATCCTCTTCTGTATAGAGAAGGCCTCCTGCCTCGCCCGGAAGGTCAATCCCGCAAAATTCTCCAAAGCCGAATACCTTCTGGTATTTTACAAAATCCGCTGCCCCCATCTGCTGGCCTATCTCCATAAGAGCCACATTACATGAATTTTCTACTGACCGTTTTAATGTCTGCACACCATGTCCGGACTTATTATTACAGTCAATTTTCCAGTCCTCCACCTGCAGAAAACCATTACAATTATATGATTCGTCTCCTGTCAGAGTGCCTAACTCCAGCCCTGCAGCCACTGTAAATGGCTTAATTGTAGAGCCAGGTTCAAAGGTTTCGCTGACGCAGAAATTATTCCACAACGCATACATTATCTCCAGCTTCTGTTCATCATTCATAGCACCTAACTCTTCTTCTGTATAATATGCGCTTAAATCCCTTGGATTATTCAAATCATAATTAGGGAAAGATGCTTCTGCAAGTATCTCACCGTTTTGAGGATTCATAACGATTACTGCGGTATTTTTACTTCCAGCTCCTGTCCACGCATTATTCTTATGGGCTTCATTAAAGGCAAGAATATGCTTTTCCACAATGTTCTGCACCTCAAGGTCAATGGTTGAGACAACCGTGCTTCCGTTTTCTGGCTCCTTAACTGTTCGTTCATATGCGGCAGTCTCGTCCTGATAGCCATATTCCTTGCCGTCCGTACCATTTAAAACGGAGTTGTAATAGCCTTCAATTCCATTGCTTCCCACATTGCCGTCAACAGTGAAGCCAATCACATCACTCGCGGCCGAATTGTAAGGATAGGTCCGGATATAGTCCTCCTCAAGCCAGATCCCATTTACATCCGGATAATTTTCATCATCCTTGTCAATCTGCTCAAACTGCTTTGCCTTATCATAATCAATTCCTTTAAGCAGCACAGCATATCTGCTTGACGGATCCTCCTCCGCCAGAGCCCTTACCTCATCGCCGTTAAGGCCGAAACATTCCTCCAGCACCTTAATAGTGGGATCTATATATTTTTCATCACTAAGCATGACCCTTACATCGAGAATCACATTATAAACCCGGGTACTGGTGGCAAGCTTTGTACCGTTTCTGTCCACAATATCCCCCCGTTTAAAAGGAATGGTCCTGCTTCCATACTGCTGCTGATCCAGCACCAGCTTTGAATATTTTTCTCCGTTTGACGCATTAATATAGGTAATCCTTCCCACCAGGACAGCAAAAGCTAGTACGATCCCTACAAAGAGCATTACTAGCTTTTTCTGCATTAATTTTGAAAATTTTCTTTTGAATATACTTCTTTTCTTTCCTGTCTTTCCTGCCATATCTCCACCTAATCCGAATGTTTGTCTGACTGGGCAAGCACGCCGTCTTCAGGAATACTTTCGTACTGCTTCACATAATCCGCCGAAGGACTGGCATACTCTATCACCTGCTCCTCAGAGGCATATACCATTCCTAAAGTTCCCACAGCCTTCTCTCGGATTTCCTCCAGGTTCACCGCATCCATCACGAAATTGTACCTGGTATTGTTCTCTTCCTTCCTGTCTGCAAGCTCTGCCTGAAGCTTTGTAATATTCTCGGAACGGCTTGTAATCCTTGACTGCAGCTTTACGTAATTTACACATAAAACCAGGCCAAGCACTGCCGCAAAGGCTAGAAATGTAACATAGCCCGCGTTCATGTGAAATGCCTTGCGGCGGTTTTTTCTTACCTGGCTGCTTGCCTTTTTCCGGCTTCTTCTTACTTCTTCATATTCTGCCGGGGCATATGACGGCTTTGCCGCAACATTCCCGTACACATACATCTGTCCCTTATCTGTTCTTCGCCTTCCTGTACGCGCTGTCTGCCTTGCCATGATACTCACCCCTTCAAAAGCCAAAGTCCGTCTCCGGCCTTACGGCTTATTTAAATAGACCGTTCAAAAATTCTAAGCTTTGCGCTCTTTGAACGGCTGTTAGTTTCCTTCTCCTTTGTGCCTGGCAGTATGGGCTTCTTTGTCACAATTCTCCCCTTTGAGACATTTCCGCACACACATACCGGGAAATCAGGCGGGCATGTGCATGGGTTTTCATTCTTTCTAAACGCACCTTTTACAATCCGATCTTCTAAAGAATGAAAGGTTATAATGCATAGCCTTCCGCCCGGGCTTAATAATTCAATCATATCATCTAAGGAATCTCTTAACACATCAAGTTCTCTGTTGAGCTCGATTCTTAATGCCTGAAATGTCCTTTTCGCCGGATGTCCCGACTTCTTCTGATACTTCATGGGAATGGCCCTCCTAATAATCCCGGCCAGTTCCCCTGTGGTTTCGACAGGATGAACCTGTCTTTCTTTCACAATATGCTTTGCAATATTCTTAGCAAACTTATCTTCTCCATAATCCCGTATCACACGGCAGAGTTCCATCTCACTGTATTCATTGACAATGTCTCTGGCTGTCCAATTCTTCCTTGTATCCATCCGCATGTCCAGAGGTGCATCTTCGCGATAAGAGAATCCCCGCTCTGCCGTATCCAGCTGATATGACGATACGCCCAGATCGAGAACGATCCCATCTACCCTGTCAATTCCTAATTTTTGAAGCTGCGACTTCATCTCACAATAGTTGCTTCTTACTATAGTGACCTTCTCCCCGAAGTCTTTTAGCCGGTGTCCTGCAGCCTCTATTGCTGCAGCGTCCTGATCTACTCCTACAAACTTACCCTTATTACTTAGGCGCCTGCATACCTCATATGCATGTCCGCCTCCGCCGAGGGTGCCGTCTACATAGCACCCGTCCGGCCTGATGTTTAACCCTTCAATTGTCTCTTCAAGTAATACTGACCTGTGATTGAATTCCATATCTTCTCCCTCTAGATACTGAATCCACTTTCTTCCATATCTGACGCAATATCTTCAATGTTAAGCTCCACTTCAGCATTCTTTTCATCCCACCTTGCCTTGTCCCATATCTCGGCACGCTTCCCCATACCGATAAACACAACTTCCTTGTCAAGATGTGCATAGTTCCTAAGCACAGAGGGGATTAATGTTCTCCCTTGTTTATCCAGATCCCCGTCTGTTGCACTCCCCTGAAAAAAATACGCAAAAGCACGGGCCTTTTTGTCTGTGGTGGTCGGCAGGGCATTAAGCTTTTCTTCGAAGATGTTCCATTCATTCTCAGGATATACATAAAGACAGTTCTCCATTCCCTTAGTTATGACGAAATTCTCCCCTAGATCGTCACGAAACCTGGACGGAATAATCAATCTGCCTTTGGCATCAATATTATGACTGTACTCCCCTTTCAACATAGAACTCACCTTCCCTCACAAAAGCGCGAAACGTTACTGTTCACTCCCCGTTCACAGCAATCTGCAAAACGGCTTTTGCAAAAGCAGTATCAAAATCTTTATGGCTTTCTCACCACTTCACGTTGCTGTTCATAGCAACCACTTGAAACCACTTTTCACCACTTCCTACCACTTGAAACCATTGTAAAACACTTTTCACTCTATTTCAACCCCTTTTTTAAATTTTTTCTGTATAACAAAAACGGGTATGCAAAAAGCATACCCGTTTCTAATCTCTTATTCACTTTGCAGGAAAACTATTCCTTTGTCTCTGCGGCGGCCTGCTCCGCCTCTTTAGCAGCCTGCGCCTGTGCCTCCGTTATATCCTGTGAAAACTCATTAAATGACTGATAATCAATCTGTACGCTTGGCACAGGTTTGTTGGAATCATATATGTCATAAGCCGAATATCCAATCCAGCACACAAGCAGAATACCTATCACGGACACAATACATTTGCGGACTGTATTCTGTATCTTCTCTTTTCTCATAATCTGTTTTCGATTCGCTTTTTCCTTTTTATATCGCTCTACTTTCTCCTGGCTCATCTGTCAAAACTCCTTTACCACTGTACTTAAGCCTCCGGGCACACACTTATAAAGACAGCACCCTGCGCTGTCTTTTAGTGTACCACAAAACTGAATATTATACAACCACAATTATTCCGCCGTCTGCCGCATACATGCTGCTGATCCCTGCAGTCTCCAGTATAATAATATCCTTAAATTCTGCCGCTTTCTTAAGCATATCCCTGACATTCTCTGCCCGTTCGGGACAGTTGCAGTGGGAAATGGCAAGTATCTTCTCCTTAGAATCCTTTACATCTGCCACGATATGCTCTATCATTCTGGATAATGCCTTTTTCATGCCTCTTGCCTGCCCCAGCTGGCGGATTGTGCCCTCGGGGGCAGCCCCCATAACCGGTTTAATATTAAGGGCTGTTGCAACAACCGCCTTAATTCCTGTAAGCCTTCCGTTCTTCCTTAAGGTTTCCAGAGTTTCCAGAACAAAATACGTGTTCTGCCCTTCTATATATTTCTCCACATGACTGACTGTATCTTCAAAGGCCATTCCCGCTGCTTCACATTTTGCAATTTCAAGGGCAATCAATGTCTGCCCTATAGAAGCTGAACGGGAATTAAACACATAAATATCCTTTTCCCCGTATTCCTCATGATACAGCTTCTTCCCGAGAACCGCACTGTTGTAAGATCCGCTAAGCTCTGCTGAAAGTGTCACTGCATAAACATGCTCTGCCTCACAGTGATACCCCTCCAGATATGTCTCCGGTGACGGGCAGGAGGACCTGGGGCACTCGGCTGCTTCTCTTACATATTTTAAAAATTCCGCCTGGTTAAATGTCTCGTCATCAATAATATGATGCCCGCCTACATCAATCTCCAAAGATGCCGTTTCAAAACACCCGGACTCTTTCATCTCCTTAGTCAGCTCACCGCAGCTGTCTACAATTACTTTATAGCTCATATTCCCTCACGCAGCTCCTTTGTACGTTATCAATTTCTATTATATGTAGTTTTCAATACTACATTCCTTATCATACCATACTTTGTCTGGAAATCCAAGCCTTTATTCATCAATTTTAATACTTCCTGAGACACCGAAGGCAATTCCCATCTCTGCCATCAAAAATAACAGCGAGGTGCCGCCATAGCTGATGAAAGGCAGTGTGATTCCAGTAGTGGGAATGAGATTTGTAACAACGGCAACGTTTAAAATCACCTGAAGTGCAATATGGGCAAAAATTCCGGTCACAATCATGGAGCCATACATGTCCGGCGCGTTCTGGGCAATAAAAATAAGCCTGTAAAGAAGCATCGCAAAAAGCACCAGTATCATAATGGCGCCGAATACGCCCAGCTCCTCGCAGATAACGGAAAGTATCATATCATTTTGCACCTCCGGAATTACCATTTTCTGCGCACTATTTCCAAGACCCTTTCCAAAAAATCCTCCGGAACCTATGGCATAAAGTCCCTGGAGTATCTGAAAACCGTCTCCGGCCGCATATTTTTCCGGATCAAGCCATGTGATAATCCGCTGAACCCTGAAATTGTCACTGGAGGCAAGAAGCCTTGCAAGCACCTGGACACCCACAATAACTGCACCCAGACCTGCTGCAGCAAGAGCAATAAAGGGCTTTGTCTTTGGATGAGTCACAAATATCATCATACACGTGATTCCAAAGACAATAATCGCTGTACTCAAATTATCTGTAAGCTTATATACACAGAGAGCCGAGAACCCGCCCCATAAAAGTACTCTTCCGATTCCTTTTAAGGTTCTTGCCTCCTTGCCCAGCTTAATAATTACCACAGGGATAAATAAAATAACCGCGATCTTCGTCACCTCTGCCGGCTGAAACTGCTGGTTAAAGGGAAGCTTAATCCATCTTCTGGCACCATTTACTGTCTTTCCAAGAGGAGTCTGTACAAGCAGCATAAGCAAAACTGAAAGAAAGTACAGGCTCTTTGCCCATTTAATATAAAAATGGTAATTAATCCTGGAAACAATCCACATTCCTATAAATCCGGCGGCGCAAAATATAATCTGCCTTTTAAAATAATACATGCTGTCCCCATAGTCTATCAGAGCACTGTACGCACTGGTACTATATAACATTACGAGCCCGAAGCAGACCAGGCATACTAATACAGCCATCATACTGTAATCAAAATAACGCATCTTTTTTTTCATATTTTTCTACTCCCATTATTCTCCATTATACCTATTTCGGAGCACAAAAACAACTAAAAAAAAGTTCTTCCGGCACACCTTCCTTTTTTTTACATAGTATAATACTGCAAATGTTTTTATGAAAGGAGCATGAAAATGCCGAATTACCGCTATAATTCGCAGGATTATATGAGACGCAGAGGCTGCGGCCAGGCCACGCCTTCCCCTGCCTTTTCTTCTCCTCAGGAAGAGGTATGCCCTGTATGCCGCGACACGCGGACCACATATGATGAGCTTTCCGGTATGCCGCTTGCAATGGCTTATGTTCCGTGGCAGGAATGGCAGAATATTTATGAAGCCGAAAAGGGCTTCTGCCGCGGCACGATTTTCGAGGAACTTGACAAACCATTTTGTGGGATAGGAGGTTGCCAGAATGTCAGATAACAAACCCTGCCGTGCAGAATTATTTGAATGGATAAATGTGGTAAGCTTTGCTGTTGATGATGTAAAGCTTTATCTTGACACACATCCGCATGATTGTGATGCACTGGAGTATTTTGAAGAATTTAAAAAACAGCGCGTGCAGGCCTTAAAGGAATATGCAAAATATTACAGTCCTTTAACTCTCGATACTGCCTGCACTCCCGCAGAGCGCTGGGCATGGATAGACAGCCCATGGCCCTGGCAGGAAGGAGGATGTCAGTAAATGTGGAATTATGAAAAAAGATTACAGTATCCGGTAAAAATCACGCAGACAAATCCGGAGATTGCCCAGGTGATTATCACTCAGTTTGGCGGGCCGGACGGAGAACTTGCGGCTTCCATGCGCTATCTCTCACAGCGGTACTCTATGCCTTATAATGAGGTAACTGGAATTTTGACTGATATAGGTACAGAGGAACTCGCACATATGGAAATGATTTGTGCCATTGTCCATCAGCTTACAAGAAACCTGACGCCAGAACAGTTAGTTGAATCCGGTTTTGACAAATATTATGTAGATCACACACTGGCTCTCTGGCCCCAGGCAGCAAGCGGCGCTCCCTGGACAGCAACATATTTCCAGTCTAAAGGAGACCCTATTACAGATATTCATGAGGATATGGCAGCAGATGGTACGATTTTGTAAATACAACATTTGGAGTCAAAAATTCCAATGTATTTCAACAGGTACTTCCTTAGTTACAAGGTCTTTTTTGCCGACCAGTATATAATCAATCAGCTTTTCGACCGTTTCTCTGTCTAAGTGTTCGAGATTTGTATATTGCTCAATCAACTGACGTCTGTTGTCACCAGCCTGTATTTTCTTTTCAATAACATCAAGCCTTTCTCTCGTATCTGCCACCAGTCTTTCAAGCCTGTCTTTTTCTTCCTGGAAGTCTTTGGATAAATCCATATAATCCTGTTCCGTAATAACCCCTTTTACCTTATCTAAATATAATTCACGAATACCCTTGATGTATTCCATGATTTTTTTCTGATAAGCGGCAATTTCTTTTTGGAGGGTTTCTTTATTTCCCCGCAAGTCACTGTTAAAGACTACATTTTGTTCTAACTCGTCTTTATTAAGATAAGCTGCGGATAACTTGTTAAGCTCTTCGAGTACCGCCTGTTCCAGTTTCGTAACAGAGATAAAAGAACCGATACAAGCGTCTTTCGCAACGTGACGGCTAGAACACCTTAAATAGCGTCTGCCGTCTCTCTGTTTATTAGAACACATTGTATAGCCGCAATTCATACAACGAGCTTTTCCTGCGAATAGTCCTATTTTCCCCTCTGTAAATGGTTTTGCCTTTTGAGCTATCAGTGCTTGAACTTTCTCCCACAGCTCACGGTCAATAATTGGTTCATGGGTTCTCTCAACAATGTACCATTGATTCTTAGGTCTGGGTTTATTTTGCTTTGTCTTATAAGAGACACTACCGTATTTCCCCTGTACCATGTTGCCAATGTAGATTTCATTTGCCAGCATATCCGATATAGCAAAATATTTCCATAAGGTACTGTTTTTCCTTTTCGGCTGCTGATAACGCAATCCGTGAATCCGTTTGTATTCCGTAGGATTTGGAACCCCTCTGTCGTTCAGCATACGGGCAATAGCTGTCTTTCCATACCCCTGTGAAAACAGGGTAAAAACTTCTCTGACGACCTGTGCAGCTTCTTCATCTATAATCAAATGTCCTTTTATATCCGGGTCTTTTTTGTATCCATATAAAGCAAATGCCCCGATATGATGTCCGTTTTTCCGTCTGTCAGTCAGAACACTTTTGATATTGTCCGACATATCCTCCAAATACCACTCATTTACAAGTCCGTTAATCTGTCTTGACTTTTTATTTCCTTTATTAGCGGTATCTGCATTATCAACAATACTGATAAAACGAATCCCCCATATGGGGAATAGTCCGTGAATGTATTTCTCCACCAACTCTAATTCTCTGGTGAATCTGGACTGTGTCTTACAGAGGATAATATCAAACTTATGCTCCCTTGCGTCTGCTAATAGTCTGTTAAATTCTGGCCGCCGTCTGTCTGCGCCGGCGTAATCATCATCACTGTAAATACCTGCGACTTCCCAGCCTTGTTCTAACGAATACTGCAATAACATTGACTTTTGATTCTGAATACTGTTACTGTCGTCTGTTTCTGATTGTTTGTTTCTATCTTCTTCTGATAAGCGGCAATATATAGCAACCTTAGATTTCGTACTCATAATGTTTTGTTCTCTTTTTCAGAGAAGCCAAAACAAATATTCCTTTCAAATTCATTGATTAATTCTATCCATTTTCGTGTGTATTCTTTTGTAAATGCCGCTTTTTCCTTTGTCTTAAACACATTTCTGCAAACTATTTTTGTATCATTTGGCAAGTAATCACCTCACTGCAATATATTACAAAGTATGCAAAAATGCTTGTACGTTATGAGAGAAAATATTATCTATACACGTCTTTTGATATGGGAACTACAGAAATACTAATTCCTTATGTAAATGCAATGCCATAAATACAGTGATTATGGCAGAAAGAACATCTGCTATCGGCTGAACATACAGAATCCCATTGATCCCCCAGAGTGCAGGGAGAATCAAAATCACAGGTACAAAGCAGATCCCCTGTCTGCAAGCTCCCAAGATGAATCCTGCCAATCCTTTTCCAAGTGCAAGGAACAATGAGGAATACACCGTATAGAATCCAAACAGGATAAACGAAATACCATTTATGCGTAACGACTTTGTTCCCGCATGAATCATTTCCAAATCATCTTTTGTAAATTGGGATATGATTCCCTCTGAAAATATTGCTAATATCAACCCATAAATAACGCAAAATACCGTAGACCATAGGATAGAAGTTTTGATTGCCTCCTGTAATCGGTCAAACTTTTTCGCGCCGTAACTATATCCTGCAATCGGCTGAAATCCTTTGATAAATCCGAATACCATCAGACTTCCCATAGATACAATCCTTGTCACAGCACCCATACCGGCAATCACAGAATCCCCGTATGCCATTGCCCGTGTATTGACAAGAGAAATCGAAAGACTTGTCAATATTTGAAACACTAAAGTTGGTATTCCAATCTTAAATATCTCCGACATGATTTCTTTCGTAAAAGAGCAATTCTTTATCTTAAAGCGATAGATACTCTTTTTCTTTCGGACAAATACCAAATATACGGACGTTGAAACAATCTGTGAGATTGCGGTTGCGATTGCTGCACCGGCAACTCCCATATCAAATACATAGATGAATAGAGGGTCTAAACCGATATTCAGTATTGCGCCGGTCATCAGCGCACACATTGTTGTCTTTGCCGCACCCTCGCTTGTTACAATATTATTCATTGTGACATTAAATACGTTGAAGATACAGGAAATAATATAAATACCGGCATAAGTCACTGCATAGGGCATGATACTGTCCGTTGCTCCCAAAAGCTTTAAAATAGGACGAAGAAAAATCATAGACAAAATAATCATAACCGCACCTGCGGCAACACTGCTGTACAGTGCGGTACTCGCCACTTGATTTGCTTTTTCTTTATCTCCCTTTCCTAATAATCTGGAAAGATAGGAAGACGCACCATTTCCAAACAGCAATCCCAAGCCTACAACCACCTGACCAAGAGGGTAAACAACTGAAATCGCTCCCATCTGGCATGTACCCAAGCCGCCCACAAAATAAGCGTCCACCAGATTATAGACGGCATTTACCATCATACCCAGCATAGTAGGGATTCCCATTGCCATAAGAGCCTTTGGTATTGGGGCATTTCCTAAGAGTTCCATTTTACTGCTTTGCTTGTTCATGTAAAAATCTCCTTTCTCATGACATAAAGTATAAAATATAATAGTATAAATTACAGCATCTGAACTACAAAGCCAATACTACTATAATTTATAGTAGTTGTCAAGAGGAATGGAGGACATTTTATGAATGGAATGTAACCTTGTATTTATAGGTTTCCTTTTATCCAATTAGAAAGGATTTTTCTGTCTGAGCTATTCAAAAAGGAATGTTCACTATCTTTTGATTCAGTCAACAGGCATTGAAATTTTCTTGCAAAATTATGAACAATTTCTGTGGATTGTAATATATCTTTGTTCCCATAAAGCAAATAGGTTGGAGAACTCCATTGTTCAATAGGATTGTTTTTTACAAACTGGTAATAATCCCATGATAAGGTTTCAATCGGAGTTGCAATCTTGTTTTTTTTCTTTAATTCAGCTTCAGAAACATCAAACCATAAAAACATATTTTTTATTAAATATTCCATATCAACAATTGGAGATAAAAATAGCACTTTTTCAAAACATATATTTTTATATGCATGCAGTCCGAAATAGGCTACAATATACTGTTACTTACAGAATCATTCTTTACACTAAAATGAAGAGGCTGCATTATAGCAAACCTCTCCTAGACATTACTTATAAATTATCTTTCGGATTGAATGAACAGAAAGAAAATATTGTTCTGCTAAATCCTCAATAGATTTTCCTTTTGTATATTCCATCTGGATTTTACGATTTCGTTCATCAATCTCATGTTTATAGCCGCTCAATTCACCCCAGCCCTTTTTATTTTCACCACCTTGAATGTACCTTTGTAATTCTTCAATTAGAGCAGTAGGGAGTATCAAATCAGCTTTTATATATTTCATGCAGGCTCACTCCTTCAACTTTTTACCTTTTAAAAGCAAAGCCAGCATTTACGCTTTGTCACTCCATGCAAATAGCGTTTTTATTTACTGACTTTGCATGGAGTAAGACATCATTTTTTCTTTTTTTGTTTTGACACATAATATCACCGTCCTATTTATCAAAATAGCTGCTATTGTAATTTGTCAATCTTTCCAGCTTGTATTGCTTTAATGCTGAGAGCAATTTTATCATTAGACCAATTCCACCACTGCATATCCAGCAACATTGAAATGGTTTTTTCTGGGAAACGCTTTTTTATTGGTTTTGCTGGAACTCCACCTACAATCGTATAAGGCGGTACATCTTTTGTGACAACAGCCCGTGTGCCGATAACCGCACCATCTCCGATATGGACACCCGCTAAAATAACAGCTTCATATCCAATCCACACATCATTTCCAACAATAATATCACCCTTATTATCCCAAGCCTGTGTTACAGCTTTTTTCTCCAAATTCCATTCTTCAAAAAACAATGGAAATGGATAAGTAGATAATGAAGATAATGTATGGTTTGCACTGTTAAACAGGAATTTTGCGCCACAGGCAATCGAACAAAATTTCCCAATCACAAGTTTGTCTTGATTTATAGGGTAATGATATAATACATTATTTTTCTCAAATAGCATCGGGTCATTTACGAAATCATTATACATTGTAAAATCGCCAACTATTATATTGGGATTTGAGATTGCATTTTTTAAATAAATTGTTTCTTTATCTCCTGTACGGGGATAAAGCATATTCTCTGGAATAGTCATTTTAAGTCCTCCTGTTATTTTCAAAGTATTATAACTATTCCAGTTGATACAATGCAGAGTTTCATTTCAACCACCTCTCTTTAACATTAGGTAGTGTCAAATCTACCACTATATTTTTTGCGGAAACGTATGGTTCAAAAGCAAGCGGATTATTCAGCCTTTCCAGAATCGCAGCCTCTACATCATCAATCAAACGCAGCGCAGCGTCCTCATTTTTTAAAACATTGGTAATGTAACTCGCTGTATTGATTAAATCCTGTTCAAAAATCGGCAGATAGCGAAGATGATAAACTTTATTTTCCATGTATCGTACTCCTTACATTGCTGAATACGGTTTCATGGGAAAGCCTTTCTTCCGTCATTGCCGCCTGCCTGTCGGCTTCGTCAAGTTTCATCTCTATATCATCTGTCAGATTTGCGTATTCCTCCAAGCTCAAAACTACCATAGCTCCGTAGCCATTCTTTGTAAGATAAACAGGTTTTCCACTGTTTACGATAGTTTCAATTTCTGGGAATTTATTTCTAAGGTCAGAAACAGGCCGAATTTGTATCATAGTCTAAACACTCCTTTTCTGTTTATTTTATCCTGATTTTATCAGAATATTATCGTATAGGCAATGCTTATTTAAGATTTTTAATTTTTTTCATGCGGATTATGATTCTGTAGATTGATAGTTCCGACATCCTCGTACCATGCATGATAGATAGTCTGATTCCTGCCGGCAATCACAGCATGAACCGTGTTGCCAGAGCTATTGAAAAATACAACAATATCCGCTGGTTTAATCTTTCCTGTACGGAAATCATTGTACGTTTTCTGCCGCTGTTGTCTTTACAAGGTCGCAGCAGAGCAGAAAGCAAGGACCACCTACGACAATATCCTCCGTCTTGTAAAAGTTCCGGAAGTCTGCGATCCTATCCGCTTCTTAAGAGAACGGGAAATTGTCCACTATCAGCGTTTCGGCGAAGCAAACCGGGAAGATTGCAGTAAATCAGAACACGCACAATATAATCACTAAGACGCATACCCACACGCCCCTCAAAGCTGTGGACTTCGGCTTTCACACTAAAAGAAAGGACAAGCCTATTATGCCAGTATTCAGAGCAGAAAAAGTCAAAGATTATACGATTATGTCAAACCCCCACTTACGCAACCGCCAGTTATCCCTACGGGCAAAAGGATTGCTCTGTCAAATGCTCTTGCCCCCGGAATGGCATTTTACCCTGCAAGGGTTAGCTTATCAATAAGGAGGGTTTAGACGCTATTACAGCGGTTATACACGAACTGGAGCAGGCAGGATATATTCCCCGCAACAGAATACGAGATGAAAAGGGATTGCTTCGGGAAATGGAATATACAGTCTATTCTTCCCCCAAGTTGAATGACAGTTACAGCAATAATCCAATCACAGATAATCCTACACCGGAAAATCCAACATTGGATTTTCCAACGCAGGGAAAACCAACGCAATAAAATATAGATATATAAAATACGAAAGTATAAATTACAGAATGATAAATTATCTATTCCTTTCCTATCCGTTCTTTTTGATTTTTAATTGAATTATCCCTATCGCATGAAGGGAATGGAAAGAGGTTGCTACAACACAGATATTCATTTATGCCTTAATTACCCTTTATCAA
>CATBDC010000033.1 GCA_949502235.1 uncultured Lachnospiraceae bacterium | reverse complement strand
AATACTTTTTACCGTCTATCGTCTGCCACCCTATATACATGTTTCCACTTGGTCCGAAATAATATTTAAATATCCCTACGGTCTGCCAGCCCGTCAGCATCTTTCCCTCATCATCAAAGTAATAATAAAACTGGCCTATATATTTCCAGCCTTTCTGCATGCTTCCGTCTTCATTATAGTAATACCATACATCCTCTTCCTTTTGCCAGCCTACTGCCTTTTCTCCCTGAAATACACCATCATTTCCAAAATTACATATCTTGCCATCTATTATCTGTTGGCCTGTATACATGTTTCCACTCGGTCCGAAATAGTACTTTTTACCGTCTATCGTCTGCCAGCCTATATACATGTTTCCACTTGGTCCGAAATAATATTTGAATATCCCTATATTGTGCCAGCCTGTTACCATTTCCCCTGAATCATCAAAATAGTAATAAAACTGACCTATGTACTTCCAACCTTTTTGCATACTGCCATCTTTATTTAAGTAATACCATTTATCCCCTTCAGCTCTCCATCCGGTAAGCATTCGACCAGATTCGCTAAAATAATATCTAGAACCTCCTATATTTCTCCATCCACTCACTCTAAACCCATCTGCATCCAGATAATACCACCCGCCGGCTCTTAACCACTGCTCTTTCAGGTAATTATTATTTCCACAGTTAAATTTATATCCATCTCCTACTTTTTCCCAAAAACCTTTTTTTGCTCCAAGATATGTAGCAATTCCTTTTGCATCAGCCACTCCCAACGATTTAAGGCCAGCCTCAGAGGTAACTAAATTCTGATCTACCGAACCTTGATTAGAAATAAATGCATGCTCTACAATAATACCTGGCAATGAGTATTCTTTACCAGCATTTTGTACTGCAAAATAATCTCCTATACTTCCATCCTGATAAGTATCTCCATCTGTGGCATTTTTATAATAGATTCCTCTTTTTTCCAATCCCAATGTAGATAACTCGGCTAAAATTTTTTCTGCCAAAGCCTGTCCTTCCGAATTCAGTTCAGGTTTCCAACTTGTATTTGGTATAATAACTTCTGCTCCATGTGCAGATGATGCAACTGAAGCATTTAAATGTAAGCTTACAAAAATATCTGCTCCTGCTTCTGCTGCTCTTTTCACCCGTTCCCAAATACACGCTCCCGCATGTGGATATGTTGTAACTCCAACCGGGCATTGATTAGAGGTTCTTGTCATATATACCTTTACACCTGCATATTCCTCTAATTCCTTTTTACAGTAATTTGCAATCTTTAATGTCAAAATTTCCTCTGCCAGCCCATTATAATTTGCACCTGCATCTAAGTGATCATGTCCTGCATCTAAAGCTACAACAATACTATCATCTTCTGCCTTAGTATTACGACTATATTCTATATCCGATTGTAAAGATACTGGATTACCCTCTGTTACATCCTCCAAAGCTTCTTCAATACTATCTTGCCCCTCTACTGATCCATTTTCGTTCAAAGTCATAACCGACATAGCCGGTGCCTGCTCCATTTCTGCCAACGGATATACTTCATGCTCCATACTCACTTCAAATTCAACGTTTGTATCTGATGTATCAAATCTAAATTCCCTTTCTTCTCCGTTTTGTGTAAATCTAATTGCAGTCACATTATAAGTTCCTATTGCAGTCTCTTCCTTTATTTCCCATGAAAATAAAAACAACTCTTCCTGCTGTACACTGCACTCCCATTCTCCATATTCCTCATTATTCTTTTGGTATACCAGACGCATAGCAGATATATCTTCAGAACCATCTCCCCATGAAATAACAACATTTTGGGTTTCTGATACTTTCAGATATGGAGATTCTATGTAAATATAATTCAATCTGCTATCTACTTTTTGTAATACATCCTCCGTCTGCAATGAATCTAAATTCTCTGGCTCCTTATTTATAACCTCTTCCTCATTGCTGACTATCTCTTCAGTAGCATTTACAGCTTTTTCCTCTATCTCTGGTTGTACTTCTTCCGCCTTTACACCCGGCATCGGAATAGACATTATAAACATAGCGCCTAATAATATACCGACAATACTTTTTGAGATTTTATTCTTTATTCTCATTTTAACGTCCTCCTCTTTAAATGGCTATTCTTCCTATATATTCAGACACAGCTGCCCCATGTCCTGTTGAAAATTCCTGACCTTCTTCTGTTAATCTGATTTTCTCACACTCATATGCATCCAAATACGTATTTACTATACATCCAATTATCTCAACCTCTCCTGTTGTCCCCATTCTTCTGATATACTCGCCTAGATCCCTATTAAAATCCAAATCAATCTTTTTTTCGCTTTCATTCACTTCAAATTTTAAAAGTTTACATTGCTCTGTCAATATTCCTGCGCTTTGTAATGCTGTCCATATATCGTTTTCGTCTTCAATCTCTACTTCCTTTCCGGCAGACTTTCCATTTTCATCAATATAGTATACTTGTATTTCCTTTCTTTGCCGTTCCAACTCATTTTCTTCAATGAATTTTGCTTCCTTTTCATTATTATCTGCTTCTTCATCTTCATCTTCAATCGTTTCCTCAACCTTTTCCGGCAATCTATCTTCCTGGCTACCACACCCTCCTAATGCTATCACAGTACCTATAAATAAAAATATAAGGACTCTTTTCATATTCTCCCCCTAACTCCAATATTTACTAAAATAATGGGTTTCCCAAACATCTCAACTTGTAGTATTTTTTTATGGATCGTTTCTGTTATTCTTTTATTATCTTCATTGTTTATATCTTCCATTTTGCAATCCTTTCAACCTTTCTCATATCTCACTTCGATTATTTTACCCTGCTTCTTTATGCTTTGTCAACATTTCTTCTTTCAATTAAACCATTCTGCCATTTGAATCAACATAATATTTATCTATCCATTCACTTACCGCCATTCTACCATCTTCTTTCAGGTAATACCAGCCTCCTCCTAGAAATTTCCATTCCCCTTTTACCATTTCTCCATTTGATAAATAGTAGTACCAGTTGTCTTCTTTTTGAAGCCAGCCCTTTACCATTGCTCCATTAGATTTAAAATAGTATTCTTTTTCTCCTATAATTTTCTCTCCCGTCACCATCTTTCCACTATCCTCAAAGTAATACCAAACTCCTTCCAACTGCTGCCATCCACCCTTTGCCATCGCTCCTCCAGGCAAATAGTAATACCAATTATTATTTCTCCACACCCATCCTTTGACCATTCCTCCGTTAGCATTAAAATAATAATCCTGGCCTCCGATCCTTTCTTCACCTGTTACCATCTTTCCATCATCTTCAAAGTAATACCAAATTCCTCCTAATAACTGCCAACTGCTTTTTACCATTGCTCCACCAGGCAAATAATAATACCAGATGTTATTTCTCTTTAACCATCCTTTCATCATCGCTCCACTATCCATAAAGAAGTAACTTTGGCCTCCTATGGTTTTCTCACCTGTTACCATCTTTCCGTCACATGCAAAATAAAACCAGTTTCCCCCTAACAGCTCCCAGGCTTCTTTTAACATTGCCCCGCTAGACGAATAGTAATACCAGTTATTTTCTCTTTGCTGCCATCCTTTCACCATTGCTCCGCTGGTGGCAAAATAATATTCACTGTTTCCGATAGTTCTGTCCCCAGTAACCATCTTTCCATCATCTTGCATATAATACCAAGTATTTCCTAAAAGCTTCCATCCTGTCACTCTGTATCCTGATGGATCAAAATAATACCAAAAGCCATCAATGTATTTCCACTGATTATATGGATAAGACCCATCCGGATTTCTATACCAGTATCCAATTGTATTATTCCTCCAATTAGAATTTACTATTTCGAAATTACATGATGCCGTCTTACCATTGGAGGTTTGTACACTTATCACTGCATTTCCTACTTTTTTACCCGTAACTTTTCCGTTAGAATCTACGGCTGCCACGGAAGAATTACTGCTTGACCATGTCAATATTTTTAATTCCGTTGCATTAGCTGGAATAACAACTGCCGTCAGTACTTCACTTTCTCCTAAACTTAAAATACTATTTTCTTTATTTAATATTACTGAGTCGATTGGTATATTCTCCTGTTCTCCCTTAACAACAAAAGAGCGGACCGTTATCCTGCCTGTAACCAAATCTAAAAATGTAGTATATATTTTCTCATTTTCATAATAAACTTTTAGACCAGACATATTCTGATTTGAGACTCTTATGCCGAGTTGTGACCATTGCTCATTTTTATACTCCATCACATAAGCTTTTGAGTTTCCATCGCTATAAGCAATATAAGGGATAGAACTATTAAAACATATATCTGCCTCATGTACTGACTGTGTAGTCACTTCATTCGCACCAACCTGTATCCAACTGCCATTTGTAGAATTTAAATCGTATACATACAAATAACTCCCATTATTTCCATAAGTTGTTCCATTTTTCAGTAAATAAACCAAAGAACCCTTCTGTTTAACAACCACACTGTTCCCCTGCATAGTTCCGTCTAAGAGAGCGTTCCATGAATCCGTCTTTCTATCATATTTTTTCACATATAAGTAATTATTATTAAATGCTTCTCGATATCCAATAACTATATCCTCACCTTCTACACAAAGCACTGCATTAGCTGCTCCTCCTGTGGATTTTCCCACCTTGTCTCCTAGTTTTTTTATTCCTGCTGATTCTGAATATTCAAATGCATATACTGCATCTCCATTTTGATTAGCGTAGGTAAAGCAAACACTCTTGCTGCTTGTCTCCAGTGCGATCTCATTTGCACAATCGGTTGACTTAAATAGCTGCACCCATTCATTTCCGTTCCATTTTGCCAACCGTACATAATTTGACGTATCTAAGTATGCTACATATATCTCACCACCATATATCCCTATCTTATGTCCTCTTCCTTTTGGGCCTTCTGCTGTCTGAGTCCACTTTCCATCACTGTATTCCAGTAAAGCCGATAATCCTGATGCATAATCCGTTTGCGCAAGGTATAGCAAATCTCCATTATCGTTCCTGCAAGAATCTAATACACTCATTGAAAGTCCAGTTGTGTCTTCTGATTCCAATGTCCATTTTGAAGCTTCATCTGTATCCGTGAAAGTGATATCAAAAGAAATCTGGTCTCCCTGTGCGCTCCCAACATTACTAATTACAATCCCACTATTCGTTCCGTCCGAATATGTAAGTGCATTTTCAGCCAAAGCATCATTCTTATCGCTGCTGCCATATGATGTCCTGCCACTCTCTGATGATAGAAAAGAGGTCTGCATACGGCTGTAATCTGCCTTCTCATATCCATTATCATCAGATGTATCATTTTGTCCAAAAATATATATCATATAGGGAGGTGCAAAAGAATTGCCTTCCTTAACTCCCACATTTACACGATATATAACAAGCCCAGAACCTGGAATCTTGCAATCATAATCCTGTTTTGTTGGATCAGCCGAATCCTGAACACCCTTTTTTCTATATTCCAAAACGAAAAATTCCGATGATGAATAATCGGTTTTTAATATTACTGCCTGATTATTCTTTGTATTTGAAGTCGCAGTGGAGGCTGCATAAAGAGAATATTTTTGCTTCGAATCTGTCACTATAGGAATAGTGAACCAATTTAAATATTCTGCTCTAAGATAAGCAAGTGGATATTGCACATACATACTAGTAGTCGCCATAATATCCCAATTTCCTACAGGAACACATCCTGTCGTACCGCCCTCAACTATATATAAATCCGGACACCCCAATGTATGCAAAAACTCATGTATCATAACACCGCTTTGTCCTGATCCTAAATAGACTGAACCTTCAGGAAGCAATGTATAATGGGCTATTTGTTTCGAATTTACAGTTTCCGTTCCACTATAAACTGATTTATGTCCATAAAACTTTTCATTTTTATTACCGGTTTCACACGGTACAATAATCATTAAGTTATCAATACACCCATCACTGTTTCTGTCAAGATTTATATCCAAAGATATCTGGTTTGAAGAAGCTAAAATTTCTGTCACTTCCTGTATTATATGAGTATCCCCATTTACTCTGTCGTCAGCATAATAGTCTGTATTATTTTTCAAAACATATGGATAAATCTTATTTTCATCTGCACTATACTGTGGAAAAATATTTGCGACTTCCATCTGTCCAAAAGAAATATTCTGCAGATATCTTTTCATTGCACGCGGATGTGCATCGTCCCCTTGAAATAATCCTAATAAGTTTGGATTTTTCCGGTAACACTCACCCCATATAGAATCCGTATGATTATGTACTGTATCTGCAAATTCCACAAAAACAACAACATTGGTAAAATTGCCACTGTCATCCACAGCCTTCCCCTGATAAGCTGTATCTTGAACCAGCGTTTGTATATCATTATTCTCTTCTATATTTTCAACAGAAAGCAAATTCTCCTCATCTGGCACTAACGAATCTTCTGGCTCAGTATTCTCCTGCACTTCTACCGAGGCATCTTCCTCAATTTTTTCCAGCTGTTCATCTGACAAATCACCTGATGAGTCGGCACATACGGAACAACAAGGGCTTAATATAAGGGAAACTACTAATAAAAATGATACTAATAGATTGTTCTTACTCTTCATAATTAGTCCTCCATACTATTTTATTGTATCATACCATGAATCAAATGTTTTGTCAGTATTTCCTATAAAGGTTAGTATTAAAAAAAGGACCACTAAGAGTCCTTTTTTGTTTTTTCTCCCAAGTATTCTCCCGCATCTTTCATAAAACTCATCACAATTAGTACAATTACTGCTCCTAACGGAAAAGCAGCAATTATACTTACTGACTGCAGGTTGCTCATGGAACTTTCAGAGAAAACAAGTGCAATCGGAAGCAAAATCAATAAAATACACCACATTAATTGAATAAGCTTATGGGGGCTTTCATCTTCACTCAATCGATGATAGCTATAGCAAGATGCAATCAGAGCAATGGAATCAAAGGATGTTGCATAAAATGCTATCATTGTGAGTAACAAAAGTATTAATACAAATGGCGCGCATGGTAATGTCTGGATAATATCTATAATAAGTTCATACAAATCACCTGTATTTTGATATTTTACAAGAAAGTCATTTACTCCTTCCACCTGCCGTCCTAATGAATAATTCCCTAAAATCACAAAACTCACAATGGTAGAACCCACACCAAAAATATATCCTCCAAGTATCGTTTGTTTTACTGTTCTTCCTCTGGAAATACTTCCGATAAAAAATGGCGCTGCAATACACCAAACCATCCAGTAAGCCCAATAATATATTGTCCAATTCTGCGGAAAACTGGTGTTTCTCTGCGGATCCGTATAAGTTGAAAGTTCAAAAAAGTTTTGGATCATTCTTCCAAACGCGGAAAACCCTGTGTCTATAATATATCTTGTTTCACCGCCAAAAACTAAAACGTAAGCCAGCAGTCCGAAAAACAGGTAAATACATGCCTTGGCAAGCAAGCTGATTCCCTTAAATCCATGTAATAACGAATAAGTATATATAAAACATGTAACAATCAGTATTAAAATTGTAACTAAAGTACGATTAAATTCCACATGAAACAAGTTATTAATAACGCTTGACATTAATGGTGTTGCTAAACTAAATGTGGTAGCTGTTCCTGCCAGCAATGCGAATACAGCCAATAAATCTATTACCCTTCCCCAAACACCATCTGTATGTTTTCCCAATAACGGACGGCATGCTTCTGAATATTTCTGACGTTCTCTCCTACGAACATGAAGCATAAACCCAAAAGCTACCGCCAACACCAAATAAAAGCCCCAAGGGATAAAGCTCCAGTGAAACAGAGGGTAGACGCTCGCCCAGTCCTGTATACTTCCCATTTCTGCAATATGTGGGTCTGAAGCATAAAGAACCCACTCTGAAAATGAATAAAACAAGATATCTGCTGCCAACCCACAGGTAAACATCATGGAGCCCCATGCAAAAAAAGAATACTTTGGTTTTTCGTTCGGCGCTCCAAGCACAATATTTCCATATTTTGATCCTGCAATATAAATTGACAACAGGAAAACACCCAATCCAATCACAAGATAATATGTACCAAAAGTATCTCCAAAGAAAAATCGAATCTGACTTAACACCCTATTTGACTGTTCAGGTATTATAAAAAATAATATACTTAGCACGATAACAAAAAACAATGGAAGCAGTGTGATCATCCAGTCAATTTTACCTTTTTGAGTTTCTCGAATTAATTCTTTATGCATTTTCATCTCCTCCTTTAATATAAATACTGTAAATTCTATCTAAAGCCACAAGCTCATTTAAACTATCAGCCTCTATAATGTCCTCTTTTTTCATTTTCCAAATTCCCAGCCTATAATCTTCCGGATGACAAAACATTACAACATCATCCCAATAAATCTGTCGGTTATTCTTTTGTTCAAACTCCAATTCCAAATGATTTTTCAACTTTTTCCCATCTTCAGCAGTCCATCTAGAAATACTATATAACTGCCAACCTTCTTTTCCTCCTGTTCTGCTACAAGCTTTCACAATACCATCTTCAACGTCAAGCAACCATTCCTCTGTAGCTTTATCCGTCCACACGCAGTTATATCCAGATAATTCAAATTGAGGAGCAAGAATTCTATCATTATAAATAATCTGATCACCGTCTAAAATAATCGCATCTTCTAAAAAATCTCTGGCCACATACAATGAAGAAATATTATTGCATACAGCATAGTACGGATTCTCTATTAACGTTACACCTGAATATTCTTGTTTCAGTACGTCAAACTGTTCTTTTAAGTACCCTACTACCACATAAACTTCATTAATGCCATTATTCTTCAGGCCACGAAGAATTGTGTCAATCATCCTAACACCATGGACTTTAATCATAGGTTTTGGTATTTTTTCTGTTACTGGAAGCATTCTGTTTCCTTTACCTGCCGCTAAAATAATTGCCCTTTTCACACTATGCATTAGTTATTCTCCTTCAAATGACTTAATTCTTCTTGTACAATCTTATAATATTCTTTTGCAAACCGATATTGACACAAAGAATATTCTCCAAATTCTACCCCGCATGTCCTCTTATACTCACACCAGTTACTCCACAAAAAGCCGCAAATAGCAATATAACAATATATTTTTATCTTTACTTCTTTAGATGGTATTTCATCAAAATAATATTTAATCAATTTTTCTACCTGATTCCTGTTATACATTGCATAAATGGCAAACATAGCAACATCAACATGCACATCCTGCATACCGGCATATTCCCAATCAATCAAATATATTTTTTCATCTGTTAGCAAGAAATTATCACATACTGCATCTATATGTGTCAGACCTATACATTTTGGCTGTTTGTCTACAAATACTTTCAATTCATATATCTTTCTTTTTGTTTCAGCATAATCCTTATAAATCGATGGTTCATCCCCTCTTAATCCCTCATATTTTTCAATTTGTTCAAATAAATTAAATTCGTGTTGAACTTTAAACCCCTGCTCATGGAATCTTCTTAAATAATCCATACATTTTTTTACATCTTCATCACAAGTACAGTCACAATTCCTTGCATTTTCAATATATTCTGTCAACTTATACCCATTTTCTGCCGATATATAACATACTGGGTCTGTAATATCTTTTCCATCCAGTTCTTGGTATACACTATACTCATTTTTCCGATTAATCAGACTTTCGGTTCCTTCACCTGGAATTCTCATGATATAATGTTTCCCTTTACACGAAAACTCAAAAGAACGATTTGTCATTCCTTTCTTTAATGCCTTTATCTTCTTTATATCATTAATTTGACACTGTAATATCTCTGCAATTAACCCTAATATATCCGACTTCAGCTGATTTGAATTAGTATCCAACTCCCGTAATTGTTCATAAGTGTTTATTTCATATATCTCTCCAGAATTTCTTGTTCTCGCCCCTAAAATAACATTTTCCGAATCAAATAATGCCGTTTCCCAGAAAGCCTGATCATATTCCTTTCTCGCGGCATAATCCTTCATCCTGACTTTGAATGCTTCAGCATCCTTACTAAGAATGTAGCTGATTCCTATCATTACATTGCCTATTTCTCCTTTTTTAACACGCACTAATTCTCTTTTTCTGTTTACTTTTACAAAGCTTTTCTCTGACAGTTCATCTGTAATCATATACCATGAATACCATTCATGTACAGAAAATGGATTTTTTGCACACCATATATCACAGGGTATGATATAGCTATTACCTATTTTATCTATTATACAATTCAAGGAATGAAGATTATTTTTTGATGAATATGATTGACTATAAATAAGTTTTATCCCATATTTATCAATCAAATACTCATAACGTTCCTTCATAAATCCACCAATCACATATATATCCTTTATTCCTACTTTCTGCAACTGACATATGATTCGTTCAATTAATGGTTCACCATGCACCTCAAGCAGTCCTTTAGGCTCTTCAACATTAATTGGAACCATTCTCATACCATATCCAGCTGCAAGAATCACTGCATTTTTAGGCCGTTTTAGGCTTAATTCAAGTTCTGCCTTATCAGTTAGCGCAAAATTGCTGTCTATATATCCTTCTCTCTCCAATTCTTTTAAAGCTCCATTCACTTTACCGACTGAATATCCAGTATGCTCTGCAATTTTACGTTGTGTAATATATAAATTTTCTGTCAATTCGTTCATTATTTCATAATTTTGTATGTTCATAATCATCATCCTTTTTATTTTTGTGAACACCTTTATTATAATATAAGTGTATTTTTTTTACAAGTACAAATTTCAATAATTTATATTTCTTTGTTCCTAATATTTATACTATAATCTCATATTACAAGAAGGGAATTCCAAAATTATCAAAAGTAGATTTGCATTTCTGAATACCAGACTATAAATCTCACAAAAAATGGGAGGATATTTCTATATATAAATATTCTCCCATTTTTTCAGATATGAGGACATAATGTCAGACTTTCATAAGTCATGCCCTTTTAGATACACCGCTAACTACTAGTTCACAATTCCTACTGCTTCACCTATTTGGTACTGTTCACCCAAACTATCAACCACATATCCTTGAATGTAATATTCACCTTCTTTATAATTGAAATTAGAAACATTTACATTTATATAGTAACACTCCTCTTCGATTTCTCCCATCTCAATCCACTGCAAGTCACTTTGATCTTCATTTGTCCAAACTGCAAGCATTACCGAAGCAATATCATTCTGCATATTCCTTATGTTCGTCACACTTACTGGAAGACTGCCAGTCTCATATTGATAAGCATCTACCGATACATCTGCTACAGGTAATCTTCCCTCGCGTATCATTAAATCTTTGGTATTTTTATCTATATTTGCAAGTTTTATCATAAACTCTGATTTTTTACTTAGCTCTTTTCGGACTGTATCGATTCCAAATCGCTCAGTTAAGGTCTGTGTCTTCGAAAATAGATTTGTTCCCAATCCTAACCTATCATTTTCTATTTCAATCCCTAAAGCTGCCAAAGTTGTTGGAAAACTATCCAATGTTGTATAACTTCTTTCGGTTTCCGTCTGTGCTTCTATTACTGGATTGATGTATGCTGTATATACCCGTCTTACATAATCCTCATCGACATTTTCACAAAAATTACTGTCCATTGTAGGGTGATCTCCCATCAAAACAACCGTTGTATTCTCATAAAACTCTTGTTGTTGTAACCATTTTATAAATTCATCAACTTGATTACTAGAACATGCCATTACATTAGCATAGACATTATCACCAAAAGTATCTTGACATAATTCACATGGATACCCATCCTCAAAATGCGTATCTACTGTCAGAATTGTTAAATTAAACGGCTCGTTTTGTTCTGCAAGCTCCATAGCTCTTTCTTTTGCAAATTTGAATAACCTTTTATCCTCGTATCCCCACCAAACCCTGTAATCAGCAGGAATTTGCCCCTTTTCTACGGCATAGTAATAATCACATATATCATAGTTTCCATGTTCTGTAAAATACAATTTTCTCCCGCCAAACACAGCATCTGATCCAATCAGCAGTGTCTGCGAATATCCAGCATCTTCCAAAATATCTCCCAAAGTCAGTACTCCTGGAAAAAATGAATTTTGTGTATCCATGTCATTGCCACTAATTGAAATGTCTAATGGCAGTCCTGACGTCTGCGCAAACATTCCTGCCATCGTCCATGTACTTCCCGGCATTGAATATCCACCATTTAGGTATGACTGATTTCCCGAAAAATCTTCATTCTCCTGGGCAATCCTTGTCAATTCTACTATTGTATTTTCATCAAATCCGCCGCCATTTTCTTTATCTGCATAGGTAATTTCCATAGATTCCAAAAAAATATAAATCAAATTTCTCTTCTTCTCCGGAAATGTAATTTCCACATCAGCAGGGTTTACATAATTAGCCTCAATAAAATCCGAGTCTGTTTTCTGCGCCTCTACATATTCGCCGACATCCAGATTATTCCAAGCACTGCGCACAGTAGTCCCTGTCACGGCCAAAGAAACTACTATTCCGGCACAAATGACAGCATAATATTTCTTTTTACCGCGCCACGCACAAAATAATATTAACATAAAAAGCAACAGTAAAACTGTCGGCGCAACACACAGACTGAAATATTCCTTTATCATCCCCTCATTTGTACCCTCTAACGGAGCAGTCAGATGAAACAGCAGCTCATCCATTGTAAGATTACTCCATGTATTAAACATCCACTCAATACTAAAGCAAATCAATGATGCCAGTACGGTCAATATCACTGCTAATATTGTACCTGCCCCACACAGCACTTTCTTAAGAACCTTAATAAATGTTTTCATTTGTTCCATTCACTCCATAGTTGGTCTTTTTCGCTTAGCCTTAAAGCCGTCCCATCCGCCAGCCTGTACCCTTCCGCCGAAGCGCTTCCTCTATATTCACCCAGGACTCCCGGCCAGGCGACCCCTATCTCCGGGTCATTCCATGCAATCCCGCCTTCATCGCCGGGGTGATAATAATCCGTACATTTATAACACACCTCTGCAATATCGCTTAACACTAAAAAGCCATGGGCAAAGCCCTCCGGTATATAAAACTGTTTTTTATTTTCATCAGTAAGATCTATTCCATACCATTTTCCATATGTCCTGCTGCTCTTTCTTACATCAACTGCAACGTCAAACACATGTCCCTTTATAACCCGTATGAGCTTCCCCTGCGGAAATTCCTTCTGAAAATGAAGTCCTCGTAAGACTCCCTTTACAGAGCTCGACTGATTATCCTGGACAAAATTCATGGTAAGTCCTTCTTCTTCCATGTCCTTTTGATTATATGTTTCCATAAAATATCCCCTTGCATCGCCGTGGACTGCCGGTTCAATCACACAAAGCCCTTCAATCCCACCTGCATTTTTCTCCACCTTTATCTGTCCCATATTCGTTTCTCCTTAAAATTCAATTTCATTCAGGTATCGTCTTAATGCATCCTGCCAGTCAGGAAGCGGCCTGAAGCCATTCGCTATAAGCTTGCTCTTATCCAGCCTGCTGTTAAAAGGGCGTGCCGCCTTTGAAATTTTATATTCCTCCGTTGAAACCGGCACTACAGACACCTTATCTTTTGAATACTCCGTATGCCCCATGAATTCTGCCTGACAGAAAATTTCATTTGTGAATTCATACCAGCTGATATAACCGCCTTCATTTGTTGCATGATAATAACCATATTTTTCAGTCTCGGCCATATCTACAAGCAGCCGGGCGAGGTCATAGGTATATGTAGGCGTGCCGACCTGGTCATTCACAACCGTAATTTTATCATGGCTTTTCCCTAGATTAAGCATTGTCTTAATAAAATTTTTCCCATTTTTCCCAAAAGCCCAGGCGATACGGACAATAAAATATTTTTCCAAAAGCTTATCGACTGCAAGCTCTCCTTCAAGCTTTGTCTGCCCATAGAAATTCAAAGGTTTATAGTCCTTGCAGTCCGGCTTCCACGGTTCCTCTCCCTTGCCGTCAAAAACATAATCTGTACTTAAATAAACCATCTTGCAGTCCAGCTTTTTACATATCTGTGCAATATATTCTGTCCCCTTCACATTGATTGCACGCACTTTATCCATATTTTCTTTTTCCTCTGCCAGGTCTACTGCCGTCCATGCCGCACAGTGAACCACCGCATCCGGACTTATCTCACTCATCCTACATTCCACCATGTTTTTGTCTGTAATATCCATCTGGATATAAGGCATAGCCGTAACAGCGGAACCGTCCATTGCCCCACTGTATTCTGGCGCAATGTCACTTCCGATTCCCTCATATCCCCGTACAGCCAATTCGTTCATGACGTCATGCCCCAGCTGTCCTGCAACCCCTGTCACCAATACCTTCATAGCTAACCTCTCTTTATAACATTTAATTAGAATACATCCTTTTATAATATTCTCTATATTCCCCGGAAATAATATCTTCCCACCATTCCCTGTGCTCCAGATACCATTTTACTGTCTTTTTTATTCCATCGGCAAACTTTGTTTCCGGGAGCCATCCAAGCTCTCTATGTATCTTTGCCGGATCAATGGCATACCGCATATCATGTCCCTTACGGTCAGCAATATAAGTAATAAGACTTTCCGGCCTTTCAAGCTCTCTGCATATAATCTTAACAATATCAATATTCCTCATTTCATTATGACCGCCTATATTATATACTTCACCGATGCAGCCTTTATGAATTATTAAATCAATCGCTTTACAATGATCTTCCACATACAGCCAGTCTCTAACATTTTCACCTTTCCCATATACCGGGAGCGGTTTATCATTTAATGCATTTGCAATCATCAAAGGAATCAGCTTTTCCGGAAACTGATAGGGTCCATAATTATTTGAACACCTGCTGATTGTAACAGGGAGTCCATAGGTACGGTAATATGCCGCCGCAAGAAGATCTGCTCCTGCTTTTGAGGAGCTGTACGGACTGCTTGTGTGAATCGGAGTTTCCTCCGTAAAAAATAAATCCGGCCTGTCTAACGGCAGATCACCATACACCTCATCTGTAGAAACCTGGTGATACCTGGAGATTCCATATTTTCTGCACGCATCCATAAGTACTGCTGTACCTTTGATATTTGTATCCAAAAATACTTCTGGAGCTTCAATAGACCGATCCACATGTGTCTCCGCAGCAAAATTTACAACAATATCCGGATGTTCCCCCTCAAACAGCCTGCAAACCGCTTCCCTGTCTGTTATATTCTCTTTGACAAAACGAAAATTCGGATTGTCCATTACAGATTGCAGGGTAGACAGATTACCCGCGTAGGTCAGACAGTCCAGACATACAATCCTGTATTCCGGATATTTCCCAAGCATATGAAAAATAAAGTTACTCCCGATAAAACCGGCTCCTCCGGTCACAATTATATTCATATTTTTCTTCCTTCCTATCTATCATCCTTTTTATCTAGTACAGCCCGTCCTGATATTTCCCGTCTAAAACATCTTTTAAATATTGGCCGTACTGATTCTTCTTCAGCACCTCATACATTTTTAGAACGTCCTTTGCTGTAATCCACCCGTTCAGGTATGCAATTTCCTCCAGACATCCTATTTTACGGTGCTGATGGGATTCAACAGTTTTAATAAAATTAGTCGCGTCAACCAGACTCTCGTGAGTACCTGTATCCAGCCATGTAAAGCCCTGTCCCAAAAGCTCTACATTCAGCTTCCCCTGCTCCAGATATACCTGATTTAAGTCAGTAATCTCCAGCTCTCCCCTGGCGCTCGGTTTTAGCTTCTTCGCATATTCTACAACTGCATTATCATAAAAATACAGTCCTGTTACACAGTAATTGCTCTTTGGTTTCTTAGGCTTTTCTTCAATAGAAACCGCCTTTCCTTCTTGATTAAATTCCACAATACCAAACCGTTCCGGGTCATCCACATAATAACCAAAAACTGTCGCGCCTCTGCCGCGCTTTGCATTTTTCACAGCAGTCTTCAGCCTTTTATTAAGGCCATGGCCCGCAAAAATATTGTCTCCGAGAACCATAGCCACTGAATCTTTCCCAATAAAACGCTCCCCTATGATGAAGGCCTGCGCAAGTCCGTCCGGGCTTGGCTGTACCTCATAGGACAGGCTGATTCCAAACTGATGCCCGTCTCCTAAAAGCTCCCTGAATCTTGGAGTGTCCTGTATGGTAGAAATAATCAAAATCTCCCTGATGCCTGCATTCATAAGAACAGACATAGGGTAATATATCATCGGCTTATCGTAAACCGGAAGCAGCTGCTTTGATGTTACCATGGTCAGCGGATATAACCGCGTGCCGGAGCCTCCGGCAAGAATAATTCCTTTCATAAAGGGGTATTCCTCCTGCGTGTAATGGTGTATCTGATAAAATCAGTATTATTGTACTATATCTTGTGAAATTTGTCTATTTCTTTCGAAAATGTAGGCAGGATTGTTTCATGAAGCGTTTACTGTTCACTCCGTTCACAGTAACCATGAAGCACACACCTGTGATTGTGTCAATTACTCAATAAAGCTATACTGATTATAGTAAATATCAACTGCGTCTCAAAAAAGCGGTGAAAGGATGGCACAAGGGAGGACATTATGAAGCTCTCGGACAGACAATCGGAAAACGGCTAATCCTGGACTTTTCATTATCGGCATTGGAATTAGGAGAAGGTGCAGTCCCGATAAGCTAAAAACAGCATGTTATTTTAACTCCGTCCCACTTTTACAACCACATTATCCCCCATTTTTTGTAAAATCAATCATAAGTGCAAAAAATGAGACAATACTGTAAACAGTATTAATGAAAGGGGATAAAGCATGCCAAAGCCACGGACAGAAGACGGCGGGAAAAACCTCATCAGCCGCCGCCTGATTGAATTACGGAAGCGGGACAACTACTCACAGCGTGATCTTGCTTACAAGCTTCAGTTAGAGGGTTACGACATAGATAAAAATGCCATCACAAGAATCGAAAAGAACAACCGGTATGTATCTGATTTTGAAATAAAAGCCTTATCTGATATTTTTCATGTGTCTTATGAATACCTGATAGATGGGAACACAAAATCAGCGAAAAAATATTTGCAAAAAGATATATGACAGGCGCCAGATGTCCTCTGGCGCCTAATAAAATTCATATATTACATGAAATCATACGCTCCCTGCTCTGTAAGCTCCCGGATCGAATCCTCCACTGCCTTTTTATCTTCCTTATAGGTTACCCCAAACCACTTATCCCTGGACTCAAGCACCTTCACTCTGGCCTGCTCCTTTTCCACCATCTCTCCTATGATTCTGGGCAGGAGATATTCTGTCTTTTCCCCTTCATTTCCCAGATTACGCAGGAAATCTTCAAAGCCTTCCTCTAACACGCCAAAAATCTCCGGCCTAAGCCCCCACATATTCATAGACACAGGAGAGTCAAGAGAAAGCTCTATCTCGTGCCCATCCTTCACTGCCGCGGCATGTCCCTCCTTTTTCTCTATCCCGTATGTTTCCTCAATAAATGTGAGCATATGATTTTCATCTACCCTGCAGACCCCTCTGGTTACTGTTCCGTTTTCACTCAGGGTATTCTTAAGGACAAAGCCAACCATACATATATCCATCCTGCCGTCTCTTTCTTTTTCCTGCGTCAGATAGTCATATGCCTTTCTGTACGCCTCTTTTCCATAATAATCATCTGCATTAATAACCAGAAACGGCTCCTTTATAAGCTCCTTGCAGCAGAGTACAGCCTGTCCAGTCCCCCAGGGCTTCTTACGCTCCCGGACCTTATCCTCAAAGCCCTCCGGCACATCGTCAAGCTCCTGGTAGGCGTAGGCTACCTCCACCTTCTTTTCAATCCTTTTACCAATCACTTCCTTAAACTCTTTTTCAATATCTCTTCTTATTATAAATACAACCTTATCAAATCCGGCCTCAAGGGCGTCATAGATAGAATAATCAATAATAATCTCACCCTTTGGGCCTACCTTTGCCAGCTGCTTGATCCCGTTTCCATATCTGCTGCCGATTCCTGCCGCCATAATTACTAATGCTGCATGCTTCATATCCTTGTTCTCCTGCTTTCTTACCTATTATTAAAAACACTGTTACTGCCCGTTCCGTTCTCAGTAACCTTCTGGGAGCCATTTAAAATCCGCTTCGCGAATAGAATTTGCTCAATGTCCATATTTCTCATATTAATACAAGATTACACCCGTGGCAAGCAGTATTTAGCATAAAAACACAGAAAAACACATCCTTTCGGATTAGGATGTGTTTTGTATTGTTCTCACAAGACTTTGCATTTACCGCAAAATCTTTCGCTCCTGCTAAAATGGATTCCGATATTCCGAAATGTCTCCAAGTCCCTCTTCTATCCGAAGGAGTCTGTTATATTTTTCTACCCGCTCGGACCGGCAGGGCGCCCCGGTCTTAATCTGGCCTGCGTTAAATGCTACCGCAATGTCTGCAATCATGGTATCTGCTGTTTCGCCGGAACGGTGTGATATAATGGTGCGGTAACCCGCTCTTTTTGCCATTTCGATTGCATCAAATGCTTCTGTCAGTGTTCCAATCTGATTTACCTTTATGAGAATGGCGTTTGCGGCCTTTTTCTCGATTCCTGTCTGAAGCCTCTTTGTATTTGTTACAAATAAATCATCCCCTACAAGCTGTGTGTGAAGCCCCAGCCTGGTAGTAAGAAGCTCCCAGCCGTCCCAGTCCTCCTCATCCAGCGGATCTTCGATAGAAACTATAGGAAACTCTTCCATAAGCTCCTCATAATATTCGATAAGCTCCTCCGCGGAGCGGATGACATCGCTGCCCCTCATTCTCCCTTCGCCCTCAAAAACATATTTTTTAAATCTTTTATCATACATTTCTGATGCCGCCACATCAAGGGCAATACTTATATCCTTTCCGGGCTGATAGCCTGCTTCCCTTACGGCATTTGTAATAAAGGTAAGGACAGCCTTCGCATCTGGAAGATCCGGCGCAAATCCTCCCTCGTCTCCTACCGCTGTGCTTAAGCCCTCCCGTTTCAGGATGTTCTTTAATACATGATAGATTTCCGCGCACATGCGCAGGCCTTCCCGAAAGCAGCAGGCCCCGGAGGGCATAATCATAAATTCCTGTATATCTATTGTATTGTCCGCATGTCTTCCGCCGTTCATAATGTTCATCATAGGAACCGGGAGCCGCTTTGCATTTGTTCCGCCAAGGTATGCATATAAAGGAAGCCCCGCCGCTTTTGACGCCGCCCTGGCGGATGCCATGGATACGCCCAGCATGGCGTTCGCTCCCAAGCCCGACTTATTTTCTGTGCCGTCAAGCCTTATGAGTGCAGCGTCAATCTCCGCCTGTTCAAATACATTCATTCCGATAAGCTCCGGCGCAATCCTGGCATTCACATGATCTGCCGCATGCTCCACTCCAAGACCTGCGTATCTTTTTTCCTTATCTCTAAGCTCCAGCGCCTCAAACCGGCCCGTGGAGGCTCCGGAGGGCACTCCCGCCCTTCCAAGATATTCCTCCCCTGCCAGTACTTCAACCTCTATGGTAGGATTCCCTCTGGAATCTAAAATTTCTCTCGCGTATATATCCGTAATCGGTAAATACTTATGCATATTTTTCATTCCTCCTTCATGAAAAATATTATGTACCGATTCTTTTATTCCAATGCAATGTTTTATGAAATTCCGTTGACTTTTGAACCTCATGGAGTTACAATTGGGGACGGAGAAATACAAGAAAATTTACATTGGGGATTTTATTATGAAAACACAAATTAAAAGTTTTGGTCTTTTGACCGGAAGTACGATTCTTATGGCCGCAGGCATCTATTTTTTCAAATTTGCCAATAACTTTACCTTCGGAGGCATCACTGGTCTGGCTGTACTGATTGCAAAAGCAGGCTTTATCTCCGCCAGTGATTTCACATTTATTACCAACATGGTACTTCTTGTGATCGGCTTTTTTGTACTTGGGAAGAAATTTGCCGCTAAAACGGGCTACTGCAGTATCCTGCTGTCTGTATCTCTGTCACTGTTAGAGAGACTATTTCCCATGAGCCATCCGTTAACGGATCAGCCTATTCTGGAGCTGACGTTTGCCATCGCGCTTCCGGCTCTTGGATCTGCTGTTCTTTTTAACATCGGGGCATCCAGCGGCGGTACGGATGTTATCGCCATGATTATGAAAAAATATTCCAGCCTGAATATTGGAAATGCACTCATGGTCACAGACTTTATTATTACTCTGGCCGGGTGTTTTGTATTCGACATTGAAACCGGGTTATATTCCTTCCTGGGATTGTTTGCCCGCTCCTTCATGATTGACGGCTTTATCGAAAGTCTGAACCTATCCAAATATTTCAATGTCGTATGTACGAAACCGGAGCCCATCTGTGATTTCATTAAAGAGAAGCTTCACAGAAGCGCAACCATCGTTTCCGGGAAGGGAGCATTCTCAGGAGAGGATAAATATATCATCTTCACAGTACTTAACCGCGTTGAGGCGGTCAAACTTCGGAATTACATCAAGGAAAATGCCCCGGATGCATTTCTTCTAATTTCAAATACAAGTGAAATTATAGGAAAGGGGTTCCACTCAATCTAACATTAACAGAAGGGAGTAATTTATGACAAAAAAGAAAATAGCCGTGCTGTTCGGCGGACAGTCCTCGGAGCATATTGTATCCTGTATGTCCGCGGCAAATGTGATTGACCTGATTGATGAAGAGCGTTACGAACTGATTCTTATCGGAATTACCGAGGAGGGCCGGTGGCTTAAGACAGAATCCGCAGAGGACATTCGCTCTGAAGTCTGGAGAAACAGCCGGACAGAGGCTGTCATTTCTCCGGATGCCACAAAGAAATGTGTGATACTTACTGAAAACGGAGAAACTTCACAGATTCATATTGACGCCGTATTTCCGGTTCTCCACGGGCCTTACGGGGAGGACGGCACTATCCAGGGGCTTTTTGAGCTGGCACAGATTCCCTATGTGGGCTGCGGCGTGCTTGCGTCTGCTGTGTCCATGGATAAATTATATACGAAGATTATTGTTGATGACCTGGGTATACGCCAGGCAGATTATGTGCCGGTTATGGTGTGGAAAATGAAGAAGGATATGGATGCTGTTATAAAGCAGGTGGAAGAGAAATTTTCCTATCCTGTATTCATCAAGCCCTCCAATGCAGGCTCATCAAGAGGAGTCAGCAAAGCAGAAAACCGGGATGAGCTGATTGCCGGGCTTGAGGAGGCATCCCGCCATGACAGGAAAATTCTCGTGGAGGAAATGATTTACGGACATGAGATAGAATGTGCCGTGTTCGGCGGCGGCGAGAAGCCGGTTCTTTCTTCCGGAGTAGGGGAGATCCTCCCGGCGGCAGATTTCTATGATTTTGAAGCAAAATATTTTAATGAAGATTCCCGCACTGTTGTTGATCCGGTGCTTCCGGGAGATTCTGCCATGCGGGTTAAGAAGGCCGCAGAAAAGATATTTAACGCAGTAGATGGCTACGGGCTTGCAAGAGTGGACTTCTTTGTGACAAATGACGGGGAAGTAATTTTCAATGAGATTAACACCATGCCCGGATTCACAGCAATCAGCATGTACCCCATGCTGTGGGAAGCCGCAGGAGTTTCAAAAAAAGCCCTAATCAGCCGACTAATCGATGCAGCATTTGAAAGATAAACAATAAAATCACAAAGCACCCCATAATGTCTGCTTAGGGGAAGAACTGCCCCGAATTTCCTGTGCACTGAAAAAATCTCCATCTGCGCACTGGAAAAATCATTTTCGATGCACAGGAAGTTTTAAGATGCCCTTCCTATAAGCAGACATTAGAAGGCGCTCTTAACGGAGGTGAAATCCACCGCTTACGAAGACTTAGGAGTGAAGGCTTTCCTGAACTCCTTAGTCTACGTTAGCGGTTAGTTCACCGGAGTGTTGCCTGTGTCTGCGTTAGGAAGGGCATCTTAAAACTTCCGTCCCTCGAATAATATATTTTGTTCTATTCAATACTCTTTAGTGATTCCACCATATCAATCCTCTTAAGCTTAAAATACATAACCCCGTTAATCAGCATGGAAAATCCCACCGTAAGCAGAAGGCTGTAAAGAAAGCTTGGCAGATTAATATTTCTTCCGAACATAGCTGAATCCACCTCTACTGTCTCTATAATAAAGAGATGAAGAAACTTCCCAAGGACTACTCCCACAACTGCTCCTAAGAAGGTAAGCAGTATATTTTCTCTGTAGACATACTGGGCCACTTCTCCGTTATAGAAGCCAAGCACCTTAAGGGTAGCCAGCTCTCTTTTTCGCTCCGCAATATTTACTGTGTTTAAGTTATACAGCACCACAAATGCCAGCATGCCGGCGGAAATAATCAGGACTACAATTACCAGGTTCAGGCTCCTTAGCATATCGTCAAGCTGCTTTTCAATGTCATGGGTATAGCTTACACTTAAGGCGCCGTCAAGCTTTAAGACATGCTTGCCGATTTCCTCCATCTGCTTAGACGTGCAGTCATCCTTTACAGAAAAGAAAATGCTGTTGTATTCCGGCTTTTCCCCATACACCTTTTCATAATATGCGGGCGTAAAGTAAATATAATGCCCCATATAATTTTCGCAGATATGTTCAATAAGAACCTTCTTATTTCCCTTTTCTTCGTCCTTAATCTCTACCGTATCGCCTTCCTCTGCCCCTAAAAGCTTTGCCGTCTTTTCGCTCACAATAACCCCCTGGTCTGACAGAGTGTACTCCTCTTTGCTCTTTCTGTCATGGAAATTCACAAAGTCCGGAAGCTCCTTTGTATTCCCAAACACACAGCTGTAGGCTGCCCGTTCCTTTTTCCCGTTTACCAGCGTAATATTCTGCATATTGGCATCTATATACCGGGTAACATCCTTTTCATCCTTAAGAGTATCTGAAATCTCTTCTCTTTGTTCCTTCGTGACATCCGGCTCCAGATATACGCTTCCGTCATAAAATTGGATTTCTGCGTATTGAAGCTTGGCAATCTCATAGCAGGAATCCTTAAGCCCGAACCCTACAAGCATAAGAGCCATGCATCCCCCGATTCCGAAGATGGTCATGAAGAACCGTTTCTTATAACGCATCAGGTTGCGGATGGTAGACTTCCATGTAAAATTCAGATGCCGCCAGACAATGCCAATGCGCTCCATAAATACCCGCCGTCCGTTTTTCGGCGCAGGGGGCCGCATAAGTACCGCCGGCTGGGCCGTAAGCTCCCTGTAGCAGGCCATAATGGTCGCAAACATGGTACAGAAAACAGCGGCTCCTGACGCCATTATGGCATAGCTCCACTGATAAGGCACTAAAATAGCCGGAAGGTGCCGGTATAGTATCCCATAGGCATACACAATGATATAGGGAAGAATCTTCTCTCCAATCAGTACGCCGATAACGCTTCCCCCCACTGTTGCCAGAAGTGCGTATCCCATATACTTAGACGCTATAGCTCCCTTGCTGTACCCCAGGGCCTTCATGGTCCCTATGGAGGTTCTCTGTTCCTCCACCATACGTGTCATGCTGGTAAGGCTGATTAGGGCTGCCACCAGGAAGAACAGCACTGGAAAGACTCTGCCGATTGCCCCGAGACGCTCCGCGTTTTCCCCGAAGCCGCTGTATTCTATCAGTGTACTTCTGTCATAGACATACCACTTGGGAAGCTCGATGTCAGAAAGCTCTTCTTCCGCCTCCTTTATCTCCTTCTCGGCATCCGCGATTTCTGCCTCCGCCTCTTTTTTCCCTTCCTCGTAGTCCTTTTTTGCGTCTGCAAGCTTCGCTTCATTTTCTGCAATCTCAGCTTCTCCGCTGTTTAGGTCTGCTTCATTTGCATAAAGCTCGGACCAGCCCGAGTTAATCTGAGCCTGGCCAGAGTCAAGCTGTGCCGGAACCCCTGAAAGCTCTGCTGCCGCAGCGTTAAGCTCTGCCTCTGCTGCGTCAAGCTCTGTCTTTGCAGCATTAAGTCCTGCTTCTGCCTCATTAAGCTCTGCCTCTGCTGCATCAAGCTCTGCTGCGCCTGCTGCATATACGCTTTCCTGTCCGTTCAGAACATTTTCTGTCTCCTGCACCTTCCCTTTTAGCTCCTCTAATGCTCCAAGCCATGCCTCATATCCCGGATCATCCGGAAGGGGCGGCGCAGCTTCCATGTCCGCAATCTGCTGTTCCATCTGTGATACGAGTGCCCATCCATTATCTAATTCCTGGCGAGCCGCCTGAAGCTCCTGCCTTCCTGCCTCTATCTTTGCCTCTGCCGCCAGCTTTTCCGCCTCGAACTGGGCCTTCCCGCTCTCATACTGAGCCTTCCCGTCTTCATACCGGACTCTCCCGTCTGATAACTGCTGCATGCCGGAGGCATACTGGGCCCGGGCAGTATCAAGCTCCGCCTGCTTGGAGATCAGGGTCGCTTTTGCATTTTCAATCTGGGTTCTTCCGTCCGCAAGCTGTACCTTTGCATCCGCAAGCTTTTTTTCCGCGTCCGCAATTTCTCTGGCTGCATCTGCAAGCTCCTCGTCCGCCTCAGCCTTTCCTTTGGCAAGCTCTTCTTTTGCCTCGTCAATCTCCTCTTTCGCCTCGTCTATAATATCCTGTCTGCGGACCTGGGCCCTCTCCTCTGTAATATCCTCAACCTTTGCAAGAACCTCCTGTATCCGGTCCTCATAAGCGTCGGTAAAGGCCAGAAGCCCTTCCGCTCCCTCCACCTTGAGATAAACCTCTGTGTAAACCTCCATGTCAAAGGTCTCCTCCGGCACAAGAAGAAAGGCGCTGACACTGCCGTCTCCCACAGTGGCGCTCCCCCGCCCGTAGGAAAGATAGCAGGGGCTGTTCCCAAGGCCTACAACCTCAAGAGTATCTGTCTTAAGTGTGTCAGATACCGGGTCGTCCGTGCCCGAATGAAGGGGAATTTTATCCCCTATTTTAAATCCAGCCTCATCGTCTGCCAGACATTCCCCGGCCTTTTCAGGAAATTTCCCCTTGCTTACTGCCACCTGGTTCATATGCTCCTGAAGGGACATCACATGAATTACCTGCTGCTCATCTGCCGTATTGTAGAGGAAATCCGCGCTGTAGGCCCCCTCTGCAAGGGCAACGCCGTCTACCTCCTCCATGGCTCTCACATCTTTTTCCGTAACGCCGTATGTACTTAAGGCCTTAATGTCCATAAGTCTGCTGTCGTCAAAATAGGAATCTCCGGAAAGCCTCATATCCGGCTCTGACGCACGGATTCCCGAGAAAAAAGCGACTCCCAGGGCGACAATAAAAAGAATCGACAGGAATCTTCCCGGACTCTTTTTTATTTCCATATAAAAATCTTTTCTTGTTGGCTTCACTGTCTTTTTCATCTGTATTCCCTACCACTCTATCGTCTCTACCGAAACCGGATGGGGATTTTCTGTGATACTGGATACCCGTCCGTTTTTAATCTTAATCACCCGGTCCGCCATAGGCGCTATGGCCAAATTGTGCGTAATCAGGACAACCGTCATTCCCTTGTTCCGGCATGTATCCTGTAAAAGCTTAAGAATTGCCTTTCCTGTATTATAATCAAGGGCTCCTGTGGGCTCATCGCACAGAAGAAGCTTCGGATTCTTGGCCAGGGCTCTGGCAATGGATACCCGCTGCTGCTCTCCTCCTGAGAGCTGGGCCGGGAAATTATCCAGACGTTCCCCAAGCCCTACCTCCTCCATAACCTCCCTCGCATCCATGGGATCCTTACAGATCTGAAGGGCAAGCTCCACATTTTCCAGCGCTGTAAGGTTCGGAATCAGGTTATAAAACTGGAATACAAAGCCGATATCATCCCTTCTGTAGGCCGTAAGCTGCTTCTGGGAATACCTTGCGATATTTCTGCCGTCCACAAGAACCTGTCCCTTTGTGGCTGTATCCATGCCCCCTAAAATATTGAGCACGGTTGTCTTTCCCGCGCCGCTGGGCCCTACCACTACGGCAAATTCCCCTTCTTTTATATCAAAGTCGATTCCGGCCGCTGCCATAATCTCGACCTCACCCATCTTATATATCTTTTTTACGTCCTTTAGTGAGACAAAACCATCCATATGCTTCCTCCATATTTGACCCGCAGTCGGTTTTCATTGCTTTCGCGTATATTATATCATCTATAGTCATAGAAGGAAAATGAATTTTCTATTAAACTGCGTATCCTACCCATTTTGCATATGAATCGGAATCACGGTTGACTTTATCTCCAATTTAGTTAATACTAAAATCAGTACATTATTTAGGAGGAACCTCCAGGGAGAATGTAGCGAAGGCTGTAAAGGCCATTATCCGGGAATGTAAATAACCATTAGAGCGCGCCCATAGCGCGCAGACTAAAAACAGGAAAAATCCGCATTATCCGCGGATTTTTCCTGTCTCTCTTTTATGGAACAAGCATGACTTTGAAGGCGTCCGGATCCTTCTCTGCCACCTCAAAGGCTTCCTGCCAGTCTTCCATCTTAAAGGAATGGGAAATGAGGCCGTCCGTATGGATGGAACCGTCTATCATCCCCTTCATCACCGGTTCATAACAGTAGGGGCCCAGATGCGCGCCGTAGATTTCGATCTCTTTTCCATCGCCAATGTCATTCCAGTCTACCGTAATTGCCTTCGGAAATACGCCGAACTGTACATATCTCCCGCAGAATCGGATGGCGTCCATCCCCTGGAGCACGCTCTTCTCACTGCCGGAGGCCTCGATATATACATCGCAGCCATACCCTTCCGTCAGCTCACGGATCTTATCTCCCACATTTACCTCCGCCGGGTTCAGGACTATATCTGCTCCGCATTTCACTGCCATATCCATGCGCTGCTGTCTTAAATCCAGTCCGATAATCAGCTTCGGCTGCATCCTTCTGGCTACACTGACCATTCCAAGCCCAATGGCGCCAAGGCCGCTTATGACTACCACATCATTATGCCCAATCTTCGCCCGCTCTACGGCATGCATGGCACAGGCCATCGGCTCGATTAAGACAGACTGCTCTAAGGACAGCTCCTCCGGCACATGATGGTGTATTCCCTGTTTATTGAACTTCATATATTCGGCAAAACCACCCTGGGTATCCTCCTTGAAGCCGTATATATAATGTCTCTGGCACATGGAATAATAGCCTGCCTTACAGAAGCGGCATTCCCCGCAGGGGACAATCTGCTCAGAAACCATGCGATCCCCTTCCTTTACTCCTGTAACATTCTTTCCGTATTTAACAACACGGCCCACAAATTCATGCCCGCCGATAACCGGCGCTTCTATGTAGCGTTTCTCTGGAGTTGTACCCCAGATGCGCACGCCTCCGTGCAGGGTTTTGATATCGCCTGCACAGATTCCGCAGCCCTCAATTTTTACAAGGATCTCATCATCGTCTATCTCCGGCACCGGCACATCCTCATAACGGAAATCTCCAGGAGCATACATACGCAGCGCCTTCATTGTTTTTTCCATTTTTCTTCTTACCTCCCGTTACTTTTTTCCCAGCCGGATCACATTCCAGGACAGCTTATGAAGCATGCTGCTCATAATCCCATTGTCCATCGAGGACTGATCCGCTGTCTTCGGGAATACCATCTCCTGCCCCGCCCCGTTGCAGAGCTTCAAATCACTGTTTTCCAGTACAATATGCTCCTTTATCTGATATCCTTCCATACCGCGCATATCTGTAATAACCTGAACGTCCTCCTCAATATTGCGGTTTACTGCAAATATTGTAAGCTCTTCCTTCTCCTCATTATAAACAGCTATACTCTCAATATCGGTAACATTTTCATGCTCCGCGGTATCATGAACCGGAGTGCTTATTACCGGCTTTAATACGACTCCCCGTCCATACCGGGAAGCATGCATGAAGGGATAGAAAATCGTCTGCTTCCACGCCGCACCACCGCCCGGCTCCGTCATTACCGGCGCGATAACGTTCACCAGCTGGGCCAGGCAGGCCATCTTCACCCTGTCCGCATGCTTTAAAAGGGTTATCAGCATAAGACCTACCAAAAGGGCATCCTCAAAGGTATATATGTCCTCCAGCATCGGTGGCGCCGTCTGCCACGGGTGATTCTCCCGGATGTCCATCTCCTTTTCCCTGGAATGGTACCATACGTTCCACTCATCGAAGCTTAAGTTGATATTCTTCTTACCCCGCTTTTTTGCTTTCACATAATCGCAGGTGGCGATTACAGTTCTTATGAATTCGTCCATATCATCAGATTTCGCCAGAAAATCTGCCGTGTCATCCGCCTCATTGCCGTAATACTGGTGAAGCGATACATAATCTGCCACGTCATAGGTATATTCCAGCGTTGTTGCTTCCCACTTCGGGAATGTACTCATCTCACGGTTGGAGCTTCCGCAGGAAACAAGCTCTATGGTGGGATCAATAATCTTCATTACCTTACCGGTTTCCTCAGCGAGGCGGCCGTATTCGTGCATCGTCTTGTGCCCCTGCTGCCACGGGCCGTCCATCTCATTTCCCAGACACCACACCTTAATGTTATGTGGCTCCTTCACGCCGTGCGCGATACGCATGTCGCTGTACTTTGTCCCCTTTGGATGATTACAATACTCCAGCAGATTACATGCATCGGCAATTCCCCTGGTTCCTAAATTCACCGCCATCATCAAATCTGAATCCGCCTTTTTTGCCCATCTGGCAAATTCATTGACCCCCACCTCGTTTGTCTCAAGACTCTGCCATGCCAGCTCCAGACGCTTCGGCCTCTGCTCCACGGGGCCTACGCTGTCCTCCCACACAAAGCTGGATACAAAGTTGCCGCCGGGATAACGTACAATCGGTACTCCCAATTCCCTCACCAGTTCTATGACATCTTTACGGAACCCGTCCTCGTCAGACTTAGGATTCCCCGGCTGGTAAATCCCGTCATACACCGCTCTTCCCAGATGCTCGATAAAGGAACCATAGATTCTCTTATCCACCTCGGCAACCTTAAAGTCCTTGTCAATAATCATTTTCGCTTTCTTAAGCATGACATCAAACCTCCTTTAGAATAATGTGCAAAATCATAATCCGTTTCTTTCGGATAATAGTTACTAAATACTCTTGAAAACAGCTTCGACTGAAAATAGGCGAGAATAGACACGGTAAACAAAAGCACCACGAACACTCCCCGTATAAATACCTGTATAGAAACCAGCGAAAGCATAAGAGGCAGTCCGTGCAGCGCAACAATCACAATTGTAGACGGCAGGTGCCTGATTGACATAATCATTGCATTCTTCACCGTATTTTTCACTGTGTTGTCAAATCTTGCAAGCACAGGAAACAGATAAACCCCTGTCATAATCAGGAAAATCCCAATCACAATTACAAGCAGGGCAATTACAGAGCCAAGCCCTCTGCCCATTCCTCCGATCAAAACAGCGTCCGCCCCCAGCACAAGAATAACCGTTAGTAACATCATCCAGAGGATCGTTGCCTGCCTGAAATTCTGCCGGAAGGATTTCCAGTATTCCTTCCATACATAGGACTCCCTGTTCTCCGCCATTTTAAGGGTATTGTAATAAAGGGCCGTAGTAGCCGCGCCTATGGTTATTATTGGAACACAGCTGGCCAGATATATAACATTTAAAATGAACATATCTCCCAGCCTGCTTAAAAAATTCATGATTCTGCTGTCGGTATTCATTCTTCCCTCCTTTGTCAGCCGATCTGTATAATGCTGACCGAATGAGGCTTCAGCCTAATCTCCATGCCGGGAACATATCCGCCCAGCTCTTCGCACTTTATGGAAATATCCCCGCGCCCCACATCGTTATAGGACTCTGTGGTGTTTCCGGAAATATAATACATCCGGACCGGCCCTTTTGTTTCCCCGTCAAAATGAAGCTCTAGCCCCGCGCTTTTTTCAGCAGCCTTATTCACTACCGCCGCCGCGTATCCCTCTCTGCCGCTGAAGGATGTAACCACAATATCCAGCATGTCAGTATCCTCTATATCTCCCGCCTTGCTTCTCACCTGCATGCTTTCCATATCCTGGCACCAGGAGTCAAGAACAACATCTCCCAGATAATTGACATACAAATCGAAGACGTAATACGTACTTCTAAGTACAATTCCATCCTTATGGGTAAAGATACAGCCTCTGGTGTTTACAATGGGTGCAAAATTCGCCATACCAACGATATCGCAGTTGCGGTTCAGCGCATTGAGGAAACAGGCGGTAAATACAGCATCCGCCATCGTATATCTGCTGTTATCGTCATTTTTATCCCGCGGATACAGATATTCCTCTTTCGTGCGTCCCTGCCTGATGGTATGGACATTCGGATGATACCAGCCTCTCAGATTCCATTCATCAAAGGCAATCTTAATTTTCTTTTCAAGCTTCATGGCCGTAAGAAGCCCCCGTACCTCGGCAATGGAATGCTCCGTCAGGTTCGTATAGGCCATTACCGCCTCATAATCGGCATAGTCGTTAGTCTGATGTATTCCGTCCCAATATTCATGAATCGATATCCAGTCCAGGAACTGGGCGCTTTTACTTAAAAGATTCATATTCCAGTTCAAGTCTGTAAGGGCCGCGGCGGTAAGCTCTGTCTCCGGATCCACATGTTTTATCATCTTACAGGATTCCGCAGCCATTCTTCCCCATTCCTCCACGGATTTGGCGCCGATTTCCCAGAAACCGTAATTTTCGTTTCCCACGCTCCAGTATTTTACCTTATAAGGCCTGGGACTTCCGTTTGCGATTCTCCACTTCGCGTACTTTCCTTCGTTTTCCAGATTGCAGTACTCTACCCAGTCGCTCATTTCTTCCGAAGTACCGGTTCCCGCATTCGTACAGATATAGGGCTCGCAGCCTAACTTTCTGCACAGCTTTATGTACTCGTCTGTTCCAAAAGAATTCGGGTCCTCCACCCGCCATGCCTTATCAAAAAAAGGCGTTCTCTCCCTGCCTACCGCGTCTTTCCAGTGGTAGGAGGATACAAAACAGCCTCCCGGCCATCTCAGTATCGGAACCTTTATTTTCCTCATGGCGTCCAGCACATCCTCACGGAATCCGTCCGCGTCTGACAGCGGATTTGCCGGATCATATACGCCCCCGTATATCTGCCGGTGAAAATGCTCGATAAAGTGTCCATATATCATAATGTCTCTCGTCCCAAGCTTTCGATGTCCGTTGAAATATAATTTCATTTCAATACCCTTTCTTATTCGTATTTAAACACAGGAGTCTTTATCCCATTCTTTCTTTCCCAGCCGATTTTCATCAGCATGGCGTGCCTGTTTGGATTATACAGGGGATCCCCGGTAATCTCTTTTTCCAGCCGCGCGTGATACACCATGATATCTGTCCCATCGGGAAGCTTTGTAAAGCAGTTGTGCCCCGGACCGTAGATTCCTTCCTCCTCGTCTGTACAAAGAACCGGATACCGGGACTTCCTCCAGGACAGAGGGTCTGTAAGGTCGCTGTCTTCATCTGCCGTCAGCATCCCGATGCAATAACAGATTCCCGTCTCACTGGCAGAATAGGTAAGGAATATCTGCCCCTCTCCATTCTTAAGCACGAAAGGACCTTCATTGACCCAGAATCCGACTCTCTCCCAGTCATAGTCCGGAGTGGTTAAAAGCACCTGGGGCATCTTAAGCTTACATGGAGATTCCATCTGCGCAATATACAAACTTGCAATCTTTTTCCCTTTATTTACCTTCTCCGACCATACATAGTAGTATTTTCCCTTATTTTCAAAAACAGTCCCGTCCAGAGAGAAATCCATAAAGGAGAAGGGGTCTGTATCCGCCCTCTGCATCATTCCTTTTTCGGTCCAGCTTCCTGTAATGGGATCTGCATCGGTACATTCAAGAACATAGGGACGTATCTCCCACACATCGTCCTTATCTCCGCCGGCATAATAGATATACCATTTCCCGCCCAGATAGTGAAGCTCCGGAGCCCAGATATGTGCACTCATAGGCCCTTCCTCATGCTTCACCCATATGGTATGCTCTTTCGCCTCCGGCAGAGCCTCCAGGCTCTCCGCCCGTCTTAGAACTATCCTGTCGTATTCGGGAACAGAGGCTGTAAAATAATACAGCCCGTCTGTATGTCTGTATACATATGGATCCGCGCGCTGGGGGATCCATACGCTGTTAAATTCTAATTTTCTGTTTCCGCTCATAGACCTAACCCTTTACGCCGCCCGCAGTCATGCCTTCAATAAAGTAAGACTGGAAGCATACGAATAAAATCAAAATCGGTATAATAGCAAAGCAGGAGCCTGCGATCAGTATATCATAGTTATTGCCATAAGGCGACATCAGGCTCTGCAGACCTACCGGAAGAGTAATCTTGGACTGTGTACGCATAACAATCATGGGCCACAGGAAATTATTCCAGCTTGACATGCCCTGATAAATACCCATTGCCGCGAAGGAAGGCTTCATGAGCGGGATCATGATCCGGAAGAAAATTCCGTACTCCGTACACCCGTCTACACGCGCCGCATCTAAGAATTCCTTCGATATACCCGACAGGTACTGCCGGAAAAAGAATATAAGCATGGGCGCTACTATGTACGGCAGCATAATTCCCCACATGCTGTCCATGATTCCCATATTGATAATCAGACGGTAAAGAGGCAGGATGATCACCTCTGTGGGAATCATCATAACAAGAAGCACGCAGGCAAACACCGCGTTTTTGAACCGGAAATTATACATCGCAAATCCGTATCCTACACAGGCGCTTAAAAACAGCGCAAGTACGACCTGAATTATCGTGATAAGCAGACTGTTTTTATACCAGTTAAAGTAATTGTTCTGTCCGCTGAACAAAAGCTTGTAATTGTTCAAATTAGCCGTTGCCCAGTTAATATCAAAGTTGAGTCCGAAACGCATCAAATCAGAACCCGGCCTGAAGGATGATACCAGCAGAAGGATAAGCGGCAGCATCGTAACAATCACAACAAGGATAAAAAATATAAACAGGAGAACCGATAATGTTTTATTTTTACTCTTCATACCTATTCTCCTTTCTTAAACGTGCCGTTTAAGGCAAGCTGAATGACATTGATAACCATAACAATAACAAGAAGTATCACTCCGATTGCGGAACCGATTCCGATATTATTCTGCTCCATACCGGTACGGTACAGATAACCTACGATGGTGGTGCCCACATTGTTCGGCGACTTGTTACCGTTAAATAACAGATACGATTCCGTAAACATTGCCAGACCGCCGAAGATGGAAATCGTCAGCACGTAAATTGTCGTTGGCTTTAAAAGCGGAAGCGTGATAAAGCGGAACTGCTGAACGGCGCTTGCTCCGTCAATGCTGGCCGACTCGTATAAATCACCGGATATCTGCTGCAGTCCAGACAGGTAATACATCATGTTTACGCCGGTCCAGCGCCACAGACAGAGCACAAACAGCGCAATCCATACCGTCACAGGCTTTCTAAGCCAGATGATCGGATCCTTCCCGAAAACTGCGGCTGCCTGATTCATAAAAGAACCTTCCAGCTCACCGAACATCAGACGGAATACAACACCCGCCACAACAACTGACGTGAGGGCCGGAACAAACATCATACTGCGGAAAAATCCCTTTGCCCGCATATGCCTGCTGTTCAGCATCGTTGCCAGAATCATGGGAATCGGAATCATCAGCGCGCAGCTTACGATCATATAGAAAAAGCTGTTCTTCAGACTTTTGTAAAACACCGCGTTCATCAGCATCTTATAATTTTTAAGACCTACAAAAGTAGTATTCTCTCCCGCAACCTTTTGAAAGCTCATCACAACCGTACTGACAATCGGATAAGCAAAGAAAATCAAAAACGTCAATACAAACGGAAGAATAAACACATATGGCGCCGCTTTCTGGGAGTACAGAAAACGCTTGAAAATACTCTTTTTTTCCATAGTTATATCTCCATTCCTTCTTAAATAAAGAACCAGGGAGGGGGTATTTCTAGAAATACCCCCTCCCCAATTCAAGAACACTTTGTCCCTCTTTCTACCCTATCATAACATTCAATCTATATTCTTTTTATTCGTCATACAGGATTGTAGACTGCTCTGCCTCAAGCAGGTCAGCTGCCGGAGTCTCTGTATCCATCTCAAATGCGTTTGAATAGGTTGTTGATACGAGAACACTGTATGTAGCAGAATATCCGCCTGCAATATTCGGAGCCGTCAAATCTGTACCGTTCTTTTTGATAATATCAAACGGATTGGTTACAAAATACTTAAGGAACTTGTTGTCAGGATTCTCAGTAACCTCCGGGTCATCCCACAGAGAAGTTCTGATTGGGTCAAATCCTAATACATCCCACTCGTATTTGTTACCCTCTTCTGACAGCTTGGCAAATGCCAGGAAGTCTTTTGCAAGGTCTTCTTTCTCTGTAAACTTAAGTACGGAAGTACCTGTACCGCCCTGAAGAACCTCACGGGTATCTCCCTCATTCCATACAGGAATCTCATAGATACCAATCTTACCGTTCAGATCCGGACAGTAATCTGTGAAACGTCCCATGTACCACAGAGGCATTGCAATAGACGCAACTCCGCCCTCATTCAGATGTCCGTACCATTCTTCTGCGTGGAAGAAGCCGCCGGGAGCAATCTCGCATATACCGGAATTAACCATCTCCCGGATATACTCGATAACTTCTGCGTGCTCTTTTGTATTGATGTCCGGCTTTCCGGAATCATCAACATACTGAACGCCCTTCTCAAGCATCATCATCTGTGGAAGGAATAAGTCGGAAGTCTCAACTGCGCACATCGGCTTTCCTGTCTTCTCAAGAACTGTCTTGCCTGCTTCCATATAGTCATCCCATGTTACAATTGCAGCCGGGTCAACGCCAGCCTCTTTCATGATGTCCATATTGTAGTAGCATACGGAAGCGCCGAGATGGAAGTCTACGCCGTACCAGTTCTCCTCATCGCCGTACATCTTAACACGTGACATAACAATATCATTCTGATATGGCTCAACAGCGTCATTCAGCGGAAGCAGATAGCCGTCCTTTAAGAATGAGCCATAATATCCAACCTCGATATCCGCGATATCAGGCGTGCCCTCTCCTGCCTGGCATGCTACAAGAAGCTTGCTGTGTAAGGAATGTGATTCCCCTGTTGTTACGGTCAGGTTAATCGGGTTGTCCGGATTCTCCTCGTTCCAGAGGTCTGCCATTGTTGTATAGAAACCTACATGCAGCTCCTGGAATGTCCAGAGTGAAAGCTCCGTACCTCCATCGACAAAGGTATTCTTACCCTCTGTCATACCTTCCTCGCCGCCGCTGCTGCTCTCCTCTTCCTCTGTCTTCGCGTCATCCTTTGCGCCTTCGTCAGAAGCGCCGCCGCCACCGCAGCCAGCCAGCATTGATACCGCCAGCATCACACACAAAATACTACTTAAGATCCTCTTTTTCATCTGTCTCCTCCTTCTCTTTTTATTTTGTGTATTTCAGGTAATCTCACATTTTGTCTGTAAATTACCCACTTCAATTACTATAATCATTCTATACATATTTTTATATCAGATTTTTATTGTGTTTATCAGATTTTTAATTCCGTTTTAAAAATCTTTTGCAGCGTACTGATCTCTATACTGTTTCGGGGTCATGCCGTCATAACTTTTAAAAATAGAGCCGAAATGACTCTGCGAGCTGAAGCCGAGATACAGGCCTATCTGCTCAATAGAATATTCGGAATAAATCAGCAGATTTTCCGCAAGATGAACCTTTTCCTTCATTATATAATCCTTGATACAGATCCCTTCTGTCTTCCTGAACAGCGCGGACAGATGCTCGGTGGAAACCTTCAGCTCCTTTGCCAGCTCACCTACGATTATCTTGGAGTGCATCCTTCGAAATATCAGATTTTTGCACTCTTCTACGAGAGGATTTTTCTTCTTGTCCGCGCTGTGCTTTAAATCATGGACAAGCTCCGCATACTGGAGCATATTCCGGCGGATCATAATCTCTATCTCGCCAATGCTGTTCATCTCTTCGATTTTAAGAATCTGGCTGTCATTAAGAGAAAACGCCTCCTCGAAGGGCAGGCCTCCCTCAATGGCGGCTCTTGAAGCCAGGGCCATTCCTACCACCCCCAGGTTTCTGACGTTCTGCAGAGAATTTTTTGACAGAACCCCGTATTCCCCGGTAAAGGTTTCTTCCAGGCATTTTTTCACCCGTTCCACGTCTCCTTTACGTATGGCGTCCATCATCCTTGCCTCATGCCTGTACGGATTATGGACTCTTGCATGCTCCTGATAACTAAAAAAAGTCCTGCTTTTTTTAGCCTCCATTGACGCAAGCAGAGCCTTTGATATATAGTTTCTTTCATTCAGCTCTTTATAGGACATCTCCTTTCCCGTGGCCGCATAAAACAAAAGAAGCACCTCCTGGCAAAAATTTTTATATTTGCAGTAGGGTATCTTCAGGCTTTTAATCTGATGCTTCCGCGCAAGATAATCCTCCACAGTAACTCCCTCATAATACACCTGCTGCTGTTCAATATTTACAGGCCCCGCGAGAAAGCAGAAGGGACGGCAGTATATCAGGGCGTAATAGACCGGATATTTTTCCATATACATAACCGGATAGTCCTTAGGCCCGCCGCTCATAATCTCTTTTACCCGGTCTTTATCGGCACTGACGGCGTCCTCCAAAAAAGAATCGCCGTAATACTGTAAAAGCACAGGCCCGTCCCCCTCCAGCTTATACTGACGGATCTGCGTATGTATCGTGTGCAGGATATGGTTACAGATATAGCTTAAATCCAAATTTGATTTCCCCATTCATAACACTCCTCACCATTTTTAATAGCTTAGAATATCATTTTCCAGTTTCCATTTATATCAGAAATTTAATGTGAATATCAAAAATTCAGGCTGGCAGCGGCGGACATTGTTTCCTGTATGATAAAAACAGCCCGCATATATCAGCTGATATACACGGACTGTTTTTATATTTATGATTTACTATTCTTTTCCATTAAAGCAGTATGTACACACCTTACAGGGCTCGATCCCGATAGACTCTAACAGATCGTCCAGCCTGTGGAACCGCAGAGACGTAAAGTTCTGCTGTTTTCTGATATCCTCTATCATCTGCGCATATTTGCAGGAGCATGGATCTGCGTACTCATCGAGAACCTCCTGGGGACATTCTTCACCTTCTCTTTTCTTTATCATCTGTCTCGTAATCAGCTCCATCTCTGACTTGGAACGCGAGAAATTCAAATACTTACATCCATACAGGAGGGGCGGACATGCCGGACGGACATGTACCTCCTTTGCCCCGCTGTTATATAAAAATTCTGTTGTCTCCCGAAGCTGTGTGCCGCGGACAATGGAATCGTCAATAAGCAGTAGCTTTTTATGTTCAATCAAGGCCTGTACCGGTATCAGCTTCATGCGGGCAATCAGACTCCTCTGGTTCTGGTTAGTGGGCATGAAGGAACGGGGCCAGGTGGGCGTATATTTAATGAATGGCCTTGCATACGGAATTCCCGACTCGTTGGCATAGCCGATGGCATGGGCGATTCCGGAATCCGGCACGCCTGCCACAATATCCGGATGTACAGCGCCTGCGTCACGCTTTGCAAGCATGCTGCCGCATTTATAACGCATCTCCTCTACATTTACACCCTCATAGGAGGATGTGGGATACCCGTAATACACCCACAAAAAGGAGCATATCCGCATTTCCTCTCTGGGAGCGCTTAAGGTCTCCACACTCTCCGGTGTAATAAACGCAACCTCGCAGGGTCCTAATTCTCTGTAATCTGAATATCCCAGGTTGATATATGCGTGGCTTTCAAAGGATACGCAGTGCGCCCCCTCCTTTTTCCCGACCACAAGAGGGGTTCTCCCATAGCGGTCCCTGGCCGCGTAAATGCCGTCCTTTGTCATAATCAAAAGCGTCATGGAGCCCTTTACAAGCTCCTGCACATACTTAATTCCTTCTAATATAGACTCCTTCTCACAGATTAACGCGGCAATCAGCTCCGTAACATTAATCTGTCCATTTGTCATTTCCTGAAAATGAGAGTGGGCATTTTCATACAGCTCATTTTGAAGCTCCTCGTAATTATTTACCTTGCCCACAGTGGTGATGGCAAAGCTTCCAAGCTTTGACCTTATTAACAGGGGCTGCGGTTCAAAATCAGAAATACATCCGATTCCCAGATGTCCTTTCATCTCTCCTACATCACGGTCAAACTTTGTACGAAAAGGAGAATTCTCAATGTTATGAATGGCACGGTTAAAGCCGCCCTGGCCGTAAACCGCCATTCCTCCCCTCCTTGTCCCTAAGTGGGAATGATAATCCACCCCGTAAAACAACTCCAATACACAGTCTTCCTTTGATGCTACTCCAAAAAAGCCTCCCATATGACTTCTCCTTTCTCCACAGACATTATTGCAAATATTCCCTTAATTTTTTGCTGACCATGCCGGGGTCCGCTTTCCCCTTCATAGCCTTCATCGTTTGTCCGATGAGGGCTCCGAGCGCTTTCTCCTTGCCCCCTTTATAGTCTACTACAGCCTGTGGATTCTCGGCAATAACTTTTTGAAGGACTTTTAAAAGTTCTCCCTCATCATTCACATTTAAAAGCCCCTGTTCTTCCACATATGCGGCTGGTTCAATGTCCTCCGCAAATATTTTTTCAAATACTTTTTTTGCCACTGTACTGTTGATGGCTCCCTCTTCCGTGAGGGTGACAAGCTCTGCCAGATGCTCTGGTGAAAAGGAAATCTCCTCCGGCTCCATCTCATGCTCCTTCAAAAGCCTGAGTGTCTCTACCATAAGCCAGTTAGACACCTTCTTAGGCTTCCCGCACAGGGCCGCCGCCTTTTCAAAGATATCTGCCATATGCTTTGACTCCGTGATAATCTCTGCGTCATACTGGGGGATATCGAATTCCTTTTTATATCTTTCAAGCTTTTCATCCCGCATCTCCGGCTGGTTTTTCCGGATCCTGTCAATCCACTCCCCGCTTATGACAACTGGCACAAGATCCGGCTCCGGGAAATACCGGTAATCCTTCGCATCTTCCTTTGAACGCATGGCATAGGAGGCTTCCTTATTATCATCCCAGCGCCTTGTCTCCTGCACCACCTTCCTTCCTGCCTCTAAAAGCTCTATCTGGCGGGCCCTTTCCCCTTCTATTGCCCTGGCAATGGCCTTAAAGGAGTTCAGGTTTTTCATCTCTGTCCTTGTTCCAAGCTCCTTCGCCCCGGCTTCCCTTACGGACAAATTCACGTCTGCCCGCATGGAGCCCTCCTGAAGCTTGCAGTCCGAAGCGCCCAGATACTGGATCATGGTCTTAAGCTTCGTAAGATATGCAATCACCTCGTCTGCCGAGCGCATATCCGGCTCCGATACGATTTCCACAAGAGGCACGCCGCTGCGGTTGTAGTCTACAAGAGATGTATCGTCCCATTCATCATGGATCAGCTTTCCCGCATCCTCCTCCATATGCATCTCGTGGATGCGGATTTTTTTCTTCGTATCTCCCGCGCCGATCTCCACATAGCCGTTTCTCGCTATGGGCAGATAAAGCTGGGAAATCTGATAATTCTGCGGGTTATCCGGATAAAAGTAGTTTTTCCGGTCAAATTTACACTCTCTTGTAATCTCACAGTGAGCCGCAAGAGCGATTGCCGCCGCATACTCCACAACCTGCTTATTTAATACGGGAAGAGAGCCCGGCATTCCGGTACATACCGGACAGGTATGGGTATTAGGAGCGCCCCCGAACCGGGTACTGCAGGAACAAAAAATCTTTGTCTTTGTGGCAAGCTCCACATGAACCTCCAGTCCGATTATTGTCTCATACTGCTTTGCCATTATCTGTCTCCCCCTTTCTTTACAATCGCCGGCCTTTCATAGGCCCGTGTTTTTTCATATGCATAAGCGGCCCGTAAAAGCCTGTCCTCATGAAAGCAGGGGCCAATGATCTGCATACCCACAGGCAGTCCTTCCTGGTCTGTCCCCACTGGGATACTGATGCCCGGAAGTCCGGCCAGGTTTACGGAAATGGTATAGATATCGCCAAGGTACATTTTCAGCGGATCCTTTAAGCTCTCCCCAAGCTTTGGCGCCGCCGTGGGAGCCGCCGGGGCAAGAATCACATCGTATTTTTCAAACGCCCTGTCAAATGCCTGTTTGATAAGAGCCTTTGTCTTTAACGCCTTCAGGTAATATGCATCGTAGTAGCCGGAGCTTAGGACAAAGGAGCCCAGCATAATTCTCCTCTTTACCTCTGGCCCGAAGCCTTCGCTTCTGCTTTTCTTGTACATGTTGTGAAGCCCTTCGTACTCCGGGGTGCGGTAGCCGTATTTTACGCCGTCAAAGCGGGACAGGTTAGAGCTGGCCTCTGCAGACGCGATAACATAATATGCCGGAATTGCATACTGCACAAGACTTAGATCAAATTCTTCTACAACTGCTCCCTTTTCCTTTAATACCTCCGCTACCTTAAGAATATGCTTCTTTACTTCCTCATCCAGGCCTTCCGTAAAATAATCCGTTGGGATTCCGATTCTCATTCCTTTTACATCATCCACAAGGGCACTTGTAAAATCATAGCTTTCTCTTTTCATGGAGGTGCTGTCCTTCGGATCATGGGAAGCAATTGCCTCAAGAATCACTGCACAGTCTGTCACATCCTTTGCCACCGGCCCAATCTGGTCAAGGGAAGAGCCGTAGGCGATAAGTCCATAGCGGGATACGGTTCCATAGGTGGGCTTTATTCCCGTCACACCGCAGAACGCGCTTGGCTGCCTGATGGAGCCGCCGGTATCAGAGCCAAGTGCAAAGGCACATTCCTCTGCCGCCACTGCCGCGCAGGAGCCCCCGGATGAACCGCCGGGAACATGGCCCAGATTCCACGGATTCCTTGTAGCCCCGAAAAAGGATGTCTCTGTAGTGCTTCCCATTGCAAATTCGTCCATATTTGTCTTTCCTATTATTATAACTCCCGCCTTTTCAAGCCTCTTAACCGCTTCTGCCGTAAAGGCAGGCTTAAAATTTTCAAGCATCCTTGAGCTGCATGTCGTACGCATATTTTCTGTACACAGATTATCCTTCACTGCCGCCGGAACACCGGCGAGGGGGCCGGATAGGGTTCCATCGTCTATTTTTTTCTGGATCTCCTCTGCTCTTTTTACAGCCCCCTCCCGGTCAACTGTCACAAAGCCGCGGATGTCTCCTTCTACCTTCTCAATCTGCCCAAGATAGGCTTTCACGGCCTCCACAGCCGACAGCTCTCTGGCTTTAATCCTCTTACCCAGCGTGGCTGCTGTCATACTCGTAATATCCATTTCTTGCTGCCTCCTATCCAATAGTTTTTGGTACTTTAAAGCTGTTATCCTTCTTAAGGGGCGCGTTGGCAAGTGTGTCCAGGCTTCCGTCCCCGTTTGTAACAATATCCTCACGAAATACATTGTTTAGAGGAAATACGTGGGACATAGGCTCGATCCCTTCTGTATCCAGTTCATTTAAAGTATCAATATAGTCCAGCATTTTCTCCATATCTGCCTTCGCATCCTTCTTCTCCTGCTCCGTTAATTCAAGCTTCGCAAGAATCCCTACCTCTTCGATGGTTTCATCTGATATTTTATTTGCCATATCTCATTCTCTCCTTTCATGTTACTGGTTACTGTTCACTCCGTTCACAGTAACTTCGCAAATCCATTTAAAATTGCCTTCGGCAATGGGATTTGCTCACACCTGAATCACTTTCTTACGGTCTGCGCAATAAATGCGCATACCTGTGAACAGTAACCGTTTAATGCCTGCGTCTATGGCTCCAGACGGCTTAAGTCTCTTGGAAACAGAGTCGTCTCTCGTACATTATCTTCTCCGGTTAATTTCATTGTTAAACGCTCAAGCCCGATTCCAAGTCCTCCGTGAGGGGGCATCCCATACTTAAATGTATCAAGATACTGCTCCATCCCCTCGGTTTCCATTCCTCTGTCAGCAATTTTTTCCATCAGCATCTGATAATCATGAATACGCTGGCCGCCGGTTGTAATCTCCATTCCCCTGAACAGCAGATCAAAGCTTAAGGTGTACCTTTTATCTGCCGGGTCATCCATCGCGTAAAAAGGACGCTTCTTAGATGGATAGTGGGTGACAAATACAAAGTCGCTGTCCCACTCTTCTTTTGCATACCGGCTGATAAGCTGCTCCTCCTCCGGCTCTAAGTCAAAGGGATTTCTCATCTGATGCCCGTATTTTTCTGACACCTTTTCTTTTATTTCACTGAAGCGCACCGCCGGAATCCTTCCGGCATCCGGAAGAGTGATGTCAAGAAGCTTAAGCTCTTTTCCATATTCCTTCTTTAAAAGCTCCATGGCATATTTAAGATATCCTGTCTCCATAGCCATCACATCCTCAAAGCCTTCAATATACGCCATCTCAAAATCCAGGCTGGTATATTCATTCAGGTGGCGCTTCGTATTATGCTTTTCCGCACGGAACACGGGAGCCGTTTCAAATACCCGGTCAAATACCCCTGTCATCATCTGCTTGTAAAACTGGGGGCTCTGTGCCAGTACTGCCGGGCGGTGGAAATATTCCAGTTTAAAAATATTTGCCCCGCCTTCTGCCCCCTTTGCCCCGATTTTCGGCGTGTGTATCTCTGTAAAGCCCTGGCTGTACAGGAAATCCCTGAACGCCCGGATAAGTCCTTCCTGGATTCGGAATTTGGCCCTCTCCCTGATGTTGCGAAGGGAAATAGAGCGGTAGTTAAGCTTTGCCTCCAGAGAGGTATTTAACTTCCATTTCGAAACCGGCAGGGGAAGCATTTCTCCAACGGGCATACTTAAAACAGTCAGCTTTCTCATCAGAATCTCGATTCCTTCCGGCGCCCTCTCATTTTCCATAAGAATACCTTCCACCTCTATTGCAGAGGCTTCCCTGATATCTGCAAGGTTAAAGTCAGCCGCGCCTTTTTCGTAGACACACTGCAAAAGCCCCTCCCGCTTGCGCAGGATCACAAATGCAACTGTCCCCATATCCCGGATAACATGAACAGCGCCGTTCACCTTTACCTGCTGTCCCTCTTTTCCCTTTGCAAGCAATTCACTGATCTCCAAAGTGTCCTTCTCCTTCACACCTGTTAAAAATTCCATGGTCAATGCCTCCTTTTTTAATATGAAAAAAATCGTTACAGTTCTGCTGAAGGCTGAACTGTAACAAAAAATCCCGGAATACAGTTTTTGTATTCCGGGACGGATCTATCTTCTACTCCGCGGTACCACCCGCATTTGAACTCGCCCTTGAGTTCATCTCTTACACTTAACGCGTGCACACGTACCGCCCTACTTACTCCCGCAGAGAGGTTCAGACGGTAAGCTCAGGAGTGTTCCCTATTGTTCTTATTCCTTAAGGGGCGCTCTCAGTCGGTGACGCCTCATTCCTGTCAAGTTCCAAAGAACAGAGTCTCCTTCATTGCTTTTGCAATCTAAATTATTTTTTTATACTAGCACAGGAGGAAGAAAATTGCAAGAGGAAATTTTCTGCTTTTCAACTAAAAATTAGTCACCTGTACGGTTGGGATATCGTTCGAGGGACGGAAGTTTTAAGATGCCCTTCCTAACGGAGACTTAAGCAACACTCCGGTGAACTAACCGCTAACGGAGGCTAAGGAGTTCAGGAAAGCCTTCACTCCTAAGCCTCCGTAAGCAGTGGATTTCACCTCCGTTAAAAACGCCCCCTGATGTCTGCTTATAGGAAGGGCATCTTAAAACTTCCTGTGCATCGAAAAGGATGTTCCAGCAGCACAGATGAAGATTTTTTTCAGTGCGCAGGCAGTTCGGGGCAGTACTTCCCCTAAGCAGGCGTTAAAAGGGCGTCCTTAGCGAAGGTGAGATCCACGATT
>CATBDC010000032.1 GCA_949502235.1 uncultured Lachnospiraceae bacterium | reverse complement strand
AAAACAATTATTTTAATAAAGAAGTGGTAAATGACTTTGCTAAACCAGAATATTTCTCTAAAAAAGAAATCTTTCTTAACAATGTAGTAAGTCCATTAAATAAATTGTTTATGAAAGTATTTGCTAAAAAATTAGGCTGTAAAGGTTCACTTAATGATAAGCCATATCAAAATTATGTTAAAAGATAATTTGATTTTCACTTGATATGTAGCAAAAAAGGAGCATATATGAATGACAGACCTGTTTTAGATAGGAATTTAGACAGCAAAACATTTCGTGATTTTTATTATTTGAAAGAGGAATTAGTAAATTTTTGCAGAGAAAACGGTATTCCTGTTTCAGGCGGAAAAATAGAAATAACAGACAGAATTGCATACTTTCTTGAAACGGGACATCTAACTGTGGTGTCGGCATGGTTGTTGTTGTAGAAGGGCAGCACGCAAAACGTGTAGAAGAGCTTATCAAAAAATATCATGATTGCTACGAAATTGGTAAAATTGAAACAGGGAGTAAAAAAGTAAGTTTTACAAATCATATTACATGGTGAAAAGAGAAACACCTCTATCATAAGTCAGCAGACTTGTGCCAGAGGTGTTTTTCATTCTCAAACTTCTCTGAAAACACAGGACTTCCAGAGAGCAGCGTGTCTATAATTTATCAAGCGTTTTAAAAGTATACCCCATCTCCTCCCATTTCGTGAGCAGTTCGTCAAGAATCTCCGCATTTGTAGAGGAGGTGCTGTGCAGCAGGACGATTGCTCCCGGATGGACTCTTCCAAGCAGCTTTTCAAATGCTTCTTCATGGGACGGCTGGTCGTCCTGATACCAGTCTACGTAGGCAAGGCTCCAGAAGAAGGTCTTATATCCCATGTCCTGCGCCATTTTGAGATTGGCTTCGTTATATTTTCCCTGGGGAGGGCGGTAGTATTTCATCATGGGCTTTCCGGTGATCTCTTCATATTTCTGCTCTACATACTCCATTTCTTCTGAAAAGGTTTCGACAGTAGAAATCTGGGACATGTCTTTATGATGCCATGTATGGTTGCCCACCGTATGGCCTTCGGAAACCATCTGTCTGATTAAATCTCCGTTTTCGTCCAGATAGGTTCCCACGACAAAGAATGTGGCGGATACGTTATGTTTTTTTAATGCTTTAAGGATTGCGGGCGTGTTTCCGTTTTCGTAGCCGGCATCAAAGGTGAGATATAAAACTTTTTTATCCGTATTTTCTGCATAATAAGCGTTATACTGTCCCAGCTCCTCGTAGGTGGCGTTGGCTACAGGAGGCTCTCCGTCCTCCTGAAAGCTTAAGCCCCAGTTTCCTTCTGCAGCGGCAGGTAAAGCCTCCTGGGAAAAGTGTTCTTCTACGCGGGCTGCGCCCTGCCCCAGAAGGAAGGCCATGATAAGGATAAGAGCAGTGGATAAGATTTCTCTGCGTTTTGTATTAAGCATAAGAATGGCTCCGATAATAAAGGTGTTAATTAAATATATGTGGGGGAATATGGAAAAAGAGATGCAGTTGACATTTTCTTTTAAGGAAATGAGGTATGTATTGTATGCTGTGGAGTTAATGTGTATAATAATGCAATATAGAGACAAGGAGATACTAAAAATGGATTCACAGTTTTACAAAGAAAACAGAAAAGCCTTTATGAACACTCTGGGGAATGAAAGCCTCGCCCTCTTTTTCAGTGGGAGCCCGGTAAGAAGAACAAGTGATGAAAATTACAGCTTTTTTGCCGACCGGAATTTTGTCTATCTTACTGGAATAGAGCAGAAAGAAACCATACTTATGATGGAAAAAAGAGACGGGGAGGCCGGGGAGACCATTTTTCTGCTCCCGCCGGATGCCCATGAGGAAAGATGGTCAGGAAGAAGGATAAAAGAAGAGGAAGCGGCCGCAGTTTCAGGGGCTGTGGATTTTTCCAGTACAGAGATTTTTGAAAAGGAATTAAAGAAGATTTTATCATCAGGAAGGGTAAAAAGGATATATTTGGACATGGATACAGAGGGAGTCTATGTTGTCAGTTCTGCCGTACAGGATATGTGTCAGATGCTGAAAGCAGACTATCCTGACATTCAGATAGAAAGCTCTCTTCCTATTATGAAAAAGCTGCGTCTTATTAAGAAGCCCTGCGAGATAGAGGCAATGGAGCAGGCGCAGAGAATCACAAGAGAAGGGATTCTTGCCATGATGCGCCGCTCGAAACCGGGCATGTATGAGTACCAGTATAAAGCAGAATATGATTATGCCCTGGCACAAAACGGAGTACTGGAGGCAGGATTTCCGTCAATTATCAGTGCGGGAAAAAACAATTTCTGCATCCACTATGACAGCTACACAGGACAGGCCCGGGACGGCGATATGGTTCTTAATGATGTAGGCGTCCGCTGGGATCATGAGCTTACAGATGTTTCAAGAGGCTGGCCATGTAATGGGAAATATTCTGCCAAGCAGAAGCTTCTGTTTGAATGTGCATACCGCACCTCGGAGCATATGTTTCACACGCTTCGCCCAGGTATTCCCATGGGTGAGGTGGATGCACAAATCCGGAGATATAACTTTGAACAGCTTAAGGAAGCGGGAGTCTTAAGCTCCTTTGAGGATATTGGCACCTATATGTGGCATGGCGGAGCCCACCATGTGGGATTTGACGTGCATGACGTAGTAGCGGCAAAAGGAGCAGTCCTTCAGCCGGGGATGGTTTTCTGTGTGGATGTGGGAATTTACCATGAAGAGTGGGGGATCGGCTTCAGACTTGAGGATAACTGCCTGATTACAGAGGACGGATGCAGAAATCTGTCAAAGGATATTCCGAGGACGGTGGAGGATATAGAAGCGGTTATGATGTAGGGAGGAGGATATTTTATTAAACATGAAATAGAGCATTATAGGTTACTGTTTTATAAAGACTATTCTTACACGGAGAAAGGGTGAATCCATACTTCCTGTTTTTGTGTAAATGTGATTTATTTGTAAGAAGATTCGGGCTTGAAAGATATGCTTCCGTGTTTGCGAGAGAAGACCATATACAGGAAAAGGGATTCCTAAGCGCATGAAAGCGGGAAAAGGAAAGGTTAAAAGCGAGGTGGAAGATGAACGCATGAAAGCAGGAAAAGGATTTTTGCATTGGTTTGGCAACCAGAGCTTAGGCAGAAAAATCATGTATACATTTATTGTCACGTCTGTTATCCCGCTGCTTGTAGTGCAGATATTGATGCTTTATGTAATCTCTAACAACATGAGAGAAAAGGTGGATGAGCTTATGGTCAGCCAGCTTGTGCAGATTTCAGAAAGAACGGATTTAACGATAGAGATTTATACGAATCTCGTTTATCAGATTTATTCCGACAATGAAATTATTAAAGAGATTAACAGCTGTCAAAATGCCTCCCCCGAAGCACGGGCACGTGCATACAGAAAAATTTGCGGGAAAATACAGCAGTATGGCATGTCAGCTGGCGGGGTTGAATGTATTAGTATTGTATTAGAGAACGGAGAAGACATTACATACGATTTTGGGATGGCGTCTGCGGTGGATAATCTATGGGAAATGTATGAGGATAAAAAGAAGATGAAACCCTATGAGCTGGCTCAGGAGGGGGCTTCTAACATGGTCATATCACCTACAGAGCGTATTGTCCGGGAAGAGGAGGAAGAGAGGATTTTTCACATTTCCAAGCAGATGTATGATTTTAAGGATATCCGTAAGGGTACAATCGGTACAGTTATTATGAGTGTCAATGAAACGGTATTAAACTCGGTGTGTTCTGCGGGGCAGGAGGAAACAGATGCATATACGTTTAATTTTATTGCGGATGAGGAAGGCCGGATTCTGACTTACCCGGAGCCCTTCTATGCAGGAATTGCTCTTGCAGAAGGCCGCACTGTAAAGGAATTTGTGGAGAAAACAGGTGTATTAGAAGGAAAGAAAATTGCTGTTAACCAGTATAAGAATGAAAATCTGGGGTGGTATTTTTATAATGCTTATGATGAGGATTATATTTTGCGTGATGTCAGGCATATACAGTACCTGACAATTGTTATAGGCATATTGCTGCTTATGCTGTCACTCTTTTTGATACGCTATACTGTGACAATGATAGGAAAGTCTACACGGAGTATTATGACAGGAATTACTGAAGTTCAGCGTGGGAATCTGAATGTCCAGGTAAATGTAGAGAACAGAGATGAGATGGGGCAGATCGCAGATAATTTTAATGCTATGACGGGAAAGGTACAGGGGCTTATAGAAGAGGTAAAGACTGTAACAGTCAAGCAGAAGGATGCAGAGATACGCGCGCTGGAAGCTCAGATTAATCCTCATTTTCTGTATAATACACTGGATTCCATCAATTGGATGGCGATTGAAAAGGAAGAGTATGAGATAAGCCGTATGGTGAGAAATCTGGGAGTTATTCTGCGTTATAGTGTTGATAAAAGCAATAAAATGGCAACGGTAGCGGAGATGGCGGACTGGCTGGAAAAATATGTGAGCCTTCAGCGTATGAGGTTTAACGATGCGTTTATGTGCGAGATACATGTACAGCCTGAGACCAAAAGAATACGGATTTATAAGCTTCTGCTTCAGCCCTTTGTGGAAAATGCGATTGTACATGGATTTAAAGGAATAGAGCATGGGGGAATTCTGCGTGTGGATGTGATGCTTTCAGAGCAGGGAAAGTGGCTGGATATCATTATTGAAGATAATGGGAAAGGGATCCCCAGGGAGATTGCCGAAAGGTTTAATAATACGGAAACTGTATTACAGGACAAGGAAACTCATATCGGGCTTCAAAATGCTTTTTCCAGAATGCGTATGTACTATGGGAGCAGTGCATCCTGGAATGTAAGCAGCATCCCGGAAGTCGGAACTGTAATCACACTTAAAATTCCAGTTGAGGAGAGACAGTCAGATGAGAATTGTAGTTGTTGAAGACGAGGTGAAAATCAGAGAAGGAATTGCAAGGCTGATCGAATCCCAGACAGGCCATGTTGTTCTGGGAGAAGCAGTAGATGGCAGGGAAGGCCTGGAAATGATTTTAAGATTTAAGCCGGATTTGGTTATTACAGATATACGGATGCCGAATATGGATGGTCTGGAGATGGCGAAACGCCTTTATGAACAGAAGCTCCCTCTGCATGTTGTGATCTTAAGCGGGTATTCGGAATTTGAATATGCCCAGAAAGCAATCCGGTATGGCGTAGATGAGTACCTTTTGAAACCTTTGGATATAGACGATATAAAGAATATGCTGGATAAGGTGGAGAAGAAGATTCAGACGGAGCAGATGACAAATGGAACGCCGGGGCTCCATCTTAAGAATCTGCTCACAGGAGAGGAAAAGGAAACGGATAAGAATCTCAGAATACTGAAAGATATCTGCGGATTTCCTGATGAGGGAGAGTATGAGCTTTTTGTAGGCTATATCGGTTCTGCGGAACCATCCTACAGGGATGAGATGGAGCATTGTATTGAAGAGCTTCGAAAGAAATTTTATGAATTGAAAATTTATTATTTCTATATAGAAAATCAGCAGAAGGGATACCTGCTGGGATATGGGGAAAAGGATACAAAACGGATAGCGGATTTGGAAAAGTCTGTTTATAACCGATTTATCCTGCAGTACCGTAATCGGAAGGAAAAAGCTATCTGGATGAAAAAGCAGTTCAAAAATCCAGAGCAGATCCGGAATGTCTATAGAGAGCTTAATAGTCTGCTTGCATATGCCCTGGTTCTGGAGCCGGAAGGCTGGTTAGACGCAGGACAGGCCGGGACATACTGCCCGCAGCCTTATACGGCTCCTTCTCACATTTATAATCAGATACGCGGCGCCGTCTGTCAGGATGATAGTGAGAAGCTTAAACGGGGAGGAGAGGACTTTCTTACATATATGAAAAAGGGGCATTTTGAGAGCGGCGAGATTCGGAAGGCTTTCATTAAGAATTACTATTTGATTGGAGATACTCTCCAGGAGATCGACAGTTCCCGTTATCAGCACTTAAGAAGCAAAAATCTTCTCCGTAATATTGAAAATGCCGTTACATGGCATGAGCTTGCATGCGCCTACCAGGATGTAATACAGGCAGCTGCGGGCGTTCATACAAAGCGTGAAGACATCAGTAACTATGTAATAAAGCGCGCAATTAATTATATCAGGGAGCATTATCAGGAAGGGCTTACCCAGGAAGAGGTGGCGTCTGTTCTGGATATTACGCCAGAATACTTAAGCACTCTTTTTAACAGGGAAATGGGAATTAATTTCTCTGTCTTTTTAAAACAATTCCGTATCAGCCATGCAAAAAGGCTTCTTAAGGGTACGGATATGAAGGTGTATGAAATTGCAGGTGCGGTGGGATACAGCGACCCGAAGTATTTCCAAAGGGTATTTAAAGAAGAGATCGGGGTCTCCCCCGGGGAATACAGGCAGATGAAATAGGAGGAGATTATGAAAAGGCATGTCAGAAAAATAATAATCTGTGTTCTTTTTACTGCTTTCCTCTGCCAGCAGGGATGCGCGTCTGTAAACAATGAAGACAGCGCTAAGGAAACGGAAGGAAAAGAGGAGATCATTCTTTGGACATATTATGAAACTAAAATGCAGAAGGCCTCCATGGATGAACTTGTCAGCGGTCTCAATGAATCACAGGAGAAATATCATTTAACATGGGAATACCATGGCCCGGTTACAGAGTTTAATAAAAGACTGGCAATCGCCATTACACAAAATCAGCTTCCAGATATGATAATTCTGGATAACCCGGATATGCCGTCTTATATAGAGATGGATAAGCTGGAGGATCTGACAGAAGCGGTGTCAGAACTGGAAGGGTGGGAGGAGTATTTTTTGGCGGCGAAAGAGTCCGTGGCCTATAAAGACCGGTATTACGGCCTGCCATTTTGCTGTAACAATGTGGCACTTATTTACAATAAAGACATATTAGAAGAGAAAGGAATTGCGGTACCCCAAACCTGGGAAGAGCTTCAAAAAGCAGCAGAGCAGCTTTCGGCTCCAGAAAGGTATGGTTTTGCCATGTCAGCAATTGACGGGGAGCAGGGAGTGTTCCAGTTCGGAGCGTTCATGCTGTCAGCAGGAGACAGCCTGGAGCAGGCCGGAGGGGAGGGAACATTAAAGGCTCTCCGGTTTATACGTAATATGACGGAAAACGGTTGGATGTCCAGGGATTGTGTGAACTGGTCACAGAATGATGTGGCAAGGATATTTATAGAGGGAAAGTGTGCCATCATGGAAAATGGGCCGTGGGTTTTCCCGGCTTTGGATGAATCTGGCGTTAATTATGGCGTGGCGGCCTTTCCGGCAGGGGAGCAGAATATGGGGCTGCTTGGAGGAGAGGATCTTGCTGTGATTAAGGGAAAAAATGTGGAGGGGAGCATTGCTTTCCTGAAATACTACAGCCAGACGGCGAATATGCTGAATGCAAACCTGATGGCAAATTCCCTTCCGCCGAGACAGGATGTGGCAGAGCTTTCTCTGCGTGTAAATCCCCAGTATCGTGTAATCCTGTCACAGATGGAGGAATGTATATCCAGAACAAGCTGTGATAACTGGTCAGAATTATCAAGGAACCTGTCTGACGGAGTATATCGCATTATTACCGGGGAGAGCACCCCGGAGGAGGTATGTGAAGAAATTCAGGAAATGAAAAAAACAGGGTGGAAATTCAGTTAAAGAATTTCCACCCTGTTTAAATTTTTAGAGTACAAAGCAGAATTGTATTTTCCTATACTTTATTTAACAAATAAAACAAAAGCGATTTAAGAAAGGTAGGAAAATCATGAAAAGAAAAATTGTAGGTATGCTTTTATGCATGACAATGGCGGCTGGTCTGCTCACAGGGTGCAGCGGCGGAAATGATTCAAAAGGTTCATCAGACAAACAGGAATCAGCCGATGGCGGGAAGGAATCCGTTGTAATCTGGGACTATTTTGAGACAGATGCACAGAAGAATATGATGCAGGAAATGATTGACGGATTTAATGAATCTCAGGATAAGTATGAGGCATCTCATGTGTATGTGCCGTTCGCTGATTATGAGAAACAGCTGACCCTTGGTATGGCATCCGGCGAGCTTCCGGATCTGGTAATCCTGGATGGATGTGGTATGGCATCCTTTATAGAGATGGATTTGTTCGGAGATGTGTCTGATGCAAATATTAACTGGGATGAGTATATGGAAGGACCAATGTCCTCTACTATGGCAGACGGGAAGCATTATGGAATTCCATTTGCAACAAACTGTACGGCACTGTTTTATAATAAGGATTTGCTTGACGCGGCAAAGATAGAATACCCAGATGAAAATACAACGTGGGAGGATTTCCGCGAAATGGCAAAGGCATTGACCAAGGATGGTGTTACAGGCTTTGGAAATGCGGCTACAGGAACAGATGAGGGTACATTCCAGTGCCTGCAGTGGCTGTATACGGCAGGCGGGGATTATCAGAACATCGGAGACGGAACAGACGCTTACAAGCTGATGCAGGAAATGGTGGCAGAGGGGTCATGGTCTAAGGAGTGTGTAAACTGGACGCAGTCGGATGTAAACAACAACTTTGTCGCAGGTAATCTGGCTATGTAGTAGAATGGCCCATGGCAGATTCCCGGGATTGAAAAGGACGCGCCAGATCTGAATTATGGCGTAACTGTTCTTCCAAAAAAGGACGCAGACTCCGGTCAGGCAACATCCATTCTCGGCGGCGAGAACATGGGTGCGGTAAAGCAGGATAACATGGACGGAGCAATTGCCTTTATGGAATATTATGACCAGACAGACGTAATGGTAGAGTGCATGAAACAGTACGGTTCTTTCCCTCCAAAGACAGAGGCGGCGCAGGACTCATACTGGACAGATGACCCGATTCAGAAAGCTTTTATCCAGCAGCTTGACACATCCATTCCGAGAGGACCGAGCGCTTCCTGGCCGGCATACTCAGATGCGATTCAGACCGGCTTCCAGGAGGTAATGACTTCCGCAAAGACTCCTGAGAAGGCGGCAGAGGATACGCAGGCAGCAGTTGATAAGGTAAAGGCAGCAGAAAAATAGCAGACAAAAAGGGACAGGCAGACCCTGTCCCTTTTCATAAAAGCAGGGATGCTAACATATCCCGTCTAATAGTTTTAGAAAGGATGGAATGAGATGAAAAGAAGAAACCATATAAGTCTGCGGGCAGGATTGCTGTTTGCCCTTCCAGCGGCTGTCTATATGCTGATATTTGTTGGCTATCCGATGATACAAAACTTTATCCTTAGCTTTAAGAATGTGGATGTTTATACTTTTTCAGATACGGCAAAGCAGTCCTTTGTTGGATTTTCGAATTATACAGAGCTATTTGCCGGAGAGGAAGCCATATTGTCAACCGCAATCATCAATACATTGATTTTTACTGTTATATCAATCTTTTTTCAATTTTTTATTGGATTTGGGCTGGCTCTTTTGTTTAGTAAAAAGTTTAAAGGGAGCTCTTTCTTCCGGGGGGTTACCACGATTTCCTGGCTGCTTCCTGTTACTGTTGCAGGCCTTTTGTTTAAGTTTATGTTTGCAAGTAAGGGAGGGATTATTAATCAGCTGTTTATGTCGTTGCATCTGACCCACGCTCCGCTTGAATGGCTCCTGGATCCGAAGCTTGCAATGGCGGCGATTATTGTTGCAAATATATGGATCGGAATTCCATTTAATATGATGCTGCTGATTACGGGTCTTACAACCATACCGGAAGAAATCTATGAAAGCTCAAAGCTTGATGGGGCAAATAAGTTCCAAACTCTTTTTAAAATAACTATTCCTATGATACGTCCTGCCATCATGTCTGTGCTGACTCTGGGATTTGTATATACATTTAAAGTGTTTGATCTCGTATGGGTTATGACAAAGGGCGGACCGATTAATTCTACGGAATTGGTATCTACATATGCATATAAGCTTTCCTTTGAACAGTTTCAGTTCAGTAAAGGTGCCGCGGCGGCCAATATCCTGTTCCTAATCCTGTTCGTAGTAGGCATTTTCTATATTAAGCTGATCAATGATGAAGAAGAGGTGATGTAAAATGAAGAATGAAAAGGGAAATTGGAAATTTTTTATCATTGGAGCGATTATATTTGTTATTTTTATCTTCCCACTGTATTGGATGGTTGTTACGGCGCTAAAGACACAGGTTGAGATCTTTCAGATTCCCACTCCGCTGTGGCCGAAGAATTTGACATTTGATGCTTTTGCAGACCAGCTGTCAGCTTCCAGTGATACGCTTAGGGGATTTAAAAATAGCCTGATTATTGCCAGCGGCGCTACGATTATATCTACAATACTGTCTATTCCGGCAGCCTACGGGCTTGCCAGGTTTAAGTTCAGCGGCAGAAAGATACTGATTCTGTATTTCCTGATGACACAGATGCTTCCCTCTACCCTGATACTTACATCCCTTTATATTATGTTTTCGGGAATGGGACTTTTGAATTCTTATGTGGCGCCGGTACTGGCAGACGCAACGCTTGGAATTCCTTTTAGTATTATTATACTGAGAACCTATTTTCTGTCAATTCCGAAAGAGCTGGATGAGGCAGCAAAGATAGACGGCTGTAACAGTATCACCTCATTTACAAAGGTTATGCTGCCGATTGCAAAGCCGGGAATTGTGGTAGCAGCAGTGTTCTCCTTTGTGTATGCATGGGGTGACTTGATTTATGGGATTACATTTATTACGGATCCGAACAAACGCCCGATTACATCCAGTATCTACAATTATGTACAGCAATACCAGACCTTATGGAATGCGACAATGGCATTTGGTATTATTGCCATCCTGCCGGTTGTACTAATCTTCATATTCATGCAGAAATATATTGTCAGCGGATTGACAAACGGCGCTGTTAAGGCGTAGGACGATGGAAGGTGAGGAAGAATATAAATGAGACTACATTCGGTAGATTTGAAAAGAATAAAAATAAAAGATGCATTTTGGTCAAAGCATGTGGATTTGGTCAGAGAGTCGATTATACCTTACCAGTGGAATGCTATGAATGATCTTATTCCAGACGCAGAGCCGTCCCACTGTCTGGATAATTTCGCAATTGCGGCGGGAAAAAAGGACGGAGAATTTTATGGTGCGGTTTTTCAGGATACAGATATAGCGAAATGGCTGGAAGCGGTTGGATTTTCCCTGGCAGCGGATGAAAACGGGGAGCTTGAGAGAACAGCAGATGAAGTAATTGATCTGATTGCTCAGGCGCAGCAGGAGGATGGTTATCTGGACACGTATTTTATTATTAAAGAGCCTGACCGTAAATGGAAAAATCTTTGTGAAGGACATGAGCTTTACACGGCCGGTCATATGATGGAGGCAGCTGTTGCTTATTATCAGGGAACCGGTAAGCGGAAATTTCTGAATGTTGTACAGAAGCTGGCGGATCTGCTCTGTGATACCTTTGGTTTTGGGGAAGGAAAGATTCATGGATATCCAGGACATCAGGAGGTAGAAATAGGGCTGATTAAGCTATATTATGTGACAAAAGAGAAAAAATATCTGGATCTGGCAAAGTATTTTATTGATGCGAGAGGCAGGGGTGAGAATTATTTTCTAAAAGAGATAAAGACACCCGAATATCGGAATATCTTTCCGGAGCTGGCGGAATATCAGCCCGCCTACTCCCAGTCAGACCGGCCGGTGAGAGAGCAGGAAGCAGCAGAGGGCCATGCAGTCCGGGCGGTATATATGTATTCTGCTATGGCAGAGCTTGCATACGAATATCAGGATCAGGAGCTGATGGATGCCTGTGTCAGGATTTGGAATAACATTGTGAAAAAGCAGATGTATATTACCGGAGGTATCGGTGCATCTGGTATTCTGGAGCGTTTTACTACAGATTATGATTTGCCCAATGATTGTAATTATTCGGAATCCTGTGCATCTATCGGACTTGCCATGTTTGGAATACGTATGGCTAATATTACGAGGGATGCTTCTTATATAGATACGATGGAGCGTGCCTTGTACAATACGGTGCTCGCAGGCATAGCACTGGATGGAAAGAGCTTCTTCTATGTCAATCCATTGGAGGTGTGGCCGGAAAACTGCATGGAAAGGACATCAAAAGAACATGTGAAACCAGTCCGCCAGAAATGGTTTGGCGTTGCGTGCTGTCCTCCTAATATTGCCAGGACGCTGGCATCTATGGGACAATATATATACTCGGCAGGCGGCAGTGAGCTATACGTGAATCTGTTTATTTCTAATCAGGCAGAGGTGGAGCTGGGAAATGAGAAGGTTCAGATTTCCATGGAAACGAGATTCCCGTTTGAGAATGAGATTTACATAACAGTTAACGGAGCATTAGAGAAAGGAATAAAACTGGCCGTAAGAATACCCGAATATGCAAGAAATTATAAAATACAGTCCGAGGGCAGTATAGTAAGCTATAAGGAAGAAAAGGGATATGCGGTTATTATGCTAAAAGAAAATGCAAGCTTTATTATTTCCTTTGAGGCGCCGGCCAGATTCATCCGCGCTAATCCCAATGTAAGAGCAGACTGCGGAAAGGCGGCGGTTACAAAAGGGCCTCTTGTATATTGTCTGGAGGAAATTGATAATGGAAAGAATCTTTCTGAACTGTATGTAGATACAAAGCAGAAAATAGAAGAGAGTGATTCAGAGCTTTTTGGTGGAATTACAGAGCTGACCTTTAAAGGAAAGAGAATCGGGGAAGCTGCATGGTCAAAAGGAGAACTGTACGCGGAACATCCCTTAAGCCTGTCGGATGTTACCCTGAAGGCAATTCCATATGCGTATTGGAATAACAGGGGTATGGGAGAGATGTCTGTGTGGATGAAGGAACTGGTATATTAATTATTGTACCTTGGGTATGGGATCATATTATGGGGTTACCTGTAATATGGTCTTTTTATATTTCTTTATATTTCTAAAAATTTGATAATCAAAATACTTGACAAACAAACTATTCTGCTATATACTTTGAAAGTCAAAATAAAAATAAAAACTAGACATTCAGGAGACAAAAAATGACTGGAAGTATATGCGGAACAGGCTCTTACATACCCCGCTTCACAATGGACAACAATGATATAGCAAAGCTTGTGGATACCAGCGATGAATGGATACGTGAGCGTACCGGAATTATAAGGAGGCACATTATAAAAGAGGAAACCACGGTTTCCATGGCGTCAGAGGCAGGAAAAAGGGCCCTTGAAAATGCCGGTATGGATGCAGAGGAAATTGATCTGATACTTGTCGCTACCATTTCCTCAAATGTCCTGCTGCCCTGTACGGCCTGCGAGGTTCAGAAGAACCTGGGGGCGGTGAACGCAGTCTGCCTGGATCTTGGCGGCACTGCCTGCAGCGGATTTGTGCTTGCTTATAATACGGCAGAAGCCTATCTGTCATGGGGCATCTATAAGACTGCGCTTGTTATTGGAAGCGAAAGCTTGTCTGCTATTACCAACTGGGGCGACCGGGGAACCTGTATTTTATTTGGTGATGGAGCCGGGGCGGCGGTCCTTAAGGCACAGGAAGGTGTGAGCTATCTTCCGGCGGTTCATTCCGATGGAGCAAAAGGGGATGCCCTTACCTGCCGCAGCAGATACGAAGTAAACGGAATTACAAAAAAGGATTCTTATATTTCTGCAGAGGAAAACGAATACTTCATACAGATGGACGGTCAGGCCGTATTTAAATTTGCGGTAAAAAAAGTGCCGGAGGTTATCGGCGAGGTATTAGAGCTTAACAGCCTGGGAAAAGAGGATATAGATTTATATATTCTGCATCAGGCAAACCGCCGGATCGTAGAGGCTGTAGCAAAACGTCTGGAGGAGCCCATAGAAAAATTCCCCATGAATCTGCAGGAGTACGGCAACACCTCATCTGCAAGCATACCAATACTTTTGGACGAATTAAACCGGGCCGGCAGATTAAAGCCGGGCCAGAGGCTTCTGCTTGCAGGCTTTGGAGCCGGGCTTACATGGGCAGCTTCTATTCTGCGTCTTCCGGAGTAAGCAATTATTAAAAGTAAAAGGAGATTAAACCAATGTTAGAAAAATTAAAAACCTTAATCGCAGACAATCTTGACATCAGCACAGAGGGAGTAACAGAAAGCTCTTCCTTCAAGGATGATTTAGGAATTGATTCCTTAGATCTTTTCGAGCTTGTTATGGCGCTGGAGGAGGAATTCGGCATTGAAATTCCAGGTGAGGATCTGGAAAACATGTCAACAGTTGGAGATGTTATAGAATTTATTGAGGCACACAAATAGGGGGTGTGTATGAAAACGAGAATAAGCAGTTTATTAGGGATTAAGTATCCTATTATTCAGGGAGGTATGGCCTGGGTGGCGGAATACCATCTCGCATCGGCTGTTTCAGAAGCCGGAGGCTTAGGTCTTATCGGAGCAGCCAGCGCCCCGGCAGAATGGGTAAGGGGACAGATAAGAGAAGTAAGGAAGCTGACAGACAAACCGTTCGGCGTGAACATTATGCTCATGAGCCCTTATGCGGATGATGTAGCAAAGGTAATTGTAGAAGAGAAGGTAAAGGTGGTAACTACCGGAGCCGGAAGCCCGGAAAAATATATGAAAATGTGGAAGGAAGCAGGCATCCGGGTGATTCCCGTAATAGCTTCTGTAGCCCTTGCAAAGCGTATGGAAAAGTGCGGCGCAGACGCGGTTGTGGCAGAGGGCTGTGAGGCCGGAGGCCATATTGGCGAAAGCACTACAATGACCTTAGTGCCTCAGGCTGCGGACGCGGTGGAGATTCCGGTGATCGCAGCAGGCGGAATCGGGGACGGAAGAGGAATTGCGGCAGCATTTATGCTGGGAGCCGAGGGGGTCCAGATGGGCACGCATTTTGTTGTGACCGATGAATGCCAGGTACATGAAAACTATAAGGAAAGAATTCTTAAGGCAAAAGATATAGACTCACGGGTAACAGGAAGGACAACCGGCCATCCGGTGCGTGCTCTTAGAAATGATATGACAAAGCAGTATCTGGAGCTGGAAAATAAAGGAGCCGGTTTTGAAGAGCTGGAGCAGCTTACCCTGGGAGGCCTGCGAAGGGCTGTAGTGGACGGCGATGTAAAGACTGGAAGTGTTATGGCTGGTCAGATTGCGGGCCTGGTAAAGGAAAGGATGTCCTGCAGGGCATTGATTGAAAAGCTTATGAAGGAGACAAAAGATCTTTTGGAAGGACGGATGGCAGATGAGTAAGCTGGCATTTATATATCCGGGGCAGGGAGCGCAGCAGGCCGGCATGGGTGAGGATTTTTACCGTAACAGCAAGGCAGCGCAGGAACTGTATGATGAGGCGGGCAGAGTGCTTGGGCTTGATATGAAGGCACTCTGCTTTGAGGAAAACGAGCTTCTTGATCTGACAGAGTACACACAGGCGGCCCTTGTGACTACCTGTCTTGCCATGACAAGAGTGCTGCGGGAGCGGGGAATTACGCCGGATGTTACCGCAGGCTTAAGTCTGGGAGAATATGCGGCTATTGCGGCGGCAGGCGGTATGACAGAGCTGGATGCAGTCCGCCTTGTAAGAAAGAGAGGTATCCTGATGCAAAACACCGTTCCGGCAGGCGAAGGCGCCATGTGCGCGGTTATAGGCATGGGGACAGAGCAGATAGAGACGCTTCTTACGGGTATGGAGGGAGTATCCATTGCCAATTATAACTGCCCGGGGCAGATCGTCATTACCGGAAAGAGAGCTTCTGTAAAAGAGGCGGCAGAGGTATTAAAGGGTGAGGGGGCTAAGCGGACGGTGATGTTAAATGTAAGCGGGCCGTTCCACTCCCCTCTTCTTGTCCCGGCAGGAAAGGAGCTTTTAAAGGAGCTTGAAAAAATAGAGTTTTTCCCCCTTAAGATTCCGTATGTGACGAATGTCCTTGCAGAGCCGGTAACGGATATTGGAAGAACAAAGGAGCTTCTTACGCGTCAGGTAAGCTCTCCGGTGAAATGGCTTCAGAGCATGGAGCGGATGATTGAGGACGGTACAGACACATTTATAGAAATAGGGCCTGGAAAAACTCTGGCAGGATTTATGAGAAAAATTAACAGAAATGTAAAGGTTTATAATGTTTCCGTATGGGAAGATGTAGAAAAGGTGTAGCTGTTTGTGAACGGAGGGGTGAATTATGTTAAAGGGAAAGGCAGCTCTGGTTACAGGTGCATCCAGAGGAATTGGCAGTGAGATTGCTAAAAGATTTGCAGCAGAGGGAGCAGCAGTAATCATTAATTTTAACGGCTCTAAGGACAGGGCAGAAAAGGTAAAAAGGGAAATTGAAGCGGCAGGAGGCGCGGCGGCTCTTTATCAGTGGGACGTGTCGGATTATGGGGCCTGTGAGACTGCTATGCAGGCAATAATTAAGGAATACGGATGCCTGGATATTCTTGTAAATAATGCAGGGATTACAAGGGACGGACTTCTTATGAAGATGTCGGAGGAGGATTTTGACAGCGTAATTAGCACGAATTTAAAGGGTGCTTTCCATACCATTCGTTTTGCGTCCCGCCAGATGCTAAGACAGAAAAGCGGACGGATTATCAATATTTCTTCCGTTTCCGGCATTGCGGGAAATGCCGGTCAGGCTAATTATGCGGCAGCAAAGGCAGGGCTTATCGGGCTTACAAAGACGGCAGCAAAGGAGCTTGCCTCAAGAGGAATTACGGTAAATGCCATTGCACCGGGATTCATTGATACAGAAATGACCGCAGGACTTTCAGATAAGATAAGGGAGATGGCAGCAGCGCAGATTCCTCTCGGAGCATTTGGAAAGCCGGAGGATGTTGCGGCGGCCGCGGCATTTCTCGCATCGGAGGAAGCCGGCTATATTACCGGCCAGGTTCTTCATGTGGACGGCGGCATGGTTATGTAAGGGCTGCTGTGAACGGAGTGAACAGTAAGGCAGGGCGGACAATACCCAAGGAGGGAGCTATGAAGAGAAGAGTTGTAGTAACAGGCCTGGGGGCCGTAACTCCGGTAGGAAACACGGTACCGGAATTTTGGAATAGTATCCGAAAAGGAAAGGTTGGAATCAGTGAGATTACGAAGTTTGATACTTCAGAATATAAAGTAAAGCTGGCGGCAGAGGTAAAGGATTTTAACCCAAAGGAGCGGATGGATGCAAAGGCGGCAAGACGCATGGAGCCTTTTGCGCAGTACGCTGTGGCAGCGGCCCTTGAGGCATACGAGGATGCCGGACTTGACATCAAAAAAGAGGATCCGTTCAGAGCCGGAGTCATTGTAGGATCAGGCATCGGAAGCCTTAAGGAGGTAGAGCGGGAAAACGAACGCATTAATACAAAAGGGCCGAATAAGGTAAATCCGCTGATGGTGCCCCTTATGATTTCCAATATGGCGGCAGGAAACATTTCCATTCAGCTTGGATTTAAAGGGAAATGCACCAATGTGGTGACGGCATGCGCGTCAGGAAGCCACTGTATCGGCGATGCCTTCCGGGCCATTCAGTACGGCGATGCGGATATTATGCTTGCAGGAGGAGCAGAAAGCTGTATCTGCCCTACAGGAGTGGCAGGCTTTACGGCTCTTACTGCCCTTTCTGTCTCAGGGGATCCGCTTCGGGCATCCATTCCGTTTGATAAGGACAGAAATGGATTCGTACTTGGAGAAGGCGCAGGGGTGGCGCTGCTGGAGGAATTAGAGCACGCAAGGAACAGGGGTGCGAAAATTTATGGAGAGCTTATGGGATATGGAGCTACGGCAGATGCTTACCACATTACCTCCCCGGCAGAGGACGGGGAGGGCGCGGCAAAAGCAATGACTCTTGCAATTGAAGAGGGCGGCATCAGCCCCTCCCAGGTAGATTATATCAACGCCCATGGAACAGGAACACATTATAATGATCTGTTTGAGACAAGGGCAATAAAGGCAGCTCTTGGGGAAGCAGCAAAGAAGGTAGTCGTTAACTCCACAAAATCCATGACCGGACATCTTTTAGGGGCAGCAGGCGGCATCGAATTTGTTGTGTGCGCAAAGAGTATTCAGGATGGATTTATACATCAGACAGTTGGAACAAAGGAGACGGATCCGGAATGTGATTTAAACTATGCGGTGGGCGCGCCTGTAGAGAAGAAGCTTCGGTATGTGCTGACCAATTCTTTAGGCTTTGGAGGACATAATGCAGTACTTCTGCTGAAAAGCTATGAGGAATAAAGGAAAGGATATAAATTATGGAATTTGAGAATCTTATCAAGTTAATTGATACAGTATCCGCGTCAAACCTGACCGGGTTTAAATATGAGGCGGCGGGAGTTAATCTCAGTATGAAAAAGGGCGGCGAAAAATCCCTGCCTGGGGGCGTAAAAAAAGAAAACTCTGTTTCAGAAGCTTTTATCCCGGAGCAGGAAAATATTTCTGCAGAAAACGCAGAAGGTAATATCATAGCCTCACCTCTCGTGGGCACTTATTACTGTGCGCCTGCCGAGGACGCAGAAGCTTTCGTCTCTGTCGGCGATGCAGTAAAAAAAGGCCAGACCCTTGCAATCATAGAGGCAATGAAGCTGATGAATGAGATAGAAAGCGAATACAGCGGAACGGTAGCAGAGATCTTTGTAAAGAATGGGCAGCCGGTGGAATATGGACAGCCTCTGTTCAGAATTTGTTAGGGATATTCTTTTCATACGGGGGTTCAGGAAAAGGAGGATTACAGTGAAGCATTTAACAGTCAGCCAGATTCAGGAAATTATCCCGCACCGGCATCCCTTTCTTCTTCTTGATTATATAGAGGACTACGAGCCGGGAAAATATGCGGTGGGTTATAAGTGCGTGTCCTATCGGGAGGAGTTTTTTGCGGGGCATTTTCCAGAAGAGCCGGTTATGCCGGGGGCTCTTACTGTAGAAGCGCTGGCCCAGGCCGGGGCGGTGGCTATATTGAGCCTGGAGGAAAATAAAGGGAAAATAGCCTTTTTTGGCGGTATTAATAAATGTAAATTTAGAGGAAAGATTGTGCCGGGGGATAAGGTGCGGCTGGAAACAAAAATTATTAAGCAGAAAGGGCCTGTGGGAGTCGGCGAGGCCACAGCAAGCGTGGAAGGAAAAACAGTAGTAAGCGCAGAGCTTACTTTTATCGTACAGAAACAGGACAGGTGACCGTGATGATTAAAAAAATATTAGTTGCCAACCGCGGCGAGATAGCAGTGCGTATTATCCGTGCATGCCGGGAGATGGGAATCGAGACAGTTGCCGTCTATTCTGAGGCTGACAGGGAAGCCCTTCACGCAAAGCTTGCGGATGAAGCGGTCTGTATCGGCCCTGCGCCGTCTAAGGAAAGCTATCTTTGCATGGAGCGGATTATCAGCGCTACTATTGTAAGCGGCGCTGACGCCATTCACCCCGGCTTCGGGTTTTTATCAGAAAACAGTAAATTTGCGGCTTTGTGTGAGCAGTGCAGCATCACCTTTATCGGCCCGTCTGCAAGGGTGATTGAAAGCCTCGGCAACAAGCAGGAGGCGAGAAATACTATGGAAGCGGCAGGAGTTCCTATTATCCCGGGTAGCAGGGAGCCGGTATACACAGTCCGCGGCGGGGAAAAGGCGGCTTCTGAAACAGGGTATCCGGTTATTATAAAGGCGGCGCTCGGCGGGGGCGGCAAGGGTATGCGTGTGGTATATTCACCGGAGGATTTTGAGGCAGGCTTTCAGACAGCCCAGAAGGAAGCGGAGATGGCGTTCGGGGATAATACTATGTATATTGAGCATTTTATACAGCATCCCCGTCACATTGAATTTCAGATTCTGGCGGACCATTTTGGGAATGTGATTCATTTAGGGGAGAGGGACTGTTCCATTCAGAGAAATCATCAGAAAATGATAGAGGAGTCCCCGTCTCTGGCTCTTTCTGAAAAGCTCCGCGGAAAAATGGGAGAGGCGGCGGTAAAGGCGGCAAAGGCGGCTCGTTACACAAATGCGGGAACCATAGAATTTCTGCTGGAAAAAAATGAAAATTTCTATTTTATGGAAATGAATACCCGGATTCAGGTGGAGCATCCTGTTACGGAGTGGGTGACGGGCATTGATTTAATTAAGGCTCAGATACGGATCGCCTCCGGAGAAAGACTTTCCTATAAGCAGGAGGATGTGCAGATAAGCGGACATTCTATTGAGTGCCGGATTAATGCGGAGAATCCGGAAAAAGGCTTCCGGCCTTCGCCGGGTACGGTAAGAGGCATGCACCTTCCGGGCGGCAAAGGAATCCGGATCGATTCTGCCATTTACAGCGGCTATACCATCACGCCTTACTATGACTCTATGGTGGCAAAGCTTAGTGTGTGGGCAAAAAACCGGAAGGAGGCCGTAAGAAAAATGAGAAGCGCCCTGGGAGAGGTGATTATTGAAGGCATTGACACAAATGTGGATTATCAGTATGCCATTTTAAATCATCCGGATTATGTTGCCGGGGATATTGATATAGAGTTTATCGAAAGGCTTAAAAGAGGGGTATAGTACAGAGGTGCAGTTATGAAGCTTGATAATATGTTCAAGAAAACAAAGGTTACTTCCGGAGAAAAGGGCTATATTACACTGGGGCGCACAGGCCCAGTGGTGCCGGAAGGGCTCTTAAGGAAATGTAATAAATGTGGAAGCGCCATCATAGCAGAGGATGTGAGAAGAGATTTTTATACCTGTCCCAGATGCGGCGGATATTTCCGTGTCCATGCTTACAGGCGCATAGAGATGCTGGCAGACGAAGGAACTTTTGAGGAGTGGGATAAGGAGCTTAGAGGGGGAAATCCTCTGGGATATAAAGGGTATGAAGAGAAGAAGGCAGGCCTTAAGGAAAAAACAGGCCTTACAGAGGCTGTTGTTACCGGAAAAATTTCCATAAACGGAAGCGAAGCCGCAGTAGGTGTATGTGACGGGCGCTTTCTTATGGCGAGCATGGGGGAAGCTGTAGGCGAGAAGATTACGCGTGCAGTGGAACGTGCCACAAAAGAAGGTCTGCCGGTCATTCTTTTTGCATGCTCCGGAGGGGCAAGGATGCAGGAGGGGATTGTGTCTCTTATGCAGATGGCTAAAACCGCGGCGGCCTTAAAGCGCCACAGCGAGGCAGGACTGCTCTATATCAGCGTGCTGACCGACCCCACCACAGGAGGAGTAACCGCAAGCTTTGCTATGCTCGGGGATATCATACTTGCAGAGCCAAAGGCGCTGATTGGGTTTGCCGGTCCGCGGGTGATCGAGCAGACTATCAGGCAAAAGCTTCCCGCAGGTTTCCAACGCTCAGAGTTTCTTCTGGAACATGGATTTATTGATGGGATTATAACAAGGCCTGAAATGAAGGAAACCCTCTCGCGGATTCTAAGGCTGCATGAGAACACAGCAGAAAATATTTTGGAAATTAGCGCGGAGGAACCTGAAGGCGGGGACAGCAGTGCAGAGGCCTGCAGGTATGCCAGCCTTAAAAGCGGTACAGACCCATGGGAGCGGGTGAAGCTTTCGAGAAGGGAGGACCGTCCGTCAGGCAGTGACTATATCGAAACCTTATTTACTGATTTTACAGAATGCTGCGGGGACCGCCTGTTTGCCGATGATAAGGCAGTTATCGGCGGAATTGCCCGGTTTGGGGGAGTTCCGGTAACGGTAATCGCGCAGGCAAAGGGAAGAGATACAAAGGAAAATATTATGCGGAACTTCGGTATGCCCTCCCCGGAGGGATACCGGAAAGCATTAAGGCTTATGAAGCAGGCGGAAAAATTCGGCCGGCCGGTTATTTGTTTTGTGGACACCCCCGGTGCTTTTTGCGGCCTGGAGGCAGAAGAACGGGGACAGGGGGAAGCAATCGCAAGGAATTTATATGAAATGTCGGAATTAAGAGTGCCTATTCTGTCAATGATTATTGGTGAAGGAGGAAGCGGGGGAGCTCTGGCGTTTGCCGTGGCAGATGAGGTGTGGATGCTGGAAAACTCTGTTTATTCTATTCTTTCGCCGGAAGGCTTTGCGAGTATTCTGTGGAAGGACAGTAAAAGGGCAAAGGAGGCCGCCGGGGTTATGAAGCTTACGGCAGAGCATTTGAAGGAAATGAATATTGTAGAAAGAGTATTTCCAGAGCCCGTCCCCTATACGCGTGAAACAATGGAGCCGGTTATTTTTTCTGTAAAAAGAGAAATAGAAAGTTTTCTTGGGAAATATCAGAGCATGACAGGGGAGCAGCTAACAGAACACCGATATATGCGTTTCCGAAAGATGTAAAAAAGGATTGATTCTAAAGCATGGTAAAGAGTATAATGGATATAGACAAAAACAGCGTGTGGAAAGGACAAAAATAAAAGCATGGGGGATGAATATAAGGCGATTAACCATGTCTTGGTAAGCCTGGTGAATGAGATATGGAAGCTTGAGGGTGAGGCAATTATTACGAAGGAATTCGAGGATATTACAAATAATGATATGCACGTAATTGAGGCGGTGGGGCTTGGGGACGGCAGTAACATGTCTTCAATCGCGAAGAAGCTGAACATTACAGTAGGAACTCTTACGATTGCCATGAATAATCTGGTGAATAAAAAATATGTGGAGCGCAGAAGAGGTGAAAAAGACCGGCGGGTGGTGCTTGTAAAGCTTACGGACAGAGGCGTGGCGGCCTATAAGCATCATGAGGATTACCACCGGCAGATGATTGAGGCTATTATGAAAAAGCTTGACAAATCGGAGCTTCCGGTGCTTATGAAGATGCTGGATGCCGTAACAGAGTTTTTCAAAGGCTATAACAATATAGAAGGGGGAACGGCTCATGGCAGGAAAATATGAGGCAGAAGTAAGGAAGCTTCAGGAGATTATTGACGATAGCAGGCAGATTGTATTTTTCGGAGGCGCAGGCGTGTCTACAGAAAGCAATATTCCTGATTTCAGGAGTGCGGACGGCCTGTATCAGCAGAAATATAAGTATTCGCCTGAGCAGATTGTAAGCCACAGCTTTTTCGTAAGAAATACGGAAGGCTTTTATGAATTTTACAAGGATAAGATGATGTTTCTCGATGCAAAGCCTAACGCCGCGCATAAAAAGCTTGCAGAGCTTGAGGCGGCGGGGAAGCTTAAAGCTGTAATTACCCAGAACATAGACGGCCTTCATCAGGCGGCAGGGAGCAGGACAGTATATGAGCTTCACGGAAGTATTTTAAGAAATTATTGTGAGGAGTGCGGGAAATTCTATGATGCCTTTTATGTAAAAAATGCAGGAGGAGTTCCAAAGTGCACCTGTGGGGGAAGAATTAAGCCGGACGTGGTATTGTATGAGGAAAGTCTGGATTCGGATATTATCCAGAAAAGTATTCGTGCCATCAGCGAAGCAGACACACTGATTATAGGAGGGACCTCTCTTGTGGTGTATCCTGCGGCCGGCTTTATTGATTATTTCTGTGGAAGGCATCTTGTGGTTATCAACAAAAGCGCGACCGCAAGAGAGGTGGGAGCAGAGCTTACCATAGCGGCGCCTATCGGAGAAATCATGGAACAGATTACAGTATAAAAAATTATAGTATAGAAAAAAGGGACATTCACGAAGGATAAAAGCTGTGAATGTCCTCTTTTATTTTATTGACCTTTTGCTTTATTACGGAGCCTTGCAAAGAAGCCCTGCTTCTTTTTAGGGATATCTAAAGGACCGCGAAGACCCCGGACTGCTGTAATGTAAATGCCGCTTACAGTTGCCTTTACTTCCTTTTTAACCGGAATAAGAGGGTAAACTTCAGCATCACACATTAAAGTCATTACCTTCGGGCCGACCTTGGCTTTTACAACCGGAACCTTGGAACGGCGGAGATACTTTGGCGTGTTATCTATTACAACCTGGGGCAGGCCTGCATCCTTAAGCTTAAGCCGTCCCTTGTCAATGATCAGCATGGACATGGTCTGTGCCACGGCATCCAGCTGTGCCTGCTGTTCGGCCTGTTTCTTTTCGGCTTTTTTGCCTAGAAAATATAATACGACACATGCAATAACTAAAACAATTAGTATTACAAGTAAAACAATGGATAATGTACTCACGGGGAAACCTCCTACTTCTATATCATTTGCGTAAAGATAATTGTAACATTGTTTACAGGGAAGTGCAAGTGATTTGGCGGTACTTTTAAGGATAAAAAATGTTAAAGGAGGAATCATATGCCGCGTTTTTTTTCAGGGAATATCAGTGATATTTACAGATGGATTATAGAGCATCTGTGGTTTATTAATATTGTGTTTTCCATTTTAATTATATTTTTTCAGAGGAGGAACCCTACGACTGTATGGGCGTGGCTTCTTCTGCTTTATTTTATACCTGTCCTTGGATTTGTGCTTTATCTGGTTCTGGGGCAGAATTTCCGCAAGGAGCGGATGTTTAAGATGAAGGAAATAGAAGGGGAGATTAAATATGCTGTCAGAAGGCAGGAGGAATCTATTTACCGGAAGCGTCTAAGGCTTGGGGATCCGGAGCTTGAACGGTTTAAGCATCTTATCTTGTATGACCTGAATGAAGGTGAGGCAGTTCTTACAGATAATAATGATATCCGTATTTACACGGACGGAGAGGAGAAGTTTAGGGCGCTTCTTGCGGAGATCAAACAGGCGGAAAATTATATTCATATGCAGTATTATATTATCCGGGGCGATGAGCTGTGGGATGAGATAGAGGAGGCTCTCATACGTAAGGCAGGCCAGGGGGTTGAGGTAAGAATACTTTTTGACAGTATAGGCTGCAGGGGGCGGCGGGGGATGAAAAAGGCGGACTGGGAGCGTCTTAGGGCAGCCGGAATACAGACAGCAGAGTTTTTCCCCGCAGTTTTTGGAAAGCTCCAGCTTCGTGTTAATTACCGGAATCACCGGAAAATTGTGGTGATTGACGGAAGGCTTGGATTTATCGGGGGCTTTAATGTAGGCAGAGAATATCTGGGAAGAGATGAAAGGTTCGGCTACTGGAGAGATACACATATCTGTATCGAAGGCTCTGCAGTGACATCTCTTGCAGTAAGGTTTGTTCTGGACTGGAATTATGCGGCGGGGGAGAATCTGTTTCTTAATGACAGGCTCTTTCAGATCCCGGATTACAAACGGGACGGAAGGGATCTTGTGCAGATTATATCTAGCGGGCCGGATTCGGGCAGTCCGCTGATTCGGGATAATTATCTGCGGATGATCCATATGGCGAGAAAAAATATTTATATTCAGACCCCGTATTTTATCCCGGATGACGATATCAGGGATGCTCTGATTATTGCGGCCAAATCTGGTATTGATGTAAGAATCATGATTCCGTGTAAGCCGGATCATCCCTTTGTATACTGGGCCACATATTCATACATGGGAGAGCTTATACAGGCAGGCGCCAGATGCTATACGTACTTAAACGGGTTTCTGCATACGAAATGTGTCTGTGTGGATCAGCTTGTGAGCTGCATAGGAACTGCCAATATGGATATCAGAAGCTTCAGCCTGAACTTTGAGGTAAACGCTGTTATCTACAGCGCCGCGACCACAGAAAAGCTTGTCCGTGCCTTTGAAAGGGATATCACTAAGAGCAGGCTGATCTCAAAAAAGGAATATGAAGGCAGGGAGCTGCCTGTCCGCATAAAGGAACAGTTCTGCCGGCTGTTTTCGCCGGTGCTGTGAAATATGTGTGAATATATTTAAAAAGTATTTCAATATTTTTTGAAATGTGATATAACATAATAGTCGTGCTGTAAGTAATAGCGATAAAGTATTAGATGAATGAGGTGTAGTATGAAAAAAAGATTAGTAATGATATTTGCCGGGGCGCTGGCATCCTCCGTAATTCTTGCGGGATGCGAGGCAAGCAAGGGACTTGAGACAGATAATTTAAAGATAACCCAGTATAAGGAAATTGAGGTTGACGCTGTAGCAAAGCCGGAGGAGGTTACGGACGAAGCAGTGGATGCCCGTATCCAGGCGATATTAGAGTCAAACACAGAGACTTCTGCGGTTACGGATCGTGCTGTGCAAACAGGAGATACAGCAAATATTGATTTCGTGGGGAAGATTGACGGAGAGGTGTTTGAAGGCGGTTCGTCTAAGGGGTATGACCTTGCCATTGGATCCGGTTCATTTATTGCAGGATTTGAGGACAGTATTATCGGACATAATATCGGGGAAACCTTTGACTGGAACGGAAGCTTCCCGGAGGATTACGGCAATGCGGATTATGCAGGCAAGGATGTGGTGTTTACGATTACGGTAAATAGTATCAGCCAGTCAACCGTACCGGAGCTTACAGATGACTTTGTGAAGTCTGTTTCAGAGAAATCAAAAAATGTTAAGGAATATAAGGCAGAGATAAAAAAACAGCTTGAAAAGGAAGGAAAGGCCAATTATCAGAGCCAGCTGAACTCCCAGGTGATCCAGAAGGTGCTTGAGAATTCCGAGGTGTCAGAATATCCGGAGGATGAGGTTGAAAAGCTGTGCAATGACACAATAGAGCAGTCTAAGATGATTGCTGAATATCTGGATATGGAATATGAAGATTATCTACAACAGAACGGTTTTATAGTGGAGGAATATGAAAAGCAGGTAGAAAAAGATGTGAAAGAATACCTAAAGCAGGATATAGTTATAAAAGCGATTGCTGAAAAAGAAAAGATCGATATGACAGATGAAATGTACGAAAAGCAGTTAAAAAAGATGGTTGAAACATATGATGGCTATGAGGATGTGGATGATATAAAGGAGGATGTTGACGAGGAGGATTTAAAAGATATTGCTCTAAACAATATTGTAGTGGAATGGCTGGCAGAGCACTGTATCCAGAAGGCATCATAAAGGGTAAAAAGAGCTTGACCAGAGCGGTTTTTGTTCTGTATAATATAACTGTATTAGGCAAAGCCTTGATCCACGTTTGTTAGGGAAAATTCCTGACAAACGTGGTTTTTTTACTTTAATCTTGATAGGAAGGGATTTATTTATGGAGAAGAAGAAAAATAGCTATCAGACAGTAATATCTTTAATTGCAGTTGTTGCAGGAAATTTTCTGTATGCGCTTACAGTGAGGCTGTTTCTGCTGCCTGCAGGGCTTGTAACCGGAGGGACTACAGGTATGGCCCTTACAGTTAATTATTTGACGGGGATTCCGATCTCAGGATTTGTTCTTATTTTTAATGTTATTATGCTGCTTCTTGGATATAAGGTTTTAGGAAAAGCCTTTGCATCAACGACACTTGCCAGTACTTTTCTGTACCCTGTGGCTTTGGAGCTGTTTGACAGGACTCTTAAAGGGGTCACGCTTACAGACGATGTTCTTTTGTGTACGATATTTTCCGGACTGGGGATTGGTATTGCACTTGGAATTGTTATCCGTTCAGGAGCGTCTACAGGAGGGATGGATATTCCGCCTCTGGTGCTTAAACGATTTTTTAGAATTCCCGTTTCTATCAGCATGTATGCCTTTGACGTATGTATTCTGCTGTCTCAGGCAGTGTTTCGGAAGGCAGAGAATATTTTATACGGAATTGTGCTGGTTATGATTTATACAATTGTATTGGATAAAATGTTGCTAATGGGCACTACAAGAACCGAGGTCAGGATCATAAGCCGGAAGTCCGGGGAAATCCGTGACGCAATCCTAAAGGAGCTGGATCGGGGCGTGACTATGCTAGAGGGTGAGAGCGGTTATCTCCACAACCGGACACAGATGATTTTCAGCGTTATTTCTAACCGGGAGCTTCCGAAGGTGGAGCGTATCATCAGAGGCATTGATCCGGAAAGCTTTATGGTAGTGAGCCGGGTAAGCGAGGTAAAGGGACGGGGATTTTCACTGAATAAAAAATATCAATAAAGTATATCCTATTCGCGAAGCGAATTTTCATGGATTTGCGAAGGTTACTATGAGCGGCCTTCGGTCTCGAATAGTAACATATGGCTTATTATCCCTGCATACATTGTATCATTAATAATTGCAGGGATTTTTAGAAAATAGATTATGAAAAAATTTCGTATAAGCTTCTTTTGGATTGTGACGGGGATCATTTTTACCGGAATGCTGTTTTTCTGCATTTCGTTAGTAAGAGACAGAAGCCGAAGGCAAGAGGAAATGAAAGAGCTGGAAGATAAACTGGCAGAGCTTGAACGAAAGAAGATTGAGACAGATGCAGTGAAAGAAGAAATAAAGCAGATTTCAAGATATGCGGCGTATGAATTTACCTATACATCCGTACTGAAGTATTCGGACAGAAACAGCTTTATGGGAGTAGACATCCCCTTAACGGAAAATAATTTTGTCGCAACGATAGATGGAAGAATAAATATTGGAATTAATGGGGATGATGTAAAATTCATAGAAAATGCAGATTCCGATGGAAGGGTGACAGCGGTAAATCTATTTGTTCCCCATTCCCGGATATTAGACAACTACACGATTCAAGAATCCCTGGAAATTTTTGATGAAAAAAACAATATCTTTAATCCCGTAAGGCCGGAGGATTATAACGGCCTCCTGATAGAGGCCGCGAAGCAGGAGGAGACGAAAATATTAAAAAGCGATATTTTAAAGAAGTCAGATGAGACTATTAAGTATCTGCTGATATCACATTTCCAGGCTGTGTATGGGGAGGGAGTGGAGATAAGGTATACTTTGACAGATAGTCCGCCAGCCCCGTAATTCTGCCTATAGGATATGCTTTTCAATAAAAACGTCTCCCCATTTTCCGAAAGTACGCTCCATTTCCCGTGCATAAAGCCGCCCTGAAACAGCAATATTAGGGTAATCTATATATTTCTTACCTGAAATGGAGCTCTGAAATAAAGGATCCCCAATTACAAAATCATATGCCGGTCTTTTGGATACCGCCTGATTCAGTTCATATTCTTCTGTAAAAATAAAATCATCTGTCTGCATACAGATGGAAGGAGGGAAAAAGCAGAAGCCAATATCCACCTTTGGTATGCCAAACTGCAGCTGAAGGCAGCTGCGGAGCATGCAGCTGTTTATGGGATCTCCCAGAATCAGAACGCGGCCGATATCCTTGTTTACATAGGCGCTTTCCGGATTAGAAGGAGGAGTCTGCGCATTTATTTTTGTTTTTATTAAGCTTTTATAATATGTCTCCATCTGCGTTCCAATTGGAAACCCTATGATGTATGGGGTGCCATATGACTGTTCCAGTCTCTGGGCAATATACAGCCCGGGGGCCGAAACGGCAATATTTAGTTTGGAATTCTTTACTCCTTTGGCCTTTTGCAGGAGGCCTCCCTGTCCCCAACAGGATATATTTGTGATGCCGCAGTCTCTCAGAAGGGAGAGATAATCATTGATTGATGTATAATCCCATCCGTCCAGAGGCGTTGCTCCAATGATATGTACATCGGCTCTTTCAGACTCAAAATTATTTCCTGTAGATTCCGCCCAGTCTAAAATGCAGTTTAAAAGCAGCTTCTGTCCGTCATCATAAAAGCAAAGTCCTGTAGTGGGTATTCCAAAAGCGGGAATATTTGTGAGACGCTGGATTTTTTCAGAAAGAGCTTTAAAATCTACGCCAAGCATCGCGGGAACAGGGGTGCCAAGTAATACAATATAATCGCCGCTTACATACTCAAGCAGTTTTACAGTTTTCTTTTCTACGAGAGTGTCCAGGCCGAAAACGGCGTCTTTTTCCCGGATTCCACAGGAAAAGCTTTTAGGCATTTTTCCAAAGTCTTCAAACCGGGGATCCATATAGTATAATGACTGTCCGTTACAGCCATGGGGGTCCAGGAATATAGTTAATGCATTTTCAGCAAAGAGAAATGAAGATACACCCGTGTAGTCCGGCGCAAATGCCGGAAAGCTGCGGTACAGTCCTTTCATTGTCATTTTCCTCCTTCGTTTATAAGAGAATGCCAGCATTTTTTATATGCAGGAAATATTTTGCCGTCTGTGCCGGCGGGTCTGCTGACTGCATCTTTAAGGCTTTCTAAAAAGCTTAACACATCCGAATAAGTACCGGAGAAATCAAGCAGAGGCGCGTCAAGGATTCCTTCCGTGCGGTAAAGGAAGGGATCCGGTACGCCAAAAGACAGATTAAATTCATTGGCCGCCGCTTTGTAATCATACATAGACGGATGGCTGTCGAAGTATATTTTTATATTTGGATTTCTATTTTTCAGCCATGTGATTTCTTTTAAATCATCCTGTGTAATGTTATGGGCAAAGATAATTCGGACGTCACAGCCCAGCTTTATTAAGCTGCATGCAGCCGTAAAGCAGGGGATATTATTTTTTCCGCCTACTGCGCAACGATATTTTTTTAAGTAAGGGCGTATCCATTTTATTTGACGGCGTACATCTTCCTGTAAACGATTGTCATCAACTTCTTTTTCCAATACCTGAGATAAACGGTTGTAATTCGAGGCAATAAGCTCTATATCACAGGAGGGAGCCATATAGATTCCGGGAATATTCCATCTCTTTTCCATCTGCCGCGCGGCTTTTAACGCGCTTTTACTTAATACGATGTTTGCTTTCGACCGGGTCATGATATCCGCGTCTTTTATGGAGGGAAAATCACTTATACAAAATATTTTTTCAATTCCAAGAGGATGAAGTAAATGGTATAGTTCGGTAATGCATGCCGGTTTGTCTAAACTACCTATTATGTTAACCGTCTGAGCCTTCTCACAGTTTTTCAGAGGCCGAAGCAGCCTGTAAACAGCAGACATCATCCGGAATTCAGCCTGTTTTGGCGAAGTATTCAAAAAAGGCCCCATGAATTCGGCTTCGGTTCTGATATGGTAAAGCTGTTCTATATGTCCGGCGATTGCAGAAAGATTCGTGGATAATAACGCGTCCATACAGGTGGCGCATAATAATATGCTGTCAATGCCTACAGACGAATTTTCCAGAATTTCTTTTACAGCCTGTGTTATCCGTTTTTCCTGCATGCCAAGGACAATTTCCTTTTCCGTCAGACGTAAAAGCCATGCCCTTCCCGCATTGTGTATACACCCTCTTCCAGTCTCTGTAAGATGTATTCCGCATCCCATTGGAGAAATCATCAGAGAAACCAGATGGGGAATACAAAGGGGAGTTGTTGTAGGAATGGCGCCTCCGTCTCCGTCGTGGGGATATAACAGAACCTTTCGTTCAACATTTTCATATAAATTTCCAGGAATAGGCTGCTTTTTTAACAGCAGTTCTTCAGCCTGTGTGATAGTAAGAGTATAGTAATTTTTCATAGTTTTTCCGCAATGCTTATTATTTTTTGTGATATAGGAAGTCCGGCATCTCCTTCTATTACCGTTTGATTTTTATTTTCGTAAAAGGGAATTGCATTATCTCTTGGAATGACCCCCAGCAGGGGAAGCCCGGTGGTATCCAGAAATTCCTGAACAAGATTTTCCTCGCCGGGGACATTCCTTTTATTAAGAATTACTCCGCGTACCTGAGCGTAATTTTGATCTTTAAAATTTTCCACAGCCTGAAAAATATTACCTGCGGCAAATAAGGACATTTTTTCACCAGATGTAACTATTATTACTTCATCCGCATAGCTGTCGCGGATTGGGGCGGCAAAGCCGCCGCATACAACATCTCCCAGAACATCATATAATACATAATCCGGCTGAATTTTTTCGATTGCCTCCAGCTCATCCAGCAAATGAAAGGCCATTAATATTCCTCTGCCGGCGCAGCCGATTCCCGGAGTGGGACCGCCGGATTCAGCACAATATACGCCGCCGTATCCCTGAACAATAATGTCTCTAAGGGAGGGTGTCTCGTCATGCTGACGGAGATATTCTGTAATAGGAATAAGAGACTGTCCGCCAAGCAGCGAGGCGGTTGAATCTGCCTTTGGATCGCATCCAATTTGAAGCACCGTAAAGCCCTTCCGTGCAAGGGCTGCGGAAAGAGCGCATGTTATTGTGGATTTTCCTATACCGCCCTTTCCATATATTGCATATCGTTTCATTGTTTTCTCCAATTCTGTATGTTTGATTCCATCCTACATTGTAAACTGCCTGTTATAGTAGATTTTAAAAATTCACTCTTTGTATTGTACTTTTAATAAAAGATTTGGTTTCATGGCATCTGGGACTTGTAAAAATCTGGTCCGGCGTTCCTTCTTCCAGAATGATGCCATGATTCATAAAGATAACGCGGTCGGAGACATGACGGGCGAAGCTCATTTCATGAGTGACAATCAGCATTGTCATATGTTTTTCAGCCAGTGAACGGATAAGTTCAAGAACCTCGTTAATAAGGGAAGGGTCCAGAGCGGAGGTGGGCTCGTCAAACAGCATCACTTTTGGCTCAATGGCGAGCGCCCGGCCGATACCTGCCCGCTGCTGCTGTCCGCCCGAGAGAGCGTAGGGGTATTGATTATATTTGTCTGCAAGTCCAATTGCCTGTAAGATATCCATAGCCTTTACTTCTGCGTCGGATTTTGAATATCCGTATGCAGAAATCAGTGGCAGGGTAATATTCTCTAATACAGTCTTATTCTCAAAAAGAGAGTGGTCCTGAAAGATCATGGAACTTTTTCTGCGTATTTCATAGAGCCTTTTCCTGGATTTTGTTTCAGGAGATATACACAGTCCGTCTATCGTAATGCTTCCGGATGTGGGCTGCTCTAAATAATTGATACAGCGTAAAAGGGTGGATTTTCCTGTTCCGGAGGGGCCGATAACAGAGACGACCTCTCCTTTTTTTACATGCAGGTCAATACCGTTTAACACCTGCAGCGAGTCAAAGGATTTTTTCAACTGACTGATCTGGAGCATTTTTTTCCTCCGTTTCTTGTTCTTACATCTAATTTCTTTTCAAGCCATAACTGGAATGTATGGATAAGCTTTGTTAAAATAAAATATATAATAATTGCCACGAAGTAACACTCAAAAAAACGATAGGAGCTTCCGCCAAGCATTTTCGTCTGGGCCATTACGTCCCGGACGCCCAGTACGAAAGCTACGGCCGAGCTTTTTATAAGTCCGATAAAATCGTTGGTAAGAGTTGGAACAGCTATCCTTGCCGCCTGTGGAAAAACAATATGCCACATGACCTGCGTCTGTGTAAGCCCGCAGGCCAGCCCTGCTTCTACCTGCCTTGGATGAACAGATTGGACGGCTCCGCGCATACTTTCAGACATATAGGAGGAGGCATTCAGGCTCAGGCCGATGATTGCAGCAGTAAGACCGTTTAGATTTTTAAACACGGGAAAAAGCTGTGCCAGACCGTAATACAGGAAAAAAAGCTGGACTACTACAGGAGTTCCCCGGAAAAAATCCAAATAAAAATTAAGGGCGGCCTGCAGCGCCCGACAGTGTATTTTCCGAAGCGCCAGGAGCGCAACTGATAACAGCATGGCAATAGCTCCTGACAAGAAAGCAATTCCGAGTGTTACAGGCAAATAGCTTAAAATATTGGGGAATACTTTTATAACATATCTGAAATCAAATCTCATAGAAAGTCCCTTTCTGTTACTTTTTCCTGTCTGTCATATAATTCATGGGGATAAGGAGAATTTTTATGATAGGTACCGTACATTTTATCCAGCTCTATTTTGCAGTCTAAATCCGAGGGAGAATTCATTCTCTTAAGTAATTCCAGCTTTTCCTGTCTGGTCATGGCCAGGGATGTAGTGGCTACGACAGAGGCTGCAATTGTCTTAAACTGGTGTATGGGCATTCCGCACCCCATTTCGTTTTCAGATGATTTCATATGGATTCTGGCGCCTGGACAAAGCATGGAAAAATTAAAATCATTTTTCTGGAAGGGCCTTGCCGCCAGATCAGCACATACCCCTTGATTGCCTGCTGTTCCCAGGTTTTCCGGCACCCCATAGTGAAAGGTATATCCCTGGACCATACGCATCATCTGCCATGCATTCCCAAGTATGATTACAACATCCGCACTGTTAAGCTGTTCTAACGGACCGATTTCAAAGCCATAGATCTGCATTTCCATAAAACCAAGCTGAGAGATTACCTTTCTGGCCACCGCCATACTTTCATACAGCCTCATCAGAAAAAACTGTTTTCCAGATTTTACAAAATTCCCCGGCTTTTTTAGTCCTAATGCAGATAATCCCCCAGTGCAGCTTACATGCTCCCAGCTGACCTTTCGGCGGATTTTTTTTTCGGCCGCCTGATTAATATAGGAACAAATACTCATTTTACTGTCTGAAGAAGGGACGGCAGCATCGTCATACTCTTCTGGAATTAAGAAAAAATGTATCCCGACCGGTTTTTTATTCAGATGCAGAGACAACTCGAGCTGTCTTAATAAATCAGCGTACATTTCATTTTTCTCCTCATACCTTATTAGAAAGTCCCCCCACGAAGGGAATGTGTTATGGAATGCCCGATGGTATATAAATTAAGATGACTCGCATCCTTCAGGGTGGAGTCATCTTCCGAACCGCTTATCTCTATTCATCAATGGTTACTTGATCAATATTAAACCATTTCATTGAAAGCTCCATAAGTGTACCATCCTCACGCATTTCAGCCAGCGCCTCATTAATTCTTTCAATGACCTCTTTGTTACGTTCATTATCTTTAACAAACGGATAAGCACATAATGATGTAACAAGAGGCTCCATTTCTGCCGGTTCAATATCGCAGTCACCACGATCTGCCGCCTGCAGAATAGCAACAATTGACTCATAAATACCATCTAGTCTTCCGAGGGACAAATCATATTCCATACTGGTAGGACTGTCGTAGGCAACAATTTCAAACTGAACAGTATCCTGAAGAGATTCCAGTTTTTTCATAGCCTGTCCGCCTGCATTTACACCGATTTTCTTTCCAGCCAGATCTTCTAATTTTGTAATGGAAGAGGCCTGCCCTTTTTGTACGCCGATTCCAATATCCATTTTTATATAAGGCTCCGAAAAATCATATTTTTCTTTGCGTTCTTCCGTAGGGCTTACTACGCAGGCAATGGTATCTAACTGGCCGGCGTCCAGCATTCCAAACACACCGTTCCATTCGGCGACCTCTAAGGTAACATCTAAATTTTTTCTTTTTGCTATTTCATTCATAAGGTCTATTTCGTAGCCCTGGGGTGCATCTGAGTTTTCATCTATAAATGCATATGGACTAAAGCTGCCATGGGTACCGATTTTTAAAGTAATCGTTTCTTCGGAAGCATCCTGTGCAGTATCTCCTGCATTTTCTGCAGTGCTTTCTGTGTCCTTTTTATCATTTTCTGAAGCTTTCTCTTTTGAGCCGCAGGCTGACAGTAAAAGTGTAAAGATTAGTAAACCGGAAATCAAAATAGACTTTGTTTTCATTGTATAGATTCTCCTTTTCTTATTGTACCTAGGCTTCTTTTTAACCTAACATAAAAGATAAGCATGGTCAACGAAACAGGAGGATATCATTTCTTTTTCGATAAATGGACGGATTAATGGAAAAATCCTATTTTTTATCAGGATATTTTGCCTGTTCTAAAACATAATCGTAAAATTCCCGTTCATAAGATAAAAGCTTGTCATGTTTTTGTTTGACAATATATAAGGAACGACAAGGTAAATTTTCCAGTGAAAAGCAGAGCAATTTCTTTTTTTCAGTAATCTGCCGGACTTCAAAGGATGATAACACTGCTATTCCAAGTCCTTCACTTACAGAATTAATAATGGAAAATGCATCAGGCATTTCGCAAATAACATTTGGCTTCGTATAGATTCCCCGGTCAGTTAAATATTTTTCGAATTCAAGGCGTGTCCCAGATATTGGTGCACGGCATATCATTGGCTGTGAAAGGAGAAGTTCTTCCGGAAATGGGTTTTTTTGCTCCAGAGTTTGATATTGTGCATTGTCAGGAGTTATAACAACCAACTGATCTTTTGCAATAGGAGAATAGATATAATTTTTGTTTTTTGTTTCGTATCCGCAAAATGCAATGTGAACCTGGTGTTCTTTCATACTCTCTGCAATCGTATAGCTGTCGCTGGGGACGATTTTTAAAAATATGTTAGGATGAATGGAGTTATATTCTGTTAATACTTTTGGCAGGTATGAATGTAAAGGCAGTGATGATGCTACAATGCGCAGAATTTTAGGTATTTGAGAATTTTTATTAAACTCACAAAGCAAAGCATTTTTGCGGGATACAACCGCAACGGCAAAGCTGTAACAGCGAATTCCAGCCTTTGTAAGCTGAAAATTTCGGGTACTTCTGACCAGTAGCTGCTGGCCTAATTCTTTTTCTAATTCATTAATGTGTGAAGTGATAGTCGACTGTGAAAAATGAAGCCGCTCTGCTGCTTTCGAGAAGCTGTGAAGTTGTACAACGGTAATAAATGATTGTAATTGTGAAAAATTCATTTTTTTCAAGTAAATAATTACACGGTGCAGGAGTAAAATCCTTGTATTATGTAATTACTAGTTCCTCCTAAATATAAATACTTTTCAAATTTAAATTTATACTAAAACATTGTAACAGAATAAAAAGGATGAAATCAATAGTGAAATTTTTACATTCCTGTCCCGTGAACAATAACGCTTGCTTTTATATGTGTAGACAGATATACTTGAAACATATAAATAGCGGGATATAGAAGGACGGGGATGTAAAAATGGAACTTGTATCGTGTAAATATGTGGTCGAGCAGATAAATGGGGATTACGCCATGCTGCGGAGGCTTGAGAATCCGGACAGTGAATTAAAGCAGGTGGCCCGAGCGCTCCTACCGGAGGAGATTATGGAAGGAACCATGCTTTTGTACGAATTTCTACAGTACTCGGTAATTGCCGGAAAGGAAGTAGAATGATTATTTTAATTTTTGGAATATCGAATGTAGGGAAGACGGAGACTGGTAAAAAACTGGCAGAGAAGCTGGGTTATTCTTTTTTTGATTTGGATGACCAGATAAAGAAGCATTTTCATATTACATTAGAACAATTTATGAATGAGAATCCATGGCTTTATGAACGATGTGTCATAAAGGGTAAAATTTTAAAAAAGATAGTTAATGATAACGGGGACGATATGGTAATAGCAGTGAGTCCCATTTATTACGCAAGAAATTTTAATTATCTTCTACAACAGGAAGGGGTAATTGCAGTGGAATTACAGGATACGGAAGAGCATATCTTTGAAAGGCTGGTTTTTTCAGACGAAAATGATAACATATATAGGGATGATGAATATAAAGAAGAACATAAAGATTATTATATGAAAGAGATACATGAAGATATTATGTGCATGAAAAGGGCATTTAAGAAAATTCAGTGGAAATACTTTATAGATAACAAATCAATAGAACAAGTGTCAGAAGAGCTGATGATGATAATTTCTGATAAAATAGAGAGTAATGATGAATAAACCATTGCCGACAGGGTTACTGGAGCACCCGTAGGGTGGGAACAGTAACCCAGGATCTGCCAGATTTTTTAGATTTTTACCAAAAACTTGACTTTTCAGTCAATTGCTATTATAATTAACACAAATGTTGAAAAATATAATATAGTTGAAAGGAATCACCATGCGGGAAGATATATCGCCGGCAAATTTTGTGAAAGAAGCAATACGAATTATTTCAGAGGAAGGTCTTTTGGCATTAACTATCCGCAGACTGGGAAGGGATATGCATTGCAACAGCGCCAATATTTATTATTATTTCAACGATTTGGAGGAACTGATTGCTTATGCTTCGATGGAGTATTGCAGTCAGTATGTTGCAGAGGTTTCCAGATGCTGTGAGTCGGCACCTGATGCCATAACAGGCTATAGGCAGGCGTGGGATCGTATGGTAGAGCTATCCTTTGAGACACCGCTGATTTATGAGAAATTGTTGTATGGAAAATACAGGGACAGGCTTGGAGATATAGCAAGAGGCTATTACAGGCTGTTCCCGGAAAAGGCTGAGAATCTGGATCCGGATATTATGGAAACGATTACGTCTCCCGGCTTCAGCAGCTATCATGACAATTTGATACTAAGCCGTTGTATTGAGGCGGGCTGTTTTGCAAAAGAAGACAGTAAGGTTATTGGGCGTACGCTGAACAGCCTATATGCCAGTTTTTTAAGAGACAGGATAAGAGTCGGTGAAGACAATGATAAGATAATTCAGCTAAAAAAGGAATTTTTTCAATGTTTGGATCGGACATTGGAGGTATATCGTATAAAATAATGCGGAGAATAGTATTTCCATTATTTTTTTGGCTAAAATTAATCGCGATTAAATTATCATTATTTTTTGGACAAAATTAATCGCGATTAAATTATCGTTACTTTTTGACAGACTAGTAATTTGTAATGATTAATTCGTAAAAGTGAATGGAAAACCATTGGTTTTTCAAATATATTTTATACTGCACAAAAGAAATGTGGAGTAAAAGGAGGAAAAATATGACAGAATTTTATGAACAGGTCCGGGACCGTTTCTTGCGTTATGTGCGCGTGGATACCCAGTCTCAGGCCGGCTCGGATACAGCGCCGAGTACAATGAAGCAGAAGGATTTGGGCGTAATACTGCGGGACGAGCTCATTTCCCTGGGCGTTCAGAATGTGACCATGAGTGACGAATGTTGTGTTTACGGTACAATTCCGTCCAATCTTCCGGAGAATGCCGGTAAGTCAGTCGGATTTATTGCGCACATGGATACTACGCCGGACGCAAGCGGCACAGATGTAAAGCCGTGGATACTGAAAAACTACCAGGGCGGAGATATTCTGCTTAACGCAGAAAAGGATATCATTATGAAAAATGAAGAATATCCGAATCTCAATAAGTACATAGGACAGGATTTGGTGTTTACAGACGGAACTACATTGCTTGGAGGTGATGACAAAGCTGCAGTTGCCGCCATCATGACAATGGCTGAATATTTCTGTAAGCATCCGGAAGTGCCGCATGGACCGATTCAGGTTGGTTTCACTCCGGATGAAGAGGTTGGCCGTGGTACAGAGAACTTTGATATCGAGCGTTTTGGAGCAGATATTGCTTATACCTTAGATGGAGATGCTCTGGGCGGCATGTGCTATGAGACATTTAACGGAGAAGAAGCGCAGCTTGTTATAAAGGGGCTGAGTGTGCATCCGGGCACGGCTTATAAAATCATGAAAAATGCTGTGGAAATCGGAGGAGAATTCATGTCTATGCTTCCCGCATTTGAAAGGCCGCAGAATACCCGCGGACGGGAAGGATATTATCATCCGTTTGTTTTTGAAGGAACCGTGGAAAAAACTTTTGTCCGCTGTCTTGTAAGGGACCATGAGAGAGACCTTTTCGAGAACAGAAAAACATATATAGAAAAATGTGTGGATCAGTTGAATGAAACATACGGAGAAGGAACAGTAACGCTTACATGGGTAAATCAGTATTTCAGCATGAGAGAGGCCGTAAAGAAAGTACCTTACATGATAGATTACGCACGGCAGGCGATGAGGGACTGCGGTGTAGAGCCTTTTGAAATCGCAATGAGAGGCGGAACAGACGGCTCATGGCTTTCACAAAAAGGGCTTCCATGCCCGAATATTACGGCGGGATACGAGAATGCCCATGGACGTTTTGAGTATGCATCTATCCAGGCTATGGAGAAGAATGTAGAGATTCTTATCAGGCTGCTGAAGATATTTGCAGAGAATGCATAGGAGGAATGAGAATATGATATTTGGTTTTGTTTTAGTTTATCTTATTTTTATGGTAGGCATTAGTCTGTATTTGAGCAGGAAGAAAGTAAAAAGCTCAGATGATTTTGCAGTTGCAGGCAGAAGCCTTCCGATGATAGTCTTAATTGGTACGCTTCTTGCTACCTGGTGCGGCGGCGGTGGTGTTACGGGAACCGCAGGCTTAATTTATAGCAATGGACCTATTTTTGGTATACTGGCATTTTCAGGCGCTCCGCTTGGTATGATTCTTCTGTATTTTATAGCAGGTGCGGTAAGAAAGAGCACAACCTATACGATTCCGGAGCTTTTTGAGCTGCGTTACGGCTCTGCGGCACGTGCGCTTGCAACAATCTGTATCGTCCTTGCATTTATCGGGACAACAGCTTCCCAGTTCAAGGCTGCCGGAAATATTGTTTCCATTACAACTGGTATGTCCTTTGAGATAGCGACAATTTTGTGTGCGATTTTCATGGTGCTGCTTGCTCTTATCGGAGGAATGGTCAGTGTTGCTTACACAGATGCACTTTCTGCATTCTTGATAGTAGGAGGCTTTCTGGCCGGTATTATCTGTGTCAGCGGAGAATTCGGCGGATTTGGAAGCCTTTTGTCTAATCTGCCGGAAGGAAAGAATTCCCTGCTTGGTACACTAACTCTTACACAGGCGGCAGGATATGTTCTTCCGACATTGTTTCTGGTTCTTGGAGACCAGAATATGATTCAGAGATTCAGCTCCGCAAAGGACAGTAAGACTGCACGGAAATCCAATGTTGGTCTCGTAGCGGCGGAGGTTGTTGTATGTGCGTTGATTATCGGTCTTGTTACATGTGCAATTTTTGCTTTCCCGACAAATGATGCGCCTGATACTATACTGTTCCAGTTATCCGTACAGTTCCTGCCGCCGGTTATCGGAGGAATTGTAATGGCGGCATGTATGAGCTTTGTTGTTACAACGGGAGACTCCTATCTGCTTTCTACAGCCTCTAACTTAACCTACGACATCTGGGGCTTATATATTAAGAAGGATGCGGATGATAAGCAGAAGTTAAATGTACTTCGTATTTCCATCGTAATTATAGCGGTTCTTGCATTCGTGCTGGGCTTCTACTTCCCGGATATTCTGTCTGTACAGATGTATGCATACACCATGTATGGCGCGACCATTACTCCGGCTTTGATTTGTGCCCTGTTCTATAAGAAGGCTACAAAGGCGGGCGGAATTGCAGGTATCGTTACAGGTGCAGTTATGACAATCCTGTGGGACGTTATCCTGAAATCCCCTGGCGGAGTTAAGAGTGCAATCGTATCCGTACCATTGGCTTTCATTGCAATCTTTGTTGTAAGTGCGCTGACACAGAACGGAGCTAAGGTTCCGGTTGAGGCAGTTTACGCACACAGCGATGAAAAAGAGTAAAAAGTAAAGTCATAAATAATAAAAATAATCTGTTACAAGCAGGGGAATGTTTTTAGAGGATTATCTGCAGAAGCCGTATAGGCAGTGTGGATAATCCTCTGTTTGTTAGTGAAAAAGCCGGGAATATCCTGTAAAATGTCAGTCAGTTTATTGGAATATGGGAGGTGTTTCTGGGTTACTGTGAACGGAGTGAACAGTAACATTCTTAGAGGTGGCTTTGTTTATGTTCAATGGAAACTAATTGTGAAACAGAGGGAGATAGGGTATAATATGGGAAACAGATCGGAAGGATTGTGAGGTTCGATTTTGGGAGGACAGAAGTAAAGAATTTTAAATTCTATTATGTTGGAGGGAAGACAATGAAGAAACCATTGCCGGTGGGTGTAGATAACTTTGAGAAGATTGTAAAAGAGCATTATCACTATATCGATAAGACTATGCTTATCAAGGAACTATTGGATTTAAAGGGGGAGGTGAATCTGTTCACCAGACCCAGACGTTTTGGAAAAACATTGAATTTAAGCATGCTCCGATATTTTTTTGAGGATACCGGAGATAAAGTAAAAAATGAGCAGAATAAAGAGCTCTTCCGGGGAATGATGATTACAGATGCAGGAGAAGAATATACGGGACAGATGGGAATATACCCTGTGATTAATCTGACATTAAAATCAGCCAAACAGGAAAATTTTGAAAATGCTTATTATACAATGCAGGTTGAAATAGCATCTGAATTTGATAGACATAGAAGCATGATTGAAACAGGAAAAGACAAGCTTACCCAAAAAGAATATGAACAGTATATGCGAATTGCAGATGAAGAAGCGGATGAAAACCAGGTCAGGGGTTCATTAAAATTATTTAGCAGATGTATGTATAAAATCACAGGCAGGAATACCGTCATTCTAATTGACGAATATGATGTGCCGCTTGAGACTGCCTATTTCCGGGGGTTTTATGAGGAAATGGTGGATTTCATCCGTTCGCTGTTTGAGTCCGCGCTGAAGACGAATAACTATCTGCAGTTTGCTGTCATAACCGGTTGTCTTAGGATTTCGAAGGAGAGTATATTTACCGGTTTGAATCATTTAAATATTATTTCTGTGCTTGACAAGAAATACAGCGAACATTTTGGCTTTACAGAAAAAGAAGTGATCCAGATGATGTCTTATTATGAAGTGGAAAGACGTTTCCCGACAATGAAAGAATGGTATGACGGATACTTGTTTGGGGACACGGAAGTTTACAATCCCTGGAGTGTGATTAAGTTTTTATATGATTTATATTCAGATGTGAATGCATTTCCGCATCCCTACTGGATTAATACCAGTTCAAATGACATTATTAAGGACTTAATTAACAGGGCTGATCGGGAAACGAAAGGGCATATTGAAATGCTTTTGGGCGGTGGAACGTTGGACATTCAAGTTCACGAAGAGGTTACCTACGGGGATATGTATAGCGATGGGGAAAATTTGTGGAACTTCCTTTATTTTACAGGGTATTTGACGAAAGAGAGCGAGTATTTTCAGGAATCCTCTATCTTTTTGCGGGTGCGTATACCTAATATAGAAGTAAAAACAATTTATCAGAATACGATTATGAATTGGCTGAAAGCCGCTATAAAGAAAGAAGATTTCCATGATTTATACCTTGCAATGGAAGATGGAAATGCCCAAAAGATGACTGATATATTAAACGGGCAGCTTTTCCGTACCATCAGCTTCTATGACAGTGCGGAAAACTTCTATCATGGTTTTCTGACGGGGATATTAAGCCAGAGCGAGAATTACCTTGTGAAGTCCAACCGTGAATCGGGGAACGGACGCTCTGATATTATGGTGAGAAGTCCGTCCCTGCGGGGCAGAGCATTTATATTGGAAGTCAAGGTGTCAGATAATATTGATGCTTTGGAAGATGATGCAGAAAAGGCTCTTAGGCAGATATATGATAAAAAATATATGGAAGAACTGCGTACAGAAGGATATAAGAGGATTGACTGTTATGGGATATCATTTTTCCGGAAGGACTGTGAGATCCGGTTTGGTAATGGACAAAGCTTAAATACGGAGAGGATAAAACTATGAATCAATTACAAAAGGCAATAGAGGAAATTACACATTTAAGCAATATTTTTCCGGAGGAAGCGTTCCGGGTCATTACAGAGAATAAAGAGGAGGCGGTTCCTTATCTGCAGAAGGCTGTGGAATATGCACTTGGCAAGAGGACAGAGCTGGAGGAAGACTATCAGTGTCATTTCTATGCAATCTATCTGTTGGGGGAATTTTGGGACGAAGAGATCTTCCCGAAGCTCGTGGAGCTTGTCTCTCTGCCAGGAGATGAAGTGGATTATCTGATTGGGGATTGTATTACTTCGGATCTGCATAATATACTTTACAGTACCTATAACGGCAATATGGAACTGGTAAAAGAAACAATCCAAAATGCAGATGTGGATGAATATGTCATAGCGGCTATGCTGCGTGTCATGGGACAGCTGTATCTGGATGGAGTTCTGCAGGAAAGCGGGTGGAAGGAGTTTTTAAAACAGATAGTATATTCCGGAAGGGCTTATAATTATCTTTATGATGAAGCAGGACAGATGATATGTAAGTGCCATTTTTTTGATATGCTTTCGGAAATCAGATATATGTTTGCAAATAATCTTTTAGACGAAATGACATGCGGGCTTTATGATTCCTATGTGGACGCGATGTTTGAATACCGGGAGGACGAGAGAAATATTTGCCAGCCTTCCTTTAATGCGGCTAGTGCCCTGAGGAATTGGGCGATGTTTACAGAAAAACCAGAAAATGAGGCGTCGTATGAAAAGAAATTTGATCAAATCTTTCACGAGATGGAAAGGGAAAGGAATAAGCCGGCCAAAAAGGTAAAAATCGGCAGAAACGACCCATGCCCCTGTGGAAGCGGCAAGAAATACAAATTCTGCTGCCTGAATAAGCCCGCAGATGTAATGGATTTGATTGAAACACCGGGGGAACGCAGTAAATGGCTGAAATCCTACCCGTATACAGGACAGGAAAGGGTTGAGGGCAGAATATATATGGAGGATTATTTTGATACGGACAGCATAGAAATAGACAAAATTCTATATCTCGCTTTGATGAGCCGTTCGGGCCTTATCTGGACAAGGGATAAAATGGCGGAAGAGAAGAGGATAAGAGAGTATTTGTACCTTGCATATCAAAAATGTGCGGCAAGAATGGAGAAGGAACAGATTAAGAGTTTTGCCGAATATGATGAGAAATACAGCATCCATTACGACTGTAAGGCATGGACGGATGAATTATGCAGGCTTTTGCAGGAGAATCAGGATATCGAAAAATATGAGGAGGTTGCCAGGTTTATTTCTGAAAATGACAGATAGAGGAGGCAGTGATGAAGAAGGCGTTACCTGTTGGGATTGAAAATTTTGAGGATATGATACAATCCGGATATTACTATGTTGATAAATCCTTGTTTATAAAAGAATTATTGGATATGAAAGGAAAAGTGAACTTATTTATCCGTC
>CATBDC010000031.1 GCA_949502235.1 uncultured Lachnospiraceae bacterium | reverse complement strand
CTACCTGGAAGTGAAGGTGGTTGCCGGTTGAATATCCTGTTGTTCCGGACAGGCCGATTTGCTGGCCTTTTTCTACCTCCTGGCCTTCTTCTACGTAGATTTCTTCATGATGCATGTACTTTGTTACCAGCCCGTTGCCGTGGTCGATGATGATCAGGTTCCCGGCGCTTCCGGCTTCTCCGGCGAATGTTACTACACCGGCTTCTGCCGCGTAGGTCGGAATATTTTCTGTTCCGGTTCCCAGGTCGAGGCCTTTGTGGAAGCTGTGGTCAAATGTCCGGTAGCCGAAGGTGCTGCTGATGGATGAGCCTGGACATGGATTGGCAAATCTGCCCATCAGCTTACTAAAGTCCACAAGTGTCATTTCATCCAGCCTGTAGAGGTCATATCTCTGCATGGTACGGATGAGGCTTTTTCCGTAGTTAATGTCTGTAGCCCATCTCCTGCCTATTTTCATGGCAAATGTGTTTGCGTCCGTGACATTCTCGGTCAGGTCGGAATATACCTCTTCGAGAAGCTTGCTGCGGTCTTCAATACATTCTGTGTATGTATGGTAGGCACGGAAGCCTGCTTTTGTGGAATAGGTCTCCCCGGCCGCTGTCATTTCCAATGTATTCATAAATGCGCTTCCGGCTGTCCCTTTCCCCTTGATTCCAAATAAATTGCAGTATTGGTAAGCAAGGTAGGAAAGTCCTTTCCCGTCCTCGCCGCCCGGACCGTATTTGCCGAAACCGGACTCCTGGATAATCTGGGCAATGGTTACGGAGGCCGGGTATCCGGTCTCGTCCTGGGCTTTTAATGCTCCTACGATCATTTCTTGTGTGATGAAGGAGGGAAGTCCTTCTATCGGTACTTCTACGTTGTACTGGATACGATCCCTGATTGCCTTAAATTCTTCGGAGGTCAGGTAGCTGATGTCGATCTCCGGCTGCTCTCCTATAAGCAGGCTGCTGACCGGAGTGTCTGGAAATGCAGGGGTGACCTGACCTGCCGAAAGCTCTGGTTTTTCTCCTTCGCCAGGTGCTGTCGGGGTATCTGGATTCACCGGATTTTCCGGGTTCGATGGATCCGATGGTTCCGATGGAGCTACCGGGTCTCCTGAAACTTCGCCAGGTGCTGTCGGGGTATCTGGATTCACCGGATTTTCCGGGTTCAACGGATCCGATGGTTCCGATGGAGCTACCGGATCTCCTGAAGCTTCTCCCGGTACTCCCGGGATATCTGGATTCACTGGATTTTCCGGATCTGATGGAGCTTCCGGCGTTTCCGGATCTGCAGTCATCCCCGAATCTGCAGGACGCTGCACTCCGCCACTCATTTCTGAATCCGCAGGGGTCTGCACTCCGTCACTCATCTCCGAATCTGCAGGGATCTGCATCCCGTCTGCCATCTCCCCCTCAGCCATCTCAGGCTCCCCGGAGGCTCCGGGCTCTTGCACATCTGCCATCCCTGCGTCCGGCACTCCTGCGTCCGGCACTCCTGGATCTGCCTCTATGACTGCCGTCCCGTTCTCGTCCAGTATGACATATACATCATCCAGTATATAATGGTATCCTGCCGGTAATATGTATTCTGTACGCGCCTCGTATTCTGCCGGTGTCTCTCTTCCTTCAGAAGCCTGCACCGGAACTGCCGCGGCGGGCACTGCTGTTGTTACGACTGCTGCAATTGTTAATATCTGCAGCACCTTGGGATATTTCATGTAAATCAAGTCCTTCCCTTATTCTTCTTTTTTCTGCCGGGAGCCGATAAAGTTAAGAAGCGCGCCCAGCAAAATAATACATGCCGCTGCTACCTTCCCGTAAAAGGAGGTCATGATAGTCAAAATCTTTCCTACCTGGGGGATTGTCAGCACGACCTTTCCTATATAATTTTCGTATGGCACGGGTGTCGGGTCTTCCCCGTCATTTGCATCTCCCTTTGTTGTAAATGTACCTGACACGACACTGTTTTTTACAACCCGGTGGGTGATAATGCTTCCATCCTCGGTGGAGCTGTAAAAGGCGATAATGTCCTTTTCCTTTATCTCTTCCGGTTTTCCGCCCCGAACGTAGATAAGGCTTCCCACCCTTATCGACGGTTCCATACTGCCGCTGATAACATGATACATGTGGAAGCCAAATATACCCGGGAGTACCAACAGAGAGCACAGGATAATTACAACTACAATAAGCGCTGTTCCTGTTATGCTGCACACTCTGCCGGCCGCACCATTATTTTTCTTTTTTTTCTGCCTCTCGGAATTATTTCTTCTGCCTTTCGCACCCATGGCTATCTCTCATCATCCGTCATTTCGCTGATAAATTCCTCTGCTTCGCTGACGGGAGCCTTGCGGCGTTTTTTCAGATAAAATGCCATAAGAGCCAGTGCTGCCACGGCTGCCGCCCCGATGCCTACATAGACAGGCGTATAGCTCATGACTGTGCCAGGACGGTCTGCCTTTACATTTGCCAGCGGAACCTCATCGCCTTCCTCATCCAGGTCAACAAGATCCTGGGGAGTCTCCTCATCCGGCGCTGCTACGAGTTCTTCGCCTTCCGGTGTGGGCGCTGCCGCTGCTCCTGCGTCCGCTGCCGGGGCTGCTGCTCCTGCGTCTGCTGCGGGCGCCGCTACTCCTGCGTCTGCCGCCGGAGGAGTTGTAACTGTGCCCGGCGCTACAGGCGTATATTGGAAATCAAATACATTCTCCGCCTCATTTGCTGACAGAGTCTTTACAAGGTTCATTGCCTGGGGTACATATCCGTCCACATAGCGGGAGGACACATACTGGCGCTCACCGGGATTGCCGTAGTAGGTATCGCTGGGCAGAAGAGGATTCCCTGCCGCGTCAAGATAATTTACGGTGTATGCAACCATACTGCCCTTGATGCCATAGGAGATAACAAAATCTCTGTCACCGTCCACCTCAAAGCTTCCCTCGGACGCCTCAGAATCTTCTCTTCCGGCTTTTCTTACGCCCTTTACATAATATTTGCCGTCAACAACATTTGCCGCGTCCTGGGCGTTAATATACACCCTGTCGCCGTATTTTAATCCGGAAACAGTGACACATTTACCGTCAGATGACACGTCTGCACCGGATCCGGCCTCTACTGCAACGCCGCCGCCCGTGGACTTACCGATCTTCGGGTTGCCTCCGTATACCTTTACCGTATACGTATAGCCGCCCTCTGAAGCGCTCCCTGCCGCTTCCTCTGCAAATGCAGTCTGCCCGATTGTCATCACCATCACTGACAGAAGTAAAAGACTTATGTGTAATTTTTTTAACCACCTCATATTATCTGCGCCTCCTTCTCCCTGCCCGTGTTTCCTTACGGTCTGTCTTACTGTCCTCTTCATCCTTAATTCTCACTCTGACCCCGGCGTCTGTCACTGCCTCATCCTCACGCTCCCGGCGGAGTCTGATGAGAGCCATAAGCAGAAGCACAAGCCCTGCCCCAAGGGTCATAAGGATATAGAGCATAATCTTCGTCTGGTCGCCTGTTTTTACAGACTGCCTTGCATTTGTTCCAGGCGTCTGCGCGGCGGACTGTACAAGCTCTGTAGCAAAATCCATCTGCAGCCTTGCAAGTGTATTCTGGTAAGCATTTCCCTGGGTCTCGCCGTCAAGGGCTACCTTAAGCTTTATGGTTCCGGAATCCCCGTTTCCCATACGCTCCAGGTAAAAATACTCATCCAGCGTTGTTGTAGCTCCGTGAAGGCCGACACCGTTGTAGCGTCCCTCGCCTCCGAACTTTTCACTGGAGAAAAGGGTATTCACCGCGCCGTCCGCATCCGTATAGGTAAGCAAATAATCATATGCGCCGCCGGAAATATTTCTGTTATTCTCCGCTTCCTCCAGAGTCTTTAACACCTGGTTCTTCATGTACCAGTCTACCTGGCCGTTGTAATTATTCTTAAGCGATATGGTAAGCTCTATAGAGTCTCCCGGCTCTATCCCAAATATCTCATCGTCCATATTTGCATTAGTAAAATTGCTTTCCAGCTTCCGTCCGTCAAAAACAACCTGCCAGCCGGAGGCTCCCTGCCTGTCTTCTGCAAATGCTGTCATAGAGGAGGCAAGAACCAAAAGGCTTATAAGGCTAAAAGCTAAAAATCTTTTCTTCATTCTCCCATTCCTCCTTACAGAATTCCAAGGGAAGCCGCATCAACGCCCCATGCACTAAGAATCGCGTCCTGCGCATTATGGGTCTGTACTGCATCCACCTCGACATTTACGTGGAACTCCACGCCATCGTATTTATAAGTCGTTGTAATCGTGTTGCCTTCCTGCTTAATCTCTGCTTCTGCGGCAAGCTGCCCGTCTATGGAAATGCCGTCTGCAAATTCTGCGGCCGTGCTTCCTGACGGAAGGATTCCCTTATAATAAAGCTCTGTACATTCCTTATCCTTTACGCCGGGATTTGATTCTACCCACTGTCCTGTATTTACAAGATTCAGCTTAATAAGGTCAGGAGACAGGGTTGTTACTTTACGGTCACTGTCCTTTTCTGTCCAATATTTGTAAATCCTTACCCGCACATACTCGTCAATGCTTCCGCTGTTTGAAACTGTAAGCTTCTCGTTATATTTCTTCCCCAGCACCAGCTTCTCCTCCTTACCTAACATTTTCGTAAGAAGGGCGCCGCCTGTTTCCTGGAATCTGTCATTTACATAATTACGGCTGCTTACTACATCTCCATTTTCCAGAAGGCTTACGCCAATCTGATGAACCTGAATCTCTGCCGTATAGTTTTCACTGTAATACGTAAGAGCCGCGCGGGTGCTCCCTACTGCGCTTCCCAAAAGCAGTACTGCCGCAAGGGCAAGCAGTAAATATGTTATGCCCCTTCCCCGGGAGGCTTTCTTTTTATTCTTCATTAGTTGTCAGCCTCCTTCCTGCCTGTATTGTCTTCAAAATCCGTATAGGTAACATCCCAGTCAGCCTCCGGCGTACCGTCCTCGCCGTAAATAGCAGGCGTACATTCCTGAACAATTACCACATTAAAGCTGTCAGGATTCTCTCCCAGTCCGTCTATATTAATGGTTACATCCAGAACCTCTGAGGACTCTCCAGGAGCCAGCACCGGCCCGTAATACCAGTAGTCGTCATCACCCAGTGACCAGTTCTGGCCTTGCGGGGTACATACAACCTGTCTTCCGCTGAATACCTTTACACGTACAAAGCACTCGTTTGTTTCAGAGGTATTTTTCACTGTCACATGCTTTGTCTTATTCGTTACTGTCTCCGTAATATCCGTTGTAGCCCCAAGGCTTACTACCTGGCTTCCTTCCGCCTCCGCATAGGTGGTAAAATACGCCATAGAGCTTTCTACTGTGAGCGCCGCCGTCATGGCAAGAGCTGCAGCAGACATTGTGATTACTTTTCCATATCTTCTCATTATCTTCATTCCTATCGCAGCTCCTTCCTACTGAACCGCAGGAGCGGTGGGATTCTCCCACTGCCATTCTCCGTCTTCCTGCACCTCAAAATGATTCGTCACGCCGTATCCGCCCCGGTTTCCGCCGTCATAGCTGTTTGAGAAGCTTACTGACGCTGGGTTCGCTCCGGCCTCTACGCCTGCATCTGATACAATAAGGGCTGTTACTTCTCCTGCGCTTGACAAGGTGTAGCTTGCGCCGGAGTAGATTTCTGTTACTTTAACCTCAAGCCCTGCGGGTATATTGTCAACGGTAACAGAACCGTCTCCCGCACCGTCATGGGTAATACTTACCACGTTGCTGTATACCTTTCCGTCTTCATCCGTTCCTTCAATCTGGAACACACAGGTTACCTGGCCCAGGGTAGCGTTATAATTGTCCAGTGTCTTATTGATAGTCAGGCTGCCAAACTGAGGCTCTGCCTCGCCTTTGAGGGAAATGGTCCTGTCATATTCCCATTCATCGCTCCCTGCCCCTGTCAGTGTATACTCACTGCTTGGAAGAGCCGTGAGGTAAGGGGTAAATACATACTCCTCTGTCATATCGTCATTAAAGGTATTCTCGGGCGCTACCAGGTACATGCCTACCTCAAGCCCCTCTATGACTGCCCTGCCGTCTTTTACTGTCCCTTCCGCGGCCGCCGGCTCATTTTCTGCTTCTTTAAGCTTCTGTGCCGCTTCCTCTGCAAGGGCGCTCCACTGGTCAGCGTTCTTTTCGCCATCCATGGACACATTAAAATCCATGCTTTCAAATATGCCTGATGAAGTAAAGGTTCCTGACACATCCACGTCCGCCGTCTTATAGAGCTTCACCGGGATACCATCCTTCAGATCCCCGCCTGTCAAATCCTCCCCGGCCTCTATGGTGAGGGTACATTTCTGATCCTCAATGACCGGCCCCGCTGCCTTTGTCTGCATCAGATTCACGCACGGCAGCGCCAGTAATGCCGTAAGCGCCAGTGCACATCCTGTTTTTAATCTCCTGCTTATCTTCAACTCTTTCCCTCCTTATGCTCCTCGGTCCGTTTTGCTTCTCTCGCCCTCATAATGCGCCTCATGACAAATATTGCTAATACCGTCACTCCAAGACCAAGTAATAAATATAACATATAATAGTTCTGAATTGCCTGTACCATGGACTGTGTAGGCGTTGTCTCAAGCTCGCCGTCATAGGGAACCCTGTGCCCCCGCACCAAGAGGCGGTGGCTGTTCACCCCGTAAGGGGTACAGGTGAATAGTGTCACATAATCCTGCCCTTCCTCTACCTTGAGCGCCTCCTCCAGCGCGTCATAATCATCCTTGTCAACCATAGGAAGAATCCGGTCCACCTCATACGCCATATCCTCATCCAGAATATGCAGATAAAATCTGTCCCGCTCCTTTAGCTGGTCGATGTCCGTAAATAGCTTCGCGCTGGGAAGTCCCCTGTGGGCAGAAAGGACACTGTGGTTACTCTCACCCCCTACCGGAAGCTTCGTCCCATTCAGGTGCCCGACCCCTGTCTGGAGTACATCCGTGTCAGTCCCATGATATACAGCCAGTTTAATATTTATTTTCGGTATGGTGATGTACCCCATGATACCGTCCCCGCCGACATTCAGTACCTTCCAGTACTCGGTTGTCTTTATATCATCAGCCTCGTCAATACCAAATACATCACTTAAAATGCTGTTCTCGGCAAATGTCTGGTTATAGCCCCTGGCCGCTGTCCATGCATCGTCAAAATCCTCCTCCGTCATCTGGCTTACCGCGTCATCATAACCGGAAATCAGTCTCGACTGGCGGTAGGTGTTCCACTGGTTGGCAACCGTGGGATATGCCAGAATCCCAAAGCCTATGAGAAACAGCAGCCCAAAGAGAACGGTTGATATCTTTCTCTTCATGTCTAATCTCCCTGCCCTTTTTCCGGAAGCTTCGCGGCAGCTTCCCTGCTCTCGCGCTTACGCTCCCTTTTATATAGGTAGAAACTAAATCCTCCCGTAACGGCCAGACCCAGGACAATCCACAGCAGATAGCTGGTATGGAGGCTCATGTTGCTAAGCGGAACCTTCTCATCCGCAAGCTTCTCCGGGTTATAAGGAACTCTGTGTCCCCTCACAAGAAGCCTGTGGCTGTTCACTCCGTAGGGCGTACAGGTAAGAAGGGTTACTAAGTCCATGCCTTCCTCCACCGCAAGCCCGCCTGTCTCCTCCGGCTCAACCACCGTAATCTCATCCACCTCATAGCAGAGGGTTTCCTTCAGGATATGAAGCAGGAAATGGTCTCCCTTCTTCATCTTATCCAGGTCGGTAAACAGCGCCGCGCTGGGAAGTCCCCTGTGGGCAGATATGACTGCATGTGTATTTTCCCCGCCTACCGGAAGGGAGCTTCCCTCCAGATGCCCTGCCGCACTCTGCAGCACGTCATCATTCGTGGTATGATAAATCGGAAGCTTTACCTTAATCTTGGGAATCTCTACTGTCCCCATCATGCCGTCCCCGGTGATATTGAGGCACTTCATGTATGCCTCATCCTCCTCTGATGCCTCCGCTATGGCAAAGGAATCAGGAAGGATACTGGGGAGCAGCGCGTCATTATACTGTACTGCTGCCTCCTGCTGGGCCTCGTAGTCAATCATCCCCGAGGCCTCCATCTCAGCTACTGTCTGGTCATAATTACTCATCAGTCTTTTCTGTCTGTAGCTGTTCCACTGATTGGCTAAAAATGGATACAGCAGCAAGGACAACCCGGCTAAAAATAAAATCGATATACAAATTTTACTGGTTCTCTTTTTCATCCGGACTCTCCTTGCTGTTGTAATAGTTATTGCTCACTCTGTTCGCAATAACTTTCGCAAATCCATTTATAATTCGCTTCGCGAATGGGATTTGCTCACACCTGAATCACTTTCTTACGAACTTTGCAGTAAATGCAAAGTTCTGTATGAACAGTAACCCGCTCTCTTTTTGCGCCCCGGGGCGGAACCCCCGCCCCGAAGCTAAGTAAAAATATTAAGTAAATATATACAATACGTTTTACTTTAATTATTTAGCAGCTTTTCTGCGGCTTGCGAAGAATAATGCTGCTGCAATAATCATGATTGCACATCCGCCGATTGTGAAGATAGTAGTACCGATACCACCAGTTCCTGGAAGGGATGCAAGTGTTGTATCCTCTACTGTTTTTGTAGCACTAATCTCTGCGGTAGCTGTACCGTCAACTGTAAGCACAACATCTTCAATTCCATCACGGATTGAATATCCATCCGGAGCAGTCTTCTCTGTAATATGATATGTGCCTTCATCAAGACCACTTACAGTTAAAGTTCCATCCTCGCCTGCTGTAAAGACTTCTATTGCCCGTGATTCTTCCGTTACCCATCCTGACAACTTGTTGTTATCATCAAATGTTGCATACTGAACATTACCATCTACAGTCTTGCTGATAATAAATCCAGCACCTGCAAGTTTAGTCTCCGGATTCTTCTCATCTATTTTATTAATTGTAATCTTTGCTGTATAAAGGTTTTCAGTATTTGAACCAAATGAACCATCTACATTACCATCATTATCTGCTTTTCCAATAGAAACATCATTACCAACAACTACATCTGTTACAATTGCCTGATAAGTAATTACAATAGGACTATTAGCATAAGTATTCGCAGCTAATACACTTGATAAATCTGCTGTAAATGTCTGTGCATCTTTGCTATCTTTTGTAGTATCTGTTACTTCTGCTGTAAATGTAGCGTTTGGTGTAAGACCTCCTGCTTTAACCTCATCCACAGTCTTTCCATAATATACATTCAATGTTACCTTATTGTCGTTATCTACTACATATTCTGCACCTGTAATTGTATCTTTTACAGCATATGATCTAACATCATCTCCTAACGGTACAAATGGTATTGTTGAACTTACATAGTATGTTTCTCTACGTCCGATCTCTGTAACTTTATTTGCTTCGTCACTTGTTTTTGTTGTAGAAATCTCTGAACCTTTTACTGTAACACCCTCTGTTGTTAAGCTAGATACCTCTCCGTTAGTATAACCAAAGCTTACATATGCTGCCATTGGATTGTATGCATAACCTGCTTTATCTGCTCTAATGTAATATACACCTGCGTCTGATACAGTTTTTCCCTCTACTAAAGCATATCCTGCATTAGCTACTGCAGTAATAGCATTTTTAACCTGATCATCTGATGCTGCTTCTGTTATAGTTGCAGGAATGTTAGTGTTAGTTGCATCTGTCTTCTTAACAAGCATCCAGATTGCTGTCTGATCATCTGAAACTCCTAATGCTGTTTTAAAATTAGCAGCAATTTCTGGTGTTGTAAATTTCCAACCTGTTGCAGCACTTGTATCTGGCGCTATTAATTGTAAATGTTTGAATGATGTTCCTTCAGCAGCGTCCTTTACCGGAATATCAACCGAATTTGCTGCAAAAGTTGTCATACTCATTCCGAGTACCATTGCCAGTGTCATTAACACTGCGAAAATTTTCTTGAATTTCTTCATATCTTTCTCTCCTTTTCTTTCCTTTATGGTTTTTACCATTTTGTTACTGTGTGCGTGTCTTGCACACTGTTTTGTTCGTGCTCGTCACGCACTCACTTTTGCGGTACAAGGACCGCTAAAAAGTTGTTTCATACTTTAACTTCTCAGCACCCCCTTGCGCCTTTTTTTATTTTTATATGTTATCAGCACTGCAACTGCCATGAGCAGTATGCCGCTGAACATATACAAGTAGATTCCGGAACCGCCTGAATCTGGAAGAGCATATACAGCTGTATTTCCGATATAAAACACAATTCCATCCTCTGTTTCCTTACTTATGTCTGTCTGTGTTTTTATATCTAAAATTCCATTAACAAACTCTACCTCCCAGCCTCTCTCATTACGAGAATATCCCTCTGGTGCTTTTGTCTCGGATATAATGTATCGTCCATCCAATGTCTTTTTAAAGTTACTCCACTCAGCCACTGTGCCATTAACAGGTTTCCATTCAATTTCTCCATCTTCCTTTGAAATACCTGTTGCAACAATCTCCGAAGGTAAGGAAGCACTACTCATAGCAAATTCAGCACCTTGAAGCGTTTTGTTCTTATCGGATGTACTATGTTTTACCATTCTCCAGTTCTTCATAGCTTCATCATCTAAAACATTAGTGATAGAATATTCATCATCCTTTTCCGCTTCTGGCTTATTCTTTTCTAAAAGCTTACTCTCCGTTTCTAATTCTCCAGATGTTTCTGGCTTATATTGATTGCCTGTTAATGTTTCTTTAACTGACCACTTAATCTCTATAGTTCCGGCCTTGTCAAAATATACAGGAATACTTTCCCATGTACATTTCCAATTACCCTTCTCGTCAGGTGTAACTTCTTTGTGTAAAATCTGATCCAAAGTCTTCGGTGGCTCACCATCTAACAAGTCCTTAAGCAAACTCTCTAATTCCACAGTTGTAAGCTCATGCAAACCATCCTCATTTTCTTTATCAGGTATCTGACCAACCAATTCAACCTCTAACTTATCCGGCCTTGTATCGTATTTGTCATCAAAATCTTTCCATATTTTAGTAAAGTTGATCTTTTTAGTTGCAGCCGGTTTAACGTTTTCCTTAACATACGTATTAGTAAAATTAATCCTAACTCTTTGTTTACTAACTACAGTCGTATTTGAACCATCCTTTATATCCTCCTGATTTCCCGTATCAGTAGGTGTGGTCACAGTGGTTTTACTTGTTGTACTTGATAATGTATACCCCTCTACACTTGTCGTACCTGCATTTTCAGTCACGGTTATTGTATATGTTCCGTTTATAGGATTATCAATATAATTATAATAGCCTGTAAAGGAATCTTCTTTGTCTGCGTACCAAATCATGTCTTTTGCGCTTACAGTCACTTTATCTCCCACCAATAAGCCATCTTTGCTGTCTTTATTTCCTATATAATTCTTATTTTGGGAATCTTTAACTTCAACGCTAAAAGTTAAGCTATCCTTTAATTTTTCAAGTTCCTCCGCATTAAGTCCTTTAACCGTCTTCTCAACCCTTAGATTAAATTTATCTACAGTTGGCGTTGGCATGTTCTGACTAAATGTTACATTATCTATAAAGTTTCCATATGATGGCAAGGCCGGTTGATTTGAAACAAAGAAGAATCGTGTCATACTTGACGTAGGAATATATACATCATGATTCCTTTGCCATATTCTTGGTGATGCTACATAAGGCTGTACATATATACCTTTACTATTCCGTTCTTCTTCGGACAGTTGCAATAACTCACCTACTTCGCCGTTGGTATCTATTGGATTATTGTCACCATGAAGCCCTTTCATTGCTAAACCTGTAGGTATTATAACAACATACATCTGATCAAAACCATTTGTATTCGAATTGATTCGCCCTCTGTGAGAAAAATAATAATCTAAAGGTCTGCCCTTAAGCGTTATCACATCTTGGTACAATGCCCCATTTCCCTCTGCATTGATCTCTGCAAACTGTTTTCCTTCATCAGCAAAAATAACTGCCTCCCCATATTCCGTTGCCACGCCACCTGCCTCGTTAGCACGAACTATTTCAATACAGCTAGCGCCATCTCCTTGACTTCCTAGTAAATCTGTCGTTTTCCATCCCGGCACATCCTCCATACCGATTTGTTGCTTAGTCAGTTCTTTTACAACCGGACTTTCAAAGCTTCCATTTTGAACTTCGCTATAATATGGCACGGAATATGGTTTAGCTTCTGCAAGAGTCTGCGAACTCCCACTCTCATCAATTGCTACTAATTTAGCTCTATATTTTACTGAACTTCTTGTTCTTGACAAACCTCCATTGTCTAAAGGAACATTAAGTGATTTACCATCGGCTGAAATAGTAGTCATATCCTCATATCTTACTGATTGAACCTCTTCATAATCTCCTCCATTTATGCTTTTCTCCCATATATATTCAACCCGTTTTCCTTCTTTTTGTGCTTCTCCAATTATGCTATCTATATTGCCGCCTACATCTAACGTTAAATTACCATCTTCTGTAATTTGATCATCTGATATCGCTAAGCCAATAAGAGGGCCATATTCAATCTTTAATCTAACAGCTCCTTCTGATAACCCACAAGTAAGAATAGTATTGTCATTACCATCGTAGAACGCTATCACTCCTCCTTCCATATACGCTATACTCTTAATTTCTTGGAAACCCGGACCAAACGTTGTTAAGTCTACCCATGCCTTTTTGTATTGATATTTTTTTCCATTACTATCCGTTATTCTCTGATTTAGTACATCTTCTAAAGCGCGCGGAACACCTTGACTTAATGAAATTGTTTCATCAGCACTAATATTTATTGCTTTTCCATTTTCATCTACACGTTCAATTTCTTTAGATAATTTAACAGTAGCAAATCCCAGATCTACATTTAGCTCTGAACTCGGAGCACATATGACTTTTATTCTAGCACTATCATTTTTCACATCATATTTATAACTCCTACCTTCAGAATCCAAAAAGATTAGAGCATCTTCTCCCGAATTATATTGAATAGTCTCAACACTAACGTATTCACTTTGATTTATAGACAACTTTACGTCTTTATAACTATACGTTTTGCCACTATATACTATATTTCCATCAAAAACTTCTAATAATCGAACCTGACTATAGTCACTTTGGAATTCGATCTTTTGCTCTTTTTCAATCTCGAGTTTCTGATCGTTCAAATCATAGTACTCAATTTCGATATTTCCTAGCGTTTCTAAATTAATAATCTCGTTTCCTTTGTCGTCATAAGTATACTTATACCATCTAATTACAAATGTAGAAAAACTCTCTGCAACCAATTCTATTTTCTCCACTGGTGCATTCTCTTCTGATGTAACAATAGTGGTTTCATCTTTCGCTGTCAGATCCTCCACTACGATTCCGTCTGCAGCATTTTCATCTTCCTTCAAGTGATTTACCGCAACGACTGCATTTTCTGATACTCCTTCCGGTTTTGTAGCTTCTTTGAAGTCCATGGTCACCTTAACGTCACCGCTTGGCTCTACCTCTTCGCCGTCCACGATAAAGCAGATATCATATGCAAGGAATCCTTCCAGTGTTTCCTGTTTCTTCTCGCTTTCCTCCTGAAGCTTCTGGTTGGTGAGCTCATACTGCTCATTGACCTTCTCTGCCTCTGCCGCCTCTTCCTCTGTCATATCCGATGTAACTTCCTTCTGCTCAATCGGTGTGACGGATAATTCAGCGCCTTCCGGAACTACGCCTTCGCCTGCCCTTACATGGATTACGATAGTGTCATCCTCGTAAGAATTTTCATAGGCCCAGATCTCTTCTGCATTTTCCTCTGTTGTAAATATCTGTGATGTATCTTCCGGGGCTTCTGTGTTCTCCCCTGCACTTCCTTCGCCTGCGTCTGACGGTTTGTATGCCTTTTCCATCTCGGTTACCATCATATAGGAAGAAATGTACTGGTCGCCTATATCGTATTTGTTTTCTTTTACTTCATTGCCGCTGTTGCCTTCGATGACCTTGATTTCATTTTTCTCCTTATCGTAGGAAGAAACGATTCCCATCTGTGTATCTGTCTCTTCGCCTTCTTTATGGAAGAAAATGATATCGCCTGGCTTTGGCTCGTAGCCTGCCGGGGCTGTGAGATATTTCTGGTTTTCTTCATTTGCTTTTACAAATGTGTCATACCACTGTGCGGTCACCTTTTCGTTCGGGAACATATTCGAAGCTTCCAGTCCTGCATAGTGGAGGCAGAAGTTTACGAACGGTGCGTCCCAGTCTGCGTATGCGTCTCCCACGAACTGTCCGTAGCGGGTATAGCCTTTGTGGCTTCCGTCTTCGGCAACGATATAGTTCTTTGTGCTTTCTTTATATCCAACCTGCATCTGGGCTGCTGCTGCCAGATCCTCGCCCCATGCATCCTTCCACTCTACGCCTGCGTACTGTGCATCCCAAACGGAAGCATCCTCTACGTCTGCGCCGGAATCAATGAAGCAGTCCTCTGTATGTGTATGCTCTGCTTTTCCGCAGGAGAGGGCTTTGTCATGACATGCGTCTGTATGAGTGTGCCCCGTGCTTTCTTCCTGTCCGCAGATAAGTGTCTGTGACGCGGCATAGCAGCTCTCGTCATGCACATGCTCTTCTGACTCTTCCATGCCGCAGACCAGTGTGGACTCTGTCTGGTAGCAGGCATCGCTGTGGGTGTGCCCTGCGCTTTCTTCCATCCCGCAGACTAATGTGTCTGTGTAGCAGACATCGCTGTGGGTGTGCTCTTCCACGCCGCACTTGGGGTCGCCTGTCATAGCTATTCCCATCCGCGCCAAGCTCCAGACTACGCTGCCTACTACGAGCACTGCGAATACCGCTATGGTAATGGTTATTCTTCTGCGTCTCTTTCTTCTACTTTTTACATTGCTTAAATATTCTCTTACTAGCTCCTGCATTTTCTCACCTTCCTAGTGCATATTTCCCATACGTGACAGGGGCCACGCCCTGAATGCTACTTTACCGACAATCTGATCCTTTTCCACACATCCGATTGCCTTAATCCTGCTGTCCATGGAGAGGCTTCTGTTATCTCCTAATACGAAGAGCATCCCTTCCGGCACCTGATAGGGAAATTCCAGTTCGCATTTTCCCAGATTTTTCTCTGTCAGGTACGGCTCTTCTATCTTTTTATCATTGACATATACATTGCCTTCCTGGTCTATATTTATATAATCCCCCGCGCTTCCTATGGCGCGTTTCAGGAGTATTCTCCCTCCGTAGTAGAATCCAACGATATCTCCGGTCTCTACATTCTTTGTCTGGCGCAGGAATATAATCTCTCCTGATTTTAATGTTGGATTCATGCTGTTACCGTTTATCTCTATTAATATGAAGAGTCTGGTGGCTAAGAGCGCCGCCAGGGCAGCTATTACAACGAGTATTCCGGCTATGTTAAGGAGTGTTTTCCGGAAGCTGTGCCTGTATTCCTCTCTTGCCAGCTCTCTCTGCAAGAGCTCTATGGAGGGAATCTCAAGCTCCACGCTTTTTGCGGCTTCGTTCTCCATGGTTTTGTTATCCATGAACATCACCTGAAGCTGCAGGAAGCCTGCCGCTGTCATCGTCTCCCTGGTGTTTGTTCAGCGGAACAATCTGCCTTGCCCGCGGAGCTGATGTCTTTTTCCTTACTCCTGCTCTCCATCCCTGTTCGAAAGGGATCTTGTTTTCTTCTGCGGCCGCCGGGGCTGCTTCGCTTAGCTTCTGCACGTTCATCAGATACTGCTCTGCCGCCTTCTGGGCTGCTTCAAATACTCCGTTGAGCCTAAGGGCCGCTTCCGCAATGTTGCCGGCCTCGCTTAGCTCTATGGCTCTGGATGCCTTCATCTCGTCAATGGTGCCTCTAAGCTCTCTTATCTTTGCATCCTTCTGGTTCAGCCGCTCATCCTTTATATTCAGTTTTCCGATGAGCCGTTCGTATCTCTCGGTAAGCTCTTCGAGCTGGAGTCTCGTTTCGATAGATTCCTGCTTATGCTTTTCTGTCTCCTGGCACTGTACAAGAAGCATCTGGAGAAGCTCTCTTCTTTTCAGTTTCTGTAAATCTTTATCTGTCATATTACCCCTTCTTTACTTTTTCCTTTTCCTCGTTGTTTCCTTTTATTTCTATACTCTGCCTTTTTGTTTTGTCTTATATAAATAAAGAGAGCGCAGGAAACCAAAAAGGTCCACTTTTTTTAAAAAAAAATTAAAGTTTTTTTGTGAAACGCCCATTTTATGCGGATTTGCGGGGGTGAAAAAATTGGGAAATTTTAGAAATAAATTTGAGCCGGGTGAACCCCTGGGGCGGGGAGAAATTATTTTGTTTCTTTTTTATGTCCAGTCTGAATAATAAAGTGAGAGAAAATATCCCTCACCTTATAGTCCTTGAAAATGTTAAAGTTTGCTCTCAATCGCCCGTGATTGTATGCCATCCTTATTTCCTCCAATCGAAAATGATTGAGAGGGCAGACAAAAGCCCCCTTATTTTCCCAAAGGAAAAAACAAGGGGGCTGAAACTGCAAATCGGCTTACAAGCCGTAAGCCAATTTATTCGGAGAGTCCACTTTCTATTTCCTCTACTGTCGGCAGACTGCTCTTAAATTCCTCACGAAGTATCTTTGTCAATTCATATTCTGCAATTCCAATTGGTTGTGAAATATCATCAAGCGCATACTCGGCAACGACATCATCTTTATCCTTACATATTAGTATACCAATTTTCGGATTATCCTTTTCTGTTTTCATCTGTTTATTGACAGCCGTGACATAGAAATTTAATTTTCCTGCAAATTCTGGCTTGAATTTTTCCACTTTCTCAGATGAAACAGCGGCATTAGCTGTGTGCCAATGCCGCTTTCCAAATCAATTAAAAATAAGTTCTGCAAAAATTATTTCATTTACCTGTTGTCTGATACAATTCATTAATTGTGTCCAATTTATAGGGTTAATTGCCTTTAATTGTTCTGTCATTTCTTGTTTTTGTTTCATCTGCTCTACAATCCAATAAAATGTTTTTGTACTTGCTTGTCAATCTCAACAAGATATTCATTGAGATTTCCAAGTTTGCTATATCTGGCATTTCAAAATTTGGAATGAGAATGTCCACTTATTGGCAGGACTCTCCTTTAATAGTAATAAAATTTTTTTGTCAATATTTTTCAGAATTTCCTAAAATCTTTAGATAAGAGGAAAATCCTATATCTATTTATTTGCTTGTGCCATTGAAAATAAAGCATCTTGTAAAAGTTTAGAGAAATTGATATTATTTTTTTCAGCAAAAGTATTCAGCCACGCAGGAATTGTAAGATTTTTTCTTACTGCTTTTTCACCATACTTTTCTTCATAGGAATCAATGTCCAGTAATAGCATATTTATCATACACCCATTTTCAGCGGTTATCTCTGAATAATCAGAAGCACATGGTATTTGCTCTCCGTCTTCCAGTTCTCCCAATATCCAACCACTAGCCGCGTCAATTCCCATTTCAATAGCTTGCTCTAAGTTTTTGCCTTCTGTTACACAACCGGGCAAGTCCGGAAATTCTACTACGTATCCGCCGCTTTGATCTGTAAAAGGCTTAAATACAGCCGGATAGATTAATTTCAATATATTCGCCTCCTTTTATAAAGATTGGGCAAATGAGGCTTAAAGCCCCGCTTGCTTCATAATTAATTTAATTGTATCGGGGTTCAAATCCCCTCCATATTCTGGTATTGTAACTTTTCCTGGCTTAGTCGGGTGTTTGTACTGGTGGTGTGAACCTTTTTGCTTTACTTGATACCAACCATCTTTTTCTATCAGATTCTCAATTTCTCTAAATCTCATTCAATACCTCCTTATTCATTCATGGCATTTCTCCTTTCTGTTTATTTGTCTATATTATAATGCGTATTATGCGTATTTTCAATAATTTTATTCTAATAAATTTTATTCTAATAAAAAATAGAAAAATGCCAGGGACGTTTAAGAATTAGAATATGTCAGTCCTGCGTCTATAGTATTTTGTATCTTCCCCGATTTGGGAAACCTCGCAACGTTTGGGGATAATGTAGCGGACGCTATGCACATGGCCCAGGATGCCTGCGGCCTGCATCTGTTTACTGCTCTGCGTGACGGCGATCCCCTCCCGGCTCCCAGTTCATTAGGCGAAATCAATCCTGCTGCCATCCTGAAAGAATTTGAAATGGAATCCGCTGCGGAAAGCGCTTTCGTTAACATGGTACTGGTGGATATGACCGAATACGCAAGGCAGCACAGCGACAAGGCAGTAAAAAAGACTTTAAACATTCCCATGTGGCTGAATACTCTTTGCGAGGAAAAAAGCATCAACTTTTCAAAAGTATTGCAGGATGCCTTATTGACAAAAGTACAATCGCTATGACTGGCAGCCGTCCAAAACAGAATATGCTTTATCTGATAAGAACACCGCCCCGACACTCGCCAAAAGTACAAAGGGCGGTTTTCTCTGTCTATTCGCGTTTTAAAAAGTAAAGTTCCCTTGAGCTGAATCAATAATTCTTTTTAGAATATCAGAAGGTGCGGAAAATCCTATCTTTTAAAAAATATATACAGAGATTACTTAACCCGGAACGGTGTAAAAGAGGAGCAGGTTATTACGATTGAGCTTGACCTTGCAAAAGATATTAAATATCGTAATCCACTCATTCTTTCATCGTATGTAAGAGAAAAAGTGGAAGGAAGCAAAGAGGAATATTATCTTTTTGTTGATGAAATACAAATGTCTGATGAGGTAGCAAATCCATATAATCCAGATGGTAAGAAAATTACTTTTTACGATGCTCTTAATGATTTAAGAAGTTTATCAAATTTAGATGTTTATGTGACCGGAAGTAATTCAAAAATGCTTTCCAGTGATATTCTTACTGAGTTTCGAGGACGAAGCGATGAAATAAGAGTACATCCACTTAGTTTTGCTGAGTATTATTCTGCTGTTGGTGGAGATAAGAACGAAGCATTTGATGAATACGCATTTTATGGCGGTATGCCGCTTATTTTATCAAGACCTGATGATACGGCTAAGATGAATTATCTTAAATCACTTTTCTCAGAAGTGTATATTAAGGATATTGTTGAGCGTAAGAGGATAGAAAGGCAAGATGTACTGGAGCAAATTTTAGATTTGCTTTGCTCATCGGTTGGATCATTGACAAATCCAACCAGAATTGCAAATACTCTGAAGTCTAAACAAGGGGAAGGAGCGTCTGCCAATACGATTCGGGCATATATCGGACATTTGGAGGATGCGTTCCTTTTTTCAGAAAGCAAGCGATATGACGTAAAAGGAAAATCCTATTTTGACTCTCCGAATAAATATTACAGTGAGGATATAGGGCTAAGAAATGCAAGAATTGGTTTTCGACAGCAGGAAATGACGCATATAATGGAAAATATTATATATAATGAATTGACTATCAGACAGTTTTCCGTTGATGTTGGCATCGTTTATTCAAGAACTGTTAATGACAGTGGAAGCTCAGTTCGTACTCCAAGAGAAATTGACTTTGTGGTAAATTCGGGAGGAAAACGAACGTATATCCAGTCAGCATATGCTATGCCTACTGATGAAAAAGCAGAGGCAGAACTCAGACCATTTATGCTTACCAGAGATTCTTTCCCTAAAATTGTAGTAAGGAAAGATATTGGAAAGCGTTGGTATGATGATAATGGCATTTTGAATATAAACGTGATTGACTTCCTTTTGGATAAAGAACTTGTTTAGTGACTGAACAGGAAAGCATTTATGGGCGGAAGTTTTCAATGAGAATATTAAATGAGGAAATAGTAATGCAATATACGACAAAATATCAGTCATCGGTAGAAAAAATCCTGCTGGCCGCTGATGAAATCGGTCTGACAGATCTGAAAATTTTTATTTAAATTTATCCGCGCCTCTCCGTCTTTCTTTGATGGGGATTTTTTCTATGGAGAAATGATGGAAAGAAAACATAGGCTAAAGTCCTAGCTTGTCCACATAGACAAATGATTGTGGAACATATTCTATTCCTATACTGTCTAGCGTAACCGGAAATCTATATTGTCTTACTTCTCCTATTCTATACGCACACGCGCAATCCTGGTATTTAAAGTATTGGTCGTAGAATTTCTTAGAAATTCCTGCATACTTCTGTGTTCCTTGCCACAGTTTTTCCTTATCCATGCTCAATTTATCAACAACCCAAGCCTCACCAATAATCATTTTTACCGGAGCTGTTGCATATATATATATTTTATTTATTTCCTTTTTGCATAATTGTTTTCTATATTCATATTTCTTTTCTCCAGATAATATTTTCTCTGCAAAAACTGGCTTTATTGGCATAATAATATTTTCTTTTTCTAAAAAAGAACATTTAGCAACTTCCTTATTATCATAAATAATTTTTAGCGGGATGTTCATTTTTTTAGCTAAATATTTAGCATACGCAAATTCTTCTTGTTGAAATGACGCAATAACTCCAAGATCCCAGATTTGATTATCCCTATCTCTTAGCCTATTTTGTATCTTTTCAGGCACATCTACAACTATATAAATACTTTCTATATTCATTGATTGAAAAACATCATAGGATATTCGTTCTATTTTACTTTGCGTATTCATTAAACACAAATGACCATCTAATATATATTGAGTATCATTTATTTTAGATAATGCTTCTAACAATAACTTTTGATTCTCTGAAATGTATTGTACTTTTTTATAATCACCTATTTCACGGTTTGCCATCTTCTTAATTAGCTCACTTGCTGAATAATATTCAATCAATAATTTTTGGCACAGTTTTTTGGCAAAAACAGTTTTTCCGACTCCATGAACACCACAAATTAGCTGCACTTAATTCACCTCTTTCATATGTAGTGTGTTCTCGGAAACTCAAAACCCTTGAGTTTACAGACTTTTTTCATTTCCAAAAATTCATTTTCACCTCTACATTTCTGTAACAATTCCATAATGTTTATATTATTTTAATAAATAAACCCTCGTTATCATTTTGACCTTTACTCCGAGGATTACCACAAACTCCTCAGCCTTAATCTCGATCCCCTGCATCCATCTGGATGCAAGATTTAAAACTGGCCGTTTGTGTAGGCCATAAATGAATCCGAATCGTATCAGTACCCAGCTTGTCAAAAAAGTCTTTTAGGCAGGCTTACTCAGCATGCTCTTCTTTTCTAACCACTGACTTACAGTCCTTCATCTGTTATCATTTCTTCTTCCATTATCCCCGAATCTCTGTGTAGCTCTATATTTTTGCTGTAGTTTCATTGAGTTTCCGAGACTACTCATGTAAAAGCCATCTATATATACAGATGGCTTTTCATTAAATTTCCAGCATATTAATCTTTCTCATTTGAGCCCGATTATACCAACACTTAATACAAGCGTCCACATAATCTTCAAAATTTTTCTTACCTCTAAGGACAAGAACTCTATATAGTTTTTCCATGTCTATTAGCTCAATTTTATTAAAAATAAGCTCTTTCTCTGGCAATAGACCATTAAATACTAATTCAGTGCTAAAGATACTGTAATAATGTTTCTGTGTTTGCTCTAACTCAAAATTATAGTATCTTAGCAGTTTTTCAAACTGATTCAATTTGCTCTTATGTAACGTAATCATCGGTTTATCGGTATGCAATTGCCGCATACACATTTCAACTAAATTATGACCAATTCCTTGATGCTGATACTCTCGCGCCACTCTTAGCGTACATATCTTTTTCTCTTGTAAATCATTTTTTATTATAGCTACACCAACAATTCGAAATTGGTCTTCACAAATTATTATCTCACGATTGCATTTTAATTCAAAATCTTCTGTATATAACCCTTGATACCAAGCTTGAAATCCTTGATACTCAAACACCAACCGGCACAAAAATCTGTATATTTCATATTGATATATTTTCTTTAGTTCTCTAGAAAGTGATGTATATAAATAGTACCTTTTACCATTAATCATTTTTTTCATTCTACTTTCCTCCCTATCAAATTATATTTCTATTTTTTTCTTCCCAGAAAAAGCCCAATCGCAAAAAGGAAACATCCAATACCACTCGATATATAAGGAAAATATTCAACACATTCGCTCTGTAGTATAGCCACTATAGTACTACCCAAGACACCTAACGCCAAAACCATAACTATATATGCTATTAAAGTTACAACATTCGTTTTTGAATATTTAACTTTAATCAAACATGAACACTCATTTTCAAATTTCCAATGATATGCTAATACCCTATCTTTAGAATAATCAATTTTTGCCCCAAAATAATCATCCCAAAGTTCCCCTTCCAATTCCCGGCAAGTCATCTGTTTGTTAGCAAATGATTCAACGTCATAAGAAGATGGTTCCATAACTAATAAATGAATATTATCTATTTGGGGAAACAAATATTCCTGCAGCTCAATCTTTGCAATTGTTTTTGAACCTAAATTTCTCTTTTCATTAATCTTAAAATCAAAAATACGTGTACCCGAAAAAGCACTCTCAAACGACTTATTTGATGGTTCACAATCAAAATAAATACTATTTCTTAATTCAGCAGAAGAAATTCTAAATCTAATATATACCTCATTTATTCCAGCAAACTCATTTTTATTTTTAAGATATTCCCTGAATATTGAAAAGTTAAATACTATGTCAGTTTTATTATCTTCTTCATTTAGGTAATATATCCCTTCAAGATCTTGAATTAGAGGGAACAACAAAAGGTTTTCCTCATTCTCGTTTTTTTTGAAAGAATACACAGAATACGGTTTCTTTGCTTGTATAACCCCATCTGTATTAAAAACAATATTAGCATTTTCTAACTTGCACAGTTTAGACGCCAAATCTTTAACTTCTCTTTCCACAATAACAAAGGGGCAATGAAATATTAACTCATTAACACTTCTGAAATTCTTGATTTTTATCCCGACATCCAAATCCGGAGTTCCGCTATCCTTCTTTACCGACTCCGACCAAAAGTTTATATGTACAGAAAAGACAGGAATATTATTGCTTTCATTACTATGTTTATACCATAATCCAAAACTTCTCATTTTTCCTCCCGATATGTAAATATAAGGACAATATATTCTGTCATAAAAACAATTTACACTAGAATCACATTTTCTAAAAGCATCTTCGTGTTTTAATTTTATTATTATACCAAATTCATCTTTATTTATCAATCACATTTCTTTTTCAGTATAAAATAAAAGCTTTATAAAGCAATGGCATTTTAGGCAGCTTTATATCAAGTCAGAATTTTGATAATTTTATGTTTCGGATAATTTGAATTGTAAGACTTCCTAAAAGCAGTGAAAGAATCCAAAAGCAAAAATTCCTGCTATCATTATTTGAAAACACTCCTGAAATTACAAAAACAATCGTAGTTGCAATTATGGTTTGAAGAATTGTAAGCATCAAAACAAACCACCAGCTTTGTTTTGATGCTGTGCATATAGCTTCATCGTCTTTCTGCCTAAAACCACGGACAAACAGATCAGACAGAAATAAGCATATAGGCGTTCCTACTAGATATATTGGATCTAATTTAATGCCAACAAGTACTCCAAATAAGAAAACAACTCCTGTCCCAATAATGGCTAATGCAGCATAAAGCGATATATTATCAAATGCCTTAGAAAATCCATGTAAAATTTGATTCCCTTTTATTACAGATTGGGTTGCTGTATTCACACTTTCTTGTATACTGGCCGTATCATTTAATATGTTACCGATTTTTCTATCACATACAGCAAGTTCCTTTTGAATTTCAAAGGCTTTTTCTAACAATGTTCTGTTAATTGTATAATTATACCATTTCCCAAGCATATCAAAATGTGCCATTTCTTCATAAAAAAAGCCCGTATATAAATTCTCAAGTTCTTCAGCTTTATCATTGTTTTTATAACGTTCCTGGAGCTTCTTCATTCCAGCAATTAAACGGCCAAAGCCATCCTCAGACAAATAATCATGGTAAGGTAGGTTTCTAAACCAATATATGGCATCATCTTGTTGAATTTTTTTGAGCAGATCCCTATATTCATTTTTATTTATATCTGAAAAATCGCTATCACTGATATACTTTTCAAGACGCGTTTCTGCACGTTTTTGTACTGTATATAATTCATGTAGAAGTTCCTCATGTATGTAATTTTTTTTCCGTCTATACTTGGCTTCATCTATCCAGTCAGGAAACTTGTCTGCGAAACTAATGAGCGCAGATGGTGGCCCCAGAACATTTGATAGCATGGTTAATGAAGAAATCTCATACATAATTCTCACCTCCCAAAAGCAAATACTACGTATCCGCCTAATCAGTACTACTTTGCTCGGAATTTTTTATTGAAATGAGCCAGTCCTTAAAAATTTTCTGAAACTCTATCTCACGTGTATACGACTTATATAATTCTTTTACTAAATCAAAAGGTACTACTTTCAATGCGGAATGCTTAAGAATAAGACACGGCTTGCCTTGATCCTGCATAATCCCTAACTCATATGCAACATTAGGGTTATAATTTGCACCTTCTTCTGGCTCATCAAATAGAGCTATACCATATTTGCAGCAGTCAAGCACCGCTATCGGATTATACACATTATTTGTTAAATTCCATTCAGGCTCATCAGCACGTACACAATTATACCCATACTTTTCTAATTCATTTTTTATAAAACCGTAAAATGCCTCATTGTTTTTTCTGAATTTCATCATAAGAAAAAAGTTTTTTTCATATGGATATTCCTTGAGTTGGCGCGTTAACCTATCCTTATAATATGATAAATTGTGCAATCTAAAATATTGTGTAGGTGATACATATAGTTTGTCTTCTTGCTTATCAATATTGGTATACTTATCCATGAGCAGTCTGATTTTCCTGTGTAAATCAGTTACATTCGAACGGTTAATTATTACATTTGTATAAATATCATTTTCTAGATATTCTTTAAAAATCGCCTCTGAACGCTCTATTCGAAATTTTATTGTATCTTCGTCATATCCATCTTCTTTTAAACGAGCTTCAATAAGACCCATATCTGTATAAATGTAAATCGGCACAACAAGAACTTTATCTTTATATATCACACATAACTTTCGAATCAAATCTTGATTCCTTATAATAATAAAGGTACAATTGTATTGCTCAATGGCTTTATCGACATCTCCCTTATAAAAACCATACTGGCTTCCTCCATAAAAATAACTGAATAATGTATCTTTTTTATTTGCTTTCTTTTTTGTAAATTCTTCTTCCGAAATAAAAATTAAATCAGTTTTTTTAGCTTCTTCTGTAATACGTCTTTTCCGGGTAGTATATTTGCTGATTTTCGTGGCCGTATTTTGATATGTATTCGCAATATAGTTTACCAAATCCGACTTGCCTGCTCCAGCGGCACCGTCAACTAAAAACAGAACTTTCATAAAAATGCCCCCTCTTTCAAATCCTACTATATTTTAACATTATAGGACATGAATCGCCAGATATCAAGTTTATTAGTTTGCGTCTTGGGAAGCCATTTTGTACTGTTCACAAGTGCGCATTTATTGCGCAGACCGCAAGAAAATGATTCAGGTGTGAGCAAATCCCATTGACGAAGGCAATTTTAAATGGATTAGTCAGGAGGAAATCGTTAATAAGCAGAGTTATAGAATCGGAAAACTAAAAATAGTTTTCCGGTTCATTTAAAAGAATTAACTTTCTTTTAGATTATCAGTAAGAGGGGATACTAATATACTATAACTGTATTTTTTCTCTGAGATAGTCTTTAAATAATTCCCTATTTACAGAATCTTTTGAAATAACGTCATAGTAGATGTAAAATAAATCCAGTCTGCTTACAGGACGAATATCATTAGATGCGCTTATCGTCCTATATGTCATAACTTCATCTTTAAACGCTATAAATGTATCATCTGGATTTAGTGACTTTAGTTTACTGTCTCCATTTACCCATACAACATTATACATCCCAAAAGAATTAAATGCCCGTTCCCATTCTTCGTTAAAATACCCGTATTGATCAAATAAATGATAGCCAGAGTTTTCAATCATTTTTTCAAATAGCAATTTCCTATCATCAATAGTAAAATCGTTAAAAAACAAATTAAATTCTGCGAAAGATTTCCAAAGGCTATGCTTAAATTTACGAGTATGATATTCAACAAGCAGCTTGTAAAGTAAAATATCTGTTCTGCCTTTTTCTATACAATCTATGTAGCAGTCTTTGAATAAGGACATTACATCAGCATCACTTATTCTAAAAAAAGTGTGACAGCCCAATTTATAAAAATGAAAACATTGTTCCCTATCGGAGTGATTTATCATTGTATCCCACGATAAAATTTTCGCCAATGTATCATCAGGACTTCTCTTGAGTACTTTATCATCAGTAAGAAGTTCTTTTCTATGTTCTTCTTCCAGAAGATACTCTATACAGTTTCGGAACAAATCAATGATTAAGTAATTTGCCGAATAAACAACTTTATGGTGGGAATAAATCCATTGATATTCATAATTTCTAGCAATAATTACATTTTGAATAACACTTAAAGAACTTTTATGAAAACCTAATCGACATTTTAATTTTCCTCCGGCAATATGTGAATAATTTCCTAATATAACTCCTTTAAATATTCCTTCTAATTTAGCATTTACATAGACTGACGAAAAAAAGACTGAATCTGAATTTACATTTATAATTGAATTCGTATCTTCGCCAAAATTCACTTCCTCACCTTTTATAGATATCTCATCTTGTAAACTACCATACAATTTTACGTTTGCAGAATGCTCTAACGGGCTAATTTCATTTATGTATGATACGCCGTTAACTAAAAGGACATTATTTCCGTTAGAATTTGGTTTCAAGACAACCTTATTATTTGGCCTAAAATTTCCATCTATATCAACCATGCCGGCAACAGTGCCACTCACTCTATCCTTTAGCTCTACACTCCCCCTGCATTTTCCGTTTATTTTTGCCTGAATCCCATTTTTAACTAAAATTCCCTCGGTAATATTAGTGGATAATTCAATATTACGAAAATGAACATTTACAAACTCCGTTTCTTCAATCAAAGTAAGAGAACCCAACAAACGGTCTACATCGATATTCATATTATCAATTCCAGACAGTTTTGAATCCCTTATAATATAATCTAAAGAGTCAACATCTATAGACTTTGAATTTAGCAATTCTATAAAACAGTTTCTTATTTGATTAGGTTTCGTTTCATTTTCAAATTTACACCCAATTATCATTCTAACTATAAACTCAATTGCATTCTCATCATCAATTTGCAGAAGACCATACTTTGTTAAAAGACCATTTATTTGATTTTGGAACTCCGTACAAACAATTAAAGCACTCATCCGTTCGTGGGGAGACCCCTGACCTTTAAAATCGGATAAAAATCCTTTAGTTCCTATATACTCTTTTAATTTATCCTTTAATGTAGCAATGGGTTCCACAAGCGATTCTTTATCATAATGAAATTCTAAAGTATGAGAAAATGGAGCATGTCCACAGTCATGTAATAAGCAAGCGATTTCAAAGAGCACTCTGCAATTTTCCCAAAATGCTATACTTTTAGATTCATTTTTAAATACATTATAATGATTCACACTATTTGTATCATTATTATAACGAGCCTTAACATTTCTCTGAAAACATAATTGTGCTTTATGTCCTAAATAAAATGTTCCCAACGAATGAATAAACCTGTCATGTCGTGCTGACGGAAAAAGAGTTCTCATCCCAGTTTGCTCTATTCCCCGTAACCGTTGAAATATTTCTGTATCTACAAATAATTCTACATAGTCAAGAGGTATTTCTATATAGCCGTGTACATTATCTTTAAAAACTTTTGTCCTTTGCTCAATCATAGCCTTCCCCTACTCAATCGTATAATTTAATTACAAAGTACTCGCTGTTCTTTTCATAACTAAACTAATCTCTGGCCGCACTCTTGAGTCAAAATTATAACCATCGAAATTCTTTCCTTTATAGTATTTATCCATAAATTTCTTAAAGACACCAGGGTAAAGTCGTAAATTGCTTTCTAATTCATCATCATTTAACCGAAAAGAAATAAAATTTGCATTAGAGTTTTTATCATTTACTATAGCCTTTTTAATAGCAATACAATATTTTTCAATTTCGGAAAAACCAATGCCCTCGTTTGATTTTGGATAATAGCCCAATAAGTTTGATAACAAAACTTCTGTTCCAATATACATGCACATAACAAATCCTCCTAAAACAATAATTAGGAACTATACACCTATTGCATAGTTCCTAAAGAATACTTCCCTCGGTAGGGTTTACGTGTGACCTACTGTCTTCGGTACTATAATAATATGTTCCTTTTTTTTAATTTTAACACGCTCTCGTAATGAAATCAATAGCAAAAAAAATGTTCACACAGGACTTTTCATTTACTGCAAAGTCCGTAAGAAGCTATATCTCAACGATTACAGGCTTATGCTTTGCAAATGGCAAGAATCTGTTCATAATGTCCTCCGTCCTGATTTTCATGTAACAGGTCGTCGTCCCATCGCTGCACCCATAGTATTCCTCATCCGCCACCTCTTTGTCAATAATGACCTGCACATCCCTGTCCAGATCCAAAAGTGTTCCGAATACCGTTGCCGCACCCACCTTATTGCCTAGCATTTCTTCCATCATTTCCGCCGGGCCAAAAGATACCCTGGAAATTCCCAGTGCATTACTGAAATTCTTAGTGTCAAAAGCCTTTTCCCCTGTGGTAATAAACAGATAGAAAATCGTCTTCTTACGATTGCATAAAAACAGTGTCTTTACCATTTTCATATTAAGCTTCTGATCAATTAATACACAATCGTCCATGGTAACTGCCTCGTCCGTATCTACCCTCTCAAAAGGGATCTTGAACTGTGCCAGGGCTTTATAGGTTTCCTTTTGAAGCTTGTTTTTATATTCTTCAGGTTCTGTTGTCATAATCTCACTGATATAAAACATTTTACTGCCTCCACATAATCATTAAAAGTTGTTATTGCGCTTTGGCCTGTTAATAGTGTAGCATAATATAACAGATAATAAAAACGAATATATCTCATGTTATACATGAGGATTTCGGATGTTTGTAAATTGCTGTTGTTTTTAGGAAAGGAGCCGCCGCTATGGACGAAAACCTGCGTGGTTAAAAGACTTGCGCTTTTTGTCGTTTCGGTCGCGGTTTTAAGGATATCCTGAGCAATTAGAATAATAAGCAGATTTGCTTGAGGAACTATACTAAATTTTCAATTTCGTCTTCATATAGAAACCGATATTTTCCTTTTCCTTTCCCCTTTACTTCTGTTATGATTCCCATATTCCTTAGTTTCTTCATAATGTCTTTTGAAGCTGTATCTGTACAGCCCAGTATTTTTTTTACTTCTGGTGCGCCAAATACCTGATTAATATCAACAGAATTATATACCTCCAGTAAATTTTGCTTTGTTTTTGCAAAATAGCTTTGCTCTGAAAGAATTGCATTGAGCGTGTCCTTTTTTATTTTTTCAGTAGTGAAATCCAACTTTTTCTCCTGAATAGTCGGATTTACATTATAAATAGTCGGATTTACTGTATGAATAGTCGGATTTTTACTATTGTAAATTACAGTCTGAAGCATAAATGCATTTGTATAATACTCTGGACTTTTCTGTCCAGCCTTTTCCAATTCTTTACACATACGATCTACTCCTTCACCATATTCCTTTACAAAATCGTATGCCTTTAAGAATTCGGCAATTTTAGGATTTCTTGAAAAATGTGTGAATCGAATGTTCTCTGCTCTGACCATTCCCGGCAATTTACCAGGGCTTTCATTCATTCACCTCCGTAAAACAGCTTTTTAGATCCTTTGAATAATAAACGGGAATCCCCGGAAACCATTCAAACGTTGAAACCGCAACATAATAGTTATCCCCTTTTCTGATATGCACGGAGCGGGATTGAAGCCCGGGAAGATCGGATTTTGTATCATTGGCCATCCTTTCTTTTTCTCTAGTTTAACACGCTGTCCCTTTTTTAGGAATATATAATTTTTCCATATCCACCCCTTCCAGTTCAAGAAGCCTGATTTTCTTCTGTATGCCTCCTGCATATCCGGTCAGACTTCCATCCGCACCAACGACACGGTGGCAGGGGATGATAATTGAGATGGGATTGTGGCCTACCGCGCCGCCTACGGCCTGTGCCGACATTCGGTCCAATCCCCGGCCTTCCGCGATTTTCTGTGCTATCTCACCATAGGTTGTTACTTCCCCGTAAGGAATCTCACAAAGAATTTTCCAGACCTCTTTACGAAATTCGCTTCCAGAAGGAGCAAGAGCCAGCTCATCAACCGGGGGTCTCTCCCCTCTAAAATAACGGTCCAGCCATTTCTTTGCACCATTCAAAACCTTAGAATCCTGTTTTTCTTCCATCTTCCCCCGCAGGGAACAGGGAAAATACTTCTGTCCCTCCATCCAGACCCCTATAAGCGCCCCTTCCTCCTCTGCCAGCAGCAGGCTGCCGACAGGTGAATGATAATAATGCGTTGTATATACCATCTTTTGCTTCTCCTTTTCTTCTTTATACACAGACCTGCTATCATCTGTTTTCATTTCCTCCTAATTATATCATATTTTAACAACTTAAAATATTCGACATTTCATAGATGGGTATTCATAATTAATATAAAAACTAAGGAGTATACATTTATGAACAGATTAGAGACTTTAATTACAAACTACATGAAAAACTGCGAATCCATTAAAAAACTGGATAAGAAAACGCTAAAAGCTTATCGTATTGATCTGGCGCAATTCCAGGCATTTATGCTGAAATACCCCGATTTTGCGGATAAAACTGCTATAAATGATTATATTTCATCTCTCCATGACCAATATAAGCCCCGGACTACAAAAAGGAAGATTGCTGCTTCCTGAGCCTCCAGGCAGAAGGGCTCCCGGCTCTGCAGTACATCAATCACAATACAGGTGTCTATCAGAGCCCTCATTCTTTATTCCGCCTTTCTTCCTGTGCTTCTTCAAGCGTCATCCTGGCAGGGACACTGCCAAATAATGACTGTGCCATGCTGACGCGATCCTGACACAGCACAGTAACCTGTCTGTCTATCCACTCCATAATAATATCTGCCACATAATCCTGCTCTTGTACGGTCAGTTCCCTGCCTCTTGGGATGTTATGCCATTTTTCCAGGCATCCTCTGCAGCAGGTGGCTGTCGCATGTTGGGCAACAAACACCGGATGGCCTCTCATCGGCGTCTGCTTTCCGTCATTCTGTGGTTCTGCAGGAGCCAGCCGCTTTTCTACGAAATCATGTGTGTGTCTGCGTATGGTATCCATTCCCTTATCAGCGATGTATGCCCTGTCGTTTGCGTTTAAGGTAAAGCTGCTTCGAAATCTGGAACATGCCAGCCGCTCAAATATATCGCCCCCATAACTGACTGGTTCCTCCTCCATTCTCATTGGCTGCACATGATTCTTATAAATCACCGCCTTTGGTTCATCATTTAACTTCTTTTTCAAAATACTTGCCTCTGCGGTCTTTGATTCCATACTGTCCTCCATCAGGCGTTTGGCAAGCTTCGTATTTCTTGCAGCGGTAGTCTCATTCTTTATGGCATAGCTTACCGCTTTTTTCTCTCCAATAAGCACCAGGATTTTCTTTGCCCTGGTGACCCCTGTGTACAGGAGATTTCTCTGCAGCATCACAAAATGGCTCATGGTAAAGGGCATCACCACAATCGGGTATTCGCTTCCCTGCGCCTTATGGATCGTTGTGGCATAGGCCAGAACCAGTTCATCCAGCTCACTGACATCATAGAGAATCTCCCGGCCCTCATAATCTACAGTCAGCTCCCGTTCCTCCATGTCAACCTTGCAAATGGTTCCGATATCTCCATTAAAGACTTCTTTATCGTAATTATTACGAATCTGCATGACCTTATCATGGAGCCGGTACTGTGTGCCTCCCCTGCGGAGAAAGATTTTGGACGGATTCATGGCTTCCTGCAGCACCTGGTTTAAGTTTGCTGCCCCGCAGATACCCCGCTGCATCGGAGTCAGCACCTGGATATCCTGAAATGCGTCCACATGATAATAACGGGGCAGATTCTTCGTACAGAACTTAACCAGCGTGTCCACTACTTCCTCATTCGTCTCTCTCCCGGCAAAAAAGAAGTCCGACTCCTTTCCGCCCCGCATGTCAATGGGTTCGCCTTTGTTAATCCGATGGGCGTTCATGATGATCCGGCTGCCCTGTGCCTGCCGGAATATCCTGGTCAGCCGCACAACCGGAACTCGCCCGGAGGCAATGATATCTTTCAGGACATTCCCTGCCCCTACGCTTGGAAGCTGATCCGTATCGCCCACCATAATCAATGTCATATGTTCCGGAACCGCCTTCAGAAGATTATACATGAGCATCACATCAATCATGGAACACTCGTCCAGTATCAGGACATCTCCATCAAGCAGGTTTTCCTCATTCTTCTGATAGCCTTCCGGTGGTTTGTATTCTAGCAGCCGGTGGATTGTTTTCGCTTCCATTCCGGTCGTCTCGGACATCCGCTTGGCTGCTCTCCCGGTAGGCGCTGCCAATATAATGCTGCATCCTGCCTTCCGGTAAGCGGAAATAATTCCCATGGTTGTAGTCGTTTTTCCGGTTCCCGGCCCGCCTGTCAGAACCATTACCTTCGATGAAACCGCTGTGCGGATTGCTGCCAGCTGGATCTCATCATATGTAAGGCCAGATTGCTCCCGAACCTGTGACAGAACTGCCTGCACATCCATTTTTACCCTTCGTTCGGAAATCAATAGCTTGATCAGCCTCTTAGCGCACCCGGTCTCAGAAAAGAAAAAGGGCGGCAGATAAATAGCCTCTTCATCCCTGATCACATCTCCGGTACGGAGCATTTCATCCAGCGTAATCGTAAGCTCCGGTGTCTCCACTTCCAAAAGCTCCACAGCTTTTTTGATCAGCTGCTCCCTGTCGCCATAGCAGTGCCCGTCTTCCGCCAGTTTGTTTAATGTGTAGAACAGACCGCTTCGCAAACGGATAAACCGGTCTTTTCCAATACCTAGTTTTCCGGCAATCATATCCGCTGTCTTAAATCCGATTCCCCAGACATCATCCGCCAGACGGTAAGGATTCTCCTGTACCACGCTGATGCTGTCGCTTCCGTAGGTTTTGAAAATCTTCGTGGCATGGGTGGTATTTACCTCGTGGCTCTGCAGAAAGAGCATGATATTCTTTATCTCCTTCTGCTCCTGCCAGCTTTTCTTAATCCGTTCCACACGTATCTTCCCGATTCCTTCCACCGTGATAAGTTCATCCGGTGCACCCTCAATCACATCCAGCGTATCTTTTCCGAATTTTTGGACAATCCGTTTCGCAAACTTCGGTCCTACGCCTTTAATCAGGCCGGATCCCAAATATTTTTCAATTCCATAAATTGTTGCAGGGAGTGTCTCTTCAAACCTCTCCACAGTAAACTGCCTGCCGTATTTGGCATCTATTTTCCAGAAACCCTCCAGGGATAACACAGACCCCACATGTGTATCCGGCATGACCCCGACAACAGTGACCAGGTCATTATAATTTTTAGCCGCTGCCTTTAGTACGGTGTAACCATTTTCTGTATTCGTATATGTAATTCTTTCTACTACGCATCGTATGTGTTCCATGCTGTTCTCCCAGAATCCAATCTTTAAATCATACCTTATCGGACGATAGTCCGCCTGCCCTATCTGGGGCTTGTATTACGGGATGCCCGGGCGGGTATAAAATAATAATCCTGATTTGTATTCCTAAATGTACGGCCGCATTTCGGACACTTCTACATTTTGTTCACCTCAATCCGCTTATCCCTTTCTGACGATCCCCTGGCCTGCGAATACAGCCAATACTCCGAGCGTAACACTCAGTACCGTATAAATGACAGCCAGATGTATTTTCCCGTCTTTCATCAAATCTGTTGTTTCCAATGCGAAGGAGGAAAATGTAGTAAAGCCTCCGCATATCCCAACCTTAAGGAATAATACCGTTCGGGGATTCAGGAAATCTGTTTTTATTGCCAATGCAGCCACAATTCCGATCAGAAACGATCCCAAGATATTTATCATTAGTGTTTTGATTGGAAATACACAGCCTTCTTTCAACGGAATTATTCCGATTAAATATCTGCAGACCGCTCCAATAAATCCGCCGGCCCCGACAATGATACACTCTATCATGACAGACACCCTTTTCTAATTCAAGATATGTTAATTATATGTGCTTTCCAGCTTTTTTGCAATGTTTTGCCATTTCCTCCGGTATTCTGTAGGTGAACAATGTGCATATTCCCGAAAAACCTTTCCAAAATAACTGCTGCTCCCTAAACCGCAGTCATGGCTGATAACTGTAACAGATTCCTGCCCATTTGCTAACATCTGACAGGCGGCTTTCAGACGGTAAGCCTTTATATACTCTACGGGTGTCATGTGCAGACAGTCATGAAATACTCTATAGCATTCTCTTTCGCTTAGGTATGCCGCCGCCGCAAGTTCCGGGATAGATATTTTCTCCCCGTAATGCTCATGAATGTATATCATCAGCAGCTTTATTTTATCATTGCTTTTGTTATATTCTCCTTTCTTTTCACGCATAGGGCGGGATAGTTCAAAAAGCATTAGCCATATTTCCGTCAGGGCTTCCCGCAGTTTTATTTCATACCCAAATTCATCACTGGACAAACGAAATGCTGCGGCAATAAGATTCAAAACCCTTTCTTCTGCTGCATTGCCCGGAAAAAGCGGGATTATCTCAATCTGCGGGGCTGTTATAACAGGTGCAATATATTTTTGTTCAATCCTGCTTCCCTGTTCCCCGGCAAGCAGAGAAACATCAAAAATATGAAGCAGCTGTATATTCTGTTCGCTCTGTGATATTGCTTTTGTCATATGGAGTACATTGGAATTTACCATGCCGCCACTTCCGGCAGGAAACAATAGTTTACCTCCCGGCGTATCATATTCAATGCTGCCGCTTTCCATGTAAAAGAGTTCTACTGTCTTGTGCCAGTGCCACGGCACAAAACGCCCTATATACTTGTCAAGTTCTGCCCTTGAAGCGATATAGGGGAAATCTTTTTCATAGTCGGGAAGCAATTCTTCCTTACTTTCAGTATAAAATTCAATGCTATAGATATTTTTCATGTCTATTCACCTGCGCATCTGCAATTTTGTCTGTATTATGAATTAAATATACTGCAATAGTTCTGTGATTGTCAATCAATGTAGCGTGGGCACAGGGATAATTCGGAAAATTTAATGTTACTGTTTACAGGTCTGCGCATTTACTGCGCAGACTGTAAGAAAGTGATTCAGGTGTGAGCAAATCCCATTGCCGAAGGCAATTTTAAATGGATTTGCGAAAGTTACTGTGAACGGGAGTGACAGTAACAATTTAATAAATTCAAGCAGCAAAGTAGTCTGAATAGGAATTGAGTAAATACAAAAAGCATGATAAACTTTTGGAATGGAAAAACGAACAAAACCGAAGCACTTTAGAAGTAAACGGTGCCAGGCAGGTGGGGAATTTATATCAACCTGAAAAAAATATTTATGGCTCTTTTTCATGTCAGGAACAAGCTCTGCTGCTCATATTCCTGTTCCCGCAAAAGCTCTGTTGAAGTTTTATGAAGCGCATACTCCGTAAATTTGTCATCATAAACCCAGTCCTTAAGTTCACCCTCATCCAAAACCAACGGCATACGATTATGAACAGGGCTTACAGCAGCATTCGCCTGTGTCGTAAGAATAATAAAACGCTCCTCATTCTGAAATCGGTTATAGAATCCCGCCATAAATAAAACCGGCCTGGCCTCTCTGAAAAAAGTCACCTTATTCTTATCTGAATCCCACTCGTAAAAATGCCTGGCCGGAATCACGCAGCGCCTGTGCAATACGCTTTCACGAAATGTCTTCCGTTCCAGTGCCGTCTCTGCTCTGGCGTTGATCAGAAGCCCTTTCTTCTGATACTGCGGGAATCCCCAGTGCATTTCCGTAAGTTCCAATGCCGGTGATTTTTCTGCCGCAGGACCTGCCAACAACGGATTTTTCTGTCGGCTGCGGCAAGCCAGAATACCGGCAGACTGTGACGGGTAGATATCTCCTGTACGCATTTTCTGTAACTGCAGATCTACACCACGGATTACCCGTTCAATTTCCCTGGCTGTCCCCTCGTCTACATAGAACCGTCCGCACATAATTTTTCTCTCCTTTTCCTTAACGATTTATTTCACCTGCTTATCCTGTAATCTTAGCAATTTCTACTTTGATTGCTGTTTATCATTTGCAATTAATAATCATATTGTATGTAATCAGGCCAGGAAAATCAACTGCAGATTATTCCATTAAAAATTCCGGCAGAGGATTAAACCTGACCGGAATTTCCTCTTGCTAATCTGCGCTCGTTACAGCGCAGATACCAAGCAACACATTGGATAGTTCCAGCGGAATATCGTACCATACCAAATGGACGAGCATCATTGCGTACAACAGGAAGGTTACAAGCTTTCCATGTCCATCTGCTCCATAAACTTCCTTTTTTCTCCAGCTCACTAACAATCCCGTCAATCCATCAAACAGTTCTTTTATTATACCATCTGCCCTAAAAAGTGGTTCAGCGCATGGTACAGATCCCCTTCCACCTCCAGATCACCGTCCATATAGGCCTCGCCAAGCGCCAGCGAAGTACTCGCCATCAGCGAGTATGCCGGGATCGGCTACAAATCTTCTTTATCTACCCTCTGTTTTAATAATAAAGCTAAGAGTGCGGACAAAATCCTTGCGTTTACCGTACTCCACCAGATCATGATCTGGCCTCCGAACAGAGGCGGCAGGAGCAGCATGAGGACCAGCATAAAAACAGGCTCTATAAAAGTTAAAATATAAGAATACATGCTTTTTTCCGTTGCATAGAAGCTTGCCGTTGCCACACGGATGACAGCGACAAAAGGCACAGAAACCAGGAAGATCGGTATGATCTTTGCAATCTCTATATTGACTTCACTGGAAGCGCCAAACATGGTCCCTAAGCTGTTCCGCATCAAAAACATCACAATACATCCCACTACAGATAAGATCAGGGCAAATGCATACGCCATTTTCCGGAAGCTTTTCATCCTGGTATAATCCTTTTCCCCGTAGCACTGGCTGAGCAGCGGCTGGCATCCGTCGCCCACACCCTGGAAGATCAGATAAATAATACAGATGATATAGGCAATACACGCATAGGTGGCGATTGCCTTCTCGCCTCCATAGGACATGGAGAAACGGTTGATAATGATCAGGGAGATATTCGGGCTCATGGCAAGTCCGAAGGGAGCAATCCCAACCTTGATGATGTCCGCCGCTGTCCTTCCCAGCTTTGAAAATGCAATGTGTAACGTAAACTGCTTTTTGCGCAATAAATAAACCAATGCGATCAGCATCGTGACACCCTGACCGATGATCGTTGCGATGGCGGCTCCGGCAACACCTTGCTCTAATTCCCATACAAATACATAGTCAAGAAGCATATTTGTAAAAAAGCCTGCTATCATGGCGATCATCGCATAGAAAGAGCCCCCGTGGTTCCGGATAAACGGGATCAGCCCGGTCCCGATGATCTGCAGCGCCGCGCCCAGGGCAATAATGGCAATGTATTCTTCCCCAAGTGACAGGATTTCCCCTCCCGCGCCCAACAATCTCAAAAGCGGCCTGTTTAATACGAAGATCAAAAATGTGAAGAGGATACTGGAAAAGATCAGAACCCATAATGCGCCTGCCGTAAACTCCCTGGCCCGTTTCTCCGCTGTATTGATGGAATAATAGATTGCGCCGCCCATACCAATCCCTGTACCTATCGCCTGGATGACTGCAACGATTGGGTACGCAATGTTCACGGCGGACAGCCCTACATCACCGATACTGTTTCCTATAAAAAACCCATCTACAATCGCATAAACTCCCGATAATGCGAAAGACAATACAGATGGGAGCACAAATTGAAAAAAGATTCTTAAATCACGCTTATTCATTTCTACCTCCTGCTTTGCTGAATAATTACCATACCGTATAGTATTGGTTCACTTGTTCCAAAAAACTGCATCGCTCACCATAGTATTTCTCCTGTCCCTATTAGTCTATATATGTACTAGTTAATAGTATAGTCCACATATTTACTAAATGTCAAGTTGTTTTTTATTGACTAATATTAAAAATACTACTATTATAGTATATATTAATACTATAATAAAACATAAAAGGATAGTAATCATGACGATGATGGACAAATTAGTGTTCTATATGGTACTCATTATTATTCTTGAGACCATCCTGGAATGTCTGCGGTGGCCCTTCGACCATCTGGTTTTAGGTGTGAATTGGTTACTCGGCAAGACGAAAAACAGGAGAAGATAAGATGAATGGAAAAGATGATGTGATTCGTATACAGCATTTCACAAAAGACTATGGAGCAGGCAAAGGTGTGTTCAATGTTACGCTTTCCATACGGAGGGGAGAAGTGTATGGATATCTGGGACCCAATGGCTGACCGGAGCTGCTGAAATATTTTACCTTAAATACGCTGTTCAATACACAGAACATACTGTCCGGCAGTGGTTATCAGGAAAAATTTGTGATTATGGGCATTCTTGCGGCTGCATTATATACAATTGGTATTGTATGGTTTCTAAAGAAAGACCTGCCGCTGTAAATAAGAAAACTCTTGCTATCAGTATTCCAATATACTATAATAACTTTTGAAAAGACTGAATAGAAGTAACAGGGCGACTTGTCTGAACTGTCGCGGATAAGAAACAATACATTGAAATTAAGGAGGCGCTGCTATGCTGACTGATGAGGAAAAATTGTGGCAAGTATGGGGACAGGCAGGTTCACTATATGATTTTTGGGCTGCTTCTAAGAACATCAACTACTATCTGCTCTTTGTCCTGTATGCCTTGGATGGACAAAAGGCCATGACACAGAAAAAGATCTGCAATTTTACAGGTCTGACAAAACAGACGGTAAACAATGTGATCCGATCCCTGAAAAAAGAAGGGTATATCATCCTCTCACCAGGCACCGGAGACAAACGGGAAAAGCAGGTTTCCTTAACGGAAGAGGGAGCTTCTTATGCACGGGAATTACTGGCGCCGCTCAAGGAGCTGGAACACCGCGTACTGCAGATCATGGGAAGGGACAGAGTACAGCAGATGGTTGATTCCATTACTTTGTATAATACAGTCTTTGAAAAAGAAATGGCACGAAAATTAGAGAACGAATAGGCCGTCCACTCGTAATTGAAAATTTCAGGGCGGCAGATTGTTACTTAAAGGAATTGCACCCATCCTTAGATAATGCCTGCTGTTCATTTTCATCTTTGCCTTTGAACCGCCTGAGTCGGGAACATAAGAGACACCCGAAAACAATTTCCTTCCTGTGCCGCCTTGCATTTCCCGCCCATTTTCCCCATCATATTCTTTACACTCTGTATTCCTATTCCATTGCTTTGCGTTTCTTCTTCCGCTTCCTTTATCTTATTTTCAAACAAGAAGCATCCCGTACAGACCTAAAGCGGGAGGGGTGATTTGGAGGGATGCTCCTCCACCAAAAATAAAAAGACTTATCCGATACACGAAATAAGTCTTTTTACAAGTGCCGCAGACCGGAATCGAACCGGTACGGGAGTATAAGTCCCGCAGGATTTTAAGTCCGTAGGGGTCATTTAACCCCATTAGTACAAATAGGACCTCATTGGAACTTAGAACCCTTAGAAAATGCAGGAAATTCAAGGTTTTTTACAGCGAAAAGCTAGTAATCCTTTTAAATACAAGATACACCAAGAATTTGGTTTTGGCAAGACAAAAATCATATTGGAGGGATGTTGGAGGGATGTTGAAGGGATCCAGCCCGGATTTCATCTTCTCTCTCATGTAAAATATAATGTAACTGCCATAACTACTATTAGCAAAGACGGACGGTTTTTAGCCATCCGTCTTTTTCAATTCAAAAGAAAGGAACTAATATGGAAAATCAAACCTATCAATTAGAGCTGAAACAAATCGTAGAATTTCCACGCTGCAGAATTTACAGAGATTTCATACGGTCACTCATCACTAACAAGGGCATCCGAACAAACGGAGGCTCTTTTCTTTTTTATTACATCGTCCTTTGCTCTTATGCAAATTATCGGTCGTCTTATCGCCGTACAGAAACTATGACTTATCTTGTCGGGCCTGGGGAATGGATCTGCACTCTGGCAGATCTGCGCACATGGTTCCGGTGCCGGTTCCAGCATCAGGCAGTTTCAATCCTGGATTATCTGCAGAAACAGAACTACATCACTTACTCTCTTCTGGAGAATAAAAAGGTCGTAAAGTTCAAGATAACAGACTGGCCAAAAGACAATACTGTACTGGAATACAATTTCCCCTGCAAGAAGGATGACGGCTTTTTCTTTTTCCCAATCGCCAAAGTCCATGAACTTATCAGTATGGGCAAATGCTCGGAGATGGATATGCTTCTGGACATGTGGATTCATGCCATCTATAACGATCCGTCTGTACAAGGCTCCTACTCCGGCCCGGTTGTATATTACCGCAACCACACCGGCAATCCGGTTACCAGTTTTCAGACATTAGGTGACCGCTGGAACCATTCAAAGACAACCGTATCACGTACCTTAAAGAAGTTTGAAGAAATGAATTTCATCACATTAGTCTCTTTTACCGGAAGGCATGGCAGTATGATCTATTTGAACGATTATCTGTCAGTTATGTTCGACATCAGTGATGTAATGATTGATAAGGAGGAGATCGCTATGACCATGCAACTGCCAATCCACATACCCGAAAATAAGGAAGAACTCTGCGTTTCAGAAGCTGTGAAAGAGGAACAAGTCAGCGTTCCAGAAAATGATTCATGCGTTCCGAAATCGCACATGCAGTTTATCATCCAAAAAGTCGCGGAAATGCTGAAATCACAAGGCATTCCGTGCTGCGAGTGTCCCAAAACCCGCTATATATTATCTCCTTTATCCTCTGACTGCAGGAATATAGTAAATATATATACTCTAAGTATTATCTGCCCTTATGGAAATGCTGCCTACCGTTTTGAGCTGACCGTCAAGCCTGAAGAGAAGGACTATCTGGAGAGGAATCCCATCCTAAAAGATCATGCAGATATTGTGGAAAAGATTCTAAAGGGGGCTGAATAAAAGATGGATACAAGCAGGAAGGATGCAGGAAGGAATGGTGCAAAGTTGGAGGATACAAGAAGAGATGGTGGAAAATCAAAGGATATGAGGACGAGCCGAGTGAAATCAATACATATGGATATAAATGGTGCAGGAGGAATGGATGCAAAGATAGAGAAAAGCCTGAAGGGGAATAATGCAAAGATAAAGAGTGACTTGAATAAGCAGGGATATCTAAAGCCAGAAGAGGATCCACGCTTTCACGACACCTATAAATTTCTTCGTAGATACCGAGATGCAACCTATAGCCTGAAGGTGGTAGTTCACCAAATGGAGAAGCAATTCCGGCTGAAATATGGAACAAGTGTGGATGAATTCCTTGATTCCATTTATACTGCAGGAGCCGATCTGTCTGGAGATGATATTGAAGAACGGGCAAAGAGCATCAAACGAAGTAACCGGATGCTGAAGATGCTGGATTCCTCTGTAGACTTGCTTAGAACTAACCACAAACACGGAGAACAGTATTACTGGATCCTTTACTATACTTTCCTTTCTCCGCAGGAGCCGAAAGGTACGAACGAAATCATAGAGAAGCTGAGACCCCATATCGCCAACATTTCCTATCGTACCTACTACCGGAAACGCCATGCTGCCATTGAAGCATTAAGTACGATTCTGTGGGGATTTACAGCGAAAGAGACTATTGAGATACTAAACGAATTTTTCCCCGAAGATTAAAGTAATCGACATTTCATAGATGGATACTCATAATAGATATAAAAAACTAAGGAGTATCCATTTATGAACAGATTAGAGACTTTAATTGCAAGCTACATGAAAAACTGTGAATCCATTAAAAAACTGGATAAGAAAACCCTGAAGGCTTATCGCATTGATCTGGCGCAATTTCAGACATTTATGCTGGCATACCCTGATTTTGAAGATAAGAATGCTATAAATGATTACATTTCCTCACTTCATGACCAGTATAAGCCACGTACTACCAAAAGAAAGATTGCTGCTTTAAAAGCCTTCTTCCATTATTTAGTTTATGAAGAGCTGATTGCCACAAATCCCTTTGACAAAATAAATGTGAAATTTCGGGAACCGCAAATACTGCCCCGCACAATACCGGAAACCACGATTGCCACATTTATCTCCACGATGTATAAACAAAAATCATTTGCAACTACAACGTACCAATACAATGCTGTTCTTCGTGACATCACTATCATTGAGCTACTCTTTTCAACCGGTGTCAGGATTTCAGAATTGTGCGCCTTAAGAATACAACAAGTGGATCTGGTATCCTACAAAATAATCATTTATGGTAAAGGCTCTAAAGAACGCCTGATCCAGATCGGCAATGATGACGTAAAAAAGGTAATAGCCGAATACTATGCTGCATTTCAAACTGATATTGCTGCCACCGGATGGTTCTTTATCAATCGGCTCCATCAGCGGTATTCAGAGCAGTCTGTGCGGGCCATGATCGTAAAATACTTAAAATTGGCTATGATTGACATGCATATCACTCCACATATGTTCCGTCATTCATTTGCCACTTTACTGCTGGAAGCTGACGTTGACATCCGTTATATACAAAAAATGCTTGGTCACAGTTCGATCAAAACGACTGAAATATATACAAGCGTATCCATGGCAAAGCAGAATAATATTCTGACAACCAAACATCCTCGGAACTTTATGCATCTAAATGAATGTTAAAAGCAAGTTTACTTTTTAGCTTTCCTGAAAAAAAGCAGTGAACATTTCTTCTGAACCGTGTTCACTGCTTTTCTATTACTGTCAATGACCCACTCCGCCGATAATCCTATCCTGACTTCTATTTCTAGAGTGTAGCAAATGACGGAGAATTTTCCAAAGAAAATTGTTAAAAAGTCACAGAATAAGCAAAATGTGGCAAGTTAAAGCCGTCAATCGTAGTAAATACGTAGTAAGAATTGAGGACTCTTACTACTTTGGTATTTTAGCATGAATTTTGTTGTTTGTAATATATATACCTTTAAACACTAATCCTCTATTCCTTCCTCATTAATTGGTTTCTGCAATATTGCATATTCACAAACGATATCTACGAATTCATTAAAAAACCCTGAATATCCCAATTGCTCTTTCCCAAAAGAATATCTGAAATCTTCAAACAGATTTGAAATATTAGTAAGGTTAAATTTCAACGTTTCTTCATTTTGGTGTGCTTGCTTATAGATTATTTCCGTCAAAACATTCTTGTGGCAATCAGGCAGTTGCTCAAAAAGGCGTCGAAGATTATGAATACATTCGTATGAGCCCATTTCCTTAAATATCAGAAACTTAAGAGCTAATTCTGCTGCTAATGCCCCATTCACAACAAGAGGCGATTTGAGAGATGGAATACCTTCGTGTTGTTTTGCATAATCATCAATGCTCTCTTGATTTTTTTCCATACTTTCACAAAATGTAGGAAATTTCTCAAATTCTTCCAATCGCTTAAATAAATAATAAAAACTTTCACATTCAAGCACCATCATTTTGACTGTCAATGAGTTATCACTATTTCTACACTGCTCAAGGTGTTCACAAGCAGCACATTTAGACATAGGAGTAAATGGAACACCAGTAAATTTACGTTTTGAAGACATTATACATACCTCTCTGACTACCTTTCATCAAATCTTAATCTCTTTTTCTCTATACTAAAATTCATGAATAATACTCCATATTAATATTCTTTGATACACATTTCTCTCATATAAAATTTACTACTCTGGTATTTTAGCATAAATCCAACCATTTTGATATAGCAAGTATAAATAAAAAGATGCCCTACCAAAGCAGAGCGCACAAACTTTCCATATATCAGATTGCCTGAAAGATTTTTTTGAAACAGGCTTCTTTTCCATTTCCTTCCTTGCCATCTCTAAATCCTCCATCCTCTTCAACTCATCCGCAGCATCATCCGTCATAAGAAGTTTCCTCGTTCCTGCATTCTTCGTGGATTCAATCACCAGCTTCATATTCGCCGCCACCGAAGCTAGTGGTCAATGTTGAGGATTTTATATTCCAGATCAATATCCCGCAAAGTCAGCCCGCAGAACTCCGAAATTCGCAACCCCGTATGGAAAAGAATACCGTCACCACCACCATCGACAGTTCAAAGCCAAATGGATTCTTATAGCACATCATCATCCACCGCCATCTGGAACGCTGGTCACAGGATTCCCCGGACTGTTTTACCCTCCACAAATTCTCCGTTTTTCTACTATAAACCAAGGATAATCAAGTATTATC